>JAYPCE010000001.1:0-30916 GCA_038124565.1 Candidatus Poseidonia sp.
CCAAGCGGGCATTTTCGAGTGTGGCAACCAGTGGAAGAGATGGCATGATGGATTTATTGCGTGCTGGTGACCGCTTTGATATGGCTGGCTTTGAAGCCGTGTTGGCTGAAGCAGAAGCGCAACGCAGTTTGGACCCCGTCATCACATGGATGAAAGCAAGGGAGCATGAAATGATGCAGAGGATGAGCTACCTCCATCCCGTATCTGCCCTTCCCATTATCCACTATGTGGCCATGAAGGTTCAGGAAGTGACGGATCTTCGTTTGATTGTGCGAGGCCGACTTGCCGGTCTTTCGTCCGAGATTTTGGAGGCCCACGTGCTTTGATGAGGTGATATCATGGAGATCGCAGTCGTTGGTTCACCGGCCTTTACCTTGGGCTTCCAGCTTGCTGGACTGTCCGACCTTTACAATCCCGAAGGAGAGGAAGAATTGCATTCCGTCCTTCGTTCCCTACTCAATAACAAGTCAGTGGGCATCATGGTGGTCGACTCCGCCGTGATGGCTACGCTGCCCGAACGGTTGCGAGACCAACTGTCGGCATCTGTCTCCCCAACCGTTCTTGGTATCGGTACGGAGGAAGACACCACTTTGCGAGAAACCATTCGCAAAGCCATAGGAGTCGATTTGTGGAAATGATGTTCCAACCAAAACAAGGAGGAAGAAAAAATGAGCAATGAAGGAGTGATTTACCGAATTTCGGGACCTGTCGTGACCGCCACCGGCATGAATGCTGCCATGTATGACGTTGTACGTGTCGGCCATGAAGGTCTGATGGGTGAAGTGATTGAACTGCATGGAGACAAGGCCGTTATCCAGGTGTACGAAGACACCTCGGGTATTCGTCCAGGTGAACCTGTGCTGAACACCGAAGAGACGCTGTCCGTTGCGTTGGGCCCTGGCCTCCTCACCCAAATCTACGACGGTATCCAGCGTCCGCTTGCCTCTTTGGAAGAGGTCATGGGTGTGTTCATCACCCGTGGTGTTGACGCAGACGCCTTTGACATGACCAAGATTTGGACCTTTGAGCCTCAAGTGGCGAAGGGCGATGAGGTTGTCAGCGGCCAAGTGATTGGACACGTTCAAGAGACCGAGACCATCGTCCACAAAATCATGGTCCCGCCCGGCAAAGGCGGCGTTGTGAAATCCATTGAATCCGGCGATTTCAACGTGACCCAGACGGTGTGCGTTCTCGAAGACGGTACCGAACTGCAAATGATGCAAAAGTGGCCGGTCCGAACCCCTCGCCCGTACACGCAAAAGTACGCACCAGACACCCCATTGGTGACGGGCATGCGCATCTTGGATTTCTTGTTCCCCTTGGCCAAAGGTGGTGCAGCCGGTATTCCAGGGCCGTTTGGTTCAGGAAAGACCGTCACTCAACAATCCTTGGCCAAGTATTCCGACGCTCAACTTGTGGTCTACATCGGTTGCGGTGAGCGTGGAAACGAGATGACCGAAGTGTTGGACGAGTTCCCTCACTTGATCGACCCGAACACAGGGAAGCCACTGATGAACCGGACAGTCATGATCGCCAACACCTCCAACATGCCTGTGGCTGCTCGTGAGGCATCGGTGTACACCGGAATCACGATTGCAGAGTACTTCCGTGACATGGGATACGATGTTGCCCTCATGGCCGACTCGACCTCGCGATGGGCTGAAGCGATGCGTGAAATTTCGTCCCGTCTTGAGGAGATGCCCGGTGAGGAAGGTTACCCAGCGTACCTTTCTTCCCGAATCGCTGAATTCTATGAACGAGCCGGTCGTGTTGAGACCCTGAACGGTGACGACGGCTCTGTGACCGTCATTGGGGCCGTTTCCCCGCCTGGTGGTGACATTTCCGAGCCTGTGTCCCAAGGTACCCTCCGTATCGTGAAGGTGTTTTGGGGCCTTGATGCAGGATTGGCCCGACAGCGTCACTTCCCCGCCATCAACTGGCTCAACTCGTACTCGCTCTATCCCCAGAGCCTTGACCAATGGTTCCGCGATAACATCGCTCAGGATTTCCCTGAAATCCGAACCCAAATCAGCGGTCTGCTCCAGGTTGAAGCCGAATTGCAAGAGATTGTGCAACTGGTCGGTTCCGATGCTTTGCCTGCCGACCAACAATTGACGCTTGAAGTCGCTCGTATGATTCGTGAGTTCTTCCTGCAACAGAACGGCTTTGACCCCGTTGACGCCTACTGTGACATCAAATTGCAATACGAAATGGCCAAGGCCATTCTTTCGTTCCAAGACGCTGCCAAGGCTGCTATGGCCGATGGTGCCCTGCTCAATGATGTGGTCAACGTCCCAGGTCGCTCCAACTTGATGCGCGCTCGCTTTGAAGAAGGCTACATTGACCGTATCGAAGCCATGGTGAAGGAGATGAACGAACAAATCGGCAACGCTGTGGAGGCCAACTGAGGAGAGGATGAACATGACTGGAAAAGAATACAGAACCATTACTGACGTCAAAGGCCCACTGGTCTTTTTGAACAAAACCGAACCTGTGGCTTTTGGTGAAATCGTTACCCTCCGGCTTGCGAATGGCGACATCAAGAATGGCCAAGTTCTCGACACATCTGACGACCTTGTTATCGTTCAGGTGTTCGAAGGAACCGCTAAAATCAACCGAGAAACCGGTGTGACGTTTATGGGTGACGTGTTCAAGTTGCCCGTCAGCACTGACTTGGTTGGACGCATTCTTGACGGTGCAGGGCGACCTCGTGACGGCGGTCCAGAGATCGTCGCAGACGAGAAGGCCGACATCATCGGTGCGGCCATCAACCCCTACAGCCGCCAATCTCCCCACGATTTCATTCAGACGGGAATATCGGCCATTGACTGCTGTACCACCCTCGTGCGTGGGCAAAAGCTGCCCATTTTCTCTGCTTCGGGATTGCCACACAACGACATTGCGCTGCAAATCGCTCGACAGGCAAAACTCAAGGATTCTGATGAAGAGTTCATCGTGGTGTTCTGCGCCATGGGTATCACGGCTGAAGAATACAATTTCTTCCGTTCTGACCTCGAGCGAACCGGTGCACTTGAGAACGCTGTGTTGTTCGTCAACTTGGCCGACGACCCAGCTGTTGAGCGAATCATTACGCCTCGTCTAGCCCTGACCGCTGCTGAATACCTCGCCTTTGAGAAGGACTACCACGTGCTCGTCATTTACACGGACATGACCAACTACTGTGACGCTCTTCGTCAAATTGGTGCTGCCCGTGAAGAAGTGCCTGGTCGTCGTGGTTACCCCGGTTACATGTACACCGACTTGGCCATGCTCTACGAGCGTGCAGGTATCGTCAAGGGGAAGAAAGGCTCCATTACGCAGTTCCCCATCTTGACCATGCCTGGTGACGACATTACGCACCCGATTCCCGATTTGTCTGGTTATATTACCGAAGGTCAGATTGTGATTAGCCGTGAATTACATCAGCAGGGTATCTACCCACCGATCAATGTCTTGCCATCGCTCTCTCGACTGATGGGTTCCTGTATCGGTGAGAAAACCACCCGTGACGATCACAAGAAGGTCAGCGACCAAATGTACGCCGCCTATGCCCAAGGTCGAGAATTGCGAGGATTGGTGGCCATTGTCGGTGAGGATGCATTGAACGAGCGTGACAAGCAACTCCTGGACTTCTCCGGTGTGTTTGAAGACAAGTTCCTTCGCCAATCCCGTGATGAAGACCGTACCATTGACGAAACCCTTGACCTTTGCTGGCAATTGATGGCCAACATTGACACAAAGTATCTCGTTCGTCTTGATGAGGAACTCATCGGAAAGTACCACCCCGACAACCGCAAGTGAGAACAGGAGCAAGATTCGACATTCAAGGAGGTGAGAAAGCATGGCATTGGACATTAAACCAACCCGCAGCGAACTCATCAAGCTCAAGGCACGAATCAAGCAAACCCGCAATGGGTACAAGTTGTTGAAGATGAAGCGTGACGGTTTGTTTCACGAGTTTCGAACGCTTCTGTCGGAGATGATTGAAGCCAAGAGAGATCTCACAGAAGCCTACCGATTGGCAAAAACACGTATTGACTTGGCCAACGCGATAGAAGGTGGTCTTGCCGTCCGTGCGGCCGCCATCGCCAACTCTGCCCATCCAGAGGTCGAAGTTGAGCGCCGGAACATCATGGGTGTGGTTGTCCCCAGCGTGAGCGGGAGCAACCTCAAATCCACCTTTGCAGAGCGTGGGATTGGGTTCATTGGTTCGTCTCCATACATCGATGAAGCCAGCGATTCGTTCAGTGAACTCATCGAAAAAATCGTCACAGCATCGGAAATGGAAGCCACCTTGAAGCGATTGTTGGCTGAAATTGAAGCCACCAAACGGCGTGTCAATGCCCTCGAGTTCAAGGTCATCCCGGAACTTGAAGAAGCAAAGGTGTTCATTCAACTTCGTTTGGAAGAAATGGAGCGTGAAGAAACGTTTAGGCTCAAGCGTTTCAAGAACAAGTGAACTTGAATCTGCCTTCGGTTCAACGAGGGATTCATGGAGGATGGGTCGTACCGATACGGTAGGGGGAGTCGCGTATGGACGATGATACAGTTGACCAAACCGGTCTCCCTCACCACAAAAACGCATGGACACAACACGAATTGTTGGCTTCGATTCTCGCCTCGTACGTGAACGTCATTGGTGAGCATGGTGGTCGTTGGCCATCATGGACCGTAGCGTCGGATGACAAGGACATTCATGCTGTGGTAAACGATGTAAACGCCCATTTGTTCCGACTCGGTTGGATGGCGAAGTTAACCAAGGACGATGACTGGGTGCTGACCGTTTTTCCAACGCCCGAACGGCAATTTCCACGCCTAAACACGACCATGATGTTCTGGTTCTTGTCCTTGCTCACACTCACCCTTGCTGGTGACCTTTGGATGTCACCAAGTCGCTCCACAACCGGCTGGTTCCATAGTTCCTCGCTTGTTGACGCCTTTTTGGGCTATACCCTTCCAATCTTGCTGACGCTGTACGTTGCCTCTCTTGTTCAGCGGTCCGTGGCCAGCCGCTATGGTGTAAGAAGCGGACATTTGCTTCCAGTACCGGATTTCACCATTGCACTCTACGCACTCGGTATGTTCCCAGCCTCCTGGTTGTTCTGGCCTTTTGGAATTCTATTGATTCCGACCTTACCCCGAATGGATGCCCGTCCTTGGCCCAACCGAGCCTCGCTGGGTTTCACTGCGTTGACTGTCCCCATTGTCCTCGGCCTGTTTGGTTCAGTGTTGTTCTTGCTTGGCTTGAGCATGACGCCTGAATACCTACCCTCCAGCCTCATGCCTTTGGTGAGTGCTCCGCCCTTATTCCTCAGCCTCTTAGCAACGGAAGTGGCCGGTGATGATGCTTGGGTCCGTTTGCTTTGGGCTCATCCTTGGGTCCATGCAGGTGGCATGTTGATGCTCTTCGCATGGATTTCCATTCTCCCCATTCCCACCTTCCCGGGGGGGCGCATCCTCATTGCTCGCATGGGGATGATCGAAGCAAGGAGTTCAAGCACACAGAGTTTGATTTTCGTAACGATGTTATTCTGTGCATATGTTTTCGGTGTGTTTGAGGACTTTTCACTCTGGTTCTTGGTCTTCGCTTTGTTGCTGCCATTGCTGTTCTTCTTTGGAAACGATGTACGCATTCCCTTACTTCTTGATGAGACCACGGGATTGAATGAAGACGAGCACAAGCGTATGGGGTTGCTGCTTCTCATCGTGTTCGTTCTTTTGCTACCCGCTTCACAGCCCGTTGTTCACGATACGCACTGGAATGACCCCATGACATACGAACTTGTTCAACCGGAACTTGCCGTGCTTCTTGAAGACGGGACTTGGAACTCAAGGACGGTGGTGAAGGTGACAAATCCATCATCTCTTGAGCGCCAATTTGCAGTACATGCTTTGTTTGAACATCAAGGACATCCCTGGACGGTCGAGTGGGATTGCGATGGGGAAGATATGTTTTCCATCGATGGCGAAGGTTGCGGGACATCGCTGCTTCCCCAGCGAACGGCGACATTTTGGCTCAACCTCACATGGGCAGCATCTCACGAACCGACACAAGCCAAAGGGTCCTACGTCATGCACATCAACGACGGATACGATGTGGTCCCGTTCACGGTCCAACCCTCGCTTGAAATCGTCCCCGCTGAACAATGGTACGATGTACCCGACGGCTCCAACGTGTTGCGTTGCGTTGATGTGTACGGCGCCCTTTTGAGTTCCGATTCTATGCTGGTCACGGTTGACGAATCAACACTTCTTGGCGTTCAAACTTCGCTGGTTCACATCGATGGCCATCAAGGATTGACGGCTAACTTCAGTGAAGTTCCTGAGCGCTTGTGCCTATCGGGATTGGACCCACTGGTGTTCCAACCTTCAATGGCCAGTATCCACATCAACAACGATTCTTTTTCACCGTTGCTTCCGGAGCGACGACCTTTGGTGGCTTATGTTCCCGAGGATGGTTGGACGCTAAGCAAGGATTCAACCCAACAGTGGGGGTCCTTGTTGCAAGAAGGGGGTGTGTTGATGGCCAATGCGGAACATTGTCCCATCAATGCGAGCATCAGCACCCCTCCAAGACCGCTTGAAGGCGAATGGATTTGGGATACATCGGTGTTCGCTTCTGGACATTTGCCGTTGATCGAAAGTGGGCAAAACATGACGCTGTTAATCGCCGAAGACTCCAACATGTCGGTGTGTACCGATGCGTTCACTCCTTATCCGCAGTTTGCTTTTCATGTAAAAAGAGGACCCGAACTCCTCGTGACGTGGATGAATGCCACGACCCGGTTTTGGACAACCCCGTGGGCCATTGCTGCGAACGGTACGTTGCTCAATGAAGGGATGGGCGATTTGACCTTCCACAACCCCTCCGAACGAGACATCTCCTTCCGTCTGGCCAGAGAAGGCAGTCCCGGAGATGACTGGCAGCACGACTGGAATGGGACACATCTCGCTCCTGGAAACACCACCCTTCAGTTGGTTCCACCTTCGTCCCCGCTGGCCACCATGTGGCTCAGTCTCGAGTCGGGGACCGTCGTGCTCCATTTAGCGAGTTACCAGTGAGGGGATGATGTGCGGATTTCCATTCTTGGTCTGGGGGCCATGGGGAGTGTGGTCGCCTCGTGCCTGGCCTCCACTGAGCATGAACTTCACCTCCATGTCCGCGGTGAACGCGGTGCTCACCAAATGATAGAAGGCATCCAAGTCAGTGGTTTTTGTTCCAAGTCCCATGCTGCTGAACGTTTTCAATTCTCATGTGAAGAACTGGAGTTTCCTGAAGAACTCATTGGAGGCTCTGACCTCGTCATTATCGCTTGCAAATCCTATGCCGTGCCTTCGTTGCTTCCTCTTGCGCAGACGGTGCTCAAAGGCAACGGAGTAGCGTTCGCCATGTCCAACGGATTAGGCCATCATGAACGCTTGGCGCGTGAGCTGGGCCATCATCGTGTCCTTGCAGCGACGACGACCCACGGAGCATATCGTCAAGAAGATGGGGCGGTGGTTTGGGCAGGACAAGGTGTTGTCAATTTGGCCACAACACCATTTGGGCCTAGAGCAGAGACACTCTCAAAAGTTGAATTGGTGCTGAATGAAGGTGGCTTGAGTCCTATGATTTGCACAGATGCCGCCTCGATGGTATGGGAAAAAGTCTTGCTCAATGTATGCATCAATCCGCTGGCAGCATTGGGTGGACTGCGCAATGGAGAATTACTGGGGCCGGAATTGTTCGGTGTGTGCATGATGATTTACCGTGAAGCGGCCAAGGTCGCCCAACTTGAACGGGTGACCGTTCCGGATGAACCAGCGTTTGAGAAACGATTGAGAGAAGTGTTGGAACATACCCAAGACAACAACTGCAGTATGTTGCAAGACCTCAAAACAGGACGGACCACGGAAATTGATGCGTTGAACCAAGCCGTCGTGATGTTAGCCGAGGAACACGGTGTCCCTGTTCCTTTGAACCAACTGCTTTCAACCCTCATTCAGGCATGTCATCCTTGATGAGGTCCACATTGTAGTGGAGTCCAGCATTTTCTGTTTGCTCGAGTGCATTGTTGACCACTAAATGGCCAATGAGGGCAAGGTTTCGAAGTTCAACGATGGCCCTGCTTGGCAGCGAGGCCTTCCAAATGAGGTCAATTTCTTGGTTCAGGAGTTCCAATCGTCGCTGGGCCCGGCGCAAACGTTGGTTGGAGCGCACGATACCGACCTCCTGGGTCATGGTGCTGACCAAACTCGCTCGGTCATGAATGATAGGGGCATGCTCACGCAAACGGTCCAAACCATCGGCACGCCAAGCGGGATGGTTGCCTTCGTAGGGTTCGGGAGGGTTATCAATCAGGTGTTGAGCCACGCGATTGGCGTAGACCACCGCTTCTAGCAAACTGTTTGAGGCTAAACGGTTCGCTCCGTGCATGCCAGTGCAGGCTACCTCGCCAATGGCGAACAAATGGGGCATAGGCTCGTCGTTCAGTTGCTGATAGGCGCGACCGATGTCGTCCACTCGCACTCCTCCGACCATGTAGTGAGCGGCTGGAACCACAGGAATGGGGTCTACACCAAGCGTCAGACCGTCTTTCTTGAGACGTTGAGAGATTGTAGGAAATTTCGTTGTCAACGGGACATCTGTGAGGTGTGAGGTCACCAAATAGACATGGTGTTTGCCCGAGGTTTTCAGTTGCTGGTCAATCGCTCGGGCGACGATGTCTCTCGTAGCCATGGATCCATCTGGGGAATGGTTCAGCGTAAAGGAAAATCCATCCGGCGCAGGCGGTTCTTGATGGCTCTCGATAGCGTCGGCGCATGCTTCTTGCCAAGAGGCCAAACCCTCGTCGTCCAACAACACCGCACCAACACCTCGCAATGCCTCTGAAATTAAAAATGGGCGTTGACCTGGGGCAGAAAGCGAGGTTGGATGGAATTGAATAAAGGCGAGATTATCCACGCAAGCACCCGTTCTATAGGCCATAGCCAACCCATCTCCCGTCGCCACACTTGGATTGGTCGTTTGTTTCCAAAGGCAGCCCACACCCCCCGTTGCGAGAATGACGGCATCGGCTTCGAGCGTTATCACCTCTTGCGTCTGCTGGTCAAGGCACCAAACACCAGCCACGCCTTGGGAAGGGTCACCGTGTTCTCGTTGAATCAAATCGATAGCGAGGGTATTGGGGCGCAATTGTATCCGGTCATGTTTGGTTGCATAAGCAGAGAGTGCTCGCTCAATTTCTTTTCCCGTTGCGTCTTTGGCGTGGAAAATACGCTTGGCTGAATGACCACCTTCTTGCGCCATTGCAAAGGTGCCATCCTGCTCTTTCTCAAACTCCACACCGAGTTGAATCAAGTCCAGAATACGCGCACCGGCTTCAGCGATAATGCTTCGAACGACACGTTCGTCGCATTTCCCGTCACCGCTTCGTAGCGTGTCTTGGATATGGGCTTCCATGCCTTGTTCGTTGGTTTTGTCAAGGATAGCAGCAATGCCGCCTTGTGCCCAGTTTGTCGAGGAATCCTTCGTCCGCTTCTTTGTCGCCACAGTGACATGGTGTCCAGCATCGGCTAACCGGCAGGCGGCGAACAAGCCCGCAATGCCGCTGCCGACGATAACAACATGCGCCATACCCTTCTCCTCTCATGGGCCGCTTTCTTCACCCCTTCTTGACCGTGATGGAGCGGTATTGTACTATCCAACTCAAAAGCACTATGAAGCAGGATGGATTAGAAACGATGAGGAGCACGCATGGTGTTTGGACTGTCCTTTCGGAAAATCATGACGGTCTTCGGTGCGGGCCTCCTCGTCTTTGTGGTGGCGAATGTCCAATTTGGCGCCGTTGCCCCGAGGGTAATCGATGGAGCTGAAGGGTACAAACTGGATGCGTTGTTGATGTTTGAACCGTCTTGCTCACCGGCAACGATTGAGGAAGAATTGAGCAGCAGTGGCACCTCGTACTGTTTGGGAGAAGTTGGGCAGTGGTCGGGTGCAGATGTTTTGATGCTCATGGAGGGCTTGTTCTTGTTCGTGTATGGATTTGAATTGCCCCAGAATAAATCTTGGGCCAGACGCCTCCGTAAAGCGGGCTTCATCATGGGTTGCGTGCTGTTTGCATTGGCCATCCTTGACCGGTTGGCTTGGCTCCCCTCCTCTGCAAATTCAAGCAGTCTCGCCGATTTGTCTCCGGTACCTGTCGAGCCCTGGGTCGTTCAAATTCTCTTTGCTGTCTTCGGTGCGTTGATGATGCGAGGTCCAAAGTATTGGGAAGCCGAAGCAGTAGTTCAAACACGCGAAAAATTGGAGCGCCGAAGAGAGAAAGCAGGCGACTTCCGCTCCTCATTTTTCCAAGAAGAGGCCCACGATAAGAAGCATCTGGAGAGAACCGACCGGTCCCGATTTCTTCAGGCTGACAAGAACCTTTCAATGAGCCGACGACGAAGCAACTTGCTGGTGATGGCCACGTGCCCATACTGCCAGGGAGCGGGTTGCAAAAAGTGCAACAATCACGGTGTGTTTTGAGAGGGTTTCGGCGATGGCCTGCCACCCTTCAAAACCGTTGCACTGAGCCGTAGAAATTCGGATTGTTTAAATCCTGTAAGACACGGGTGTTCAGAACGTGGTGGGCTTTTGTTCCATCGCATGAGGGATAGGGATGTACCTAAAGTCGCTTGAAGTACTGAATTTCAAATCGTTCAAAGGCGAAGTCACGGTCCCTCTCGATCGTGGTTTTACCGCCATCACTGGCCCAAACGGGTCAGGGAAATCAAATTGCGGTGATGCGATTCAATTTGTCCTCGGTCCAAAATCAAACCGAGTTATTCGGGCACAGAACTCAACGGACCTCATCTTCAACGGCGGCAAGAATGCAAAGCCGGCAAGAGAATGTTCCGTCACGCTCGTGTTCGCCAACCCAGTGATGAGCAACGGCCGCCGCCGATTGCCCTTGGACAAGGAAGAAATCCGAATGTCACGTAGCATTCGCTTGACTTCGTCCAATAATCCCGTTACCACCTACCAACTCAACGGCGAGGAAAGCAGCCAGAAAGTGTTTCATCGCCTTCTCGGCGCCGCCAACGCACGACCAGATGGATACAACATCGTGCTGCAGGGCGATGTGACCAGTCTTGCAAAGATGACCGCCAATGAGCGACGCAAGGTACTTGACAACGTTGCAGGGGTGACGTCCTATGATGATGAAATCCGAAAAGCTTGGAAGCAAAAAGAGAAGGTTGAGAGTTACCTTGAACGCATTGGGATGCTCGAAAAAGAGCAACTTGAACGCTTGTCAACCCTTGCCAAAGAACGCCATGTGGCTCAGAAAGCAAAGGATGTTGCTGACGGCATCGCCATGACCAACGCCATGTTGCTTCAAGCCCGGTACTCGACACTCAAAAACGAGTTGAAGTTCCACGTGGAACAACGCCAGCACTATCTTGACGAAAGTCAGTCGTTGTTGGATGAACACAAGGCCACGGAGAAGACGTTGCTTGAATTGGATGACAAAATCGCAGAACTACAAGCGGAAATTAACAAACTCACTGGCGGCGAAACCTCTGAATTAGGCCAAGCCATCCAAACTTTGCAGGTCGCTATTGAACTCAACACCGACCGTATTGCGGAAGCGGTACGGGAAGGAGAGGAAGAAGCGGAGGAATTGCAAGAGAACCTCCAGGAACTCGTTGAGGCCACGGAGGAATTGGATGCGTTTATGGCCAATCTCAAGACAGCCAATGAGGCCTTGGAATCAGCCCTGCTCGCTTTGAAGGAAGCCCAAGATGAGGAACAGGAGATTCGAACAGCCCTGGATTCAGCCGGTCAGAAAAATCAAGATTTGAATCAAGCCCTCAGCGCTGCAGAAGCACAGGTGAGCGCCAAGTCCGAAGACCGCTCAAAGGCTCAATCGGATGTTGACCGTTTGGCGGTTGAGGCCGATTTGGTTGGTCAGCAATTGGCGGATGCTCAAGAAGAGCAAGAGCGAATTCGTCTTACCCTTGGTGAGTTGGACATTCAAATTGAGCAATTGAACGACGAAGCTCCCGAGTTTGATCGAGATGCGCTCGCCAAAGCCTTGGTTGAAGCCCAACGTGCTGAATCCCAATTGACCGAAGACCGAAACCGAATTGAGGTGAAATTGCGCGAGGCTGAACGCTCGCTGAGCCTCGCCAAAGCCGAAATGGAGCAGAAGTCTGGAGCAAAAGGACTGGCCGGTGGTGCGAGCGCGGTGATTGGGGCGCGAGACCGACAGGAATTATCGGGCATTATCGGCACCATCGCTGAGTTGTGCGCTCCCAAGGAGCAAGCGCATGAGGTTGCCTTGGCGACAGCCATTGGCTCGGGCATGGCTTCCGTGGTCGTTGAAACGGATTCTGATGCAGCAAAGGCGATTCGTTGGCTCGCTGAAAACAAGTTGGGTCGTGCAACGTTCCTTCCCCTCAACAAATTGACCAACACCAGACCGTCCGGCAAGGCCGTCATGGTGGCGAGAAAGGAACAAGTGGTTGGCTTTGCTCATGAAATGTTGGACTTTGACCCCCGTATCGATGTCGCCGTGCGTTTCGCTCTTCGCAACACGCTGGTGGTTGAGAACATGAATGCTGCACAACGTCACATGGGTGGCGTTCGCCTTGTCACCCTCCGTGGTGATGTGGTTGAAGCCGGTGGGGCCATGGTTGGCGGTACCCAACGGAAAATGACGATTGCCTTCGGCGGACGCATACAGGGGGCTTCCGATGTTGAAAAATTCACGAGCCAAGTTGATCAATACACCTTGATGGAAGCCACCGTCAATGAAGCCCTCCGAGAAGCCCGAGGCCAACAACAGAGCATCCGAGACAAAATCAATGCCCTTGTGGACGATTCATACGCCACCAATCTTCGTGAACTTCAAGCCGAAAAGCGTCAGGTTGTCGGCCTTCATAAGAAGGCTAGTGAACTCGCCGCAGGCTTGGAATCCAAGCTTGATGACCTACGACTTGAGGCGCAAGGTGCGCTGCGAGCGTTGGATGCTGCAGACAGCGCGCTTCAGGCAGCTACGGAGGCCAAGGTCGCTGCAAAAGATGCGCTTGAAGCCGCCAGTCCTGAGCATTTGCGAGAGCGCATGCACGATGCCAACCTCAAGCGTGTCACGGCCTCAGGTGAGAAGAGCAAAGCCGAGGAAACCATTGCTCAGGGAGCAAGCCATCAATCGGTGTTGCAGCGTAGAGTGGATGATATCAACAAGCGCATCAAGAACCTTGAGGCCAACAAAGAGACCCGTCTTGAGCGTATGGATGAACTTGAAGCAACCCTAGCAAGCGACCGTACAGAATTGAAAGCCAAGAAAGACGAACAAGCGGTATTCCTTGAGGAAAACCAAGGACTTGAGCAAGAACGCCAAGATTTGACGGACCAACGTGCAACGCTGCGAGTCAGAAATGAGGAACGTCTGACCCAATCGGAAAACCATCGCCGGTTGGCCCATGACTTAGGCCGCACCATCATCGAAAAAGAGGAGGAAGTGCAATTGATGGCTCAGGAACTCATTGAGGAAGGCCTGTCCATCACGGAGATGCCGTCCGATCTCCCGAACGTTGGTGAATTGGAACGGAAGTTGCGAGGCTTGCAGCGAACCATGGAAGGTTTTGGTGATGTCAACATGCGTGCTATTGAGCAATACGACGAATGCCAGGCTCGTCTTGACCTCATGAAGGATGAGTTTGCAACACTGCAAGCCCGAAGAAAGCACTTGATTGAAATCACGGACCTCCTAGAATCACAACGTAAAGAGCGCCTGTTGGATGTCCTCGAGAAGGTCAATGAGAACTTCAAGAAGTCCTACCACCAACTCTCTGATGGAGGCCGAGGGGAACTGTTCCTCGAGAACCCCGATGAGCCGTTTAAGGGTGGATTGGAACTGTGGGCGCAACCTCGCGGGAAATCGTCGAAAGTAAGTCGTCAACAACTTTCAGGTGGTGAACAATCCATGGCTGCCCTTGCCTTGATTTTCGCTATCCAAGACTACGACCCGAGCCCGTTCTACTACTTTGACGAAGTTGACCAAAATCTCGATGCTTACAACGCAGAGCGCATCGCGAAGATGTGCCGAGAGCGAAGTAAACGCGCCCAATTCATCATGGTCACGCTTCGTAAGGTCTCGTTGAAACTTGCGGACCACCACATCGGCATCACCCATGGAGGAGATGGGTGCAGTCGTCGCATTCTTGACTTTGACCGAGAACGAGCCATTGCTTTGGGCGAGGCCGCTCTCAAAGAAGCGCAAAAGGCGGCAGAGAAGAACGAGACTCGCATCATGGACGCCGTCGTCGCTGCGGAAGAAATGCCTCGTGTTCCTGAAGAACTCGAGGTACCCAAGAGTTTGGGTGGCTTGCTACCTCATTTGAGCACCGAAGAGAATGATGGCGAACCTGCTGGCCTAGGTGGTTTGGTTGAGCGAACCCAAGAAACCTCAGAGGACATTGATGAGCGAGCCGTGGTTGCGGCGCAAGTGATGGATGCTGAGGATGAGGCTTTGACCGAAGAGGATGTTCAGGTAGAAATGGAAGAACAGTGAGGTGAACGGACATGCCCGAAGAACAGAGCCTTTTGGACCGATGGTTCCTCAAACAAGAGATCATCGACGAATTGTTGGCTCATGGGGAAGACCAGCAGGACGCTGAACTCTTTGGGGCGAGAATTGCCGCAATTGCGGCCACCGAAGAGGCCGAGCACCAGAGTTTGCACGACCCGTTCGACCGCTCGGTGGCCCTGGTGCTCTCGCTGGTTCGCGAAGAAGCATTCAATCCTTGGAATGTGGACCTCTCTGCGTTTCTTAGTGTCTTTTCTCGGCGAGTGCAAGAAGAGGAAAACCTCGACTTGCCTGCTTGCGGACGGTTGATTCGGCTCTCTTGGGAGGTGTTGCACCACCAATCTGCTGTGTTGTTCGAAAAGATTCAACCACAGGTCGAAGAAGAGGAATGGGACGAAGACATGTCCTTTGGATGGGAAAGCGAATACGATGATGAAGCCTATCTGTTTACCCAGTCGATTCTTGCAGGAGCGGCCGATGAGGTCCTTCCGACATTATTTGATGAACGCCTTCGGCGCGATGAGGGACGTCCAGTGACGTTGGCCGAGTTGTTATCGGCGTTCAAAGACGCTGCAGATGATGCCACAGAACAGAAGCAACGAGAACTCAATCGGCTTGAACATGAGCGAGAATTGAGTGAATACCTCGACAATGTCGGTGGCCGGATGCACAACGAGGACCTTGAGGGCGACATTGAACGGTGCTGGAATGCATTGAGGGAAACATGCGCAGCAATGGGTTGTGCTACTGTCCCGCTACTCTCGGTGATTGAGAAGCTCAGGCCGATGTTGCAAACGACCTTCGGCATGGCGCCTGATGAATGCGAGAGTGAGGCGTTTGTCGCCTCCTTTATTGCAGGGCTTTTCCTTACGCACCGTCGCATGGCCAGCATTTCGCAAGAAGGCGAAGCGGTGGCCAATATCATGATCGAAGACCTTTGGCCAAACATTAGCACCTTTGCCGAAGTGTTGGAAGCGGTGGAAGAAGTCATGGCTGAAGATGCAGATGCATTGGATGGCCAAGCAACAGGTCTTGACCATCGCTTAGAAGCCATAGCAGAACGAGCCCGTCTTGCAGAGGAACGTGAGGCCCGCCGTCAGGCAAAACTGGAGGCCTCTCAAGCAGAAACCACCTCTCTTGATATGGTTCAAGCACAGGATGGGTCTGAACAGCACCAACCCACACTTGATGATTCAAATAGTCTCGATGCCCATGATTGGTTGGTGGAGTAGGAGGAAGTAAGATGTCAGAAATGCCTCTTGAAACGCTGATTGAAGCGACCCTGTTCAGTTCGGGCAAGTCCATGTCCGTGCAAGAATTATCAATGGTGTTGGGCTATGATGAGGATGAAATGTTGGATTGTCTGGGTTCATTGCAGGCCACCGTGAAGCGCCGTAAGGGCGGGGCCATTCAACTGGTTGAAGTGGGTGATCGATGGGCGCTTGAGGTTCGGCCCAACATCGCCGCACACCTTCCGAAAGAAACGAAAACCGACATGCCGCCTAAATTGCTCAAGGCCGCCGCCCTCATTGCGTATCATCAGCCCATGCCTCAATCGAGGTTGGTTGAACTTCTCGGTCAGAAAGCCTACGATTATGTTCGGGAATTGGCACAACTCGGTATGGTTGACCGTCGAAAAGACGGGAACACACGTCGTCTTGCAACCACGAGGCGCTTTTCCGAAGCCTTTGGCTGCCCACATACCGACCGTCAAAAAGTAAAGGCGTGGTTCCGCGAACAAGTGCAGGCCACGGGGCTGCTTGATGAATTGCGAGAGAACGAAGTCCTGCGGGAAGAAAGCGAGCAGTCTGGTACAGTTCAGGCTTCCCTGCCTGTAAGTGAGGAAGAGTGAACTTAGGATTCCCGCATTTCCTTTAACCACGCTTCAGCGAGGGATTGGGAGCGGTGACCATCGTATGCTTGAAGGCGAGCAGCCAATGCATCCACTTCTTGTCCTACGGCTCCAGCGCTCACGGCCATGTTTTTCGCATGCAACTTCATGTGGCCCGCCTGAATGCCTTTGGTGGACAAGGCACGCATAGCACCGAGATTTTGGGCTAATCCTGCACAGACGATGATTCCTGCCAGTTCCTGGGCGCTTTCCACGCCAAGTAGGGCAAGGTTGGCCTGTGCGGCTGGATGGACCTTCGATGCACCGCCAACAATGCCGACTGCCATGGGCAATTCCATGGCGCCCACAAGATTCCCAGCACTGTCTTGAGACCATGAGGACATGGAGGAGTAATGGCCTCGTTCCATGGATGTCCAAGCATGACAGCCGGCCTCAATCGCTCGCCAGTCTTGCCCACAGGCCAAAGCAACACTGCTAATCGCGTTCATGATGCCTTTGTTATGCGTTGCTGCACGGAAAGGGTCGCAAACAGCAAAGGCATGCGCCTCAAGAATACCCTCAATGACCTTCAATCCGTCTTCTTTGCTTCCGTCTGTTGACATTTCTTCAGGCGTAAACACGGCTTCTACACGGGCTAATCGGTGGGCTGCAAGGTTGGAAAGGATGCGAAGGTGTGCTCTTCCTCCCGTGAGGGCTTCGATGTTTGGTGCGATTCGCTCAACCATGGTGTTCACGGCGTTCGCACCCATGGCGTCCCTGCAATCAACCAGAAGGTGAACCACCAACATTGGGCCAAGGTCGCTGTTGACTATGCGGCATTCAATGTCTTTGCATCCCCCTCCCATGGCGATCATCGTGGAAGGGATGTCGTTGCAAAATGACATGAGTTCATCCTTCTGTAGCAGAATCGACTGGCTTGCAGCCTCCATATTCTCTAGGCCCAACACTTGAATTTGACCAATCATGATTGGCTCGTCGTTGTTGGTGCGAAACCCGCCATTCGTCAAGCAACGCTTGGCCATGTTGGATGCTGCAGCTACAACACTGGACTCCTCAAGGCAAAAAGGAATCAGGTAATGCTTGCCGTTGATGACAAAGTTGGTGGCGACGCCCACTGGCAAGGACATGGTGCCGATGACATTCTCAATCATCCGATCGGCTGCTATTTCATCCAATTCGCCACACGTCGCCCATGCATCCACGTATTCTGCACCCAGATTTGCCGCCTTGGCGACCAAGGCCCTCCGTTCTTCGACGGTCATGCTGTACAAGCCTTTGATGCGGCTATTGTCCACAGGCATGGGAGTTCCTCGTTACGATGGAGCGGGTGGCGTTCCTTGAATCAATCGCTTAGGGCTGCTGAGATAAGGGCGAAATTAACGCATCTAACGCTTTCGTTAACGCGTTAATAGAGCGTTAATGCGGCGTTAATTCAAACGATATATTGCTCTTGGCGTTCCATCTAACGCTTCGTAACGGGTGTGTGCATCCCTCGTTGTCGCTGAAATATCAAATACTTGGAGTTGGTTCGGCTCCTATGGTCAAAGAAGTGCAAACGTTTGGGTTTCCTCTCCTCAGCGAAAACCCATTTTCCAGTCGACCGCTGGAATCCGGTGAAGCAGGAAAACTGGTCGGAAGAGAACCACTGTTCAATCGTCTCAAGGGCTATTTGCGCCTTGGAACTGCTCGGCGTGTGATGCTAACAGGGCCACTTGGCTCAGGGCGGACTTCCCTCATTCGCTGCCTAAAACCGTATGCGGGCGCCTATGTTTCCATCGATCACCTACCAGCCCATTCTCCTGCCCAAGCGCTGCTTGAGATGTGTTATCAGCAGCTCATCGGTGGGGAACCACCGATTGCTCGCAACGAGCTTGTCAATCAGGTTGTCAATGAGATGTATGCGTACAGAGACCGCCTCCCACTTGTGGTGATCGACGTCCCTGCAAGCGACCTGTCAGTGCTTGACGTTGCTCTTCGGGACGCACATTCCTCTCTTGAGCGGCTCAGTGCTCTTGTGGTTCTGGTTTGCGATGTGATGGAGCGAAATCACCTTCCTGCAACCGTGGTGAGTGGTTTTGAGCGGTTTCAGCTTGCACCGTTCACGCCCACGGATGTCGTCAGTTTGGTCCGACAACGCCTGAATTCAGTCGGTACTCTACAATGTGAGTTTTCAATTGAACACGCTACGGAACTGCTCGAACAATGTGATGGCTACCCCGCTTCGGTTATCGCTAAACTTCGCGACGCCGTGGACCATGTGAGGTTGCAGCATAGCGAAGATATGTCAGAACCCTACCTCGATACTTCCGCACAACTGCAACCCAGGGAAGAGCCATACAGCCTTGATACGCTCATGCGAGATGTATCGTCCCCACCTGCAGAAACGAACGACGCTTCATTACAACAAGAGGACGAAGGACCGAATGGTACCCAATCTTCCCCTTCCATAATCGATGCCTCAGTGAATTGGACGGAGCGAAATGACCTCCTTTCGGATGATGCGTCACAAGTGGAAACAGAAGAGCCATCCTCGCTCTTTGATTTTGATTTGGATGCCCTGTATGAATCGCAGGCGAAGGATGAACCACTTCAACCCACTCCCTTCAACAGCCCCATTATCGATGCTTCTGAGGTGAGTTCAACTGAATCAACGGCCACAACGGGGGTTTTTCGCAGCATCCTCCAACGCAACAAGGACTTCTTGAACATCAATGAGGCCTTCAAGGAGGAGACAAAGAACCGGCCCCAAGCGTTGCAAGCGGCTTCGGCTGGCAGTGAATGGTGGGTTGACGAGGAGAGTCTACCAGATGCGACCGAGGACATCCCTGAGGAGGACTCTGCGGCGCTGATTCACGATGAAATCGGTTTGCCCGACTTTCCCGATGAACAAGAACCACCTTATGAGGCAGAGGAAACCATACCCACGCTATTGGATGATGAACCCGACATGGCGCCGCTCATCCAAGATGATGTCAACGCCCTGCGGTTGTTAGAGCAGTTGCTGGAACGGATTGCCACTCCTTCGGCTTCACCAAGCGCCCATCCAGGCTTACTCGCGTTTTTGCAAGGCCGAACGCCATTGAACTACGGGCCAAGAGAATCCTACCCTTTGGACAAGCATCTTCTTGGGGCCCTCAATGGAAACGATGCGTATGTGGTCGCCGTTGCTCACACGCGCCCGTATTCTCCCTCTGACCCTGAAATGCTGGACCATCTCGGCATCAAGCGGGCCAGACTCTCGCAAATCAGCAACCGCTTGTTGAAACATGGTATTTTGCAAGTCCGGCAAGCAGGGCGTTCGCGCCAGTTTGTCTTAACACAATCAGCACGGGCCCAATTAATTGCATGGGGCGGCCTTGAAGGAGGTGAGGCTTGATGACGTGGAACATTGCATGGTCGTGGCAGGCGGACGCTCGTATCGCCATGCTGGCTCCTGCAGAAGGCGGCGTGTTGGTAAGCACTGGATTGCAGATGGTCATGCTCGAGGCAAACGGGGACATTCGTTGGAATGTCGAAGTGCCGTTCAAAGTCCATGCAGCCCAGGCTGTCCAAGGCACCATCGGTATTCTTGCAGCTCATGGTTTCTATCTGATGAGTACCTCCAATGGCGGGATGATGAACGAAGGCAGGAGCACACCCGGAGGATTCAGTGACCTTTCAGCACGGCCAGGCGGAGGCTGGGCCTTGGCTGGGCGCCAAGGACAAATTCACCTGTTCTCGGAGCAAGGCCGCGGCATTCGTCGTGTGGAAAGCGGACCTGTCCGTCGATTGGTAGGTTGGCTGGATCGTGAACACCTGTTGTGGCAAGACCCTGATGGCTTCTTGTGGTGCGGACGTTTGACCGGCGATGACAAGAAACGGAAATTGGAGGAACGTACCTGGAGCTGGTGTTCTCACTTGAAAGACGGGCGATTGTTGCTCCAGGGCGGAGATGGTGGCTTGTGGGAAGGCGTCCCTCATCCATTTGGCTGGGATGCCCTTGAACGGATTGAAAGCGATTCGCTCGAACCCATGGAAGCCGTTCGAACCGGTGATGGTTGGTGGGTTTTGGGTATTGAAGGGCACCTTGTCTCACTCACTGCCGCGCGGGATGAGGGCGAAGCATCGTTGCCGCTCACGCAGCGTATGAACCTCGGAGACTTGTTGGCACTCTGCACACCCGATGCCATGGCGACAGCTACACGGGAAGGGTTGGTGCGTCGATGGACAGCCCCTCATTTGGCTGATGCGGAGCGAGAAGGCCGTTACAAGGCCGCAGCAGAAGCAGCCATGGCTCGAAATTGGGAGGAACGCCGGAACATGTTCGTGCGAGCCCAAGAAGCAGAAGACCTCGGGAAACTTTCGTTGGCGATTGAACTCTACGAGGCGCTCGGGCGCAGCGAAGATGCGCGTCGCCTCTTGAGAAGACAAAAGGAGGGTGGGGAGTGATTTCCGAATTGGAAACGTTGACCAATGAGCGTGTTGAGTCGTATCTTGACATCACTCGGCGTGCACGAGAAAAGTCAACGCCGTTGGTTGAGGCGACCACTCCAGAAGGTCAGCATTTGGCGACCATGATGCGCATGGCGGACGACTATGCTGCTGATGCTGCCCATTTTCTTGCAACAGGAGACTTGGTGCGGGCGTTTGGAGCCATCAATTATGCCCACGCTTGGATTGATGCAGGTGTCAAAATCGGCTGGCTAGATGGTCACGGTGACGATGTGCTATTTACGCTACCTTGATGGTTCTATAGAGATTCCAGAAGGTAGAGATGATTGCCCTGACGTACTTCCACGACTGGAAGGTTGGCCTCGAATAAACGGTGCTTCAGGTTGTTATCTACCGTGAGCGTGGCGCAGCCGTGTTGCTGGGCAAACGTGAGAATCGCATCGTCGGTGTGCTGACCGTGTTCAACCTCTTGGTGGGTGGCTTTGCTATGGAGCATGGACAAAAGCAACGGCTTGGTGCGGGAACGTTCAGTCGCCAACGCTTCCAATTCTGCGGCAACGCTTGAGAGCAGGACCCATTCGCAAGGTCCAAACAGCGCTTCAAGGTCTCGTTCAACATTGAGTTTGGCGTCCATGCAGGCCACCCAGCCGCAGGCGTCAATCAGCACCTGCTGCATGGAACCACCTCATTCGATGGTCCCGTAACCAATCAATCGCCATCGTGACCCGATGCGGCGGGACAGCGAGATACGTTGCCCTTTATCGGCACAGATGGGCAAACGCAAATCAAGGTCCGTTCGGGTCTTGTCAGCGTTCTTCGTCACGCCAACTGAAGTAGCGGTCGCTACATTCAGCATCAACATCTCATTGTTGCGAAGAGGTTGAATCTTTTCAGGTGACTCCCCATCGCCAGCCACCATATGTGACATGAGGTTCACGCTGATGGATATAGACGAATGAATCTCAGGCAGGTCACCTTTCCGCGCAACGACTTGCCCCGAGAGGTTATCCGCCGTGGTGATGGATGGGTCAAGGAAGGTCGCCATGCCACACAAGCCTCCTGCATGCATTTTCTTGAGGTTTAGGCCACCTCCTTGCATGCTACTGACGACAGCTTGAATGGGTTCCCACGTGGATTTGCTCCCTTTCTCGATTTTGCGACCTGGACCGATGACAATTTCATCGCCTTCAGAGAATTCTCCCTCAACGATGCTTCCCCCAATCACGCCACCCTTAAATTTCGCCGGTCGTGTTCCGGGTCGGTTGATGTCAAACGAACGAGCGACATGCATGATTGAACGCTTATCCTTTGAACGGTCGGGGGTGGGAATGGTGGCTTCAATTGCATGAATCAGGACATCAAGGTTCACATCGTGATGGGCTGACACCGGAATGACGGGTGCGTTTTCGGCGATGGTTCCTTTGAGAAATGCCTTAATTTCTTGATAGGATTCCATGGCTCGCTCTTTCGAGACGAGATCAATTTTGTTTTGAACGATAACGATGTTTTCAATTCCTGCGATTTCAAGCGCCATGAGGTGTTCACGGGTTTGAGGTTGAGGGCAGGTTTCGTTAGCCGCCACCATCAACATGGCCCCGTCCATGATGGACGCACCTGTAATCATAATCGCCATCAGTGTCTCGTGACCGGGGGCATCGACAAAAGACACCACGCGTTGGAGTTCTCTCGGCTCATCTTCTCCGCCATCTGGGCGCTTCCCGGTGGCGTAGAACTGACCCTTGTCATCTTTGTAAAACGCCGTATCGGCGTAGCCGAGTTTGATCGAGATACCACGTTTGCGTTCTTCAGAATGTGTGTCGGTCCAAACACCAGAGAGTGCTTGTGTCAAGGTGGTTTTCCCGTGGTCTACGTGGCCAACAAGTCCGATATTGACTTCGGGTTGTGCGGGAAGCTTTCGTGCCATGCTTCCCACCTTGTCATTTGCTACGATCGCCCTCTCGGGTTCACTCCGATTGTTCCTCTGATTCTTCAGGGAAGATTGTGCTAAGAGATTTCTTACCGGCTTCAACCACACGGAGGTTGATTTGGCGGGTGTCTTGGGTCACGGTGTTTCCTCGGAAGGTTCGGCGCTTACGCAGCCCGTCTGGCTTGTAACGGAAACGCTTTTTGTCGCCACCTTTTTTCTTCTGGACGACGACTTCGCCTTTGTACCCAGTGGACTGTGTGACCAAAATCGATTGGCGGTTACCGCCCTCAAGGTCTCGGCGCATGGGAGTTCCTGTTTTGTCAGAGCCGCCTGTGATTTCGAGCTTGTAACCCGACAGCGTCGTGTCACCGTCACCGACGAACAACCCGTCAACGATGTCGCCAATTTTCTTGCCCAACATTTGGGCGTGGTTGTTACCGGTGATTTTCAAGGCATAGGATTTACCGCCGTTTTTTGGGTCGGTATCGTTCACCACGGCGATGAATTCAATTTCTTTGCTTGCCATACGAGCACCTCTCGGGATTTGTCCGACTGATGACCCGTATTTAGCCCCATCGTCTGCTGCAGAGGGTTCAAACACGGCGCAAACGCTTGGGGAGAAGCAGTTCAAGTCGGTTCGCAAGGTCGGCTGGGAGGAAGTGAGGCATGCTCAGGTGGGTGGTGCGGCCGCGTCCACCCGGCACCGTTGCGACTTGGGTTGCAATGATGCCTTCTTGTTCGATTTGTTTGGCGTATTTCCAGAGCGTCGTGTGGCTTTTTGGTTCTTGCTCGTACTCTTCGCAAACCACGGCGTAGAGTTGTTCAACATCGCCCATGGTCATGGATTCTTGTGTGCGAAGTCGACGGCACATGGCCAAAAGCACCAACATGCCCTGTGCGGGTAGCTCGTCCACCACTTCCAAGCGAAACGTGGTATTAGAGGCCAAGACATCGTTCACAGCGTGCAGGTCGTCAACGGTGATGGCTTGTTCGCTGTGCCCGTCTTGACGGAATTCCGCCCGTTCAGCAGCGCTGCTGAGGTATTCGATCACCCGCCGTGCATCCCCACTTTCGCCGGCTCGCTCAGCTAGTAAACGAAGGATTCCATCGTTCCAGGTGCCCGGCACCAAGGCCATCTCTGCGCGTTGACGGGCGATGGCTTCCAAGCTATCGACGCTGTAGGGTGAAACACGAACATGGTTGGATTGACCGAACTTTGACAACACGGCGGTTTCCAACACATCCAACACCTGTTCTTGGCTGATGAGGATGATCGAGAGCGTCCCCGTACCTTCTTGGTCTTCATCAATACGAAGCAATTGGTAGAGCAATTCATCGCCGGAGCGGCGCAGCATGTGGTCAACTTCATCAAGAACCACCAGCAAGTGGGTGGATGTCCTTCTAAGCATCTTGCGCAGGCTCAAGAGCAGTTCACCCAACGAGAGCCCTCGGTCGGGGTGGCCAGGGTCGAATTGGTGAAGAATACGTTGCGCTACACGCATGCTTGTTGATGCGTTGCGGCAATTGACATGAGCCACCTTGATTTCCCGCTTCCCAGAGAGGTGGCGCTGGAGGTCACGGCAGAAGGTCTTGGCCAAGACGGTTTTTCCACTGCCCACGGGCCCCGTTATGACGGCACGTGCAGCACCCTCGGGCGACCCAACGGTGGTGAATTTGGAAGCCAATTCACTCTGAACGGCTTCGCGACCCACCAATTCTTCAGGGACATAATCAAAATCCAACATCTCTGGGTGGGCGATGATGAGCCCAGCGCCGATGCGGTCCAAGTATCCCGTCATATCAAGGGAATGCTGTTGTCAACCGTTCTAAAAGATGTGGTAAGAGGAACGCCTCAGAAGGCGAGTTTTACCAACCCCCAACGTGTGATTCAAGAATTTCGTCAAATTGGTGGCCGTGTAGCCACTGAATTCACCAAGTGCAACTTTTCGTTCAAATGGTGTTGTTTGCATTGTTGAGAGCCCACAACGCTCAAAGAGGCCGCTGTGAAGGAAGAGGTGTGAGCACCCGGCGACTCTTTGCAGCAGTTCGGGATATCGACCCACCTGGAGGTGGTGCAGAGCGTTCTTTGGCGGCTTTACTGAACGGTATTGCAGCACCTGGACCAACGCTTGAGACCGCACCAGCATTTGTACCAATGTCGCCCTCCGAGGATGCTCCAACGCATCCAGCGTGGACGGTCAGTGCCTTTGCAAGTCACGATAGAGGCGAACGTATTGGTTTGCTTCAGCCCGAAGTGAGCTTTACCACCACAGACCTCCCCATCGAAGGTTTCTGGTCGAAGGTGGCTTGGGGCTTGCGAGAGCGTAAAGGTGAGTTAAGACGTAGAAAGTGGGCCCTTGACCGGCATATTGCCCGGCGTAGCTCCCAATTTGCTACCCGTGTGGGTTCGTGGTTGGACAAACAGGACCATGTAGGCGGCATTGGTCTGACCCAACTCGATTGGGCCCCAGGGGCTGCAGAAGCGTTTACTGCCCGTGGGATGCCTTACATTATCTTCGTTCGAGACGACACGCCTTTCCGTCTCGAGGAACGCTTTCGTCCCGCCATGGAAGGCGCAGCCCTCGTGTGTGCGGCTGGAGAAGGCCTGCTCGCTGACATTCGAACACGGTTCTCCATTCAGCGAGGTCATAGTGTGCCCCTGCCAATCGATTTTGGCGGGCGTTTTGGCAGCATGGATGATGTGGTCGCTATGCGAGCCTCTGAGCAGGCAAAGAGGCCCGATGGTGCACCACCAACGATTGGCATCATGGTCGTTACCCCAGAAAAGGGGTTGCGGCTGTATCAACGCCTCCTGCCGAGGTTGCTTGAGCGCTGGCCAGAGGCTGAAGTTCACATCGCATGTGGCACATCTTACCCGCAACAACTCGCCCATCATCCAAACGCACATATCCGAGGTTACACAGACGCAGCAACCTTCTTTGCAAGCATCGATGTCCATCTTATTTTGTTTGAGACGACCGGTTCATGGGGACGAGTCATCAGTGAGGCAGGTATTTTCGGTGTACCAAGCGTAACCTCCGATGTTGGTTCGCAGAAGGAGGCCTTGGGTGAGGGAGGCATTTTGGTGCCCGACGGGCATGATGTTGATGCCGTTATAGATGCTTTAAGGAATGTTTACGAGGAACGCGAGCGCTACGGTGAACTGGCACGAAAGCACACCCAAATGGTTGATCATCGACGTTCTGTTGCTGCCTTCCGTAGTGGCCTTGAGGACGTGTTTGAACATCGTTGACCGGAACTATGGCGTGGCTCTCATTCATCATGAAGAGAAACCGATTGGTTGATTTCAAGGCCAACGCGACCAGTGGTTCAAGGGATTTCATCGAATTGGTAGCCAGTTTCCCATTGCTTCTCGCCCAAAGCGACTTCCAATTCAAACGGGGTGATGAGTGGCTTGCGGTATTTGACGGCATCATCGATAGCAATACGTGGACAGGCGGTGTTAACGAACGCATCCACGGGGTAGAAGTCAATCAGTTCAGGTCCAACGTGCTCCAAGGCTAACAAGTAACCTTTCTTGCCGTGCTGGGCGAGCATGCGCTTCATGCGCAGGGCCAACGTACGTCGCATTTGACCTGGCTTTTCACCGATGAGGATGCCGAACGACTGAGCATCTTGAACGCTCATAATGAGGCCAAAACGCTGTCTCAAGATACGCTCAATGCGCTCGAGAGACATCTCCTCTGCTTCGCCAGTGTACGGGTCAAGCATTGCCAACGGCTTGCCTGTGTGAAGCACCAAGCCAATCGGATGGAAGTCGCCGCTCCCGAGGAACAGATAGTGCCCGATAGAGGGGTCATCACCTGAATAATTGCAACCGAGGACTTGTCCAGGGAACGACAAGCGAGCTCCGCCGATGGGAATGGTCACATCAAAGCCCGCTTTTTCCAGACGGTCATGGAAGTCCGGTAGAAGGTGGAGGTGTTGAATGGAGCCCACAAGGCCCAACTTGGTGTCGGTCAAAGGCGCCAATCGCCCCACAGCATCGATAAATTTAGCTTGGGCTTCTTCCTCCGAAAGAGCCTTGTTTTCTTGTTGGGTAGACAAGCGTTGCTGGGCCATCGCTCGGTGTTGCTCAAGCCAGGGCAACACCGGTGTGAGTTCAGGGTCGCCATCGTATGTGACATTGATGAATTGCGTCGGCATGCCTGATTCAATGTTCATTTGAGAATGACCCATGTGGGCCACCAATTCAACCCCCATCAATTTCATTTTGTCATGAACCAGGTCGCAGGCGCCGTAGCAAGGGTCGGCTGCGAGGACAACTTGTGCGCTGGTTTCGGTTTCGATGGTGTCCATCATTTCCAACGCCTGCATTTTGAGCCCTTCGGGAACCTGCAGGGCGATGAGGCGGTTGTCGTTGGAGCGAATCCGCTCCATCAACTCGTCCAACTCGAAGTCATGGCGATTCAAATCCATGGTCTGCCTCAACCCCACGGCGTGGCCTCTCCCTCATGAAGGCACCCATGTGTGTTCAGTCCAGAAGAATCACTTTATCGCCATCCATTTCAAGGCGAACGAGCGACTGAATGTTGATGTCAGGGTATTTTTCCTGCAAGCGACGCAAACCTCCACCCTTCTCGACCACCGCAATGATGTCGGTCACCTTGGCTTTTGCTCTGCGGACGCCTTCAATCACCGCTTCAAGGGTCCCGCCCGTAGAGAGAACATCATCAAGAATCGCAATGCGCTCCCCCTCGTTCAAGTTGTTGAGGTACATCGCTCCTTTCGAATACCCCGTTGATTGGTCGATTTCAACCTCGCCTTCCAATCCGTAGGACCGCTTGCGTGCAATCACTAAGGGGATGCCCGTAGCCATGCTCAACGGTGCCGTAAGCGGAAGGCCCATGGCTTCAATACCAAGCAAGAGGTCAATACTCTGCCAGTCCACTCGTTGAACCACCAATTCGGTGATGGCCGTGAGAACATCGGGGTGCATTCGGGGTACGCCGTCGGTAATAGGGTGGATGAAGTACGGGTATTCACCTTTCCAAATCACTGGGGCGGCCTTGAGACTGGCTCGCAACTGGTCCATCGCGTCGCTCATGAGAGGGGCAACGGGCTTGAGTTAATCATCCTTGAGGGACGACAGCCTCGGGCGAAGAATCAGCATCAGAGTTCAGCGAGGTACTCAACATATTCGTCATGTTCCATCAAGTTCTCCAAGAGTTGCTTGTCTTCTGGATTTATTTGCAATTCATGGGGCTCGAGGAGAATGATCCAGCCATCGTTGTAGGCCGAATCATTGACCAAGTCTGGGTTGATTTCAACTTCACCGTTGACGTCTGAGATGACACCTGAGAATGGGGAGGTCAAGGAGACCTTCTCGTCGGCACTCCAAAGAGAAAAGAGGCTACCACCTTCATCCACTTCGGTCTCAGCCTGAGGAAGAATGACGCGTAGAATGTCGCCAATTTCGACCTTCATGAACTCGCTTACACCGATCATCAACTTCTGTTCCTTCTGCTGAAACCATAGATGGTCCATGGAATATTTTCGGTCTTGGGCAATTACGAATTCTACAACTTCGTCATCCATGTTCAATTCCTCTTAAACGCGCCTTCCACAGGTGGTATATGAATGCTGAGGAAGATTTGTTTTTTCCAGTGAACAAACGGGTTAAGAAACTCGGCTTACTGGGCGGTATGGGGAGCGAATGATTTTCGGAGAAACCGATGAACAGCAAATGATTCGAGAATTGGTCAGGGACTTTGCCGAAACGGTGCTCGCACCGACCGTGGAGCACCGAGACCAACATCAACTCCCTCCATCGGATGAATGGGAAGCATTCCTAGAATACGGCCTGCACGGCGTGACCATTCCTGAGGCCTACGGTGGCTCCCCCATCGACGATGTTTCTGAGGCCATCATCATCGAGGAACTGGCGCGGGTAGATCCCTCCTTCGCCGTGATGTTTTGCGTTCACGTTGGCCTGTGTTCCATGACCATTGCCCTCCATGGAGACGATCACCAGAAGAGCACATACTTGCCTAGGCTTGCAGCAGGCGAAGTAGGCGCCTACTCACTTTCAGAGGCAGGCGCTGGTACCGATGCAGCGGCCATGTCATGCAAAGCAAAGTTGTCCGAGGATGGTACGCACTACCTTTTGAACGGAGAGAAAATGTGGGTCACCAACGGTGCCCAAGCGAAAATTTTGGTATTGTTCGCGAAGGATGTTGACCACCCCGACTACGGTGTCAAAAAACACGGAGGCACCACGGCGTTTATCGTGGACGCTGATTTTGAGGGGTTCGCGGTTGGAAAGAAAGAAGACAAACTCGGCATCCGTTCATCCGACACCTGCACCTTGGTGCTCAACGACTGCAAGGTACCTGTTGCAAACGTCCTCAAAGGTGTCGGCAATGGTTTCCCCATCGCCATGAATGCCCTTGACAACAGCAGAATCGGTATTGCTGCTCAAGCACTGGGCATCGCCCAAGGTGCCTACGAATCAGCTTTGAATTACGCTCACGAGCGCGAGGCGTTTGGGAAACCCATTGCCCATCATCAGATGATCATGGCCTACCTCGCAGATATGGCGACACAAATTGACGCAGCCCGCTTGCTGGTGTACAAAGCAGCGTGGACCAAAGAACAACACTACCATGCCGGTGGTCCCCGGCACTCAAAGGAAGCGAGTATGGCGAAGTTGTTTGCAGGTGATACGGCCATGTGGGTCTCCGAACGCGCCATTCAGGTCTTGGGAGGCTACGGCTACACCAAGGAGTTCCCGGTTGAACGCTTCTTCAGAGATGCGAAAATCACTCAAATTTATGAGGGCACGCAGGAAGTACAACGTATCGTTATTGCACGTGCCTTGAAGTGATTAAGATTCTCGACATACCAGATGTCGTAGCGCCACCGACCATGAGTGGGGAACGACGGTTGCCTCCATGTGCTGCCCTTTCGAAAACGAGCGTTCGTCGCTTTTCATCATCACTTCGAAGGTACCACCTTCTTCGGTTGAGCAGGTCAGGGTTGTTCCACCGTTGTACTCGTTTTGGCCCATCAAGGTTCGTTCCATCGAGAGAACGGTGAAACGCACTCGTTGTGGTCTGGCAACGTCGATGATAGCTTGAGCATCACTTCTCAATTTTGCATGTTCCAATTCGGTAAGCAGACCCGAAAAACCAGCATCTTCAACGTCGCGTTCTCCTCCGAAGTTTTGTTTTTCATCCGTAGCTTCAGCATCAGGTGAATCCGGCTCATCCAGCGGTTCTTCAACGGGTTGAGGTGCTGGATAGACCTCAAACTCTGCTTGGTCAAGGCGAATACCGAGATGGAACAATTCAACGATGAAGATGCCTTGTTCATCCGATTCCAGCATGAATTCATCAAGCATGGGGTCGTCCATATCTCTGCTTGACGTGGTAAAGGATTCAACATCGCCCGTGCTGGTGTTGCTCACCTTGACTTCATAGGCATCAACGGGAACGTTGAAGGAAACCGTGACTGAACATTCAGTACCTTCCATAACTGTTGGTGAATCCAACAAAATTGAGCCGGTGATGGTTACGGGTACATGGTATAATTCCTCGGGTATGTCAAGGCCAGTAGCCGCCAAGAATGCCATCCAATCCGAAATTGGAATGCCCTTGGCCGTGTCGGCCTCAACAAACGAGAACACCAACTCAACCACCCATTCAGGAGGGCGTTCTCCCGTCATTTTCCCCAACAGTCCTGCGAATTCATCGCCAGAAATCATGCCGTTGTTATCCGCATCCAAATCTTGGGTGAGTTTCACCGGGGAGATGGCTGAGCCTTGCAACCATGTTTTGAAGTTTGAATGCAGCAACCTCGCCATGGTGTTGCTTTCGCTGATGGAATGAACGCGCATGGAAATGGCGTCAACGCGAGCCTGAAAGACGTCTTTTTCAGGTAAGTTGATTTCAGCCATGGTCTATGCACTCACTGCTTGCTCAAGAAATTGATGCCTGCAAATTAGGGAAATTCCAACCTTGGCCAATCGTCATGTTCGCCGTGTTCAAAGGGAAGACGGCTAAGGATGGCTTCCAATTGAATTGTATCGGTGATATCATGTTCAATTTGCAACCGGTGAATCCACTGCTTAAGTCGGCCCAAACGCATGCCTTGCTGCATTCCGGTTCGATGCATCAACCAGTGTCCGTCGAC
>JAYPCE010000001.1:31016-33061 GCA_038124565.1 Candidatus Poseidonia sp.
GCCCGTCCCTGTACAAAGACTCGGTTCTGAGTGTTGTGATCTGGTACTGTGTGCCGTCACCCTTCAACGTCACCGTCCCGTAATCAATGCCGGTCGCCAACGCTGCATCCCCAAACAGGGACATCACATCCTCAGGGTGGCACGTGGTAGCGAGGTCAATGTCTGTCTCCACTGTTGACAGGCCCAGACAAACATCTCTCACGCAGCCTCCGACCAGCCAGACTCCATGGCCGCTGTTTGTCATTGTGTTGAGTATGTGGCAAAGGTCAGCGGGGAGCTTGTCGATCCAGGCTTGCACACCTGATGGAAGTTCGCTCGCTTCGAGGTCGGCTTCTCTGCCTGGAACCAACCCTTCCGCCCTGTCCATGCACCACGCCTCGTGATGTTTGCGGAACTGGATGTGAAAAAGCATTATCGGACAGGTTCCCTTCCAAAGTCCCATGGAGTGGACCGAAGAAGACGTGGTTTTGGTTCCGCTCCAATGGCTCAAGCCCCACGAAGAAATCAAGGAGCGAAACCGAGACAAATTGCTTGAGATGACACAACGATGGGGCGGTTACACGAAACCCTTGATTGTTGACCAAGCCACTGGCGCTATTTTAGACGGACATCATCGGTACTCAGTAGCCCTTCTTTTGGGCCTGAAGCGTGTACCAGCATTGTGCGTGGATTACCTCCACGATGAACGCATCCAAGTCGATGTTTGGCCGGAATGTGGTCGGGATTCGCTGAACAAAGAAGAGGTGATTGAGATGAGTTTGTCATCTTCCTTATTCCCTCCAAAAACCAGTCGCCACAGCATCGCCAACGACACGCCGCCGATTTTCTTCTCACTTGATGCCTTGAGCGTGTATCCGTCCTTCACGGGACCTGACGTGTCGTGATCCACGCTTTCCAACGGTCGTTGCCTTTGCCTTGCAAGGCGACGCCATGCTGCGGTGAACTTGAGACCGTCACGTTCACCGATGAGAGTATGCCCTCATGCGCAAGTTGGAGGTTGATGTCCTCTCCCTGCCGCCCCGCAATCAATTGCTGGAGGTGTTTTGCGGAACGGATGAGGACCTGATCAACAGCGAGCAACTGGTCGCCAACTTGTGTCATCAAACGCAAGGGTGAGCCTGCATGGTAAGAAGAGATGAGCACACCGCCTGAGGTTTCCCGAAGGTTCACGCCCAGCCAACCTTCCTCGGCCTTGTCTGAAGCATGGGGGGTCAAACGGAGGCGAAAGTATCCCAGGGCGTGTTTGATGTTTGGAAGCGCCCGCCTTTTGACCAATCGGTCGAGAAACGGCCCCATGCCAGAACCCCCCGGACACGCTTTGAGCGTTGTTCGGATGTCCGTGTAATCAACACCGGGGTCGATGGTTTCGTCCGATTCAAGCGAGAACCGGCGGACCACTTCGGCCATCAGGTCGCATGCTCCAAAAGTTCCTTGATTTCTCCGCCGCAGTTCAACGTCCAAACACAACATAGCCAACTCACCTTCCAAATAATATGAAATCTGACTTTCTCTTGTGTAAGGGCCGCTTCTATAGAGGTGTATCCACGCATCATGGCTTGACTCGGCGAGGGATTCGCGGTGCATGCCGTTGGCTTGTGTATGGCGCTTCATTTTGCGCTCAAAATCAAGGCGCCAATCCTCTTCTGTCCAGGCTCCTGAACGAACGCAAATCATGTCACCCAACCACGATGTACCGCCCTCAAACCACCACAACAAATCGGTATGGACTTCGCTTTGCAAGTTATAATTTAGGAAACATTTCGGGCGCAAACGTTTGACATTCCATTGGTGCAGGTATTCGTGAGAGAACAAACTAACCAAGTCTCTGTATTCTTCTGGATGGTTTGGAAAAAGACACTGACGTGGCATCATGGACGTCTGTGAGTTCATGTGCTCCAGGCCGCCGCGGCCCGTGTCTGTTAGGTGCAGTACAGTGGTATAGCGTGGCCAATTTGGAACGCCAAACAAGGCATGATGTTCCTTGATAATACGTTCCATGTCGAGCATGAAGGCTTCCATTCGCCCTTTGTGAGGTTGGTGGCCTC
>JAYPCE010000001.1:33161-35525 GCA_038124565.1 Candidatus Poseidonia sp.
CGTTCCATGTCGAGCATGAAGGCTTCCATTCGCCCTTTGTGAGGTTGGTGGCCTCCGCTGTCCCACCATTTGAGTTGGTGTGGGCGACCATCAACGATGTGTTCGATTGTGGGGTTGGCGTTGACCTCAATGATGCTGTCAAGCATCATGTCTCGGCCCACGGTTGAGAACGACCAAGTGGTGACTTCTCCATCTTGAACGCCCTCATCTTCCGCCTGAAGTTGTGTAGCAGGCGTCCATATTGATGGTGAGGTGAGGGTCACTCGGTGCAGTCCTGAGAGTCGTTGCATGTCAATGCCTTTTTCGGGCCAAAACCATGTGAAAGGAGGCATCAAGTGCAAATGGGTTCCATCAAGATGGTTTGAACGAACGGTGAGTTCGTTGGCCAAGAGATTGTAACGAACATTGACGGTAGCGGTTGTTTTCCGCAATGAAACGGCGATACCATCCACACCGACGCGCTTCCAATTCAACGGGACTCCATCTTGGTCCACAGCATCAAAGTCAAACATGTGTTGGATGGGTTCGCGCAAAAAATACGATCCGGGCACCCATCGAGGAAACCGTAGCAAGAGTTTGACACCTGTGAAAGGGCCTTCCACTGTGAGGCCAGCGACCAAACGGTGCTCTCGTCCGTTGGTGGCATCAGCGTGGAAGGAAAGGCCAGAGGAATCCGTGCTCATGGAGAAACTTCGGATGCGGCGGTTGATAGGTTCTCGCACGCCACCTTCAGCAGTTCTTCTGTGGTTTCTTGCATGAATTGTTTGGTTTTCTTCTGAATTTCTGATTCGTGCGCACGACCTATCAAGCGTTCCAGTAACTTACTACGCTCAATCAAGTCCAAACTTGAATTTCCGATGAGGGACCAACGGAGTTCATCTTCCTCTTTGCCTTGTATCAACACCCAGCGAGCGACAGGTTGGAGTGTGTTGGTTTGCACCAGAACTTGAATCAGCGGATCGTTGCTGTTCTGTACATGCGTTCGCAGATGGTCTGAGAGTGCCTTGACATGGCGCTCATTGAGTTGTTCAGCGAGGAGAGGAAGCGTCTCCTGGCTGTGTTTTGCTGCCCATAAAAAGATCTCAACCGCATGAACATCAGCCTCAAAAAACGGCATGAGGGTGTTAAGGTCGGTCTCAAGTCCCAACCGGAGAATAGCCTCCAAGGCTGCCTGCCGAACAATCTCTGCATCGTCATCAAGACAAACAAGGACCTGTTCTGCAGGAGGTGTTGCGTTCAAGAGGGCGAGGGCACGTACGCTTGTGGAAGGGTGCTGTAAAAGCGCAGACACCACTTCGTCATCGTCCAACCGGAGAAGGCAGAGGGCTGCCTTCTTTTGGATGACTGAATCGTCTTGTTTGAGTGCCTCCAAGGCAAGGTCCCTTGCTTCTGCTCCGAGCGAATTCAGAAGATTCGCACCAGCTCGCTTGACATTGAGTGATGCATGGCTGAGCAAGGTTTGGACAGCCACTGGACCCGAGGCAGGACCCCACTTTTCGTAGGCATCAAGCGCCTTTGAAACAAACCAAGGATCTTCATCGTCCAAAAGCGCTTCAAAGGCTTCGAGCGCCTCAACATCACCGTGCTCGAACAAGGTGCGAACGGCTCTGCGACGTGTACGAACATCGCGATGACGTAATGCGACCATCGCCCGCCCGACATCGTTGGCCATGAACCGGGGAAATCGCCGACCCTCATAGCCCTGTTGCGCCCAATCAACGCATCTCAAGCCATGCGAAGAAGAGAATGATGGGGAGCAGGTAGAACAGGCGCCGATGCATCCTGTGGGTGGCTTCCATGTGTTCAATGATGGATGAAGGCATGACCTCGATGTTCGCAGCCGTTCTTCTTCTCCGGTTCAAGTCAACATGTTGTTCAATGTAGCCCAACACCTGTTGGCGTAGCATCGGCTCTCGACTTCGGGGCTCTCCTCTTCCGACCACATACCGAATGGGGAAGCGTTCGCAAAATGGAAGTGTGGCCGCTACAATACCAAGGGGTTGCATTGAGTTGTGTAAATCAATACGCACGGTCCGGCCATCACTTCGTACGTGACTTAAGGCCCGCCATTTTCCTTGACCTTCATTGAACTTCAGGAGTGCTCCCCTCACTTCTTCTAAGGGGTCCTCCGTTGAGATCATCGGAGCTCGCCTCGAACCGAGGAACGGACCCAAGATGATTGCACAAGCCAACGGCGTAATGCACATCAACTGAACCAATCGAAGGAGTGCGTTGGGGTCGGTGAGTGCTGAGACTACGGCCAAAGAGAAGCCCAAGAACAAGCCGATAAAGGCACCTGCTTGCACACCCGTTCGCAACCCAATGCGTGGGTGGAGCGCCTCGGCCATGGCGTAACCTGCTGGC
>JAYPCE010000001.1:35625-127751 GCA_038124565.1 Candidatus Poseidonia sp.
CCACGAAGGTGCCGATGAACACACACATGAGCCGTTTGTTTGGACTGAGTTGAATCCCTATGCAGCGTTCATTTATGCGTTTGGCGATCTAAACTGTCATCAAAAACACGAACGCTCATGGGAAGTAAATAATAACCAACTTGCAGTTTGCACCCGAGATATTGGAATTTTCTTTGGCTTGTTCATTGGAGGAGCTGTTTTCACGCGCCGTGGATGGAATCGGTGGACTGTTCGTGACACATGCCTCTCCTTATTTCCTGACCGTTGGTTGGACGAAGTCTATGCCAAAAACCGACGCACGTTACTTTGGCTTGCTTGTGGCCTCGCCCTCTGCATGCCCTTGATTGCCGACGGGTTCCTTCAACTGTTGACCAGTTATGAATCGACCAACTTCAAACGCGTGGTTACGGGTATCCCGTTCGGTCTTGGCTTGGGCATCCTGGTCTGTTCTATGTTCAGTGCAAGGGCTGAAGCCTTCCTCGGAGCAGGTCAGGTGAGTCTTCCTGGCAACGCTTCGTTTGTTCTTGCTCGGTCGCCCGATGCTGTTCAAGAAGAGGCTTGAGCCGGTGGTCGCATGGACCACCACACCTCTAATTCTGCTGCGGTGGTGGGTAACGGGCAACCCTCGTGGCCGCTGGTAAGGATGGCCAAACGATGATGGATGTCGTCAACGGCTTTGCGCAGTACGGCTGAGAGTTCCTTTCCATCTTCGGTTTCAAACAAATCGGAAAGTGCTTGCTCCCAAGGGAGGTTTGGATTGGCTCGCCTCCATGATGCGAGCGAACTTCGTAGTGGCCACATGGCCAGGGCCAGTCTGGCGAAACCGAGGCGCTCGTCCCTCAATTTGAACAGTTGAGCATCTGTAAACGGCGTGTGGTGTTGTTGTTTATGGACCCAGTTTTCAGCCAAGAGCCACTTGATCAACCGTTGCGTGTGTCGCTGTGTTACCATTCGGACGGGCCCCAACGATGCATGGAGGCGAGGGACTTCACTTGACCCCACCATGAGGGATAGAGTTCCCAAAATAGACCAGCACGAGTGGGCCATTGGAGAAGCGGGAACATCGTTGGCTTGGGCGGAATCAATGGGCCAATTGTCTTCCGCATCTTGCATCCACTCCGACGGAGATTTTCCGCCAAGCCAGCCGATATGAATTGCAGATTGCTCCTGAGGTGCCCCGGGTAAGCGCCGTTGTTTCTTCACGTCATGCACCAAGGCGCTGAGCAAATTACGGTCCACTTCATCACGGTCAACATTGAGTGGTGCAGGTTTCTTGTTGAAAAAACGGCGAAGTTCTGCCCGAAGTTTTGATTTTAAATCGTCCAATCCTCCTTCATTCATGATTGGCCCGACCACACAACACTGATGGAATGGAGCAGGGATGAGTGAACCCGTGGTGAACATGTCATGAAATCCTCTTCGGATGGTGGTTTGGATTTCCTGAGTTTCAAAGTATTCTTGCTTTTGGCTTGTCATTCGCAGCGTACCCGATTTGATACGTTTCATGGCCTTCTCGGGGTCGCAATCAATCCAAAAAACGAGGTCCGGAATCATGGCGGCAGCATTCATGCTGGCGACTCGTTCGAGCCCCAATTCGCCAACCACGCCTTGGTAAATCAACGAGGAGTGGATGTTTCGGTCTGAGACGACAATGGCGCCACGAGCGAGATGTGGCCGAATGAAGGTATGCGAGTGGTCAAGTCGGTCTGCAGCGAACAGACCGGCTTCCTCAAGCGGTGTTTTGTTACCCAATTTCACAGAGGAGAGCGCCAGTTTGCCAAGTTCACTGTGTCGCCGAGGTTCATGGGTCATCACCACGTCAGGAAACGGAAACTCACGGAGCAGTTCACCCAGAATCCGAGCGGCTTCACCTTTGCCCGAACCGTCGCCTCCCTCCACGGTAATCAAGTACATGCTCAGTCCTCACGCCGGTCCTCAAAATCGTCTCGTGCAAAGACATTGACGACCATACCAAACAAGATTAAGGCCGGTCCAATGATAATAAGGCCGCGGCTAAACAGCGCCACGCCAGCAAGGTATTGACTGCGCCGGTAGCGTTTGCCTCGACGGATTTCCACCGAGGCTTGGATGCCCGCCAAGGCGGTGCCTACCGTCAGCAGACCGATGGCGCTTGAGAGTCCCACGGCGTTGTCCAATGTCCATCCGGATATGGCTTGGTCATCGTTTTCCTTTCGGACACCATCGCCGGGCTTCATCGTGACGGGGTCCAGGCCGACGTTGTCTGGCATGAAGGTCCGTTCTACCGTTTCGTAGCCTTCTTTTGAAAACACGATAATATGAACTTCTTGCTGAACATTTTCCATGGTGAAATAGCCAAAAGCGTCGGTCTTGGTGCTTTGGAGGACCGCCCTTGTCGTCGAATCAAGGAGGTCGACGGAGACATTGACCACGCCACTGCCATCGACATCTTCGAGGGCTGTGCCGGAGATATCGACCGATTCTTGTTCGGCGAAGAGCGAGGTGTTGAGCAGCTCGCTTGGGTTGCCTTGGAGGATCAGAGCGCCACTGATGATGCCGAGAATACTCCCGATGAAGATGAGTGTAGCTGCAAGGTTCCGCCACCGGTCTGCATCCCTATCAAGCATGTCAAACCATTCGTCGTCGCTCGATACTGTGGTCGTTTGGTCTGTTGGAGACGTCTCCGCCAGGGAAACAACCAGTTCTTCGGGTTCATGGGGCAGTGCACCGGCCGCTTTTTTGGCTTGAACCCGCGCCCGAAGCGCTTTCATTCGCCGGTCTCGGTCGTCGTCCAAGTCAGCCCCTCCGTTGATGCGACACCGTGCGCGGATAATACTTCTTGGTATTTTTACCGCGCATATGAATCATTGGTTTTTCCTCCGACTGGTGGTGGCGATGGCTACCGTCATGGCAAGAAGCGGCGTGAGGATGCTTGTGGAGAGGTTGCGTTTGCTTGAGGCGATGTTCGGGGCTTCGTCCCCGGGTTGAATTGAATCATTGTTGTCTGATGGAGATTCGGCTTCGTTGCTGATATTGACAAATGCATCGGTACGAAGGCCAAGTTCAACCAAGCGCCCAACCAATTCAAGTGATTCAGCGCTGACTTTGTCCGGCGTGTCTTCCATGGTGTGCCAGTATGTGCCGAAGGTCCCTAATTTTGGTTCGCCATACACGGGGTCCATCAAATCAATGGCGGGAATGTTCCTCACATGCGCATGGTAGTGGTCGTCGAGGACCCCAACTTCGATATCGTATTGCACGATGTCAAGGCCGAGCGTGCCGTTGCAATCCTCCTTATCCGCAACCATTCCTAAGGCGGTCGCCAAGTCCACAATCCGTTGCTTTAGCGTATCGTTTCCGGGGTTGATGTTTTGCAATTGAAGGTCAGCATCTCCCACCATATCGAGCAAGACAAACGCGTGGGTTGACGCGACTTCGCTAGCGCTCAAATTTTCAGCCCACGCTTCGGCTCCAACCGTGTAGTTGTCATTTTGGTCTTCGGCATCGTTCCAAAACAACACCACGTCGTACGGGAGGGCGAGGTCTGGGACATGACGAGCCAGTTCCATCAAGACGGCAGCGCCGCTGGCGCCGTCGTTTGCTCCGGGGACTGGCAGGCTACGGTTGCTTTCGTTGCTGTCTCGGTCAGCGATGTTTCGAGAGTCGTAATGAGCCGAAATGACCACCTGGCCAGCGCCTTCTAGCGTGCCGTGCCACCTTGCCTCAACGTTCGTGAGGTTCATTCCGTGGCGTGTGTGAACGGTTTGTGTCATGTTCCAGCCGAGCGGTTCAAGCGTTGATTGGAGGTGTTCACGGAAAGCGAGTGAGGCGTTTGAACCTGGAGTCCTTGGTCCCAAATCGACCTGCCATTGTACGGATAGATTCGCAAATGACCCGTTGAAGGCCAAGGAGGGTAATTGATCGCAACGTGTGTTCTCGTCATGCACCCAATCCTCGCCGACCAAACCGCTCGTTGGAGCAGCCATGAGGAGGCTTAGCATCACCGCAGCCAACAAGGTTCGACCTGACCGAAGGGTGGTTGGTCTCGGTTGATGCATGATGATGCCTCCACCACGGACTCTTAAATACCTCCTTTTGCTTGGACAAAATGGGAATCAGGCCTACGATTCTCCATGGTGATTGTTTTGTCGGAACGGCGTTCTAGTCCTGCGATTTTATTCATGCTTCTGATGGTGTTTTCCAGCGGAGCACCGTTGTTCTTCCATGCGGCCGCAAACTCCACAGATTCAACCACCTCCTCTACCCCATACAATGCGGGTGGAATCATCATTGGCGACCTTGATGAATTTGACCCCAGTACAGGAAGTGAGTATTTGTTTATTCACGAAGAAGAACCGGTTGTTTCTGCCACTTCCTTCATGCGGCAAGCATGGATTGATGCAGGGCGCCCTGGCGTTGAAGACATGGTCATTGAGCCTTCCATGGGCCGCTCTTCGGGCCGAGCCTGCACCCCCCATTCGGTAGGTGACACGCTGAATGTCAACACGGCAGGCGGGCAAATCGCAGCCTATGTCGCCAAAACCACCACAAGCGTTGCTTTCATCGTCCAGAGCGGCCGCACGCTGACCTCCACGGTGCTCAACAATTTGGCGAGCACATGGGATTCCACGATTTATCCAACGATGACCACTTACTACGGGAAAGATTACCAAGACGGCCGCGGGCTTGCCCCTCCTGATGTTGACAACAACTGTCAGGTTCAAATCATCATTTACGACATCGACGGAGCCTACAACACCGGCGGGTATTTTGCCCCTTCTTTCGCCAGCTCAAGAGAAGCAGTGTTCGTTGATTTCGCAGACATCACCTTGAGTTGGGGCCGTTCCATTCTTGCTCACGAGTTGGAACATTTGCTTCACAATGCCCTTGATCCGTACGAAAATCTATGGATCGACGAAGGGAACGCTGACGTTGCAATTTACCTCTGTTTTGGTGCTGATTCAACCCTACGAGGGCACGTCAACGCTTGGACAGGTTCTCCAGAGCAATCCGTTCGTTGGTGGAACCAACGCATCGCAGACTACGGAGCAGGTTACCTGTTTACAATGTACCTTGCTGAGCACCTCGGTGGAGGACCTGCTGTTCGCCAACTCGTGCAAGATTCAGCAACGGGTGGGCGTGGCGTTGAAAACCTCGCCCTATCGCCACAGACAGGTCAAGTGGGCCTACTGGGACGAACCATGAACGAGATTTTCGCTAACTTCAGCATTGCCGTTACGCTGGACTCCGACCAAGGGATTTACGGCTATCCAAATTTGGATTTGAACCCAGTCTGCACTGGAGGTGCGTTCTGTCGTGCTCAACCCACAGAAACCAACAGCGATTGGTCAGGACCTTGGTCATCAACCGCCAACACGCTCGAAGGTTGGGGCATTCGCTCGTTCAAGTTCACACCCGGCGCAGCGTCACCGGCTCCCCTTACGCTGCGTTTGACAGCGGACAGGAGCCAATTTGAGGGCGTGATTGTGAGCAAAGCCACCACCGATGGACTCTGGAGCGTCACCGAACTTGATTTCGTGAACAATATCGCTACTGGACTTGTCCCTGGATTCGGCAATCTCACCGACGAGGTTTGGGTCATCACCTGGTATGCCAGCACCGTCGCCGATTGTGACTACACCTCGTGTGGGCCATCCTATCCAACCGGCGTGGTGAGCGTTGAGGCAGCACGCATCACTTCACCCGCCACGCTCTCTCTCAACAACACGGTGCTCTCTGACCGAGACGGCGATGGCGTGGATGACACGGTCAACATCAATTACGGTGTCCTTTCGAACGCGTTCTTTGAAGACCTTGACATTGAAATCATCGTACGAGATGGAGCAGGACAAATCGTTGACACCACCACCGACCGTATCGCAGCAGGCGGTGGCGTAGATGTGCCCGGTCAAGTGTTCTTCACGGCACCATTGACTGACCAGTATGCCTTTGAGCTGGTCATGAAAGACATGCTTGGGGATGTTGTTGACACCTTGCAAACCTCGCCTCAACTGCTCAACAACATGAAACCAGTGGCGAACGGAACCGTCTCGATGAACGACGTTCAAACCTGGGAAAATATCCAGTTCCTTGGCGGTGGTTTTGACGCATGGGGTCTGTCGCTGGACAACAACAGTCTGCCGTATCTTGACCTTCCAACCGCCTATGCTTGGGTCTTTGGAGACAACGGTTCATCCAACCTCAAATCACCCCTTCGCTCCTATACTGCAGTCGGGTCCTTCAACGCTACTTTGCGTGTAAAAGACCAAGGCGGGACATGGTCTGAAACTCAAGTTCACCTCATCAACGTCTCCGATGATTCTCCACCAGTCCCCATCATCTCCGTGAACAATGTCGTCATTGACCAAGAGATCACACTCTTGACCGGTCAGCGTATTTTGTTCTCTGCGGGTCGCACCGCAGATAACGTGCCGCTGGACTACCTTGAATTCCAATGGGATTGGGGAGACGGTACGAGCAGTGGGGGCGTTGGTGTTTACTCTCAACAGCACGAATGGAACGACATTGATGGCGTCAATGCAACCTTCAACCTGACTCTTACGGTTTCGGATGGCATCAACATTGGGAGCAAAACGATTCTCGTTCACATCAACAACCGTATTCCTTACCAAATTTTCACGGACACGTTGACCACGCTGACCTACACGCCTTTGGTGATGCCTGATGTATTCAAAGACGATGATGGCGAGTTGGTAAGTCACCTTTGGACGTTTACAGATGGTGTTCGGTTGGGAGGAGGTACTCCTGTTCGGACCGACGATTTCTCCGCGACAACCAGCAGCGATTCAAATCCAATCGTCGCTTGGGACACGCCAGGAAACAAGTCGGTGATGTTGACGGTCATGGATGACGACGGTAGTGAATCAACCGCCATGATGACCGTCGTGGTTCTCAATCAAATCCCGGTTGCAACGTTTGATGTACGGACGCTCTCGGCGATGGGTTCGCGAGAAATCGATTTCCGTGAGGAAGACGGTAAAGTTGACACAGCGTATGTCTTTGATGGTTTGGACAGTCAGGACCCTGACGGTTTGGTCGGTGACTCCAGCGACATCGAGGTATGGAATTGGACGTTTTCTGACGGCACCTTCGGAGACCGACCTCAAGTGACGCACAGTTTCACCACGCCTGGAGAACACACCGTGACGCTGGTCGTCACCGACAAAGAAGGTGTTCAGAGTTTCCCACGAACAATGACCGTCCGCATTGCCAATCCACTCCCTATCATTGAGGTCAGGATTTTGGATGGTTGGCTGGACGGTGAACTGATCACCACCTCCACCGTGTTCCCGGAAGGGTCCACGCCGGACGATTGGTCCCATACATTCAACGAGGACGGTGCTGTTGTCACGGCACCAAATCGGCTTCTTTACTTTGATTCAGACGGTACCCGGGATGGAGATCGGCAGTTCGAAGGAAAGTATGTTCCCTTTGAAACAGGTTCACCTGAATGGAACGGTCTGGTCGAATATACATGGGATTTCGGCGACGCAACACCACTTGAACACAGTGCATCACCATGGCATGCCTATGACCTTCCTGGAGTCTACACCGTTTCGTTGACTGTGAGAGATGGATTTGGTACAGGTGATGTCACAAGGGCGACCTTCACAGTGGTTGTTGACCACCCACCAGAAGTGCGCGCCATTTTCGTCCCTGAAAGCATCTTCAGTGGCTCATCAGCCTCTTTCGATGCCGATATCCATGACTACGAAGTCGGCAGCGACATGGAAATCTACCGTGACCTCGATGTTGAAGATGGTTCCATCAGCGAACGAGACGAGCGCATCGGCACAGAGTACAGCGTTCGCTGGGACTTTGATATTGAAGTTGATCTGGATGAAAACGGTGATGAGGCCGACGATTGGGTCACGCCCATAGCAGGCTCAACCACCAGAACCATCAACACCTGGGCTGAAACTGGTTATTACACGGTGCTGGTACAAGTTTGCGATGGTATGGGTCAATGTGCTACCCTCACAGAGGATATTGAAGTCGTTCCTGAACCGGAAGGGCCTCCCTCCCTCTCTGACTTCAGTGCAGATGAATGGAAATCCTGGCTAGCTGATGCAGGTTCTGAACTGGCTACCTTTGTCGCCCTCATCGTTGTTGCCTTGATTTTGGGTTGGTTGGTCATGCGTGAGCCAACCGAACTCGAGGAAGAAGCAAAGGAAGCTGCCGAAACCTACACCGACATTGAGCATGTTGAATCTCAAGGCGGATTGCTCGGCATGGACCACCATCAACCTCCTCCTGCGCCCAAGATTCTATCCAAAGATGAACGGCGTAACGAAGAAAGTGGTTATGTTCGCCCACTGCGGCGCAGGTGAGCAATCTCCTAAAACCGCCTACAGCAGGCAATCAACGGTGCGAGCATGAAGTCAACGGCCCAATTCTTGGTTTTGGGTCTCTTGGTCTCTTTGCTGTCGGTTTCATTGAACGTACCGCCCGCCCAAGCTGCCAAGGCTTGTGAAGGTGAGATTGTCAACACCGCATGGAATGAAACCATTCAACGGCATGCTTTGGTGCCGTTTTCTTCTTGGGGTATGCCGTTTTATTATGAGGATGAAATGATGATTGAAGAGGATGGAAAAGCGAGAGAACCAGTCTCGGAGGGGGGGTTGTCCAGCGATTTTGACCCTGAGTTACATCCAGAGGACCCATGGATGTACAATCCCGCTTGGCCTCTTCCAACCCTGAAGCCACTTCAACAAGGTCAGTACATCACCATGGAGATTGGCAATGATAGCGTCGGAGCTCTTCGTATGAACCTCTCAAGCTCCCATCGCACCACCTTCTGCATATCGTTGGTTTCCTTAACCAACAACGAATCTTCACCTGTTAATGCTGATGTGTACCTCATGACCAGTTCCCAGTATCAGCGGTACGAAGAAGTCTATCGTATGATGCATGGAGGTTGGTGGTTTTGGGACGGAGGATTTGGTGACGGCGAGGAGAATGCTTTGAGCGATATTCCTCCTGAATGGAGAAGTTTTGACCCGACCGGATGGCAATCGTATCGTGATGTTCACCAATACGAACAACGCTCGGAAGTGACATTTTCTCTTTCTATGGACGGGCCTGAGGTCTACAAGTCGTTCATTGGCCCCAATGAGTGGCAGGATTTCTACCTCGTGATTGATACATGGGACAACACGCATGACAACGACGCTGATGCCCCTCACCGCGTGGTCATTGCCGATGTTACGGTGTTGCCCGAAGAACGCTCAGCCATATTCCCAACATGGACGGTCCCATTGGTTCTCTTTGGACTCTTGGCTGGGGCCTTGATCGCACCTCTGGTGCTCAACAAGCGCTATCTTGAAGCTGGACTCCAAACGAATCTCGTCAAGGAATCTGTAGGGAGTGTACCGCATCTCGAACAGGCTTCTGTTGAGACAACGCCGGAAGGAGAGTAAATCAGTACTCCATCAGGGTCCAGGCGTTTTTGAGGTCGCGGATGTTCACCAGACCTTTGTTGGAGAGTTTGAACTCGTTACGTAGCGTGGCGTACACCAAAGCTTGTCCAAGTACAGGGGCGTGCAAACGGGCCCAGTCGCCGCCATTGCCGAGCGCCATGAGGGAAAAAGAATGCTTGGAGTCTTTCAATTCGTAACTGGCTTCAACGATTTGGAGGGCGTCTTGGTGGTCATTGACTGTGCCGCAGAATTTGAAGATCTGCCCTTCAACCGAATGTTCGTTGACCATGCTGACCAAGTCCTCAGCGCTGGGGGTGGTCGAGGTGTTGTGGATAGAGGAGATGACGTTGACCTTCTTGGAAGTCGCCATCTCGAGCAAAGAATCCCGTTGAGATGCTTCAATGGAGAGTTCTACGTCCACGGTGTTGACGCCAGATTGAATCGCCTTCTCAAGTACGCCACATCGGTCTTCTTCGCTGCTGGGGTAATGCCCACCCTCTTCGCGTGAGCGCACGGTGAAAATTACGGGAAGGGGTATGCTTTCTTTGAGAGATTGTATGGATTCATCAACATCAATTTCGGCCATCTCCCTTACTGGCCACTCGTCTTCGGGTGCGAGAACTCGCTTGATTTCGCCTTCTTCATCCTCAATTTCTTGAGGCTCAGGTCGCTTGAGGTACAAGCGGTCAAATCTGACTTCGACAAAATCGGCGCCAGCCAAATTTGCTCGGGCCGCTTCGTCGGCCATTTCTTTCACAGTGGTACCATCCAGCGAAACGCATACTTTTGGCCCAGACATGCTTCGCCCACCCGCGCTCTCTTCTTAACGCTCACGCTTCGGATGCTCTGATGCGCGTGTCAGGGCCACGTTGGAGTTTTGGCTGTATACACAGGAACCTCCAATGGAATTTTCTTCTTTCCGAGCCTTAGAACTTCTTCGCAATACGTCGTTTTTGGTCCGCTGCGAGGGGTATGTTTATACCCTGTCAAATGGTCTTTATTTTGTAGGAGGACAGAGAGGTTTACGCAAGGCAAAATCGCCCGCAGTTCACCGATTCTCACGTCTTTTTACACCCTCTTGGTGATTCGCATGGCCGACGATTATGATGCAGGCAGCATTCAGGTCCTTGAGGGGCTTGAAGCAGTCCGAAAACGACCTGGGATGTACTTGGGAGATCCCCATGACGGTTCTGCCTTGCACCACTGCATTTGGGAAGTGGTTGACAATTCAGTTGACGAACATTTAGCAGGCTACAACGACCTCGTGGAAGTGACCCTTCACGCCGACCATTCCTTGTCGGTAAGGGACTATGGCCGAGGCATACCGGTGGACACTCATGAAGAATTTGGCATTTCAGCAGCGGAGGTCATCATGACCAAGCTTCACGCCGGTGGTAAATTTGACAATAGTTCCTACAAAGTCAGTGGTGGCCTCCATGGCGTTGGCGTTTCTGCCGTCAACGCCGTTTCCGAATGGATGGAAGTTGTCATTCATCGAGACGGCACCGTTTACAAACAACGCTTTGAAGCAGGCGTACGTGTTTCAGAGCTTGACAAAATAGGGTCTTGTAACGATACCGGCACCCTCATCACCTTCAAACCGGACACGACTATTTTCACGAATATCCTGGAATTTGATTTTGACCAAATCGACAACCGGCTGAAAGAAACCTCGTTTTTGAACGCGGGGCTGAAAATCGTCATCAGCGACCAGCGCAGCGATGAAGAGCACACCGTTGAGCATCATTACGAAGGCGGTATTTCTGAGTTCGTGAAGCAAATTAACGCACGTCGCGAAACGTTGCATGACGAACCGATCATCATTACGGGCGAAAAAGAAATAGAAAAAGGGCCTGTTACCGTTGAATTAGCGCTGCAATGGTCCGACGCCTTTAGCGAATCCATCCTCTGCTACACCAACATCATTCGCAACAGAGATGGAGGGACGCATCTTTCAGGCTTGAGGGGGGCACTCACAAGCAGCATCAACGGTTACGCGAAAAAGAAAAACCTGTTGAAAAACGACGGACTCTCAGGAGATGACGTGCGTGAAGGCCTGGCGGCTATCGTCAGTGTGAAACATCCGGACCCGTCGTTTTCCTCACAAACCAAGGATAAATTGGTCAGCAGCGAAGTCGCTGGCATCGTTCAGACTGTTGTTTACGAAAAACTCAACGAATATTTTGAGGAAAATCCGGGCATCGGCAAACAAATCGTTGACAAGGCTGTTCTCGCATCCAAAGCTCGTGAAGCGGCCCGAAAGGCTCGCGATTTGACCCGCCGAAAAGGGGTCCTGGAAGGTGGTGGACTACCTGGAAAGTTGGCCGATTGCCAGTCCAGAAATCCGAAAGAATGCGAGATTTACCTCGTTGAGGGTGATTCCGCAGGCGGTTCAGCAAAGACCGGCCGGGATCGGCGAACACAGGCCATTTTGCCCCTACGTGGGAAGATTTTGAATGTGGAGAGACAAATGCACAATGTTGCGAAGGTGTTCCAAAATCAAGAGATTCAAACCATGATCCGAGCATTTGGGGCTGGCGTGGGCAACAATCCCGATGACGAAGGGTCGTTTAATACCGAGAAATTGCGCTATGACAAACTCATTATCATGACAGATGCTGATGTTGACGGCGCTCACATTCGCACGCTCATGCTCACGTTCTTGTGGCGTTTTATGCGACCTGCAATCGAAGGAGGGCACGTTTACATCGCTCAGCCGCCCCTCTATCAGCTATCAAAAGGGAAGATCAACCGCTACGCCTACAGCGATGAAGAACGAGACCGCTTGATCGACGAGTTGCGAAGCGACAACGCCGCCACCAAAATCGGCGTTCAACGCTACAAGGGTCTTGGTGAGATGAATCCCGAACAGTTGTGGGAGACGACCATGAATCCTGCTACCCGAACCATGCTCAAAGTCACGGTCCGAGAAGCAGAAGAGACCAATCGCATGTTTGAGACATTGATGGGCGAAGATGTTCCTGAACGCCGGGCGTTCATCGAGCGGTACGCAAAGGAGGTGACCAACCTTGACATCTGAAGATGAAGCCAATGAGCAAGATGAAGGCGCCACCAGCAGCGGTGAGATTATTCTCAACCATTCACTCAACACCGAGATGAAGAATTCCTACATCAATTACGCCATGTCCGTCATCATTGGCCGGGCCTTGCCCGATGCACGCGATGGCCTCAAGCCCGTCCACAGGCGTGTGCTCTATGGTATGTTTGAAGGTGGTCACACCTCTGACAAAAAATTCAGCAAATCCGCCCGTTCAGTTGGTGAAGTCATGGGGAAATACCACCCGCACGGCGACCAGTCAATTTACGACACCATGGTTCGTATGGCCCAAGAATTTTCGTTGCGCTATCCGTTGGTTGATGGTCAAGGAAATTTCGGCTCCATTGACGGCGACCCACCTGCTGCTATGCGTTACACAGAGAGTCGATTGGATCGTATCGCAAAACACATGCTGGATGACATCAACAAAAATACGGTCGATTTCCAACCGAATTTTGATGATTCTGAGCAAGAACCCACGGTGCTCCCCGCTCGTCTCCCTAATCTTTTGCTCAACGGAAGCGATGGAATTGCTGTCGGTATGGCAACGAGAATCCCACCCCACAACCTTACGGAGGTGGCTGGTGCCGTTAACCTCCATGTGGATGCGATTCTTGCTTCAGGTGAAGAAGGCATGCCTCGCATCTCTATAGATGAGTACATGGAGCACATCAAGGGGCCAGATTTTCCGACTGGGGCAAGCGTCCACGGCCTGGATGGTATCATTGACATGTATGCGACAGGAAAGGGGCGTTTTCATGTCAGGTCAAAGTGCGAAGTGTTTGATGACGAACGGGGAAAGCGCATCGTTGTTCATGAAATTCCGTATCAGGTCAAGAAAGCGGACATGTTGGTCCAAATCGCTGACTTGGTCAACAAAGAGGCCGTGGTTGGAATCAGGGATATTCGCGACGAGTCTTCCAAAGAAGGCATTCGCGTGGTCATTGAGGTCAAAAACAACGCAGACCCCCATGCGGTACTGAATCAACTGTTCAAATCCAGCCGTCTTCAAGAGTCTTATTCAGCGAACATGATGGGCATCTTGGACGGCCGTCCTGTGTTGTTGAACCTCGCAACGATGTTGCATACGTATGTCTCACATCGGGAATCGGTCATTGAGCGACGTGCGGTGTTTGACCTCGAAAAAGCTCAGGCTCGTGCTCACATTCTCGAAGGACTGGTCAAAGCCCAGGATCGAATTGATGACGTGGTTGCTGCAGGAAAAGCCAGCACAAGCCGTGAACAGTTTGAGTCCGTACTTCGCGGTGACGAGACGATGGCTGGCATTACGCCCTTTGATTTCAGCGAAGCCCAAGCAAAAGCAATCGCCGAGCGACGTCTGTATCAGTTGAGTCAGTTGGATGTGGCTAATGTTGTCGCTGAATGGGAGGAACTCAAATTGAAAATCGCCGACCTTGAGGATATTTTGGGTTCTCGTCCGCGGCGATTAAACATCCTCAAGGAGGAACTTGCTGAGTTGGTTGACCGGCACGGTGACGAGCGAAGGTCATTCATAGACCCAATGCCCTTGTCCATGGACCGAGAAGACCTCATTGAGGAGCGAGCCATCGTCATCACCCTCAGTGAAGATAACTACATCCGACACACGCCCGTTGAGACCTTCCGCACCCAAAACCGAGGAGGCCGAGGTCTCAAGGGCGTCACCACAAAGAGCGAGGATACCCCTCAACTCATCACGACGTGTTTCAGCAAGGACCGACTGCTGATTTTCACTGACCAAGGGCGGGTCTACGGTCTGAAGGCATGGGAAACTCCCCTCGGCAGCCGACAATCAAGAGGCAGCCACATTCGCAACTTGCTGGACAGCCTTCGTGAAGACGAAAACATCGTGAGCATTTTGCCGCTTTCACGAGAACTGTTGGATGAGCCAGAGAACCACTATCTGATGTTTGCAACAAAACTGGGTCTCATCAAGAAAACGGCACTTGCAGAATACGTGCGAATCAACCGAAATGGGAAATTTGCACTGCGCTTCAAACTCGAAGGGGATTCGTTGGTGAATGTACGTTCGGCCACCAATGACCATAACATCGTCATGATATCGACCACGGGATACGCCTCTCGGTTCCGTTGCGGTGACATCAGAGCATCGGGACGGGTCTCAGGTGGCGTCTACGGGATCAAGGTCGCTGACCGCAAAGGTTCTGGAGGCGGTGTCGTCGCCGGCATGGTCGCGATGCTGAGCCCTGATGAACACATTTTGACCATTTCCAAGTATGGTATGGCGAAACGCAGCCGTTTGGGAACCTCTCAGAAGATTCCGGACCTTGATGCAGAAGGAAACCAACGTTTCGATGAGGAGGGGCAACTCAAGATGATGACCGATGGTTATCGGTTAACCAACCCAGGTGCGAAGGGCGTTCGAACGATGAAGCTCGACGAAGAACACGAGGACAGCATCATCAGCGTTCGCACCATCCCCGACCTGAATGACCACTTGTTCTTGCTGACCAAGTCCGGCATGATGATCCGTATTCGTATTGACCAAACGAAGGAAACCACCGGGAAAGCCACACGTGGCACCCGTGTGATGGAACTTCGTGATAAAGAACAAGGTGGTTTCATGGATGAAATCATCTTCTCATCTCGCGTGTCAGCGTCGTTGCTTGACCCGGATGACGAGGATGAGAGCGGAGAACCTCCTGCATCAGGCGAAGAGGAATAGGTCACTTGGTTCACAACCATGAGACGCTTCTCCACCGCAAGAAAGCGACGCATTGAAACGGGAAGGGGTGTTCTCCAAGGTTGCGGGGGCCACTCGTTCTCGCAGGTGAAATTTCATGGACGAGCGTTCACTCATTTACGATTGGAACACGGTGGAGTACGACTTCAAGCGCAACGCCTCAAACCATCCCCATGGTGTTTGGTTTGATGACGAGACACTCCGTGATGGATTGCAAAGTCCGAGTGCCCGCAACCCCACGATTGAACAAAAGATTGAGTTGCTGGGGTACATGGAGCAGTTGGGCATACAGAAAGTGGACCTCGGATTGCCGGGTGCTGGGCCGTTTCACAGAGATCACATCGACGCCATGCTCACGCACATCAAAGACAACGGGTACAACATCCGACCTGGCGCAGCCGTTCGTACCTTAATGAGCGATATTGAGCCACTGGTTGAGATGCAAGCGAAGCACGAGATGTCCATCCAAGCCTCTGCTTTCCTCGGCACCAGCCCCATCCGTCAATACACCGAAGGTTGGACCATGGAGAAACTGATGTCAACGATGGAGGCTGCGGTCTCTTACGCCGTTGAGAACGATGTTCCCGTGATGTTCGTCACCGAGGATACGACCAGGTCCAACCCTGAAGATGTCAAAATGATCTATCAGCGGGCGATGGAACTCGGCGTCCGGCGCCTTTGTGTGTGCGATACGTGCGGCCATGTTACGCCGAACGGTGTCAAGAAACTCTTGGCCTTCATCGACGAGGAGGTCATCAAAGATGCTGGTTACCAACGCCGGGACATTGAAGTGAACTGGCACGGCCATCAGGACCGGGGTCTCGGCGTAGCCAACAACATCGCTGCCGTTGAAGCAGGCGCCGATGTGATTCACGGGACAGCCCTTGGCGTAGGGGAACGTGCTGGCAACGCTCCACTTGACCAAACCCTGGTCAATTTGAAGCTCATGGGTGTCATCGATAACGATTTGACGTTGCTGGATACCTACATGCAGAAGGCCAATGAATACATTGAGGTGCCTTTGCCTCGCAATTATCCAGTGTTCGGTGAAGACGCCTTTGAAACCGGTACTGGCGTTCACGCCTCAGCCGTCATCAAAGCCATGCGAAAAGGCGATCACTGGTTGGCGGACCGTGTCTATTCCGGCGTTCCTGCTGGTGACTTTGGACTCAAGCAAGTAATTCGTATCGGCCATATGTCTGGACGTTCGAACATCGTTTGGTGGCTCGAACAGAATGGCATAGAAGCGAGTGATGAACTGGTGGCTCACCTCTTTGAAATCGCCAAGAGTCAAAAGCGAAACATGTTGGATGAGGAGATTCATGCCGAAGTTGCTGCCTTTTCAGGGCAGTAATCAAGCATCTTCTTCTTCGAATTCCTTCTCATCGTTGGTGATTTTTGACCCAATCCATTCGGAGTCAACGCCCCCACCGCTCCATTCACCTTCAAGGGAAATTTCGCTGATTTCGTGCTCTTCTCGCCAGACCTTGTCTTCTTGACTTCCATTGACCATGAAGTGGCCGGCGGCGTCGATTTGTTCTTCAAGCAAGGAAAAGTGCTTGGCGATGGGCAAAAAATGGCCAACGGGCATCCCTGCGGCCGTAAACGGATTGGTCGCTGCGCCAATGATAAGGCCATCTTCAGGCGCGACGATATCAACGGTCATGCCCGGTGTGGCTGGGTCTGAGATGGTCGCAACCACTTCACCTTCACGCATGATGCTTCCAGCCGAGACAAACATGTCCAAGAGGCCCCCTTCTGCTGCTCGCAACCATATGGAACCGCTCGCCATGATTCTGAACTTTGGGCGTTGAGGGTTGCCGGGAACCATGCGCATGGAACGCAAGGTGTTGAGAATACCATGCACGGCAACTTTGACAGATTGGTCTCCCAGGAAATCTGCTCCACCACCTTCGTAGGTGATGACAGGGATGTCGGCTTCGTTGGCCGTTCGGCGAAGCGTTCCTCGTGGTGGGATGGAATCAAGAAGGATTTCTATACCGAAGGATTTCGCAAGTAAGTATGAACTTGTATGAGTGAGGTCGACACGTACTTGTGGCATATTCATGCGGCCTTTTGCAGCGCTGTGGAGGTCGATAATGGCGTCGCTGTCCTCAACCAAATGCTTCCAAATTTGGTCAGCCACCCGTTTTGTGGTCGACCCCGAAGGGTCGCCAGGGAACTGACGATTGAGGTCTCTTCCGTCTGGAAAGTATCGTGATTTCATGCGATAACCAGGGAGGTTGACAACCGGAACAATGCGCAAGGTTCCTGCCAGAGTTTTCGGGTCAAGGGGTTTGCCGGAATCGGTGAAAGCGTTGCTCAACAGGTGTGTGCATGCTGAGGGGCCAGTGAGTTCGTCGCCATGGATGCCGCCCAGAATGGTGATGCAAGGGCCGGGACGGGAGCCATGGATAATGGTCACAGGCACGGGCCAACGATCGCCAAGGTTGACATCGAGCAGGGGCAACGGAATGGTGCGTAGGGTTCCCGGCTTGATGCGCTTTCGATAAAAGCGCACATCCGTCCATTCTGAGGTTCTGTCCCACTCAGGTCGATCTTCGGTTTGGTGCGCCTTCATGGCCTCATCGATGGCCATTCTACGACGTTTGGGCAATTCATGGGCAACCCGAACCTTGCGAACGGATTTCTCCTTCCGCGCGGCCATGCCCCTTGCATGCGAGCCTCAGTCATCAACACTCCGCTAAAAAACGGAGGTAAGAACCAAGAAGCGTCGTCGTTCAAGGTGGCCCATGACCGAATTGGGTGTTCAACGAACCTATGCGCCGTCTTCCATTTGTTTTGGCTGTGGTCCAGCCAATGAACAAGGCTTGCAAATCGATTCGCATCGCGTTGATGGTGGACTGATTATGGAATTTCAACCCGAATTGCACCATCAAGCCTTTCCTGGAATGGTCAACGGGGGCATCATCGGAACACTGCTTGACTGCCACGGCAATTGGACTGCGGCCGTGGCTCTGATGGACGCACAAGGGCTTTCGGAGCCTCCGTGCACCGTAACGGCCAGTTACGAGGTCAAGTTACGAAGGCCCACGCCCGTGGATCAACCACTTACGGTGACCGGCCATGTGAAGGAATTGTTTGATGACCGAGCAACCGTTGAACTGACCTTGGAGGCGGGTGGAAAGGTCTGTGCCTCTGGAAGCGGGTTGTTTGTTGCGGTTAAAGAAGGTCATCCCGCCTACCACCGATGGTCTTGAGGGTTGGTTGTGGTTCGAGCCAATTCAGAGCAACTCACCATCCTTGAGGGGATGCGAAGCACGGTCATCAACGGCATGGCTTTGATGCCGTTTGTTCACGAAGGTATGCTCGAGACGCTTCACGAGGTTCAACTTGGGTTGTTGAAAAAAACCGCAACCCAGCGTCATGGTGTCACGCGATGGGAACGCGGAACAGACGGCGCGTTAACGGTCAAAACAGTGGACTTGCACCCTGCTTTGTTGGACCCATCGTGGAGGGATTACGCAACCTTCGTTCTCTATCACGAGTTTCTCCACGCGCTGGGTTGGCGAGCACATGATGCTGAGTTCAGAGCCCTTGAAGCCTCTTGGCCGGATGTGGCTGGCTCACAACGAGGACCTTCCTTCACACACGCCATGCGTTTCTCTCGTGCCTCGTGGTTGTGGAAATGCCCGCAATGCAGCAAGGAGTTCCCTCGTCAACGAAGGGGCGCTGGCCGGTATGTTTGCCGAACCTGTCGTTGTGTTTTGGTTGATGTTCACTTGCAAGACGCCCAATGAAATAGGTGGGCTTCTTGGTGCAAACGGTGAGGAGAACGATGCAGAAGGTACGCGCCGTCCTTTTCCTCTGCGTTTTCCTGTTTTCTTTGGTCCAACCTTTTGGCCATGCTATGGTTTCTGCAGGGCTAACCTCTGAAGAGGGAGGAGGCGAGTTGTTCCTGTCATGCAGGGCGGACAACGATTGCGTCTTGACGCCCACACCTGTTGGTGAAGAAACGGTTTCAGGCCAGTCATCAGCCAACCTGTTTCAGCAGGAGACGGTGACGTTTGAGTTCTCAGCTGACCCGCCTCAAGGACACGTGGCGCTGCTGCCGGATGTTTTGGCTCTTCTCGAAGTTGATTTTCGCCATCAAACCGAGGCAGGGAGTTTCTTCCGCCCAGAACTTGAGGTTCGCTTGGTCCTCGGGCAAAATGTCAACACATGGACCTTTGAAGCCTCTTCATTTCCAGAGGCAACCCCCTCTCCTTACAGGTTGGAGAACGAACCTCTCACCTTGAGTGAGGGACGTGTCCTCTGGTCTGATGAACCCATCCGTTTGCTTCTTTCTGTTACATTGGACCGTCCAGGGACATGGACGCTTTTCATGCGAGGGGCTTCGCAATTGACCGTTGATGTCCCTTGGTCCATTGACCCAAACGCTGTGGATGTGGACGAACCTTCGTCCACCAGCCAGCCTCGTGCAACGTCGTTTGAAGACATCCATCGTGGTGCTTTGGTAGGGGCGGATCACGATTGCTGGTTGTTTGAAGTCGAAACCCACGAAGTCCTTCGGTTGATGGTTGAGTGGGACCAAGTACCCATTGAGTTGGAACAACCGCATCCCGTTCCAGATTTGGTTACGCAGGCTGGTCGAAGAGCACCGGCACCAGAAGTGCTCGTCGATGATGACGGGCTCTCCTTGAGCATCACCTACCGATGGCGTGCTCTTGCAACGGGTGATTACACGCTGTGCATGCACGGTTCACCTGAGAAGGTGCAAGCCTACACCTGGTCGGGGGCCTTCGGCTACGAAAGTATGGGTCCCTCCGACCCGAGCACCTTTGGTTCGGCGAGTTTTTACCCTCAAGGGGCTGCTCTGCTGGGTGACCTCAACGACCCCTACACTTTGCATGACCAGGGCTTGGCCTTGTTGCTCATTTCCTTGGTCATGTTGGGAGTGTTGTTGTTGATGGCTTTCCGCCCCACCACTTCCTACGGGCTACGTTTTGGTATGTTTGTACCGGGCGTGGTCTTGCTCATGGTGGGTGGTGTCATCCATCCGTTATGGGCCATGGCGGACGAGGTACAGCACGCTGATGAAATCACGGTGGATGACCTCATCGAGATGCGGTTGCAACAACTCTGGGACGTCTCTGCAGAGGGTGTTCCAGAGCAAACACTCTACACCCATACTGGAGCAACCTGGGGTATGCTTGATGGCGAATCGTTGAAACTTAAACTCACGATCGATGAAGCGCTTCCTCTCGAAGATGGACGATGGCAACTCGTCGTCCCCGAACTTGAGCGTCTTCGTCTCGACCAACTCATTTTCGGACAGGTAGCCAAAGGGCAAACGCAGCCTACGGGCGAGGGTATGTTGGAGAGCCAAACGATACGCTTCATCCTGCTCGCTGGACGCTCGCTGTTGTTGGATTTGCTGATGCTTGAAGCCCTGCTCGTGGTTGATGAAGTCCCCGTATCGTCCGTCTTCCATATCGATACCACGATGGTGGAAACCCAAGCAGCAGGGTCCTTCGCCGCGCCAGCATGGGGCACACGACCCGAGAGCATTACCGCTTCCGATTGGGTACGCTTGCAAGGTTCGCTCTTTCCTGAAAGGATTTCCATCAGTCTTTGCGACTGTGACCTCGATTTGCTCGATGTGACTTTTTCAGCCTCGAATGGGTTTGATGTTCGTGACCTACCGCCCCAGTGGGATGTTCGTAATGCTATGGGGCTACTGCCATATGGAGCACTGTTGATGTGGTCTGGACTGTTGCTCGGCGTTGTCGCAACCACCATGGAAGTACGACGTTCATTGAACGCACAGAGGCTCGCTGAGTCGTTCCGACGAAGCGGAAACCAGTGGAAGTGAACTCAGTTTGACCCTTGCTTTTCAAGTTCAGAACTGAGGGCTTCATTGACTTGCTCGGGCGTCATGTTGGCTGCCCTTGCCGCTTCGTCAATCGATTTTGCTTCCGAGGCCGTGATTTCACCGTCAGCCGCTGCACTCTTGATGGCCGCCTTTACATTGATATCTGCGGCTGCTTCGTCACTGATTCCTAGGGCCTTTTGGAAGGATTTGAGTTCTCGTAGTTCCTCATCGGTGATGACGCCGTCTTTCCACGCCGAATCGTAGGCATGGACCAAGAAATCCCTGTATGCCTCCTGGTGCATCAAGACATCTCGGATCAAGCCAGTATCCACGCCGTTCGAACCTTCGGCCATGTCGAGTAAGGCGATGGAGCGACGGACCTCTTTGACTGCCATATCCTTCAACCCATGGCCTGCCCAAACGGCACCGGCAGCGACAATGGCCGCAGAGAACCAGCGCATGATGTTGGCGTCGACCAATTCGCCTGGTTCAACAAGATGAAACACGCCCAACACGACCATGGCGGCCCCGCACATGACTTCGACCCAGTCGTTCAAGTCAGGCTCGTCGTCAAACACCGACAGGCGTTCCTCCACCAAGGACTCCATATCATCGCTCATGGTTGGACCATGCATTGGTGGGCCTTATGGATGTCGGCCTTGAGGTTCGGCCGCTGTCCTTTTGAACCGCTGGCCAGAATGTGCATGTATGGAGGCCAGTCAACGTCAGGTTTCAGCGTTGAACCTGCCTCCAAGGTTGTTGCGATTTTTCAAGGACGAGTGGGGAATATCAACCCTCCATCCGCCGCAGGCTGAAGCGATTCCCAGCATTTTGGAGGGTCGCAACACACTGGTTGCAATTCCAACCGCATCCGGCAAGTCGCTTCTTGCTTACATGGGAATGATCAAACGATTAAGTGAAGGACACGACCGTTCAAAAGCCATCTATATTGTTCCGCTGAAAGCCTTGGCGATGGAGAAGTACGAGGACCTCTCGGCTATTGGTAAGGCCCTCGGGCTCTCTGTAGGGTTGGGAATCGGGGACGCATCCTCAGAAGCAAAGAACATCAAAGAATGCAACCTCTTGGTGTGCACATCGGAAAAACTCGATTCACTGTTGCGACATCAACCTGAATTGGTCAGCGACCTATGCTGCGTTGTCGCCGATGAATTCCACTTGATGAACGATGCCACACGAGGGCCAACCCTTGAAGTGAACCTTACTCGGCTTCGCCACATCAAACCCGAAGCCCAACTGATTGCCCTTTCTGCGACGGTAGGAAACGCGCCTCAACTCGCAGCATGGTTGGATGCACAATTGGTGGTGTCTGACTGGCGACCTGTGGCCTTGGAGTACGCCACCTTCCACGATTTCCATGTCGAGCCTCGAAAAGTTCAGACACCTGGAGATGAGGATGGCCCTGCTTCATTGAGTCCGCCTCGCCGACTTGAAGGCCTCAAAAGTCATCCAACTTGGAGTGTCGTGAGTGATGGGCTTGACCAAGAAAGTCAGGTGTTGATGTTTGTAGGTACGCGACGGAGTGCTCAATCTGAGGCAAACAATCTTGCGAAGCGTGTCAAGAAACGTCTGGCAGTGGAACAACCTCAACGTCTTGAACAACTGAAGGCTTTGGCCCAAAACTTGACGGGGAGAAACCAATCCAATCTTGCAGAACAACTGGCATCGTGCATAGAGGGAGGTGTTGGCTTTCATCATGCTGGACTGACCCACGCCCAACGCAAAGAGGTTGAATCGGCCTTCAAGGAAGGACTCTTGGTGGCGCTTACAGCAACGCCGACCCTTGCCGCTGGTGTCAATCTGCCTGCACGGAGGGTTTTGGTTCGCGACCTCAAGCGATGGGATGACGGTATGAGTCGCCCGCTTCCCGTCATGGAAGTGCATCAGATGCTGGGGCGTGCAGGACGCCCGAAGTACGATACAAAAGGCGAGGCATGGGTGTATTGCAAAGGTACGGATGGCTGGGAAGTTGCCGATGCTGTATCAGATCGGTATTTTTTCGGCCCGATTGAAGACATCACCTCAAAACTGGCCTCTGAGCCTGCCTTGAGAATGCACCTGTTGTCCAGCATCGCTACCGGTGGATTGGTGCATAAAGGGGAGCTTGAGGCGTTCTTTGGAGCGACATTTTTGGGGGCGACCATGCCGAAACACCAATTGAACGAACGTTTGATGACCGTGCTCAATTGGTTGGTTGAGGAACGCTTTGTCCGTCGATGCGGTCATGATGAACAGTACGCATCACGAGGTTCACACCAGACCCCTGCCGAGGAGGAAGAATGGGACGATACCATCCCTATTTGGGCCAGCAGTGCGTCAACCACATGGGGTGTTGCATGGTCTCCTTCGTCACCTGGTGCCTCAAAACGTTCGTCTTCGCACGGCTTACCGACCTTTGGTTTCTCTCCGGCCTCAGCGCTCGACCGGCGTGCTGTTTCCTTCGACCCCGTGGCTGCCGATGGCCCGTCCATGCGCTATGAGGCAACCGCCATGGGGGAGCGGGTCACTCAATTGTATCTTGACCCACTCTCAGCATCCATCCTGCGGACAGGGCTGAGGAGGGCAGTTCGGCGTGCGGTCCGTGAAGATGGGCCAGTGACCGATTTTGGCCTTCTCCACTTAGCCGTCGCAACACCCGATTTCACATCTCTGTGGGCCAAAACGAGCGATATGGAGGCCAACTCACCGACATGGCTCAAAGCCAACGATTCGGAAGATGAATTGTTGATTGAACCTGGCTACGCAGAGGCCATGCTCAGTGACATCAAAAGTGCCTGGATGGTGGAGGAGTGGACCGAAGAGACAACACTACGGGACCTTGAGAAGCAATTGGATGTCTCACCAGGCGATGTCCACCACCGGGTGGACTTGATGGGTTGGTTGCTGTCAGGTGCGCAACATGTGTTGTTGACAGATGATGTGTTTGCAGATGAACACATGGCTGTGGTGTCCACGCTTGTGCAGAAACTCAGCGTCCTCCAACAACGGGTTCGACACGGTTGTAAACCAGACCTGTTGCAGTTGGTGAACATTCGGCATGTGGGTCGTCAACGAGCACGTGAACTCGCTGCCTTGGGTCTGCGTGAACCAAACGATGTGTTGAATATCACGCCGTCAACCAAAATTAAGCTCTTAGCACAACGCGGCTGGGGTCCGCTTTTGCTGGACAAAATCCATGGCGAAATCAGCAGAATATTGAGACGTCAGAGCAATCAGACAAGTGCCGAACCATCGCTTCGTGTTGACGATGCACCGTTGGATGGGGAACGTTTTGACGACCTTTGAAAAGCCGTGAATGGTTGGGTTGAGCATGGACCAGCCCGTTTTCCCCTGTATCGCTGTATCGTTAAGTGGGGACATGCAAGCATCACCAATTGAAGCGTTCCTTAAGCATCGTCCGAATGAACGCTGGGTGTTGTTAGGGCAACATGCTGTGCAATCGACAGACCAACTGTGGACGGCTTGGATTCAAGCCGCACGCAATGAATTACGCCAAGCGATGGTCGCTCGAAGTATTGATGCTGAATTTCTTCGTTACCTTGCGGGAACACACCACATCTCAGAGGCGTTTGCTCGTGCAGGTTGGCAGTCTGGACAAACATCTGCATGGATCGTCTTCCTCTGTGAAGCCGAGGGCCTCGCCAACGACCTTGGCCATCTCCAACCTATTTCCCTGCCTTACGAGGCCTTTCACGAGCAATCCCAAGCCCTTCTTTCAACCTTAGATTGGGCCGAAATTCAAAGCGAAGTAATTCATTCTATAGAGGGGATGTCGACGCTTGGCATCGATGTGGAGGGTTGGCCTGATGAACGTCTCCACGAAGCCCTCATCGCTCATATCTTGATGGCCGATGACCAGAGTTCATCCCACCGATAAGGGGAGGGTTCAAAGGCTACCGCTCGGTCCTTTTGCTCATGGTGATGGCAGCCAAGCAAGGTGATGGCTTCATGCCCACTTCTGGGCGATATTTGGACCAAGAGAAAGTACGAACTGTACTGGATTCCGCTCACGATTTTGGAGCGACATACGCCGAAGTTCGTGTCGTTGCACTTACGGAATCAACCGTGGCGATGCGCGATGGGGTCCTTGAGCGAGCGATTCCCGGCCAAGAACTTGGCATGACGCTTCGTGTTCTCGCAGATGGTGCTTGGGGGGTTCATTCCACGACGGACCTAGCTTCGTTACCCGACCAAATTGAGTCCACCACGAGGCTAGCAAAAGCCGTCGCTAAGCGACGCGCTCAAGGTGAACGGGCCATTGGTTTGGCTGAGGTACCTATCTTTGAAGACGAGCACCATTGGCGTTCGGTCTTGGATGTACGCCATACAGACCTGGACACCAAAATGGAACTGATGAATGACCTGCATCGCGGCGCTACTGGTCACGATGACATCGTTTCGGTTCGAACGGGTTGGAGCGATGAACACCTTCACACCGAGTTAATGACATCGGAGGGCATGGACCGTGTTTGGTCGTTTCAACGTTCGCTGGTGCACGGCATGGTCACGGCCCGCCGTGACGGCGAAGTGGTGTCGTATCGTACACGGCACGGTGGACAAGGCGGCCTCGAAGTGATTCAAGCCTGCGATTTGGTTGAGTTAGGCGAACAAGCTCAACGTGCGGCCCTCCGCTTGCTTGGTGCTGAGCGTGCCCCCTCTGGGAAATTGCCTTTGATCGCTGACCGAGACCTGACAGGGGTCTACATTCACGAAGCCCTCGGCCATCCTTGTGAGGCCGATTTGGTCGCAGCCGGCGATTCATGTTTGGATGGCAAAATGGGCCAGCAAATTGGCAATGAACTGGTTACGGTTGTCGATGACCCTACCATGAAAGGAGGCTATGGAGCGTATCCCATTGATGACGAAGGCGTGAACACCCGAGAAAAGGTCCTCATCAAGGATGGGATACTCACGGAGTATCTGAATCATCGCGAAACAGCACACCACTTCGGCGTTGACCCGAACGGAGGGGCTCGAGCGCAAGATGGCTTGCATCACCCCCTGGTGCGCATGTCCAATACGATGATTCAAGGTGGGAAACACGCCGATATGGACGAATTGATGGAAGATATCGCCTACGGCGTCTATGCCTGCGGTACGCGAGGCGGTCAAGTTGATACGGGCCGTGGTTCGTTCCAATTCGCCGCACAAGAAGCATGGCTCATCGAAAACGGTGAATTAACTCGCCCGCTCAAGGACGTCAGCGTGAGTGGCTTAACCCTTCAAATTCTGAAAAACGTGGACGGCTTAACCCGTGATGCCGCCCTTGCCTCACCCGGTTTTTGTGGTAAAGGTCAAACGGTTCCAGTGGGCGATGGCGGCCCAGTCATGCGCATTCGTGAAGCCTTGGTGGGATGAACATGCTGCCTGAAGGTGCTGAAGACCGCCTCTTGGCGAACGCCCAACTCCTTGCCGATGCTTGTCGTGCGAGTGGGGTTCAGCAATGGGATTTGGTTGGATTTCAGTCCTATGGTCATGAATTGGACATCGAAGCAGGCAAAATCACGATGGCTGCTGGAGGTGGAGAAGGCGGTTTTGGCGTCCGTGTTGTTGACCAAGGAAGGTTTGGCTTTGCTCACTTGGTCGATGTCAGTGGTGCAGAGCGTGCCGTTGAGCAAGCGCTGGCCATCGCCAACAAATCCCCTGCCGTAGAAGGCTTCGTTCTTCCATCAGAACAACCAGCGGCTGAAGTTTCAGGACGCTTTGACCGGGGCCTGCTTGACCTTCAACCCGAAGATTTGCTTGAACAAGCCGACACCATCCTTGCTGAAGTGCAGAGTTTGGATGCTCGCGCTGTGGTCACAGGTGGTGGTGTTGGCGTTTCTGCTACCGCTTCGTGCCTGATGAACAGCGAAGGCATCCTTTCAGCCGGCATGACGACTTCGCACGGCATCGGTCTCCAAGTCTCCATTGAAGTCGATGGAGAGTTGACCAGTTCCTACCAAGGTGATTCCAGCCGTACGCGTCTTGCCGATGTGCCTTCGTGCGTGGGTCGGGCTGTGCACTGGGCTCAAATCACCCAACAGACTGTTGAGGTGGAAAGCCAAGCCGTTGATACCCCGGTCTTATTCACCAGTGAAGGCTTCTCTCCGCTGTTTTCTATGGTGGTCCCACCTGCGATGACGGGAGAAAAAATGGTGCGAAATGAATCGTTTTGGTCAGAGAAGTTTGGCGAAGTCGTGATCAATCCCGCTCTTTCCATCAGCGATAATGGGCTCCTTTCTGGAGGCATGTCCTCAGGCTCAAGGGATGCTGAAGGCGTCCCTCGCCGGCAACAGCTGCTCATCGAATCAGGACGGTTGACCAATATGCTGTGGTCCACCCGGGACGCTGCACAACAGGTGGCCGAGGGGCGCATCGAAGAGGCCTCTTCCACCGGGTCAGCCTCAAGTGGTGGGCATCAGTCTCCACCCTCAACAGGATGCACGGAATTGTTTTTGACCAGCCAAGACAGTTCAAGGGATTGGGAGCAGTTGCTTGCGACCATGGAGCATGGGTTCGTGGTGAACAGTGTGATGGGCGCTCATACAGCGAATCCCAGCAGCGGTGATTTTTCCGTCACCACCAGTTCAATTTTGAGAGTTGAGAACGGCGAAGTGATTGGGGCGTTGAAGCAGGCCGGATTGTCAGGAAATCTGGCCAAAGCCTTGAACCAAGATGTCCACCTTGGCTCCGATGTTCGACGCCAAGGCTCCTACTCAACCGGCAGCATGCATTTGCCCGATGTGTTGTTGATGAACGGTTTGCGTGTGAACCCTGCTTGAAACACCCAAGACGACCTTAGGCATTCTTTATCATCTGTCGTCGGCAGTGAGGTGACCCATGGAGGTCAAGGGAGTGTCCAAACTAAACCAACCCGCACGAAAGCCCGCCGCCTGTACTCCAAACAGGCCACGAAGAACAGCGTCTGTTGGAGGTTCGTTGCATGGCTGATGGAAAGTATGCAGATTATATCGAGGCTATTCTAAAGGAATGTCCTGATGCTGACGAAAGCGAAGTGGCGGAAGCCTTTGCAAAGTACGAGGAGGAATTTTACATTCCACCTCAAGATGCCATGCGATCCGTTCTGCGCCGATTCAAGAGCGGGACATCACCAGGCCCAACGACATCGAGCGACAGAGCACCTCGCCAAACAAAGAAAGTTGCTGCCCTGTCAGAATTAACAGGGACCGATAAGGATGTAGAACTTGAAGTCGCTATTATCACTCACAATGTGCGTGACCAGACGATACGAGGCGAAGAGAAACAAGTTGCGTTCGGCATGTTGGAGGACAATCCATGGGAAGAAAACGGCCAGAGAACTCGTTGGGATTACAAGGACTGGGGGCCTCATGCGAATCTTGCCGCCGGAAGCATCGTACGGATTGAAGGAGCCAGCGTCAACGAGTACAACGGCAAAATGTCGTTGAACATCAATCAATCAACGCGCATTGTCGTACTGAAAGAAGGCGTTGCAACTGTACCCGCATCCAACGATCCATTGGACATTGACCAATTGCCTTCTGACGGCTATGTTTGCGTTGTCGGCAGGGTGTTGGCGTTACGCCCGGACCAAATTCACCGCAAGGATGGGTCGGGTTCCATCGACGTTGTTCGTGGTCGCATCGCTGATGATTCAGGCACGATTGGTTTCCTCTCTTGGGAACCTTTTGAGCATGAGATTGGGACGTTGCTCAAAATCGACGGTGCCCAAGTGCGAAGTTTTCGTAACACACCTGAATTGAACTTTGGAAGAACCACACGCATTGAACTGTTCCACGATGCGAGCTTTGCGGATTTGGATTCACTTTCTGCTCGGACAAATGTCACCATTTCCGAACTCACCGACGGAGCACGAGATGTGGACGCCGTTGTGAACATCACTGAAATGGTTCAACGCACCTTCGAACGAGACGGTGAGGAGAAATTTCTCTGGTCTGGACAAATCGCTGACCCAACTGGCCGATGTCGTATCAGTCTGTGGGATTCGCTGCCATTTGAGATTGCGGATCTCCCCGTTACGGTTCAAATTAAAGGAGCACGAGTTCGTGCATGGCAGGGTATCCCCGACATTACCGTAGACCAAGCGGAACAGCTTGAGGTTCTGGAAGAACCACCATGGGATGCTTCCATGGATTTGACCAATCATTCTGTTTCGGTGCCTTTGGCTGAACTTGTGACAGGGGCCAGTCGAGTCGGCATTGAGACAAGCGGCATGGTGGTCAGTGTCCGAGATGACTCCGGTTACATCATGCGTTGCACTGAATGTCGGCGTGTGTTACGGGATGGGGCCTGCTATGAACACGGTTCAAACGATGGAGATGAAGACATTCGTATTCGGCTTGTTGTCGATGACGATGGTGCTACGACGGCTGTCCTTGTCAACAAAGACGCCTCCCTGCAATCACTTGGAATGACGGACGAAGGTATGAAGTCAAGCGTAGAGGAACACGGCGACCTTGGGTTCGTTCAATTGGTTCGTGAAGCCCTGCTTGGGCGTACAGTCCAGGTTTCAGGACGGACCATTGTCGATGAACAGGGGGCGATGATCCTCGCTGAAGGCTTGGTCGTGACCGAGCAAGATGCTCAGTTACGTGCAACCGAATTACGGGCACAGTGGGGGTGGGCCTGATGGAGCGAGGACGTATCGTTCGGCAACCGGCCTATGTGTTATTGGCATCTGAATTCGGAAGCGCAACCCTACATGAGAAAGGGTCTGGGGAATACGACCCCTCGTTCATTATCACGAAACTCGGCGCGAAGGTGAACCGCGTTGTCGCTGCGGGGTTGCTCGAGCGCCTTGAACAACGGGACACGAGCAACGGTTCGATGATGATTCAAGGGCAACTTCGCGACCCAACAGGCTTGCATTACTTCTCCATCGGCGAATACAACTCCGAAATGATGCGAGAACTTGCTCACCAATGGATGGAACGTCTAGAAGACGGTGAACCGTTGTTGGTCATGATGACGGCGAAAACACGCTGGTATCAAACCGATGAAGGCGCTGTGTACACCTCCCTTCGTCCAGAGGAAGCCTGTGTCATCTCCCGAGATGTCTATGCGAATTGGTTGTTGGATGCGTGTGAGAGCACCATGAAACGAATGCAGGCGCACACCGCGTCGTTGGAAATTGAGCCCACCATGGAAGCGTATGCAAGGGCTGGGCTTCCCAGCAGCCTCGTTCTTGCTCGCAACCATTACGGCGAAGTGGATTTAGAACCATTCAAACTGAACTTGATGCAAGCGCTTGATATTGCCGAAGGTCGCATTGAGGCCGCTACGACCGCCCCACCAATGATGTCCTTACCGAATACCGATGACGACGGTGGTGCTGTTGGCGAGCAAGCCGAAGGGTTGAGCGCCTTTCTCTTGCAAGCCATTGGTCAGTTGGATCAAGGAGAAGGGGTTGACTTTGATACGGTGTTGAAAAACGCAGTCGCCAGGGGGCATGTGCGTGAAGCAGCCGAAGCTGTTCTCGATGAATTGCTTGAATCAGGGCGTTTAGAAGAGCCCCGTTTCGGGTGGTTCAGGATTGCCTCCGTCGATTAAATTGGTCCAACACATTGAAGGCCTTCTCGTGCTGTGGAAGCCATAGGGGTCAAGCATGGCTGGAATGGATTTCTTTATTCGTCCCGCGACAGGGACATCAAGTTCTGACTGGGTCCGCATTGCAAATGCAGACATGAAGGTTCGAATGACGCGTCGTTTGACACGCACGGTAGTGCGAGGTCAAGAAGGCGATGATTTGCATGATGAAGGGGCCGAGTCCACGGTTTACACCGTACGCGGAGAAATGAACCTGGATGAGTACAAACGCATTGTGGCCATGTTCCGAACTGGTCAACCCTACATTCATGACCCGTTTGAAGAGCGTGATGTCAAGGTGATTTTTGCCGTGATGGAATACGACAGTGCCAACGAAAGTTTCCACTTTGAGTTGCTTGAAGACGTTATTTGAGGTGATGCAATGCGCAAGCTGGAGGAAAAGCGCGAACTCCTCTATGTGATACGCACCATGGATGTGCTGATGTCTTCTGGTGTTGGTCTAGAGGCCGCTCTGCACACCATTGGTCGTGGTGGGTATGGCATCATTTCCGATGATTTCTCGGCCATGATGATTCGCCTCCGCAAAGGAACATCAAAAGGACTCGACCGAGAGCTGAAAGATTTGGGAAAGGTTGCTGAATCTGCAGGGTACAAACGGTTGCTGAACACGCTCTACACCAACGTTACGCAAAACACCGATTTGGTGGAGACGCTCAAGAAGCAAGGCGCTCGAATGGAAGAGGAGCGCAGTGACGAGGTCGAAAAATACATTGAAGAATTGGGAGGTGTTCCTGAGACCTTGCTCTCAATCGGTATGATTGGTCCCATTATTCTCGCTATCGTTGGCCTCGTTCCACAGTTGATGTCTGGCGATTTGGGTGCCTTCATGTCGCTTCCTGACCCGGGCGTCATCAACGCTGTGGTAAACATGGGTCTGTTGATGACGCTTGTTGGAATGGCTCTAATTGGACTTAAGGCCCACACGAAGGACCCGGGGTTGTGAGGTGTTACGATGATTTTTGGTATTCTTGAATCGTTCAACGACACCCCTCTGCTGCTCTATCTCGCTGTGATCGCCGTCGCATGCGCCGGCGGTGGAATTCCACCCATGCTCGAGCGCCGCCGACGCCGAGCGATTGAGAATGAATTACCATCGTTCCTCGAATCTCTCTCCGACTCTGTGGGTGCGGGACGCGGCCTTCAAGAAGCCATGAAGGAGCAATCGGAGGCCAGTGACAGTCCGCTGGCTTTGTTGCTTCGGGAAACCTTGCGGGAAGGACACGCTTCTTCCTTTGAAGCCAGTCTTTCCGCCTTTGCAGCCAAAACACGTTCCAGTCAGGTACAGCGCGTCATGATGTTGATTGAAACAGCGCTCCAGCAAGACTCGTCGTTACGAGACATCCTAGCTGATTTGAGTCGTGATTACGAACGATTGAACGATTTGATGAACCGCCGTGAGAGCGAACTTTCTGGCCGGGGCATGCTCATTGTCATCTTTGTAAGCGTTGGCTTACCAGTCTTGATCGCCTTTATCGTTGGGCTCTTTGCACCAGCGAGCAAGGGCTTTCAAATCGCTTCGTTCAACCAGACCTTCTCCTTCTTTTTCGCTGCTGCATCGGCTGTGGGTGTAGGCGTTTCAGGCCGAATGATGGGCCGGTTTCGTGACACACTCTGGTGGTTGCCGATGTGGATGGCGGTTTCTATGGGGCTGTATCTCGGCGCCGTCAAAGCAGTAGGAGGTTGATGTTATGTCAGAACAAATTTTAGAGCAATACGGTCGAGTAACGATTTACACAGAATCCAACCACCCTTCACCAATCTATCATGTTGAAGGCGACATCCAAGCCAATCCATACGGAGACTTGGCTGCTCTGTTTGAGGACGACGCGCTTGAAGAAGTCATGTACAACGGCGGTACTCAATGCGTGAAAGTCGCGCACAGAAACCATGGAATGTGCCGAACCAACATCTGGATTGATGACGATTCAGGCTTGCAAATCGCCAAAAACATCGCCTCATTCACCAATGTCCCCCTTGGCGATGGGCCTGGACTTGTTCCTATCTTTGATGGACGCCTACCCGATGGGTCTCGTGTCAACGGAACCATCCCCCCTGTTTCTCCAGACGGTCCAACCTTGACGATTCGTAAATTCAAGGAAGACCCACTCACGATGATTGACCTTGTCAACTTCGGAACGGTCAACTCACGCCTTGCTGCTATGATGTGGGTGTGGATTGAGGGCTTGGACAGCCGCCCCGCCAACTTCGTCATCGCTGGTGGTACCGGTTCGGGTAAAACGACCACACTGAATTGTCTCGGCATGTTCATTCCTTGGTCCCGTCGGTTGTTGACAGTGGAAGACACTGCTGAACTTCAGGTCTATCACGACCACTGGCTGCGCATGGAAACACGACGAGAGCGCCCCGATGGAACGCCAGAGGTTGACATGAACGATTGCCTCAAATCGAGCCTGCGTATGCGACCTGACCGCATCATCGTCGGTGAGGTCAGAGGCCCGGAATGTGCAACCCTCCTTACTGCCATGAACACAGGTCACGACGGTTCGTTTGGTTCGCTGCACGCCAACACTGCGCAGGAAACCGTGACTCGAATGATCAATCCTCCCATGAACGTTCCACCCATCATGCTCAGCGGCCTTGATTTGATCATCATTCAAGCTAGATTGCACGTCAACGGCAAGACCGCTCGCAAAATCACAGAGGTTGCAGAGGTAGCGGGCATGGAAGGTGATAAGCCGCGACTGAACGCCATTTGGAAATACAATGCTGCGACTGACCGAATTGAAGAAACAGGCATTCCTTCAAAACTTCGTGAGACCATTTGCAGTGCAGCAGGTGTGACGCCTGATGTCTTCGAACGCCACGTTGCTCAGCGTCAGGCCATTATTGAGGACCTTTGTTCACGGGGTATCTCGGACATTCAGACCGTCACATCCGTTATCCAGAACTTCTATGCCCAACAGCATTGAGGTTGAAAAGATATTGAGTGAACCAATCTTACCCGTTGAGACGGTTAAGCAATTCATCAATGCGGTCAATTTTACCCCGAACGCGAGAGATGTTGCTTGATGCATCGGCAACTGATTCAGCGATTTCGCTTTCCTTTTCTTGAATGACCGTTGGTTGTGGCTTGAAACTTGATGCCAGCGCCTTCAATTCTGTCACGATGGCGTCCACTTCTGTTTCTGTCACGAGGACACCTGGGGCGATTCTTGGGATATCGCTTGGTGAAAGATACCCAAGTTCAGCACCCAAAATTCCAGCACACGCGAGGATGCGCGGGCGTAAATTGCTGGTGTTGACCTCATAGCCTTTGGATTCTAAGAATCGGATTACTAAGGCCTGCTGAGCATCTCCAAAGCCGTCCTCGTCGGTCTCAAGCACAGTTTGTACCAATTCTTCAAAGGCAGCAATGTTTCGCTCAAGACGGTCTATCGTCATACGTTCTCGTTCGAGCATGTGGACAGAGCCGCGGTGGAGGATGCGCATCATTCGCTGCCTTCGCTGAACGACAGGGTCGTGAAGTGCCTGTGTTTCGGCAATCTCCACATGGAGGTCAAATAAGGCGTGAAGGCGACCCGATACACTCGGGACGCGGAGGTCAAGCCCCATGACTCGCCCTTCTTCTTCAAACGCCATCCTTGCCTTGATAGGGTCGCCTTTGTGGAGTGCAAGAATGTTCTCTAATCGGTCGCGGAGGCCGCTGCGAACTTCCTCAAATCGTCGTAGAGCTTCTCGTTCTCCCCAAGATTGAGGCATCGCGGTCGCCGCCGCGGATTCGTTTTGGATTTGATAATCAAGTTCCATGATGATGTTCGCTACCGTTTGGTGGACGGGGGCATGGTCGGTTGCAAAGCCTTGATGGCGTAGTGAGTCAATGAAGGCGTTCATATCATCTTGGTTGGTCGTTGAACTGACCATCAAGAAATCGCGTGCAAAGGCTTTGACCTCGGCCATTCGTTCGTTCAACTCAATTAAGGCTGTTTCAATCTCAAGGCTGTGGACTTCTTGGTCAACGTGTTGAATCATGGGTGGGGGTTGCACATGCATCCCAGGCTCAGGCAGTGGCTGTTTTGACTCCCATGCAGATGGGGCAAGAAGGTCAGGTTCAGACCGGCCTGAATGCAGTTCATTTACCTCGTCCATGCCCCAATCGTCATTCTGTTCATCTCCAACTGATGAAACGTAGGTTGCATGCGGAGCAGCGGCAGTACTGGCTGAACTTATCGGCTGAGCCACTGAGGGAATGATGAGTTTATCCTTTGGTCGGCGCAGGCTCTTTTTCACCTTCCCCCAAGCGTTTTCCTGTGATGCAAGCACACCAGCGACGCGTGCTAGGAGGCTTTGCTTATTGCCTGAAAGTGGGAGTTCGAGGTCCTTACACAAGGCGTGCAGGTCTTCTCTGGTCATGTCATCAAGTGTCTCAACCGTCAATGATTTTGGGTCGTGGTTGAGGTGGAGGAAGAGCCGTTGCCTGCGGGCTTTGATGGAACCGGATTTCTTGATGCCAAACAATCCAAGAAGTTCTCCCAAGTCGTTGTTTGAAATGGATTTCATGCCGCTGGGTGAAAGGTCCCACTCATCCAGAACCAACTCTCGGATGAGTCGGGAGCGAAGTGATTCAACCGGGCCAGTTTTGGCCAGATTGTGTTCGCCGGCCAACTCCTTGAGGTCCTCAAATCGGGCTTGATAGAGTTCGGCCAACAGGGCTGACTTGTCCATGTTCACCTCACCTTGAGGACTTTTGCTGCATTCAAAGCATATAGGTCTTCGCTGTCATATGATGGCGAAGAGGCCTGTTCTCGCCCTCTTCGAATGAAGCCGCATGGCCTTATTCATCGTGTAAAAACAGCATACGGGGGCTTGGCTCATTGAAGGAAGGGGGCATCCCTGGGATGTTTCGTTTTGATCCTTCATGGTCGGTTGTCATGATGGTAACCAACTCCATGAATTCACGAAGCAACGTCACCATAGCCGTATGGCTTTGTTCGGGCAAGACAATTCGTTCACAGGCGGCCGTGACCGTTCCAGTTGGGTTGAGGGTTTCAATCAGGAATTCAACTCTTGGACCGCTTTGAAAGACGCCTTTCTTCTTGTTTGGGTCTACCAACGATGTGAGCAGGGTTTCATCGCCTTCTTCTTTCGCCTTTTTGATGAAGGTCGCTACCTTTCGTTGCTCTACATAAACGCCTGTAATGTTGTGAACTGATGGGTCTAAACTCTCAAGGATTGCAGCCTCGAGTCTATAGGCCAATTCTGCGCTTCCATCAAGCATATCTCTCACACTCATTTTTGGGAACCCTGCCCGGGCCACCAAGAGCGTAAAGCCATGCAGTGGTGGTGGAATGAATCGCTCACGCTGGCTCTCTGACTGGTCACGCTGCAGACCCAATGTGTGCCGCCGATTTTTCATTCGGTGACCAGCATGGATAGCGCGCGGTGCAATGAAACCATCGATCTTTCCTTGCGTGACCATGGCATCAAACCAAGACCATCGGTCGTCTTCATCCAAGGTGTGAAACTCATTTTCAGCCTTCAAATAGTGCAACGTCTCTTCTTCGGAGAGGAGGATGAGGTCGGAACGCATACGCAGCATTTGCCTTCGCAGCAATTCATGGTCGCACATCACGACGGCCCCTTGTTTGAGATATTCGGGCTTGTCTTCAGCGACCAACACCCAGGTTGGTTCTTTACGCGAGAGCAGACCGACAATTTCCAAACCCTGTACATCGTGGTTTCGCCAGTCAAAAGCACTCATGGCCAAAAGGTCTCCCAAACCATCGCGGAGCGCCTCCAATGCCGTTTGCATGTGAGGCAGTTGCTTGAGTCGAAGGTCCCTATGTTTCCCGTGGGTCTCCACGGCTCGCTCGATGTGGAGACGAACGCCGTCATCCCGAGATGGAGTGGTGAGAACCACAAGACGCTCACCCGTTTCCATGCATTCACCTCGGTGAGGGTCGCCCCCCACGGGTCATGGGCGTTGACGACCGGTTAAGAAGCCCTCCGTTGTGGGGGGTATGTGCACAGCGATGTTGAGAGCCTGAATTCTGCGCTTCAAACGATGCGCGAAGAGGTCAACACAGCGCTTGAGCACCTCATTGAATCGGAATTAGAAATGGGTGCTGGCGAGGTGGCGCTGGAGGCAGGGCGTGTCCTCAATGCAGGTGGAAAACGACTTCGCCCGCTCTTGTTTTTGCTCGCCTATCGGCTGGCCGGCGGGACCCGCCAAGAAGACGTGATGCCCCTTGCTTTAGCGTTTGAATTGATTCACACCGCCACCTTGGTTCATGACGACATCAACGATGATGCTCAACAGCGGCGAGGCATTCCCACCATTCATGCACAAGCGGGTCAAGCAAAAGCCGTCATCGCTGGAGATTGGTTGTTCGTCCAAGGTTTTGGGCTCGGTGGCCGATACAGTGAACAAATCGTCACGATCATTGCACGCTGTTGCGCAGACATTGCGGTTTCGGAATTCCACCAACTCGACCATGTGCTGAATTTGGCGACCTCTCCTGAAGACTACCTCTCCATCGTGAAAGGCAAAACAGCCGGACCGTTTGCTGCCGGTTGCTACAGTGCAGGATTGGTGGCTGGGCTCTGTGAAGAACAAGCACAAATCCTGCAACGATTTGGTATGGAATTGGGTATTGCCTTCCAACTTGTCGATGATTTGTTGGACCTTCGGGGCGATGAGAGGATGGGAAAGCCGAGGGGAGCAGATGTTTACGAAGGCAAAATGACCCTGCCCCTCATTCATGCCCTAACCCTTTCACATGGACATCACAGAGACCGACTTTCTGCCCTCATCGAGCATTTTAGCGATGATGATTTTGATGAATTGATGACCCTCTTGAATCGGTCAAGTAGCCTGCAGTATGCCGAAATCTTGGTTCGTACGCATTTGGAACGTGCCCAGGCTGCGTTGGATGAATTCCCCGATAGCGAGGCCAAAGCAATGATGATGCACATCACCAATTTTGTCAAAGAACGACACGCCTGAGGTGGTTCAGTGTCCGTAAAAGAGGTTCAGCACCGAACGGTGATTGTGGTGGGGGCGGGCCCTGCAGGCAGCGCCGCTGCACAACGATTGGCCGAGGAAGGCATCGATGTGCTCGTTTTGGAACGGCGTGCTGTCGTTGGAAACCCTGCTCAGTGTGGGGAGTGCATCCCCAATTGGGGTGAAGTGGCAGGGACATTCCGGCATCTCGATGACCACGAATGGCTCAAAACCTACTTTGATTTTCCTGAGCGGCTTCGCCTCCATCGATTGGACAACATGCGCGTGTTTCTCCCATCGGGTAAGTCCTTTGATTTTGAACTGGATGCGTTTGCCGGGCATCGGCTTCAATTTGATGGCTACCTCGCCGACAAAGCGGTTCGAGCCGGTGCAGAAATCTTGACCTCAACGCCCCTCAAACGTTTGCAACGGCAACGAAAAGCCAACCGTGAACTTTTGGTAACCAGCGAAGGTCGTTTTTCTTGCGACTACCTCATTGACGCCTCAGGCAGTTTGGCTCAGGTCGGTCGTCTACGTCATGGTCAAGACCCAGAGGTACGGCCAGCAGACCAAGTACCAACCATTTATGCCCAGGTCAAGGGAGATGTTCCTGAGACCTTCGATGTGTTCCTTGGCTCGGTAGCACCTTCTGGATATGCTTGGATTATTCCAAAAGGCAAAGGATTCGCCAATGTCGGTTTGGGAGTCCGTGCCGGTAAGCTGCAAGGCTCTTTGAAAGACCATTTGGAACAGTTTTGCAAGGATTTGAACTTTGAAATCCTCTCGGTAGGAGGCGGCTGGATCCCAATGGGAGGCCCAGTCAAACGCATGGTGGATGGCACGACCTTGGCAGTAGGTGATGCTGCAGGCTTGGTCATGCCGAGCAACGGAGGTGGTATCAGCCAAGCCATCATCTCAGGTTGTTTTGCTGCGGAAGCCATCGTTGACAACCTCCACAATGGTACACCGCTTACTTCCTACGAGGAGAAAGTACGAGCATCAATGGGACCCGCCCTCAAAAATTCATTGCGAAGCAAAAACCTAGGCTATGCCTTCTTCAGAGGCGATGTGCTAACCGAATTGATTCTTCGTTGCCTCGGCCCCATCGGAGGCATCAAACGTGCGATGGAATGCGACCGCCCGTTGTGGGTGTTGTAACACACAAGCCGAGCACGCAACGTGCTGAATGCTGCTCTTGCTCATCGGTTGGTTCAAGTGATTTGACGGCCACGACATACCATGCGAGGTACAATCCGCAGGGACGAAGACGCTGTCAGTCCTGTGATTGCGACCGTGCTTCTGTTGGCCATCACCGTCATGTTGTCCAGCATGGTGTTCGTGCTTATGCAAGGGGCGCTCACCACCGTTGAAAAAGCAGCCCCACAAGCGACTGTGAGTGTTCGGGCACTGGACAACGGCTTTCACGTTGTTCGAATTACCAGTCTTGACCAGTCCATTGACCCTGCTCGTTTGGAATACACCTTGCAACCGATGAACCTCACGGCTTCGTTGCCCATTGCAGGACATGTTTCTGATGCAACCGTGTACGGCGTGATTGGTTCCAATGTGTCGTTTCATGACCGGGACGCAGGGTACTCTGTCACACAAGGAGATTACTTCGTCATCGATTCGCAAACCATCGGTTCAACAGATGGAACATGGCGCTTCAAATTGGTTGAGGAATCTGTGGGTGTGTTGTTGATCGATGTCACGCTTCCAGCCATGCGTTGAAATCAACCGCCAATAAAGGACATCTCAACCTTGGATTGAGGGTTCTTTTGCCCCTTACGCTCAACTGAATACTGGTCGTCCCGTTGTTCCCAAATGCTCGAGATGGCTGTTTTGATGTCGCCTTGGCTCGCCCCCATACGAATCAAGCCGCGGACATCGTGACCTTCCGATGCAAATAAGCAAGTGTAGAGCGAACCATGGGCAGAGAGTCGTGCCCTTGAACAGTCTCCACAGAATGGTTCGGTGACGGAATTAATGAAACCAAATTCTTGTCCCTCTGTTGTCTGGTATCGACGAGCAACTTCGTGGATGCCCTGTCCCTTGTGCGGTTGTAGCGTACCAAACTCTTGTTCCAGCATGCCCCGAAGTTCGCGTCCGCTGACGACCTCGTCAAGTTGCCAAGCGTTGGTATTTCCAACATCCATGAATTCAACAAATCGCAACGGTATCTGGCGTTGTGCACAGGTATACGCTAGATTGAGCACCTGATGTTCGTTGATGTTCTTGCGTACAACCGTATTGACCTTCACCTTCAAGCCCGCTTGAAGTGCTGTATCAATGCCCTTGAGTACATCGTTGGGCGTGAATTGGGTGGTGTCGGCCATCTCAGCAAACACATCTGGGTCCAATGCATCAAGACTTACCGTAACTCGGTTGAGTCCTGCTTCGGCCAGCGACTGAGCATGATGTGCAAGCAAGGCACCGTTGGTGGTCAAGGCAAGGTCCAGTTGAGGGTCCAAGGAACGCAGCATCGCCACCAATTCAACCACATCGGCCCGTAACAGCGGCTCTCCACCCGTAAGCCTCACTTTTTGGAGTCCAACAGACCGAAGCGATTCCACAACAAGGACAATTTCCTCGTAGGTCAACAACGCTGACCGTGGAAGAAAAGCATGGTCTTTTCCAAAGTGTTCCCGGGGCATGCAGTAAGTGCAGCGGAAGTTGCACCGGTCGGTAACCGAAATTCGGAGGTCTTTGAGTGGACGTGAGCGACGGTCCACGAGCGTCATGAAATGACGACGGTCCACTGGTTCTTGAAGGTATAAGCAAGGGTTCTTGGCTGGAACCGAGCACCTTGAATCATGGGGAAGCGTTGGGTGAAGCGTTGGGCCCCTACGCATCCTGGTGAGAAAGGTAGCCTTGTACCGGTTCTTCATGTGAATCCAAAAACCTCTATAGAAAAAATAACTTGGAGGTTACCTCCGTCCAAGAGCCACGCCATTCGTTGGCTTGCTCTGGCGGCTCAAACAGCCCAGGTGGTGACCATGCATGGGATGGCCAATGCAGGCCAAGATGTGGTGGCCATGCGCCGCTCGCTCGGACAAATGGGTGTTCAAACCGTTGACCTCGATGAGGAGGGAGAGGTGCTTGAAGTACACAGCAATCACGATGACCAGCCAGCCCCAAACACCGTGGCATGGCGGGTACATGGGTCGGGACCAGCGGGGTTACGTCCGCCCGTCAGCGTACTCCATGCGGGGAATTCTGGAACCAGCCTGCGAATCTTGATGGCGCTCGCTTCGCGCTTTACCGTCCCTGTCATGTTGGATGGCGATGCTTCGTTGCGTTCTCGCAATTACGATGCCATGCTCTCAAGCTTGCAAGCGTTGGGCGTGGAATGCTCAAGGGGCTCAGACAAAGAGGGGTTGCCGTTGCTGATGAAAGGCCCTGCCACGTCGGCCGGACCCCTACACTTGGATGTTACAGCCTCCAGTCAACCAACATCGGCATGGTGTTTGGCCACGCCTGGCTTTTCGGGTCCGCTGGATGTCATCTTTGAAGGTGAACCAGTATCGCGGCGCCATGCTGCCCTCACCATGTCGTTGTGTGAGGCTACGGGTTCGTCCTCCTTTGAACGTGGGTCGTTCGTTCCATGGTCGCCAACCATCCCGCATGGCGAAGTGAGCATACCACCCGATTGTTCCATGCTGGCCTTCGCCTTCCTCGCAGTTCAGTCCTTGAAGACAACGGTGGAATTGGTCGAACGGCCACTTGACGAAGACGGCCTCGGCCATGAGATTCTGTTTGAATTGGCGACGTCCTTGGGCATCAACATTCAGGGCTCTACCCTCTCGTTCAGTGGTCAAGGCGAGGCACTTCGCATAGACTTGAGAGATGCGAACGATTTGATCACTCCATTGGCTGCGACCATGGCCTTGGGGGCAGGCGGCGAATTGTACGGTGCTTCTCACGCTGCGTTCAAGGAAACAAATCGTTTGGTCGGCACCCAACGCCTTCTGCAACAATTCGGACTTGAGGTCAGTACCAATGAAGGAGGACTTCGTATTCCAGGAGGCCAACGTCTTTCAGCCCCTACAACACCCGTTGAGACATACAACGACCATCGCATGCAAATGACCGCCCTGCTGTTGGCTGCTGCTTGCGACCGCGAGGTCATGATCGTCGGACCGACGCTGCACCAGGTTGCCGACCCAGAAGCGGTTGAACGGCTGGTCAGTGCTGGGCTTCACGTGAGCGAAACGCTGCATCAACCGTGGTGAGGTTAACCATGACGGCCAAAGTGATGGTCGAGACTGTCAATTGGAATGCGCAGTGATGTTGGCCGTCCATGAACACACGCCCATGGGTTCGGTATTCGTCGCATATCGTCCAGCAGCCGCCTCATCTCGGGCAGCGTGAGCGATTCGTTGGCTTTCACGGCTCCTCGACAGGCGTTCATGAAGGCGATGTGGTCTTTTTTCGCCTCCATGGTTTCAAGCGGTCCCCCGTCAAGCGCCAAGTCCTGAAGCAAATCCAAGAAAAAAGGCCTCAATTCCTCGCCCGCTAACAGCCTTGGTGAAGCGGTCAGCACCCAATCGTCATTCTGAAGATGAATGTGAAAACCCAGTTCCTCCAACCGCTCTTGATGTGCTGCAACGACAGCGGACTGCCTTGCATCGAGTTCCAAGTCAAGCGGTGTGAGGCGCTGTTGGGGCTCCCAAGCCTGCCCGTGATAGCGCAACCGTTCGTAACGAACGCGCTCATGGAGTGCATGTTGGTCAATCAACAGTAACTCGTCTTCCGCCTGCACCAAGATGTATGAGTTCGCAAATTGCGCCAACGGCTCCATGGCGGGCAACTCATTGAGTTCTCCCCCAAGCGGCTCCTCTTGACTCGGTAACGAGGTTGGCGCTGCCCCCGAATGTCGGTGCAGGGCGCGTTCTGCAGAAGACAGATGGGGTGCAAGGGGCTCATCCTGCATGTCCGGAAGAACAGTCTGGCCCAAGGGTGAGGAGGAAACGGGACGGTTCGAAGGTATGGTTTCAGGTTCGTTGGCTTCCTCCCCGACCAAATTCAGTTGGCGACCTGCTGCGACGGCCCATGCCGGTGGTGCAGATGGGCTCACAACAGGTGCTGATTGTGAAGCAAGGCCGGCTGCAGAAACCAATGTGTTTGATGCATCGTTTTGATGTCCTTGGGCTGGGCCATCCACTAAGTAAGTTTCAACCGACTTTACGCGTTCAGCCGTCGAAAGTCCCTGCAAAGCGGGAATGCCGCCCGTCGCATCGGGTTCGGTGGGAATGCTTTCCAGCGTGTGGGCGATGGCACGTTCCAATCGTTCCAACACCCGCCAGGAATGCTTGAGGCGTACTTCACGCTTCGTTGGATGGACGTTGACGTCGACTTCCATGGGCGGACATGTGAGGTTCAATACCGCCAGTGGATGGCGTCCGTGCATCAACCGCGTTTTGTATCCTCTGCGAATTGCTTGCAAAAAAGGACCAGGCGCCACAGGCCGGTGATTGATCAAGACATGGATATCATCGCCTTTACCGCGGGTGATGTCCGGTGTGCTGATCCATCCTTCCCAGCGCTCAATGCCTGGGGCGTCTTCATCAGCGGGAGGAAGTTGAAGAGGCACCAGTTCGGTGGCTTGTGCCCCCATGACGTCGTAGAGGCGGTCAAGCATGTCGTCCGTTGCTGGAACATTGAGTAAGGTTCTCGCTTCGTTTTTCAAGTGAAAGCCACACTCAGGGTGGGCCAAGGCATGGTCGACGACGACATCCACAATCCGAGCCGTTTCGGTTTCAGGTCGACGTTGGAAAGCGAGGCGAGCCGGGGTGTTCTGGAACAGATGTTCAACTGAAATCCGTGTGCCGTTCTGCATCCCTACAGGATGAACAGAGGATTTGACGCCGTCTTCCATGGTAATACTTGACCCAGCAGTTCCAGCAGGTTGACTCTCAATGGTTAGTTTTGAAACCATGCCGATACTCGCCAGTGCCTCACCTCGAAATCCAAGGGAAACGATGGCGCTCAAATCCTCTTTTGACGTCAGTTTGGAAGTAGCGTGACGGTCCAAAGCAAGGGGAAGGTCTTCTGCTGCGATTCCACCGCCATTGTCTTCGACCACGAGTCGGTCAAATCCCCCGTTTTCAACCAGTACGGTGATGGATGTCGCCCCCGCGTCCAGACTGTTTTCTACCAGTTCCTTGACCACTTGAGCGGGGCGCTCAACCACCTCGCCAGCGGCAATATGGCCAATGGTGGCGTCATCGAGTTGATGGATTCGCTGAGGCTTCATCGTTCCTCCTCCGCCATTGATTTCAGTTGATACAACACCTCAAGGGCTTGGCGTGGTGAAAGTTCGTCAACCTGCGTGTTTTGGAGATGGGTCAGCAACGCAGTAATGTGGCTTGGGATGGCGACCTGTTCTTGGGTTTGAACCGATGTCATGGCGGCGGCTGCGAAGTATCCCATCAAACTTGATTGACCAGCATCACGGGTTTGAGGGGCACCTTGCTCACCCGCTTTCGCACCACCTGCTTGTTGTTCCAAAAAGGCGAGCAAATCCGTTGCGCGTTCAACCACGCTGCGAGGCAGGCCAGCAAGGGCGGCTACTTGGACACCGTATGAATCGTCACATGGGCCATCGGCCACTTTGTGCAGGAAGCGCAGTTGTCCGTCGACGTGGGCCACTTGGACGTGAACATTGCACAGGCCATTGACTTCTCCTTCAAGGCCAATTAACTGGTGGTAATGCGTTGCAAACAAGGTGCGGGCCCCAATTCGTGAACAGATGTCTTCGGTAACCGACCAGGCGATTGATAGGCCATCAAAAGTGGATGTTCCTCGTCCAATTTCATCAAGCAATACAAGAGATCGGGGCGTGGCACGCTTGAGGATATGGGCGACCTCAATCATCTCCATCATGAATGTTGAACGTCCTCGCTTGAGGTCGTCGCTTGCGCCGACGCGTGTGAAAATGCGGTCGACAAGGCCAATCTTGGCGTTCTGTGCAGGGACAAAACAACCCGATTGAGCTAAGACGGTCGCCAACGCAACGGTGCGCAGATAGGTCGATTTTCCACCCATATTCGGTCCTGTGATCAGCAAAAAGGAACGCTTTTTGTCAATGCTTACATCGTTGGGGACAAACCCTTGTTGTGTTTCCAAAACGGGATGTCGGGCATCGTTCAGTTTGAGCACAGGGGTTGAGGATATCTCGGGTTTGGTCCATTGACGTTCCCTGCTGACAGAAGCAAAGCACTGCAGAACATCGATGGCGGATACGCGTCGTGCGATGTCGGCGAGGGTAGTGGAATGTTGGGTGCAATAGGTTCGTAATTCAAGGAACCGGCGGTATTCCAATTCCTTCAATTTGGAATCGGCGGTGAGCAAGAGGTCATCGCGTTCCATCAATTCTGTGGTGACATACCTCGAACCGTTGGTCAGTTGCTGTTTTCGGCGCCAAGTTTCCGGCACTTTATCATCATGGGTTTGCGTAACCTCGATGAACCACCCAACCTGGCGATTGTGCTTCACTTTTAGTGACGGAATCCCAAGGTCAGCACGGAGTTTCATTTCAAGGTTTGAGAACCATGCCTTTCCTTCGGACGTTACCTCTCTGAGTGCATCGACCTCCTCGTCAACACCGGCCTTGAGCAGGCCTCCATCTCGCAATCCCAGAGGAGGTGTTTCGTTGAGTGTGGCCTGAATCATATCCGCCATCTCTTGCAAGCCATCCAAACCGTTGCTGAGATGCACCAGCAGTGGGTCTTGACTGTCGCTGCACCACCGAGCCACGGCGGGCATGCGTTCAAGGGCGTGGGCGGTGGCCACGAGGTCGCGAGCATTGCTTCGCTGGTAAGCCAATTGTGTGGCTAGGCGTTCCATGTCCCGAATGCCCTTAAGCGATTCACGAAGCCCATCTAAACGTCTTGCCGATTTGGTCAAGGTGCCGACGGCTTTGTGGCGCGTTTCAATCGCATCACGTTCTGCAAGTGGATGCAGCAACCATGTTTTGAGCATACGCCGCCCCATGGCCGTTCGACAACGGTTCAAGGTTGAAAGCAGGCTTCCATCATGCTCTCCCGACAAGGTACTGGTCAGTTCGAGGTTGCGGAGGGTTGTTTGGTCAAGCAGCAGATGGCCCTGTTCCTCAACAACTTCAACATCTTGGAGCGGAACATCGGTTCGCATGTGGACCGTGGCCAGATAATCTGCAGCAAGTCCTGTGGCTGAAAGAGCCAGTGGGGCATGGTCCAAGTCAAGATGGCCCAAATCTGCAACATCCAGCATGGCCCGGAGCCGCTGTTCACGTTTGGCTTGGCTCAGTTGATGTTGGCTGATCATCGTTCCCTGCAATAACAGGAACAAACGCCCCATCTCTTCGTTTTCAGCATCCTTGGCGGAGAGCACCAATTCATTCGGTTGCCAGCGTTGAAGGTCGTCTTGGAGTTTCACAAACCGTTCCGGGCCATCATGCGTGCTGGCCCATGCTTTTCCAGTTGAAACATCGATGACGGCCAGCCCCAAACTCTCCGAGGACAAGGCCACAGCAGCGAGTAAAGATTGTTCGTCGCCCTCCAACAGGCCTTCTTCGTAAAGGCTGCCGGGTGTGTAGACTCGGGTCACGACCCGTTCGAGAAGTTTCGCGCCTTCCCGTAATTCCTCTTCTTGTTCAGCAACAGTGACTTTGTACCCTGCTCGAAGCATGGTCCTGAGGTGGTCCTCTAGACCGTGCCAAGGAAACCCCGCCATTGGAACCGGTTGTTCTGCATTCTTATCCCTCGAGGTGAGGGTAAGTCCAAGCACTTCTGCAGCCACCTCTGCATCTTCGTGGAAGAGTTCATAGAAATCGCCCATGCGGAAAAAAAGGATGGTGTCAGGATGTTGCTCCTTGATGTCAAAGAACTGGTCCATCATGCCGCGCTTTGACATCATCTTCACCTCCATGGCTTACGCTGGAGTTTGAGGAAGTTGACGAGGGCACATGAAGGTTCTCGCAACGACTGGTGACGAAGAGAAGTTTGGCAGGTATTGTGCCCCGTTATCCTTGCAATCGGAATTCCATCACGGCATAACGCAACATCAAGGCGAGGACGACCGTGCCTGTGAGGAGATACAAGAGGTTCAGGAAACCTCGCCCACTCTCTATAGAACCGTTTGCAGAGATGTCAATTGACCATTGCACGGGGTGGCCGTTTTCGTCAACACCGTGAACATGGACATAACTTCCGGAGGCGCCGGCAGCATGAGGCTCAACTGGCATTGGACGACCAAGCACATGCGTGTTAAGCACACCATGTTCGTAGGTATTCAGGACGCTGGAACCCAATTGGCCAATGAACCAAACACGCCCGTTCTCGTCAGCCAAAGCGTGAACTGTTGGGACCTCCAGCACTTCTACGTCCTCTGGGTTGTGAATCAACAAACTCTCTGAGGTGCCACCAATCACCACAGCATCGCTGCTCTTGGCGATGCTGTGAAACACACCCTCGCCAAAGGTCTGGACTTTGTGAACGACTGGGGTGGCCTCCGTACCGTCCCATTGAATCCAGCCAAGTACCGGCCTTGATTGCGGCGTAGCAGGGCTTGAACCGTCTGCACCGGCCGTGGTGATGTGGGTGCCTAGTGCGACCCACAACGTATCGTCATAGGCTTCGATAGTATGCCATTGCACCCCTAGCGAAGTGGACATTGCGGGGGTCGGTGTCATTCCCACAATACCTCGTACGGAGGTGTTGGCTCCTTCCTGCGTGAGCAGCATACGATGAACGAATTCACCCTGTTCCCGCTCCGCCACATCGAGCACACCGAACACCCCTCTCGTGGTTGAGTAATCATACGACACGCTGATCGTACCCTCAAGACCAATCACCTGGTTGTTGGCTACGGAGAAGAGGATTTCGCCGTCGGGCATCGCTTTGAGAAACTTGACATCCGCGGCTTTGTCAACGGTGTCTGGACTGTAGACCACGCGAATCTCGCCACTGCGTGTATCTTCTGTGAACAGCGAGTAGCCCGCTTGGGGTGAATAGACCACCGCCGTGTAGGCTCCGACTTCTGGGCCGTAGGCAATATCCGTGACCAAACCGCCTTCATGAGCCGCATCGACATCAACCAGTGAGGCCCCAACAAAGTGCTCCGTGGCACCAATGGCGAAGGCTCCAATGAACACGAAGAGGAAAAAAGCGGTAATGGAGAGCCATTGATACTCAGATTCCTCTTCAAGGAGCCTGCGCCACTTCCCAGCCATGTGGGTCGCTGTCGCCCACGCAACATGAAGACTTTGCTGGCCGTTGGCTTGATTTGGCGATGACCGATGGTGAACGGTTGATGCGGAGATATCATAAAGGGAGCATCGGTCGCAGGACTGCTTGGAGGCAGACCAATGGCACGAAAGCCCGCAGTGATGTATCGCCGTTTGAAAGGCCCAGCCTACACCCGCCGCAAGTACATCGGCGGTGTCCCGAACAACCGAATTCATCAGTTCCACGTGGGCAACCGCAGGGCTGCTGAAACAGGTAAGTTCCCCGTTGTCATCGAACTACGTGCCGACAACGATGTCCAAATCCGACACACCGCTTTGGAAGCAGCTCGTGTGGTCTCCAACTCTACCATCCGTAAGCAAGCAGGGCCTCAAGGGTATGCTCTGCGTGTCCACACTTTCCCACATCACGTCCTGCGTGAAAACAAGCAAGCGACCGGTGCTGGTGCTGACCGTGTTTCCCAAGGCATGCGATGTGCTTTCGGAAAGAACGTTGGAACGGCCGCCCGTGTACGCCGAGGCCAGCGCATTCTCTCCATTCAGGTCAATCCACAACACTACCTCACCGCTCGTGATGCGCTTCGCAAGGCGAGTATGAAATTCCCTACACCGTGCACCATCCGCCTCATCAGCGGCCACGAGCACCTCAAGGGACTCATTTGAGACCTGGAACGACCTCCTCAACCGACGGGTTTTGCCTGCCGGTTGGTAGGTGAAACAAAATAGAACAGACGAAAGGCTTGGTTGGGTGATGGAATGCGTGTTGCCGTTCTGAAGGAAGACAATTGTCAACCGAAGAAATGCAACGACGAGTGTCACGATTATTGTCCACCTGTACGGAACGGCCAAGAATGCATCATCATGGATGACCACACTGGAAAGCCACATATCTCAGAGAGTTTGTGTATAGGTTGCGGTATATGCATTAACAAATGCCCCCATGATGCGCTGATCATTGAGAACCTTCCAAGTGAACTCGAGACGGACATGATTCACCGGTATTCGATGAACGGTTTCCGTTTGTTCCGCTTGCCCACGCCGTCCAAGGAAAGCGTCGTCGGTATCCTTGGCCCCAATGGAATGGGAAAATCTACCGCCATCAGTGCGTTGTCTGGGCGCATGATTCCCAATCTTGGCGATTGGTTGAATCTGGAGCCGGATTGGGACGACGTCATCGACTCGCTGCCAAAAGGTGAACTGCGGGACTTCTTTATCGCCGTCCAGAAGGGCGAGGTCAAGGTGGCGGTCAAGCCGCAAAATGTTGACCGCTTGCCCAAACGTGTGCAAGGAACCGTACATGACTTGCTGAGTAAGGTTGACGAGCGCAAGATCATGGGCGAAATGACGGTCTCTCTCGGCATTGACCATCTGCTTGACCGCAAGATTCAGCAACTGTCCGGCGGAGAATTGCAGCGAATGGCCATATGCGCCACCATCCTTCGTGATGTGGATGTGTACTTCTTCGACGAACCGTCTTCCTATCTGGATATTCACGAACGCTTGCGCATTGTTCGCATCATTCAGGAACTCGCCGAGACAAAGCGGGTCATTGTCATTGAGCACGATCTTGCCGTTCTTGATGTGCTTGCAGACCTCGTCCACATCGTGTACGGAAAGAAGGGTGCGTTTGGCATTTTCACCCCCGCACGGTCAACTAGGCAGGCCATCAATTCGTATCTTGATGGCTTTTTGCCGGAAGAGAACGTCCGTATTCGGGACAAACCCATCAAATTCCTCCGCCACCAAGACAGGTCCTCCGAAATTGGGACGCCAGTGGTCAGTTGGGGTGAATTGAGCAAGCAATTGGGGAGTTTCCAACTGAGAGCCGGAGAAGGCGCTGTTCACCGTTCCGAGGTGGTTGGCGTTGTGGGTGCAAACGGGACTGGAAAATCGACGATGATCAAAATTCTCGCTGGTGAGCACGACTACGATGAGGGTTGGGTAACAGCGGATGCCACCATCTCTTACAAACCACAGCACATTGATGTGGATATGGATGGCTCTGTTCAGCTTTGGCTCGATAGCGAGTTGGGCCCGCGTTGGCGAAGTGGTGAGTTTAACGTCAACGTGATTCGTGCGTTGGGGATTGACCAATTGTTACCCAAACGCGTGAAAAAACTCTCCGGAGGGGAACGACAGGCGGTCTCCATCGCCTTGTGCTTGGGACGAGAGGCAGATTTGTATCTGCTCGATGAGCCTTCGGCACACTTGGACGCCAGTGCGAGAATGGAAGCGGCGAAGGCGATTCGTCGAACCATGGAAGCCAATGAAAAATCGGCGTTTGTCATTGACCATGATGTCTATTTCATTGACATTGTTTCCGATTCACTGCTTGTGTTTGAGGGCGAAGGTGGTGTACAAGGTAACGCCACCGGCCCGTTCAATTTGCGAACGGGCATGAACCAATTTTTGGCCGGTGTTGATGTGACGTTCCGACGAGACCACGATTCACGCCGACCCCGGATCAATAAGAGCGAGAGCAGAAAAGACCGAGAACAACGTAGTAGTGGTGACTATTATTCCTATGATGCTTGATACGAAGACCGTCTCTTGGCGGATGGAGGTGACGATGTGCCTGTAGGCTTACCTCCCCGAGGTGGCCCTCTTGGACGCTCAAGAGGTCGTCTTTCCGCCAGCGCTTTGACGACCTATCTTCGTTGTCCACGTCAGTGGTTGCTTCTCTACCAAGCCGGCCTGCAAGCACCCACGCGTCCATCACAAATCCTCGGAGTGGTTTTGGAAGAGGCCTTGTGCGAATTGTTGATGATGCACCCTCCGGAAGAGGTGGAGGGAACGGATGAACTGCGGCAATGGGCAAAAACAGGGATTGAATCCTTGGCGATAAAGGCTCAACAGGAAGGCGAGCGAGCATGGCAGGAAAGCCTGTGGACCGTTGATGACGAGTCTTGGTCAGACATCCCACTGGAGGTCTTTGTTAACCGTCTTCAGGGCGGCCTTGACCTGTTCCTAAGCGAGGTTCAAGCGTGTTTTGAAGCCGGTGGTGGACCGTATCTCGCAGCCATGCGCCAAGGTACACAGCCGTTCAACGTACCAGCGCCATGCAACTCCGCACCACCTGTGTTTCCCCTGCCAGAGAAAGTCCCAGATGTCGACTTGCGACGATGGCCGTTGGATGATTTACCGATTTGGCAGCCACTGGACGCAGCGGTGAAGTGGAACGAAGCGTGGGAGTGCGCTCGACCGTGGTTCAAAGACCCCCGAGTCCATCAACCACAACGACTCTATCACCCAGAGGGTTGGGCCTCCGGAGAATTGGACCTGGTTCTTCGATGGGATGGAACCGTTCGCTTGGTTGATATCAAATCCGGCCGTCCTGGCTCTGCGTTTTCACCTTCGCTTGAACACCAATTGAGGTTCTATGCATGGCTCTGGCATGAAACGCACGGAGGGGACCTCGTTTCTGCAATGGAAGGATGGTACCTTGACGGTGGAGAACGCGTGGCCTTTGATGTACCTCTGAGCGCTGAAATCGAGCAACTGCACACCCATTACGCCACCCTCCACCAAGCGATGCAATCAATGGCTGAAGGCGTGTTGGCGTTTCCTGCCTCTCCCGATTTAGCCTGTGATGGGGCAGCGGCTGGTTGCAGTTGGTGTTCCCTTTCTCGGGATGAACAGGGGGTTTGGAAGGGTGCACCTTCTCTGTCGTGGGTTGGCGATATCTCGAATGTAAGTATGCGCTCACCATATCAGCCTTTGGCTATGATTCAAGGGAGAGTGGCGGTCAGAGGACGCCTCACAGGTGTTTGGGGTCCACTGCCAAATCACTTTGGCGAACCCGTATTGGGTGCCGTTTTGGTTGTTGGAGATCAACACATTACCGTAGAAGAAAGCGAACCTGGGGCATTTTCAACCTTGCATGAAGCGAACGAGCAGGATGTGGTCATACTGGACGCGCTTCCTGGAGTGTGGCGTGACCAACCTCGCTTGTACATGGACGGTTCGTCCTCTATGTTGCTTGAAGAAGGGCCGGACGTGACGCACGCCAACACCACCTTCACGCGATTGGGCTTACTGCGTACGAGGGCGAATGTTTCAGGTCATGTGCTCTCTCTTGGTAGGCGTTCGGGAGTTCGCATCGATGGCAAACCATGGACCATGGTTTCCTTCATGCTGTGGGACGGGTCCTCCATTGCCGAAGTCGTCGCCTTCGGTTCAAGCATTAACCAACGTTTGTTGGAATTGCGTCCCGGTGATGAGATTGGTATGACTGGTGTTGAAATCGGTTGGCGTTCGGGCGTCCTTCAACTTCGCATAGACAACCGGAAAACAAGGTTGGATCTGCAGGCAATCCGTGAATAACCTTCCTTGTGAGGCTTGAAAAGGGGTGAACTTTGTCGCCTTTCTATGCCCGTTCACGCAGCAGACCCAGCACGTGATAATGTGGGCCCGTACAACCGTCTTTCTGCAAGCCAAGCCAACCTGTACAAGGCTTGCCCGCGGTTGTGGTTCTATGAGAAAATCTACCGGTTCAAGATGCATCAAATCCCCGTACTCTATGTTGGAAAGGCGGTTGAGGAAGCGATTTGCAGGGTGCTCAAAGATTCACCGTGTTTGGTGATGGCGAACGCACCTGCCGATGTTCTCGGCACGAGCCCATACACGGAAGATGGTGTACCGTACGGGCGGGATGAACAACCATGGCCAGCAGAGCGCTTGCTCCCTCTTCTTCCTGAGGAACGCCCCCAGACCATCGAAGACCTCGAACAGTGGGTTGTCGGACGCTGTCGGGCGCATGTTCCTCCAGCGCTCGCAAAGGCACGTACCCAATGGGAGAAAGACGAACGACGAAGTGGGGATTGGAATGAGGTCGATGTTGACGCTTGTTATGAGATGGTAGTCAATGGTCTGATGTTCCACATCAACGAGGTTGAGCGCTGTCTCGACGAAGGTGGGGGGCCATCGTTTGAAACTTGGAGAAGCGGGCAACGTCTCCATTGGCCAGCACCGGATGGATTCCCCCATGAACCGTTTGAAGGCAACCACCCCTTGGCTGAAGAAGGGCCAATTTCAGTTGCAGAAGCCTGGGAGGTTGCCCGTCCTTGGTTTGTAGACCCCGATTCACCTCCCTTCAAGATGAACGCCGTCCACCCGGATCATTGGTTTCAAGGCGAATACGACTTGGTGTATCGTTGGAGTGGGCGCGTAGCCATCGTCGACATCAAAGCCAGCATCGGAGCAGGTGACCGTTCGGGTGATTATGTTGAGCAGATGAAGGCATACGCCCTGCTGTGGCATGTAACACACGGACGAAAGGAACACGTTAGCGAATTGGAAATTTGGTACCTTGGGCACCCCAGCATCAAATACATTCCCGTACCTGGTCCTGAGGAACTTGTTGAACTTGAAACAGACTTGGAAGCGATGTGGCAGCAATTACGGGCGACGGTTCCGACCATTGAGCAATGTCCTCCTACTCCAAGGCCGATGCGAGGGTTCACGCCCGGAGGGACACCGACGTCCCCTCCCGATGTCAAGCGTTGTGACTCCTGTGACTGGCGAGCGGTCTGCCCGGGCGGAGAAGGCGCGGCGCAGCCAGTTGTGCCGTCATCCTATCAATTGCCGGGGGCGAGCGAACGCACGCCATTGCAAGACATTGGTACGCTGAATCCGAGGATTTCAGTCCGTGGTGTCTTGTTTTCGGTCGGTATCAGCTCGCCAAGCAAACCGCTGATGCTCACGCTCAAACAGGGCACAAATACGGCGCATGTGCACGTGGTAGCGAGTGAGCATGCCGACGGCGGGCCAATTGTCACTATGCAACCCGCTCGAGGTATGCCTGTCCTTGTTCAGGACGCCGTTTTTACTGTGAATTGGAAAGGGGAAATCGTTCTCAAACTTGACCCGTATGCCCGATTGATGGAAGACAACGACCCGTCAGTGCCTTCCAGTGACCTGTTTGACATTCAAGCCAAGCACAACATCGGGGGCGTCGTGGTCTACACCTACGAAAAGAGCGGCGTCGGCAAGGGTGGGAAACGCTGGTCCAGACGAGGCATGATGGTCATGGATAGCACGGGGGCTACCAAGGTCGAAGGGTGGGCGGATGATTGGAACGCTCAATATGAATTGGTCCAAGAAGGCGACACGGTTGTGTTGGCCAACCTTGGTCTTGATGCTTGGGCCAGCGATGTTCGTGGCGAATATACGAGAAATTCTCGATTACAAATCATTGAACGTGTTGAACGCTCAACCCCCTGATGAAATGGTCGTCACTCGCAACTCAACGCTCTCGTTCAAGGGTGTGGAATGAGGTAAGATCGTTCCTTCGTAACTTACAATCACCATGGACGGTAACAAGCCGGCGGCTACTAGGGCTTCACGAACAGTCGTTCCTGCTTCCACTTCCGCAAGATGTTCACCCTCGCCATCGTTGAACCTCACTTCCATGGCACATCCATGAAACATCATGCTTATGACCGTCGCGCAAAAGCGGCATGACAGAGCCGAGGTCGCATAGCCCGGTATTGCGGTGGATTCGAAATCCACTGTCCCTTGGACGCGGGGGTTCGAATCCCTCTCTCGGCGCTCTCAACGGACCCAAGTGGTTTGGACAATCCCGCCATCAAACTCCTTCGTTAATGTGGGGCGCCATCCGTTGGGCAGGCCGGTCCCCAACGAGCCAAACAAGGGGATGCCGTTGGTGAGCGTCACTGGAATTTGGGTCATGACGATGGTGTCGATCAGCCCAGCCTCAAGGAGACTTGCGTTGAGTTCGCCTCCACCAAGCAACCAAATGACGCCACCTGGTTTGATTTTCAGGGAATGGACCAGGTCCTCTGCACGCCCCGTTTGACGTGAGCAAACATGCCGGTCATACGCTTCAAAGGGTTTCTCTTCCAGCGTTTGAGCAACCTCCCACGTACGCCTGCCCATCACCACGCAATCCACCGTGTCCATGAAGGCCTTCATGCCGAAATCTTCCACCTCGTTCGGTTGAGGGAGCCAGTCCAAACCATCGTCCTCGGTTGCGATAAATCCGTCTTCGCTGGTGGCGATATGCAACACCATTTGTCGCTGGGAGTTCACTGCACCATCTCACATATAGAAAGCATCATGGGTTGCTGTCATCTCTGCGACCAAGTCCTCTTGTGTCTCTGGTGCCATGGCCTTTAATCGCTCCCTCAACCACTCACCGCCCCCTGCAGGGATGGTTAAGCCGAATGAAAACCATCGGTCGAGGTGTTCAATGATGCGTTGTGAGCCAAATACATCGCCACTTGAACCGACGGTTGATGCGATGATACAGGCCGAATTGATGTTGTAAAGAGGGCCTGTTGATGCAAGGAGGGCGCCCAATCCAATCGCTCCATTTTTTGGTTCATCGCGACGAACATCCACTCCCATGCTTTCCATATCGATACGAAACGATGCAGAACTTGCAACGGCAAATGTTTCCTTTCGCCCGGGAGGGTCGAGCATGCCCGCCAATACCAAGACAGATTCTACCTCATGTTCCCAAAAAAATTCCATCAATTCATGGGCAAGCGAGGATTGTTGGCCTGGTTCGTTGGGTTGGCCTTTTCCGGTGAGGGAAAGAAGAGCCGTTCCTTTGCCAGTCGTGCTGAGGCAGAGGGAAAGATGGGGTGGAGCAAGCAAACCATCTTCGTCAAGTTCAGCCAATGGAGGGAGACCAAGAGCGTGAATGCGTGCGATTTCGACCGTCTCGTGGAGTTCGCGGATGGAATCCACGGCCACTTTTCCAATGTTACCGATACCAGGAAAGGCGACGAGCAATGTGGAAGATGGAGGTAGTGCACTGTACCCGTTTCGCCACTCCACCTTGAAGGTCATGAACGCGCAAACCCAGCGAATCGCGCTATAATGTTTGAGATGGTTGCCGGTGTCTTCAACCGAATTTTCAATCCTCGGAGCAATCTCGGTCACTCTTCTTCTTGCACACCTTCACGCATCGTTTCAACATCGGGAAGGGTTGGCAAAGCCGATGCCCACGCAGGGTCTTCAACCTTGTTCATTTTTCTTCGCAGTGAGGCACGGTGGTCCTCTGGTGACCATTTGAGTGGGGCCGCTGCTTGCGCAACATCTCCACATTCGGGGCAAGTTGTATGCAGTGAGAAGGCCCCACATGCTCCGCATTGTTGCATGCGTTGGCGCGCCATGGGATCACTCTCTGTATGCTGTGGCTTCGCCACCGGCCTTTGTCATGTGGTCAAGAACAGCCTTCGTGGCCTTTTCCCACATGTTCTCTGCAATTTTGAAGTCAGGAGCTCGCAGTTCGAGACGGTAATTCGGGGCCCCGTCGTAGTAGCACTTCACATCGATTTCTTCTTGTTCATCGGTGAAGGCTTCGGCTGCTTCAAGGGCCGCTTGGATAACGGTAATGCCGTTGGTATCGTTGATACTCAACGTGAGTGTACCTCGGACCTCCACGAAGGGAGGAATAATGTTTTCAACAGCCAATTCAATGAAATCAGTGACCCAACCGTCTTCAAAACCAGCGTTCGCAAGAGCGCCATCTTGCAAGGCCGCCTCTTCGAAGGCGGTATAGAGAGAACCGAACGCCTCCGACAGTTCTGCCGTCACTTCAGCCAGTTCGTTTTCATTCCAGTCGACTTTCTCAGCGAGCACCTTCAATAATTGCTGCGCTCGTTGTTCATTTTTCCATTCTTGAAGTCGGTCACGGCGGCGCTCCTCTGAGACGGATTTCAGCGACAACTCAAGTGAAGACCCATCTTTTCGGGTTCGCATCACTTTGCAGATGACGCGCTGACCTTCGCGGACAAAGCCGCGAATGTTCTTGACCCAACCAGAGGCGATTTCACCGATGAAAATGAAGCCCTCTATACCAGGGTATTCATCGAGGTCAACATAAGCCCCGTTTTGCTTGACATTTGTGACGGTCGCAACCACCAGTTCTCCTTCTTCGGGAGTCGCGGTGGGTTCGGTTGACATGGAGGCTCAGCCTCCTCATCCCAACGTTTCAACAACGGTGCATCCAACGAGTTCCGCTTTCCCACCAGCAGGTTTGGTGAGGGTTGCGCTGCAAATATCACAGGCAATGGCTGTGGTGGCGCGAGAAAAGATGGTTGATTCATTGCCGCAATCTCGGCAACTGACTTTCAAAAATTGGCTAGCCATGGATAACACCTCATCGGTCGATCAATTCGAACTTCTTTGCCCGCTGACAGGGAGCATAGTGCGCCTTCCCGGTCTCTGTGCATCGGTAGAGCACGTTGACCCGCTTGGTAGGCTTCTCACGGCCATCGGGTTTTGGACGGGGGAAACCGCGGTAACCCGCCATGACGCGACGGAAGCGGCGTTGACCCCAGCGGAGTTCCGAGGCGCGCTTTTTCTTGACGCGCTCAACGGTGTGGAGCGTGTGCTTTCCAGCCGAAGGGCTGTATCGCTTGACTTGACGTGGTCTCTTCACCATGTGACAACCTCAGCGTTCAGCCCACAGAGGTCGGGTATTTATGCCCTCCGCAAGCCGATTCGCCAGAGTTTGTGGGCCCTCGCAAGCACCCATGGGATTCTCTATAAATCAGCCCGACCTGCATCCACCATGGAAGAAGCGATGCAAGCCTTCGTTTTCTTCTGGCTAGCAGGCCTCGCTCTCTTGGTCGGCCTGTTGCTCGGTTTCTTTTCCAAGGCTACATTCCAACGCACGGTAGGAAAGGTCCTGCTGGGCGCAGGTTTGGTGTCGTTACTTGCAACGCCTTGGACCATTTCATTTTCTTCTTCAAGTGCGTTTGGCCATTTTCTCGGCAGCATCGCTGGGCCTTGTGTTCTCGTTGCTGTTGGATTGTACCAACTTGCTTTTTCAGGAAATGTCCCCGTGGGTCGATTATCCAACAATGAACGAATCATCGGGGGGGCCATGGTCGTCTTGGGCGTTATTTGGCTTGAGGCCATGCATTGGTGGACAATCACGCCGACCTATCCAAGCGACGTCAACAGGTATTGGTTGATCTTTTGGCCTACCATGCTGTTGTTTGGCTTTGCCTGTGCAACGTGCGCTTATGCCCTGGTGGGGCTCACAGGCAAACAACGGGAGCGTGAACAACGCTTGATGCTCGCCGTAGCTGGTTTCCTCCTCACCCTGATGATGGTTGGTATCTCCATGGATGGACCCAATGTATCCAGTGAACAGTTCACCGTTGAACTGTTGCTCGCTGCTGCAGATTTGTTCGGTGTTCTGGTCGGCACCGCCATTGCAGTGTTGTTGTTTGCGTTGGTACTCTTCGTCTATGAACGGCAACTGCCTGAACCTCAGAAACTTGCAGCCCCAACCGCTGAGCAATTGAAGCAAGCCGCGCAGACCATTGCAAGGCACACTTCGGGAGGTGAGGAGGAATGAAGCCCGATGAAGGTGGAAACGGTTTGGTCAAGGCATTCTTGGCGTTTACCATTCCTTCGTTGGTCTTAATCATGGCCGTTTGGATGGGCACATCGTTGCCTGTGGATGGGGCCTTGGTTCGCTTCGCCAACTCCATGTTGACCTCGATGATGGTGGTGTCGTTCATGCTGCTGGTCACCCTTATCGCCTACGGCGATGCGAGGAAACGACCGATTGCTCCTCTTGCAGGCATGCTGTTGGTCGTTGGCTCAACCATTTGGCTGACCATCTTCTTCCTTTCACAAGGCGACTTACTCATGGAAGACAATGGTTCGGTGAGAGCACAAGCTTTGTCCAACATCATTCGTTTTGGAACCACCTCTGTTGCGATCGTTTTTGGCTCAATTTTTGTTGGTGGCGTTCTGCTTGCATCCCTATTGAACAGACCGATTCAAGGTGTGAAGTTTGAGGAAGAGTGAACATTCACTTCGCAGGCCTTTGCCGTTGATTTCATAAGGGGGAGGTCGGTGGCCAAGTCGTTCAGGTGAGTGCATGTCCAAAGGTACACCGTCCATGGGTCGTCGTCAAAAGACCACGCACATCCGATGTCGAAGGTGTGGCCGGAACGCTTACCACAAGCAAAAATCGGTTTGCGCATCTTGCGGATACGGGGAAACATCTCGTATGCGCAAGTTCAATTGGTCGAAGAAAACTCACCGCCCTAAGGCATGAAGTCATTCCAACGCAACGATAAGAAGCGTTCACACACAGGTGGCACCGAGGCGAACGCATGTGCGGCATCCTTGGAATCGTGGGGCGACAAGGATTCCATGTCAACCAACTTCTGTATGATGGTTTGACCGTTCTGCAACATCGAGGTCAAGATGCTGCGGGCATTTTGACTGATGCAGGGGGCAATTTCCGCCTCAGGAAGTCCAATGGTTTGGTTGCTGATGTCTTCTTCAAGCGCCACATGCTCCGCCTTGAAGGCAATGTTGGTATTGGTCACGTTCGTTACCCAACAGCTGGCTCTTCCTCTCGAGCGGAGGCTCAGCCGTTTTATGTCAATTCACCCTATGGTATTGCTTTGGCCCACAACGGTAACCTGACGAACGCTGATGAACTTGCAATCTACCTTCGCGATGAATGCATGCGCCACATCAACACCTCCAGCGACTCGGAGTTGTTGCTCAATGTCTTGGCGGTTGAACTTGGACAGCGCTCCCGTGCGCTGCGCATAGAAGGCACTCCTCACATCAACATTGAGACCATTTTTGGAGCGGTCTCAGCGCTCAACGAGCGGGTACGTGGTGGCTATGCTTGCGTCTCCGTGATCGCCGGCTACGGCTTGCTTGCGTTCCGAGACCCTAATGGGATCCGACCGTTGATTTTCGGGAAACGCAGCACCGAAGAAGGAGATGAATATGTCGTTGCCAGTGAATCCGTCGCCATCACCGCTCTTGGCTTCCAAGTGATTCGAGATGTAGCGCCAGGGGAAGCGGTGTTCATCAGTACCTCCGGGCACCTCTTCCACCGGTCCTGTGCAGCGAATACGGGCTATACGCCGTGCATTTTCGAGCATGTGTATTTTGCACGGCCTGATTCTGTTATTGATGGTATGTCCGTTTATCAATCTCGAATGAATCAAGGCCAACGTCTTGCAGAACGCCTGTTAGAACATTGGCCTGACCATGACATCGATGTCGTCATCCCGATTCCTGACTCCGGTCGTATTGCGGCCTTGCAGATGGCGAAGGCTTTGAAGGTCCCTTACAGGGAAGGCTTCGTGAAAAATCGATATGTTGGTCGGACGTTCATCATGCCCGGCCAAGCCTTACGAGAAAAGTCAGTCCGACGAAAATTGAATGCTATTGAGCATGAATTTAAGGGAAAAAATGTCCTCTTGGTTGATGATTCCATCGTTCGCGGCACCACGAGTGCCCAAATCATCGAAATGGCCCGGGATGTGGGGGCATCGAGTGTCTACTTTGCCTCTGCTGCCCCTCCTGTGCGTCACCCAAATGTGTATGGAATTGACATGCCTGCTGTCAACGAATTCATCGCCAACGGCCGGAGCATCGAAGAGATCAACGAGACCATTGGAAGTGACCGACTGTTCTACCAAACGCTTGAAGACCTTGAGCAAGTTACCCTCCAGCCCACCTCGACTGTTTCCGCCTTTGACTCAAGTTGTTTTGACGGACACTATGTGACAGGTGACATTGACGAAGCCTACCTCAAGCGATTAAACGACCAACGCAACGACGGTGCGAAGAACCATTCACACAACGAAGATGCCGTGATTGACCTTCACAACGATGAAGAGAACTGATGAAGGCTTCTGCGCATTCCAAGCGAGTGCTTTTGAACACCGCATCATCTCCGATTTCATGGTCTTGACACGTGACACTGCTGTCTTGGTCAGGCCTGAACAGAAAGTGCGCCACACAGCACTCGATGCCGAGGGGGCCTTCTTGGCGTGGGTGGAAGGTTCAAAGCAGGTGTTCATCGCTGATTTGATCGGCGGTCATCAGGTTGAGGTCAAGACCATGTTCGAGCACCCACACACGGTCTCGTTGCTTATGATACATCAAGGACAAGTTTTCGTGGGTGATGATCTGGATGGCTTACACATCTACCAAATCGATGGCTCAGTGGTCCGGCAGGTCCCACTTGATGGTGGCGTGCTGCAATGCTACCCCCTCGCTGACGGCTTGGTCGCCATTACTGGCATGGGACATCTTGTGTTGATGAACCATGATGGACAGATACAACCGGATGGTGAGGTTCGTGAACTGGATGATTGTCTTCACCTGGCAGTCCATGACTCAGTGACCTATGTGGCCACTCAATCAGGAGATGTCGTCGCCATTGAGGCAGGTCGAATCGTTTGGCGGCGCCCGAAACGAGGAGACTTTGGCGAACGAATCACCGCTCTTGGTACAACCTCGGGCGGTGGGTTATTTTTGACACGAGAAGGCCATGCATTGGTAGGTGGGGAGGAAGAGGCGATTGAATTTGAGTTGTGGGCAAACAATTCACTCCTTCTTCGCCAAGACCAACGTATGCGTTTACTTACTTCCAGCCCATCTCCGCAAGGGGCAATCCTTGGGTACGACGATGGAAGCGTGTTCACCGTGGACGAAGAGGGCAACTTCACCCATCGCTTTTCAACCGGACATCCGGTGTTCCAATGCCTTGAATATGGTGAACACATCATCGCTGGCTCGTGGTTTTATCTGACGGGCATGACCGAAGACACCGTATGGAAAGTAGAACACCAGGGAATGCCCACCATGTTGGTTTTGAACAGGACGGCGGGCACATTGGTGTTTGCAGGAGATGACCAAAACGACTACACCGCACCCGAACCCATAGGCGTCATTGACCTGGCTGGAACACCACGAGAAGTTGATGAAGCCGAACTTGGTTTATGGTTTGAACGAAGCGAGGCTGCCGCCCCCTTGACCGCCGAGGCCCTGTATGCCGATAATGACGATGTATTGGAACACCTCACGGACGAGGAACGAGCAACCTATGCGACCGATCCCGTATCATCAGGCGCACATCGCCACCTACTCGATGCCATGGGTGATGTGTACACATCGGATGCTGCAGGTACGTCGGTGGAAGAGAATGAACAGAGTCAAAGCCACGACGAGGGCGAACTCTTTGATGCCTTGGCTGGCTTTGAAGACTTGGCAATGGATATTGATGAAGCTGATTTGTTGACCATGCTGGAAGCCGATGTGACCGATGTCCACCGCCCACAGGCGATTGCAGGGGAAGACCAACAGGTCGTTGCTGACCAGGATGGGACAGCCATTGTCCATCTGGACGGCCGAGGCACCATGGACCCCCACGGGTTGATCGTGCGTTGGTCATGGCACAACGAGCGAGGTGAAGAACTGTCCAACAGCCAGCAACTCAAACTTCGCCTACCCACTGGAGTGCACCGTTTTGAGTTGCGGGTTGTCGACGCCGAAGGTTCGTGGACCACCGATAGCCTCACGGTTGAAGTAAACCCATCCTCAACCTCATGAAGGTCGTGTGTTTGCATCGGTGCATGGGGCTTTCCACACCTTGGATTGAACATTTCTTTGTCGGTCCCCTTCAGATGCGTTGTTCCGTGGTCACCGATACGGCCACTGGCGACACCATCATCGTGGATGGGGGTGATGAGCCACAACGCATCATTGATTGGATTGACGGATTTGAAGGGCCTGGTCCAAATTGGACGACCGGCCCTCAAGACAAAAACGAAGCCGGTGATTGTCCCAAACGAACCGTGGTGGCATTGGTCAACACCCATGCACATTTTGACCACAGTGGATTCATTCCAGCTTTGAAAAACCACTATCAAGTTGAGTGGTATCTTCATCCAGATGACACGTTTTTGCAAACGCTGGCCCAAGCGTCTGGACGCAGGTATGGTTTGGAATTGCCCGAACCTGCTATCGCAGACAAGGCCTTTGAAGGTGGAAAAACCTACAACTTTGGCAGCATTGAATTGCAGGTCTTGCACACACCAGGGCATACACTAGGAGGCTGCTGTTTGTTGCTTCCAGTTGACGACGGACCAGACCATGTGTTCGTCGGTGATACCTTGTTTGCGGGTTCGGTCGGCCGCACCGATATCGCCAATTCAGGTGGAGATTTTACGCTCTTGGCCCATTCCATTCACACCCAACTTTGGCCCCTTGATGAACAGACGGTGGTTCATCCCGGCCATGGGCCCTTGACCACCATCGGCCACGAACGCAGAACGAACCCATTCGTAGGCGATGCAGCGGGCCCGGGTGGCAGCTACGGCTTTGGGAAATATGCGTGATTATCCCATCATCGACTTGAGAGTCTCATGAAGGACGGGCAGGGCTTCTTCCCAAGTGGCGACAATACCGTAGTCTGCATGTTGGAAGATTGGTGCGTCTGCGTCCTTGTTGATGGCGACGATGTACTTTGATGAACGCATGCCGGCCAGGTGTTGAATGGCACCAGAAATGCCCACGGCAATGTACAGATTTGGATTCACGGTTTTCCCTGTTTGGCCGACTTGCATAGAATGCGGGATGGCCTCCCATGTATCTACAGCGGCACGTGAAGCACCAACGGCTGCGCCAATGGTGTCAGCAATGGCCTCAAGGTGAACGAAGTTATCGGGAGAGCCCATTCCACGACCTCCTGAAATTACGATGTTGGCTTCAGCGACATCAAGTCGCTCAGAAGCGCGAGCCATGAATTCAACAACGGAAGTGGCGATGTCGCCGGACGTATCGATGTAAGATGGCTCGGTTGCTCCGCCAGTTGCGGGCGTGAAAATATTGGAACGGACCGAAATCACGGCTGGTCCATTCAGGGCCACCGTCTGCATGGCTTTACCGGAAAAGACAGGGGAGGTCACGTGGTTCCCATGGATGGCGACGGCGTCTTGAACCACGGCGAGGTTCCGGCGTGCGGCTAAGCGTGCTGCCAGATCTTTTGATTGCGGGCTTGCACCGGTGATGATGGTGCCTTGAGGGGCAATGGCGTCCAAAGCCTCAGCCCATGAACTCGCATCATAATTCGAGAAGGCTGCAGCCACGGCACCGATGATGTTACCTGCGCCCATGCCCGCTGCTTTCTCGGCTTGCGTCGCATTGGAACAGGGTACCACGACCGTGGGGGCATCCCCAAACGTCATGGCCGCCGAGATGAGTTCGGCGGTACTTGGGTGAACGGCGTTGTTGCTCATTTCTGCGATAACAATGGTTTGTGTCATGGGAGCACCTCAGAGAACGTTGGCTTCATCACGAAGCAAGTGAGCGACCTCGGCCGCAGCGTCGCCACCTTGGTAGGTTTTTCCAGCAGGCTTGGCTGGTGGTAGCGATTGATTGACAATGGAGATGGTGGATGGTGGAGCCTCTATAGAAAGAACCTCAACGCTCGCTTTCTTTGCTTGCATGATGCCTTTCACATTCGGTTTGCGCACCTTGAAATCACCTTTGTCGCAGGACACAACAGCCGGAAGTGGAACGGTCACCTTGGCGTTGCCGCCACCACTGGGAGTGACGACGGAGAGGCCACCTGAAAAATCCGCCCCCACGATGTTTGAACTGGAGGCCCAGCCGAGGCGTTCTGCGAGTCCAGGTCCTGTTGAACCTGCACCCGTATCGGCTGCAGATTTACCGCAGTACACGACCTCGGCATTCAGGTGTTTGACGGCCTGTGCGAGCACGCTTTGCAGGGCGTGGGAGTCCATTTCCCCGTCGTGATCCACACGAACGATGTGGTCGACACCAATGGCTTTTGCATCTTTCAGAATCTTTTCTGCAGCAGGTCCACCAACGGTGAGTGCCGTCACTTCTCCGCCAGCAGCTTCTTGGTGCTGAAGCGCCGTCTCAACGGCGAATTCATCATACGGACTCATGACCATTTTTACTGTTGAGAGGTCAACTCGGTCACCATTGACGACAATTTTTGCATTGGTGTCTGGGACTTGTTTTACGAGGACGATGATGTTTGGCATAACACGACACTCCAGTTCTTGCTCTGCACGACCGTCAAGCAATTCATGAACCTTGTCACTTGGCCCTATGAACACACTCTTTCGCAAAGGAAGGCCGTGTCCCCAACGGGTAGGCTTATACACCGTCTCATCTGGGGGGAAATTCCATGTCACGGCCGGATGAAGTTGACCTTGAACCTGAAGCGCAGGACCTCTTACGTGAATGGAGGGAACTGTTCGTTGAACACTACTTGGAGGACATTAAACGTCTCAAGGGAAATCCAGCCTTGGTTCATGGATTTGAGGTGGACCATGCCTTGATGGACCGTTGGGAAACGCTTCGAAGAGAATTCCACTTGAACCCGACTCGTGTGCTGAAATACGGCACCCGCGTGTTGGTTGAACAGTTTGAGGACCAAATGGTACGCATGCGCCCCGTTATTCGTGTGGTGGGGTTGTCGGAAAATTACCTCCGTCGTGTCGAAGACCTGCGCATGCGAGACCGTAATCAACTCGTGTGCTTGGATGTGAAAATCCAGGAGGTCTCCAACCCATATGGTTGGCTTTGGTGGACGGTGTACGAGTGCAAGGATTGCTCAGCGCAGGTCAATCTTGAACAGCGTCGTGGACGGGAGCGGGAGAGCCCTCTGCATTGCGAGCCATGTTTTGACCGCATGCTTGAGCGTCTTGGTGATGACGATGCATCGTTTCCAATGTTTCCCATGCGAGGTCGTTTCCGTATGGTCACGGAGGATTGCAAGTACGAGGATGTGCAAGACATCAGCATGACACAAGTCGTCTACAACGATGCGAACGAAGTCGTCAATGCCTCATCCAAACACCCGATTATTGGCACGGTGACCGACGATTTGGTGGGTGATATGGAGGCCGGCGCCTATGCCAGAATCAACGGTATTGTTCGGGTTCAGCCCGTCCCCGATCGCAACTTTTCCAAAGACACCCGACGTGTATTGTCCATCGATGTCTTGAGCGTGGAAGTGTTGGCGCTCAACGGATGACGCTAATCTTTGGTCAGCGCGGAAACCTGCTCAAGCCACTCGGGGTTTGATTCAAAGTGAGCGTGAACTGCCTCAAGGCCTTTGGCAAGTCCATCAGCGACGCCTAATTTTGCATCAAGGGGATGCAATGTCCCGTCCATGACTGCTTGGCGAAAGGCATCGAGTGTGGTCCATGTGGAAGGCTCTCCAAACCGAGGGTCAGGTGTCACCACAATTTCACCAAATTCTGCAAGAACAACGTGCTCCGCAAGTTCGTAAACCGGAGATTCGGGGTCGTCAGGGGAGATGTATGCTTTTTTCATCTTCTTACGAAGTTCATCATGCGTATCGTGCAGTAACAACGCCCCTTTCGGGTCAGATTTTGACATCTTATGGTCAAAGGATTCCATCCGGGCTCCTGATGCTTTGAGCGACGAGATGATGGGGGTGTGGAGGCAGGTCGCTTTGAGCCAGCCGTATTTGGAAGCAACATCGCGCATGAACATGTGGGCTTTGCGCTGGTCCATGCCCCCAATGGCTACATCGATATGCATCTCAAAAATGTCAGAAGCTTGCATGGCGGGGTAGTAAAATTTGGACAGATCATGGTCGGAAGAGGCCTCGTCTCGGCCCATGATGGTGAAGGTTTTGCGCACCATGGCGAGTGTTGCCCCTTTTGAGCAGCGCAAGACACGGGCCCAATAATCGCTTGATTCCATGACCTCTGAGGCCCACACAAAGCGAAGTTCTCCTGGGCCATCACCCTCTGAAGGATGCCCAAGCAAAGCACGAAACGCTTCCTGCATGTAGTGGGCCGTGGTCCGAATGGCTTCCATGTCTCCGTTGAACTTGTCGTTCACCCAGGCGTGCCAGTCTGCGAGAAAAATCATAACGTTGGCGTTCGCGTCCAGCATCCGTTTGCATTGCAGAGCCAAGACCTTCCATCCAATGTGTGCCTTTCCGCTTGGTTCAAACCCAACATAGCAACGGATGACATCATCACCTGCGTGGCTGGGAGAGCCGTTCAATACGCCGATGAGGTGTTCCACGCCAACAACTTCTTCGACATGGCCGACCATGGTGTGTAACCGTTCTCGCGCCTCCTCCGGCAAGGTGGCGTAACTCTCGTGGGACGCAAGCATCGTTTCGAGGTCTTGCGTGTCGGCCATGGAGGGTCCCTCAAAATAAATCGTTCAATTTTTTGACTTGTGTTTCTGATGGAAGGTCGCCTTCCTCAAGCACGGCTTCAATGGAGGCGATCATTTCATGAGCCTTGTCAATGGTGCTTTGGTCAAGATTTTTCATCATGTCCATGGCTTTGTGGGCCATTGAAATCGCGGATTTCGCCTTCGAGATTTTCTTTGCATCTTCTTTGGCTTTATCGCCTCGTTGTTTGGCGTTGTAACCGGTCGCCTCATCGAGGAATGCCGACCAACGTTTCCTTGATTCCATCGCTTGGTTCGGGCCGTGATCGCTGTCCAAGAAATCGGCGAGTTCGGCTCCTTTGAGTTGTTCCACATCAACGGCAAGCTTTCCAGTTTGGTCGTAGGAACCCTCCACTCGGACCAAGAGCCCGTACGAACCGGTGAAATTCCCGTCAGCATCAACATTGATGTTTTCGAAATACTTGGTGGCAAGTTTCGCTAATCCAGCGTTTCCACCCATGCTTTTGATGACCCCACGTTTGACGGCAAATCGCTCCATGTTGGTTGCAACGGTCGCGGTCTCATAAGACCTACCGTTGCATCTCCTCGCGAAGAGCCCTTCGGAGGGGAGGTGTTTTGATACTCGGCAAGGTGGCCGCACCATGCGAACCCGTAGTATCACGGCCATTGTCTTGGTCTTGCTGATGCTCGCACCGTCGGCCATGGCCGAGGAACTGGTCTCTCGCGTGACACTCCAGAATGTGGGTGCCTTAGGAGAGGTGGACCTTGGGATTACGACGGGTGCCGTCTCTCCAGACGGTCAAGATGTGCTGGTGGCCGGCCACAACGGCTTTGCACGCTTGCTTTCTGCTGAAGAGGCCGAGAACCGTGAGATGGACGTGGAACTGGTCACTGGGCGCAACAGCACAATACACGACATTGCATGGCACCCTCGCGGCAATACTGCATTGTTGGTGGGCGAAGATGGATTTGCCATGAGGTACCACACCGACGACCACAGCGTCACCTATGTGAACGGGACGTTTTCGGTGTTGGGATACGACCTTACGACGGTGACATGGCGCCCATCGGGTGACTTTGCCTATGTGGGGGCCACCGACGGTTCGGTTTGGAAATATGCAGAACACACGGGCTTTGAACGACTTGAAAACCTCGGTGTGAGCACCGTCAACGACATCACCTGTCATCGCAATTACAATGTTTGCTTTATTGCGTCTTTGGACGAAGGGATTGCGGTGATCGACGGCGACCATGCCGTTTCATGGATGGGTCAAACTTCAGGAGAAACATGGGTTGGTATTGATTGCTCAAATCCCGGCCTCAATGAATGCGTTGGTTTTGCGAGCGGATTGTTTAGCAAGGTGATACGAATCAACACCATCAATCCTCGGCAATCCACCGTAGAGGGCTTGCACAGGATTGATCTGCCCTCCGGCGAGCATACTGCCGTCTCTCGGGGGCACGACGGAACAGCGCTGGTTCATCTCGCTCCGCTCGGTATCGTTCGCCATGATGCCCTTGCCAACATGGCGTTCACCGTCCTGCTTCCGGAAGACGCTGCAGCATGGGACGCAGCCATCGGTGGCCGCAGTCTCGAGGTGGTCTGGGAAACAGGCTATCACCGTGGCTACTTCATCACGGGCTTCGGCAACATCGTCGCCTTTACGCCAGCAACCGAAGAGGTCGACATGGGCATCATGGATGTGCTCGTGCTGGGTGCGGTGGCGATTTCGGTACCTGGCGTCATCCTCGGCCTCATCTACATGAACAGCCCTTGGTTGCAACGTAAATACAACGAACTTCGCTTTGGCAAGAAAAAGAAATGACGCCATCGTCCACACTGCACAGAGGGTTATGTTGATGAAGCACCCGCGTGGCAGTTGGTTTGAGGGACACCCATGGAACCGTTTGAAGGCCTCGACTTTTACGATGTAGAAAGCCTCCTCACCGAAGAGGAAATCATGATTCGCGACATGGTTCGTGAATGGGTTGATGAAGCGGTCATTCCCAAGATTGAACAAGCCTGCGAGGAAGGCGTCTTTCTTGATGAGTGGCGCGTTGCTCTCGGAGAAATGGGTGTACTTGGTGCACCATTGAAGGGCTACGGCTGTCCAGGTCTGTCCTATGTCGCCTACGGGTTGATTTGTCAGGAACTCGAACGCGGAGATAGCGGTTTGCGCTCCTTCGCTTCGGTTCAAGGCTCCTTGGCCATGTATCCGATTTGGGATTTTGGAAGCGAAGAGCAGAAGGAAAAATACCTCCCGAAAATGGCCTCGGGTGAATGGATTGGTTGTTTTGGCCTAACGGAGCCAGACTACGGGTCCAATCCCGGTGATATGGTCACGAAAGCTGAAGACCATGGCGACCATTACCTGCTCAACGGTGCAAAGATGTGGATTACCAACGGTACCATTGCCGACATCGCCATCGTTTGGGCGAAGTTGGATGGTGTGATTCGCGGATTCATCGTCGAGAAGGGCGATGAAGGATTTAGCGCTCCGGAAATGAAAGGGAAGCATTCGCTGAAGGCCAGTGTCACCAGCGAACTCGTGTTTCAAGATTGCAAGATTCCCAAGGACCGAATGTTGCCTAACGTGCAAGGACTTCGCGGACCGTTTTCCTGCCTCAACAACGCACGGTATGGAATTTCATGGGGTGCGCTTGGTGCCGCCATGGCCTGTTTCCACAGCGCCAAAACGTACGCGCTTTCTCGTATTCAATTTGACCATCCAATTGCATCGTACCAACTTGTCCAAAACAAGTTGGCCTGGATGTTGAGAGAAATCACCAAGGGTCAGTTGTTGGCGTATCATCTCGGTAAGAAGAAAGACGATGGGACGTGGTTCCCCGAGCAGATTTCTCTTGCAAAGATGAACAATGTCGATATTGCCCTTGAAATTGCTCGCGTGGCCCGAGACATACATGGTGCCAACGGCATTCTTGATGAATACCCTGTCATGCGTCACATGGCCAACTTGGAGTCGGTAAAAACTTACGAAGGCACGCATGACATTCACAATCTCATTCTGGGCCGATATATCACTGGAATCCAGGCGTTCACTCGCTCTGCTTGAACCTAAGCGAGGTTGACCACTAAGGAGGCATGGTTGTGGTAGAACTCGGCCATTATGTGCTCTATGTACGAGCAATGCAACCCATGGTGGACTTCTACACCCGCATCGTTGGCCTCGATGTTGTTGGAACCACCTTTGGTGGTCGAGCAACGGCGTTCAGCGGGGGCCGAACACACCACGAACTTCTCTTGTTGGAAGTGGGTGATGCTCCTGGCCCAATGAGAGGGCATCGCATTGGCTTGTACCATACCGGTTGGTGCATCGGATTTGACGATGCCGACCTCATCGCTGCAAAGGAGCGCTGTCGCCTCCACGGCGTGCGCATTGTAGGGCAGAGTGACCACGGCGTCTCACACTCGTTGTATGTCCTTGACCCTGATGGAAATGAAGTTGAACTATACATTGATGTTGAGGGGTTTGATTGGAAGGAAGATGCTTCTTGGCTTGAATACCCCGTGCGCCCACTCAACCTTGCAGACGAGGCGTGAGGAAGCAACGCAACCCCAAGGACGCTTGTGGAGGGTGTTCAAACGGCTGGTAGGATGCCGATGCGTGCAAGGCCGCCCCAGACGGGATCAAGGAAGGCTGGTAGGAATCGATGACGCAGGTACACGGCTGCAGCGAGAGAGATTTTTTGCACTTTGTTGAGTTTCACACGGTGGGTAAAGACGTCGCCTTGCTGTTTCTCAATTTGCCTGAGAATCTTGTCATAGAAAGCGATCATCGCCGCTGGAGAGTAGCGTGAACGGCGCGGAAGCAGAGGGAGCAGTGCTCGGGCTTCTTCCAAGTAGGTGCGTGCCCGAGCAGCGTAGTGGCGACAATAAGGCTCCCAGTGCTTGTTGAGAACAATACGACCGTCAAGCTCAGGTTCAGTCATACCGTTGCGTTCAAGTTCATCAAGGGGCAAATAGACACGGTCACGCTGAATGTCTTCGCCAACATCGCGCAAAACGTTCGTGAGTTGCATGAAAATGCCCCAAGACTCAGCATATTTCTTGGCCATGGGGTTGTCATATCCGTAGACTTCAATGCACATGAGGCCAACGACAGAGGCTACTCTGTAACAATATACATACAATTCATCAAAGGTCCGGTATCGGTTGTTGTACAGGTCGTCTTCCATGCCGGTAATGAGGTCATCAAACACGTCACGGGGGATGTTGTATCGCTGAACCGTGTCCTTCAAGGCCAAAAAGACAGGATCGGTTGAGTAGACCTCGCCGTAGCAGGTTGAGAGTTTCTTTCTGAAGAAGAACAGTTGCGTGATTTTGTTGAGGTAAGCCTGCTCATCCAAAATCGTGCCTTGGTCTTGAAGTGATTCCAATTGAGCTCGGTAGTTCATGGCTTCCGGGTCCAGCATGCCCTGTCCGCCAGGGAAGCGGTCCGACCAATCCCCGTCAGCGATGTCATCTGCTCGGCGGCAAAACGCATAGATGGCACACATGGCCATTCGCTGCTCGTCGGGCAGGTATTTGAAGGAGTGATAGAAATTACCGGCCTCCCTCATCGTCAGTTCTTCACAATAGCGGTAGGCGAGTTTGTGCAATTCTGCTGGCGGTTGTTCGGACCAAATTGGAGCGTCCAAATGGGCGAAGGGGTCCACGAGTTCGTTCTTTTCACTGACAATCCCAATGAATGAAGCGCCTTCTCGGAGGGCTTCCATGGCCGTGACGCTGACTGCTTTCACGGCGTCTCGAGCGAGGGTAACACCCGCCCGCAATCGGTCAAGGGTGTGAGTGGATGTACGTTCTGCCTCGCCGTTTCGACTTGATGCGTTGCCCTTGAGAGGGAACAACAAGTCGAGGGGTTTGCGGCGTTCCAGCATCCTAACCAATGGGCCCTTGCGGCCTTCGTTTATGAGTCCTCCTCTTCAGGGTGCGAACAGTGAGCCGTTCTTTGATGTATAAGTAAGTATTATTTTACATATTGCTGATGTTCTATAGAAAAGTTCACTTATCTTTATTTTGCTCAAGGAGTCTTCGGACGCCACCGGGGATGAACAAGGCCCGAATCAATTTGCGAGCGTAGGTTTTCATTTCCTCTCTGGTCACTTTGATTTGTTCTTCCGAATTCAGGATGTTGCCTGTACGAAGGAGCGTGACGGTTCGCTGGCCAATCAACACGGGCAACATGCATGATGCTTTGAGTCGGAATTGCGTTTCAGGAATCATACGAATGTACGCTGTTGCTGCCTCCAAATGGTCGTTCGTGAGGTCGAGGTACCCGTCATACACTGGCCTGAAGGCATCAAGGCAATCGTCGTTCAGTAGGTCGGTGGGAGTAAGATTGTGTTGGCGCAGAACATCTTCTGGGATATAGCACCGTCCAAACCGTAGGTCCTGAGGAATATCTCGGAGGATGTTGATCATTTGCAAGGCTTTACCAAATCGGATACCTCGCTCCAAGAACAAGGCTTCGTCTTCGGGAGAAAGTTGCATGAGATGAGCAAGGGACATCTTCGTCCAAAACACACCGACGCAACCGGCTACGCGAAAGGTGTAGTCGTCCAACTCCTCATCGTTCTTCAGCGCAGAAATAGTGCCGCCTTCATTGGCTGGACCGAAGCGCTCGAGGTCAAGAATTTGCCCGCTGACAATGACATCAAGGCATTCCAACATACGCTGCTGGTCTCCTTCGCCATACTCATTGAGGCCCGAGATGACCTCAGGCACGCTGCGAAGGAGTTGGGCCTCATGCTCGTTGCTTTGCAGATTGGCGAGCTCACTCAAGTCTGGTAGTTCGGTTGCTCGGCCTTGGACAACCTCATTGTAGGACCGCAAGTGGTTGAGCAGGACCTCGGTTTCGCCGTGCTTGGAATCAGCGATAGTATCGGCCACACGGGCAAGTAAGTACAACAGGCCAATTTGACCTCTGATTTTCTTGGGGAGGTATTTGAGTGTTGGATAAAACGAGCGTGATGTGGTTTCCAACAAGCGGTCAATGTTCTCGTTCACCAACACCGCCAAAGCCATCCCCCCGTCTGGCCCACTTCGCCCCTCCGCATGAAGATATTCGTTCACCCTGTCCGCCATGCAACGACCCTGTTTTGTTTGAAGTCTCAATGGGCAATCGGTCGCAATCCTTTAGGAAGGGTAGCACGAGCATTAGGATGCGAGGGGGGCATGCATGAACTGTGGCGCTTGTGGTGAAGCGATTCCAGCCGACAGTATGTTCTGTCCGGAATGCGGTTCCCGCCAAGACATGTCGGTTGCTGGTGGTTTCGCCCCTCCACCCGCTCAAAACATACCTCCGTTCCCACAGCAGCCGCGCTCGTTTGACCCCGTTTCTGGAGAGCAGCAACGTATGCAGCAAGAAGCCAACATGAACCAAATGGGCCAAGTCTCACAGGACATGCTCCAAGGCATGGCTCAAGGTTTGAATCAGCACCAAAACCTTCCTCCAGGTACCTATCCCCAACAACCAATTCATGGTGGATTCCCTCCCCAGCAGGGCTTCATGCCTCAAGGCAATGTGATGCCGAACAACAATGTCGCTCCACTGAATGATATGCCCAACGTGCACCGTGGGCCCTCAATTGCAAGCGGGGTGTTGCCCAACACGAGCAATGTTTCTCCGCTTGCAGCGGGAGGGACAAAAATTGCCCACAATCCTGCCAACTCCCCCACCGATGCCATGGTGAACCGACTGGCTGAGGCTGAACGTGCGGTAAAAGAAGATCGCCGAAGTCAATGGCTTTCCATGAACCAAAGCCCTGCTTCGTCGGTCCTCGCCAACCTCGGTGGCGGCGAGTTGCCTGCTCACCTGCGAGGTGCAGCGGAGAGTGGTAGTGCCGCTGCTGACATCATGGCCGGCGCCATGGGGGGACAAGGCAACGATGCACCAAACGATGCATTGTTGCGTCGCATTTCGGAAGTAGCCATTCGCCGTGTGGCTCGAAAGCGCGGCGTGGCGGTAGAAGCGCCTCAGACCAAACTTGCTGGAGACACGTTTGAAGTCAATGTCACTTATGTTGACGATGGTCGCGTGTTGGATTCTGCTGAAGACCTCATGCAGGCCTTTGAGCAAGCGATTCAAACCGAGCTTGCGTTGAAGGGGTACGATTTGACATGCACCATCACCATGTTCCGGTCAAAAGATGGAAAAACCGAGAAAATCGGTGCAGAAGAAACCGATGAAGACATGTTTGCTTGCGAGATTTGCGACGGTTTGGTCAAGGAAAGCGACCCAACCTGCCCCCATTGTGGAGCAATGTTTGAGGATGACGGTGATGAAGAGCCTGCTTCCATGCCGCCCAAGCGAGGCGGCCCCCCTGGTCCAAGTAAGTCCGGAGGTCCACCAGGTCCAAGCAAGAGTGGAGGCCCCCCCGGACCGAAGAAAGGTGGTCCACCAGGACCAAGCAAGAGTGGAGGTCCTCCCGGTCCAAAGAAAGGCGGCCCCCCTGGTCCAAGCAAGTCCGGGGGTCCACCCGGTCCGAGCAAGAGTGGAGGCCCTCCCGGTCCAAAGAAAGGCGGCCCCCCTGGTCCAAGCAAGAGTGGCGGTCCACCCGGTCCAAGCAAGAGCGGTGGCCCTCCCAAAGGCGGTCCAGGCGGCGGCCCCCCCGGTCCAAGCAAGAGTGGCGGCCCTCCCGGCCCCAGCAAGAGCGGTGGCCCTCCAAAAGGTGGTCCTGGTGGCGGCCCCCCAGGCCCCAAGAAGAGCGGTCCTCCCGGTGGTCCAAAACGGGGCCCACCTCGATGATCGTGGTGTGACCCATGGTCCTCGATTTTGGAAACATCCGGTTTTCCGGCAAATTGAGGCCTTCACAGGTGGCTGCCTCCTCGGTCATTGAGCAGCAACTGAAGGTGGGGGAAAAAGAACTCTACATCGTCGCCCCTCCCGGTTCAGGAAAAACCATTCTTGGCCTGTATGTGTGGTCGAATTTGGTTCGATGCCCTGCCCTCGTGTTGTCGCCTAACTCTGCCATTCAAGCCCAGTGGATAGACCGGACTTCTCTCTTCGATTTAGACGGTCGTGAAGACCACCTCGCCCTAACAGCAGACCAACCTGGGTTACTCACTTCGTTGACCTATCAGTCATTGACGATGGTGAGAACAGAAGGTCAAGATTTGGAACGCGGAGCCATTGAGGTCTGGTCACAGCGACTGATTGAGCAAGGTGAAGCCATTGACCAAGAAACGGCGCTTGCTTGGCTCGCTGACCTCCAGTCCAACAATCCTTCCTACTTCGAGGAACAGATGAAGAAGCACAGAAAGCATGTTAGAAACCAACTTGAAACTGAACAGGGAAGCATAGCGTGGCTGAATGAACAATCACGCGCCTCCATTCTTGCTTTGAAAGAAGCCGGTGTCGGCTTGGTGATTTTGGATGAATGCCATCACCTTACAGAGCATTGGGGAAAGGTCTTGGCAGAGGTTCGAGATTTACTTGACGACCCTGTCATTCTTGGACTCACGGCTACCCCGCCTGATAAGGAAAAAGCCGAAGCCCCACATTATTTGCAACTCTTGGGTGAAATTGACTACGAGGTGCCGACACCCGCTTTGGTAAGGGACTCAAATCTCGCTCCCTACCAAGATCTCGCCTATTTTGTTCGGCCAACAGCGGGTGAATTGGCCTACATCGCTGAGGCCGATCAGGCGTTCCTTGATGTCGTACGAGATATCAGTCAACACCGAGAGGGGGAAGGTCGTGCACTTCCATTTGAACCTTGGTTGACTCATGTTCTCGCCAACAAAGAGATTCCAGGCCGCCAGAACCTGACCTGGAAGCAATTCTACAACGCCATACCAGAATTTGCGGATGCAGCGCGAGCATACCTCCTTGCTAACGACCACCCGTTGCCGCAGGGCGTCCCCTCTTTTCATGCATCAAACAGCGCGCAGGAACCTGGTGAACAGATACGCTTGTTGAGGCCGTTGCTTGACCGTTACGTGAGATTTGGCTTACGCCGTTCAACGCATCCTGAGGACCATGCTTTGGCGACAGAGGTCACGGACCGTTTTCGCCTGCTTGGATACCAAATCACTGAAAGTGGAGCACGGCCGTGTGCGTCGCCAGTTGGTCGAATTCTCGCATATGCTCAAGCGAAGTCAACCGCACTCACCGACATTCTCCGGGTTGAACAGGATGCGCTTGGAGACCGTTTACGATGTGTTATTGTTACGGATTTTGAAAAGACATCGTCCACGGCCGTTGTGGAAGGCGTCCATGACGATGAGGCTGGAGGAGCGATTGGTGTTTTCAAAGCCTTGGTAGCCTGTGAAATCGGAGACCAACTTGACCCGGTGTTGATGACAGGAAGCACCCTCCTCGTTGATGATGACCTTGCCTCTCGATTTCTCGAAAAGGCTCGGGACTGGGTGGAACAACGAGGCCTCACCATCACGTTCCGTGATGAACCGATGGGTCGATTCCATCACCTCCATGGGTCTGGAAAGGATTGGGCACCACGGCATTATTCGACGATGGTGACTGAGTTTTTTCAGGAAGGATTCACGAAATGCCTCATCGGGACTCGTGGCCTCTTGGGAGAGGGATGGGATGCCTCCCGAATCAATGTCTTGGTCGATTTGACCACCGTGACAACGAGCATGAGCATCAACCAATTACGTGGCCGTTCAATGCGCCTCGACAAGGGATGGCCCGAGAAAGTAGCCAACAATTGGGACATCGTCTGTTTGGCTGAGGAGTTCATCAAAGGATTTGATGACTATGAGCGCTTCCAAAACAAACACAAGAATTTGTACGGCGTATGCGACGACGGTTCGATTGAACGAGGTGTTGGTCATGTCCATCCAGCGTTCACAGAACTCCAACCAGAGGGTGTGAACGAGGGGATGAATCTCATCAATCAGGAGATGCTGGAGCGAGCTCGCAGGCGCCCTGAATCACGGGAAAGTTGGGGGATTGGCGAACCGTTTTCTGCGGTTTCTCGCACCTCATTGGAATTCAAACCCCCTAACTTAGGAGGAGAAACACAGTTTGGTTTCGGAAAGCAAAAATCTCCATGGTCGGTTGATTCTCTGAATCAGGCGATCACCATGGCGGTTGCGAATGCCATGTGGGATGCTGGGCTTCTTCCATCAAAAAGCAAACTTGGTGGAGGTCAGCGAGGTGGGGGATGGTATCGGTACTACCTCGAGGGATGCACAGAGGAACAGTCAACGATGTTTGCCCAAGCCTTGAGCGAGGTGTTTGGAGGACTTGATGGCGCCCGTTACATCATAGGGCGAAGTGCCCGCTTTTTTGACGAGACCTTGTTATCCCGATTACTGCCTGAGATCTTGGCCAAGTATGTTCGGAAGGAACGCCATGAGTTGGTGATGTTCCATCGTGTTCCGTCTTGTTTGGCTGGAACAAAAAAGCACGCAACATTGTTTGAAGCTCATTGGAATAAACTCGTGAGCCCAGGCCAGGTCCTGTATGCTCACAGTGACGAAGGAAAGGAAGCCATCGCTTTCGCACAATCAGCGGGTCTTTTCTCATCACCACTTCAACGGCTCAAAGACGTGTACATTTGACTTCAACGCAGACCTGCGGATTTCAACGCTTCAAGCAAAACGGACCCTAATTCGGAGGGGTCTTTGGCGCAGGCTATGCCCGCAGCCTCAAAGGCGGCGAATTTCTCCTCAGCCGTTCCTTTGCCGCCTGAGATAATGGCCCCTGCGTGACCCATGCGCTTACCAGGCGGTGCCGTGGCACCTGCGACGAAACCGACGATAGGTTTGGTGACGTTTTCTTTTGCCCAAGCCGCTGCTTCCTGTTCGGCGTTACCGCCAATTTCGCCAATCATCACGATGGCTTCTGTCTGGTCGTCGGCTTGGAAGGCAGCGAGGCATTCAATGAACCCAGTACCGTTGACTGGGTCGCCACCAATACCAACGCAGGTGGATTGGCCTTCGTCGATGCTCATGGTTTGCGCAACGGCTTCGTAGGTGAGGGTTCCCGACTTTGAGACAATGCCGATGCGGCCCTTGGCGTGAATATGGCCGGGCATGATGCCGATTTTTGCTCCGCCGTTTTCTCCGGGCGTGATGATGCCCGGGCAGTTTGGACCGATGAGGCGAACCCCTGGACGATGTTCAACAAACGCTACGGCTTTGACCATGTCCAGTGTTGGAATGCCTTCGGTGATGCAGACAACAACCCCTTCGCCTTTGATGGTGTCAAAGGCATCGGCGGCTTCCATGATGGCTTCAGCAGCAAAGGGAGGTGGTACGTAGATGACGGTAGCGTCTGCGTCGGTATCCTTGATGGCGTCAAACATTGAATCCCAAACGGGGAAGGGTTTGCCTTGGAGTTCAACGGTTTGACCGCCTTTGCCGGGGGTGCAACCACCGACGATGTTGGTGCCGTACTCCACCATCTTGTCGGCGTGGAACATGCCTTGCTTTCCTGTGATACCTTGGACGAGCACCTTGGCGTCTTCTTCAATCCATATCGCCATCAAGCCCCACCTCCAATCAAGGCAACAATTTTTTGCGCACCTTCAGCCAAATCATCGGCAGGATGGATGTTGAGCGTTGAGGCGGCAAGGATGGCCTTCCCTTCGTCAACGTTGGTTCCAGCAAGGCGAACCACCAACGGCACTTCAAGGGAGAGTGCTTGGGTGGCCGCAATCACGCCACGAGCGATGATGTCGCAACGCATGATGCCGCCGAAAATGTTGACAAGAATGCCCTTGACATTGGGGTCTTCGAGAATGATGGAAAAGGCTGTCTTGACCTGTTCTTCGTTGGCTCCACCACCTACGTCAAGGAAGTTCGCAGGCTCGCCGCCGTACAGTTTGATAACGTCCATCGTGGCCATGGCGAGGCCAGCTCCGTTGACCAAACACCCGATGTTGCCGTCCAATTTCACATAGGAGAGTCCTGTTTCTTTGGCCCGAATCTCGACGTCTTCTTCCTCAGAAAGGTCGCGGAGGTCGTCCCAATCCTTGTGACGGAACTCGGCGTTTTCGTCAAACGAGACTTTACTATCAAGCGCAAGAATTTGGTCATCAGCGGTCTTGACCAGCGGGTTAATTTCGAGCATAGAACAATCATTGGAAACAAACATGTTGTACATCGCCGTGAGCGCTTTCGAGAAGGCTTTGTGAGCGGACCCTGAGAGGCCCAATGCCATGCCGAGGTCACGCTTTTGATACCCGAGCAGTCCGGCGTTGGGGTCAACGGAAACCTTGTGGATTTTTTCTGGCGTGGTTTCCGCCACATGCTCGATGTCCATGCCACCTTCTGTGGAAGCCATGATGAGCACGGATTTGTTTTCCCGGTCCACCAAGATGGCGAGGTAGTATTCGTGGGCGATGTCGCAACCGGCCTCAACGTAGAGGTTGTTGACGAGTTTTCCTTCTTCGCCTGTTTGGATGGTCACCAAAAGGTTGCCCAGAATGTTGGTGGCGTAGGTGTTGACGTCCTCACGAGAAAAGGCGATTTTCACCCCACCATCCATCACATGTTCACGGGTGTCAGGGTGGTAGAGTGTTCCTTTGCCTCGCCCACCAGCGTGGATTTGAGATTTCACGGCGACAACCTTGCTGCCCAGTGCATCATAAGCCGCCAATGCTTGCTCAACGGTGGTGCAATGAACACCTTCTAAAACGGGAACACCGTTGGCTTTCAGGAGGGCTTTTCCTTGGTACTCGTGGATGTTCATGGGACTCTCCTACTTTTCCCAATGGAAGCCTGTCTTTGAATACTTTGATGGCTCTGTTTCCTTGAACTCCCAAGGGGTCGTTTTCATATTGGAGATGCAAGAGGGAGGAACGATGCAGGTCGTGGTTCTAGCCGGTGGCGTTGGTTCTCGGTTGCGGCCCTGGACCAACTCGGTTCCCAAACCCTTGCTCCCTGTTTTGGACAGGACGTTGCTTGAGCACGTGGTTGGATGCCTTCCAGTGGACTTGGTGGATGAGGTCGTCGTGGCCGGTGGCTACAAAGTGGACCAAATCGAGGCGTATTTTCAACGCGCAGACGCACCCTTCGATGTTCGGATTGTACCAGAGGATGAACCGTTGGGAACCGGCGGGGCGCTCGGTAACTGCCGTGATGTGGTCAGCGGTACATTCGCATGTTTTAACGGCGATATTGTCTCTTCGTTGGACGCTTCAAGACTGCTTGATTTGCATCAGCAAAACCAATCTGTGGGCACGCTCGGCTTGTGGAATGTAGAGGACCCAACCCGTTTTGGAATCGTCGGCCTTGACGAGGGGAAACGCATCACGCGATTTAAAGAAAAACCGACTCCCGAAGAGGTGTTTTCCACGCTGATCAACGCAGGCTCTTACATCTTTAACGACGAAATTTTTGATTGGATGCCTCACGGAAAACATTCTATAGAACGGGACGTTTTTCCGAAGTTGGCCAGTGAAGGACTGCTGAGTGGTCTGCCCTTTGAAGGATATTTTATCGATGCCGGAACACCGGAAGCATGGAATCAAGCGGTGGATGTATCCATTCGCCACCAGAGATTCACTTCCGGCATGTTGTCGGGCGAAGATCCATCCTGGTATGCAAGCGATGAGAGCCTACGTCAAACCAGTTCCGATAACATCGTTCGTTCCATGGTCTCCAACCATTGTGTGATCGGTCGTTCCCATCTTACATCCACCACTCTGCTGGAGGGGGCTACAGTGGGTGACGGTTGCACATTGATTTCTTGCCTGGTGGGTCAGAGTGCCACGATTGGCCACGATTGTCGGCTTGAAGGCGTGGTGGTTGACCACGGCGCGGTTGTTCCGAACAACACTGTCCAAAATGGTGGACAGTGGCCCAAGGCTTGAAGAAAAAACGCGGGTTTCTGGTCATTTATGAAGCAAACTTGCTAAAGGCAAGGGTGCAGGCCTCTCTTCATGGACCGACCCATGATCGTTGTGAACTTCAAGACCTATGCCAGTGCGTCAGGTGAGTCTGCAGGGCACCTTTTACAAGCCATGAAAGCGTATGCAAACGGCCCCGCCACCATGGTTGCAGCCGTTTCTGCTTTTGATTTAGGTGCTCTTGGAAGCCAAGGAGGTGCGGTAGAGGTGTGGTCTCAACATCTCGACCCGGTTGGACTCGGAGGATTTACCGGCTGGTTGGAGCCTCAAACCGCGCAAGCACGCGGTGCAAAAGGGACGCTCATCAACCATGCTGAACACAAAGTCCCGCTGGACCATGTGGCGAAACTTTTGGAGATGCTGCCTGATGGGTTCAATGTCTGCGCTTGTGCCGCCGACGTCGATGAAGCACGGGCCTTGGCGGCCCTCAATCCCACATTCATTGCAGTGGAACCACCCGAACTCATCGGCGGCGATATCTCTGTAACAACCGCCGACCCTTCCATTGTCAGCGATACGGTTGCAGCAGTCAAGGCGGTGAATCCCCATGTCCGAGTCCTTTGTGGAGCCGGTGTGAAGAACGGTCAAGATGTGGCCAAAGCCCTTGAATTGGGTGCTGAGGGGGTGCTCCTGGCGAGCGGTGTCACAAAAGCCGCTGATGTTCAAGCCGTTCTTGCTGATTTGGTTTCTTCTCTTTGAGCCTGTTTGCTGGCCTCTTCATCTTGGCTTCGTTTGGCTTGCAACAGCCCATCTTTGGCAGGGCAACGAGCCTTGAATGGACAGCCCACACACGACCGCTCGGCCGAGGCAAGAGGAATGAGCGCCAACGATGGGTCAGCAACAGCGCAACGCTGCATCCATTTCATCTCCTGAATGTCGTGCAGCACCAACCCCATGGCTTGGTTGAGATGATTGGGGTTGATGAGGACATGGTGTTCAACCCAGCGTTGATGTGTCCAGCGAATGACCTTCACTCTGTAAGCGCTCCAATCCTTCGGGAAACCCGGTTGGTGCATCGCCCAATGGACCATCAATACATGCTCCAATTCCTGTCCAACCGATGGTTCTGTGGGTGAGCGAAATTGAATGCGAACCAACGTCCACTTGTTTTGATGGAGGATGGCAACATCGGGCGCTGCGTAGAGTGTGGTGCCGTCAACCACGGCGCTCTCTCGGCGATCAAAATACGCCCAGCGGCGCGGCGAGCCTTCAAACAACGGTTTCATGGAGAGGGTGTGCTCAAGCAGATGGACCTGATTGAAACTCCGATGAAGTGCTAGGGTGATACGAGGAGGGGGCGCTCGGAGCTTACCGTCGTCAAGGGCTTGCAAGGCATGGTTTTGGATTCGTTTTTGCCTGTAGAGGGGCGACCATGTTTTCCCGAGATATTGGTCATGAACACGTTCCATCCACGCCGCTCTCATGCCTTGAACCATGGCTTCATCGAGTGTTTTTGGTGCACGTTGCGTTGGAAAGGGTGGAGATGGTGCGGTTTCAAAGGATTTCACAAGCGGTGGATAGGTCTGCACCCATGCTCTGGGGCACGCGTTGAACAGACGAGCACTCGTTTGACTCCAGTGAGGTTGTGATGGATGCATAAGGGCGACCAATCACGCTAACCCACTTAACGGATGCGCTCAAAACACACCCAATTCAACCACGCTGATGGTAACGTTCAGCGCCATCCACAAGGCAATGGGCGTGAGTATCCAGCCCACAAATTGAGCAAAGACTTCGCCTCCAAACTTCCCAAAGAGTCGGGAAAAAGGACCGCCCCACGACGACACGATACGCAAGAGCAAGACCACCATTCCTCCCGATGCCGTGAGTAAGAAGAGGAAGAAGAAGGCCGGTAGAATCCCAGAACCACCTGTAAGCGCCGTGGAAGCCACGGCTTGTGGGAAGAGGTGAGGGAAGGCCAACCAGCCAAACCAGCCAAGCCAGACCCCCAACAGGACGTCACGGTTCATGTCCACTTGGTCTCGCCAATCTTGGAATCCCTTGGGGAAGAGTCGATGGATGGTCTTGCCGAGGAGGTCCGCTTCATAGGGTGCTCCACGCTTGGCTGTAAAGAAGCACATTTCCAACATCCACACCATCATGACGATGTCAAGCATGAAGCGTACGGTCATGCCCACAGGGAGCAAAGCCAAGAGAAGCGGAGGAAGGTTCACCATCAGAATCCCTGCTCCTGAGGCTACAACGATGGAAGCCCACAACAATCCTGGCGGCAAGGGTTCCTCGGGAGCCGTCCAACCTTCACGGGGTAAAGCGAGGAACAGCAAGAACAAGCCGGGGCCGAACAACAGGCCAAAGTAGGAGCCGACCGAGGTCAGTCCCCCACTGGTGATGCCGTCCACAGATTCAACAATGTCCAACATAGCAGCCGATGACGGTTGTGAGAACGTGACGTGCATGCCCGGGTCGAGCACGACCACCGCATCGGAAGGGCCGGTGGGCAGGCTGGTTGCAAACACACTGTCCTCGTCGAGATAGACCCGCCATGTGGCGTTTGATGCCTCGGAAAGCGACACGACATCGGTCATCCGAGCGCCTTCGCCCGTAACGATTTGGATGACGGTCACGCGGTCGCCCAGTTGGTCCAACGTTCGGTTGAATTCGTTGGCCTGCGTCAATGCTTGCTCCGAGCCGGGTAGCATCAGGCCAATCACCAAGGCTTCGTTGCCTGAAAGCAGGTCAGCGATGGTGGCGGTGGAGCCGTCTGGAGCTAAGAGTTCAGCATCAACCGTTTTGGTATTGTCAAGGATGATGGCGTCGGCTCCGAGGTTGGGTTGGTCAAACACTGTTGGTAAGGTTAACAGCGCCAAGACAACCAAGGCGCCCAAGATGGGGACGGGAAGTAACAATCCGCTTCGGAAAGCATTGGCCACATAACCGAGCAACGCGAGAATGGTGGTCAAGGATAGCCAAAGTGGGGCACTTGCGAAGCCTTCGTCGCCTTTGGTCACCTCAAATCGCAAAATTCCTTCCGCATGGCAGTCGCTGTTCAAGTCACCAGCGATGGTGCGCAGACAGAATTGCAGGTTCATCTCACCCACTGGAAGGGGTTTGGCTCCGGACCACGTATAGACGGTGTTGTTGCCGCCAAGGTCCCGTGTCATACGAATGCGGCCAGCACTCGTTTCTACGAGGTACTCGCCATCGAGAATGGCTTTTTCTGAAGGCAACAGTGGACCCCAGATTTCCCATTTTTCATCTCGTAAGTCTTCGAGGCCCCAAGGCAAGCGGTGTTCCAATTCAACGTGCGCAAGGCGAGAAGCGTCCACCGTGATGCGCGCTTCGGGTTGGTACAGGACACCTTCCATGATGATGCCGCCGCTGTTTTGTTCAAATCCTCCCCATTGGACGCGGGCTTGCGTTCCAAAACAACGGTGGTCCACCGAGAGCGATAGGCTAAGGGATTCTCCTGGTGCTAGAATGAGCGTGATGTTTTTGACTTCACCTGAAAAGTTCACAGCATCGTTTTCGGCTGCCGAATCCAGCACTTTGTTCACCGAACTGCTGTAGATTTCACTGCCTCCTGCGGAGACCGAAAAGAACAGGGTTGTGCTGGAATCTACCAATGTTTGACGGGTGCACGTTTGGGGGCCTGAACCCCCTTGAATGATGGCTGAAAAATAGACGCTCATGAAGACTTGAGCTTCTACAGGCTGCTCAACGGGTGGGCTTTCCAGTGTAAAGACCGGCACGGCACCGTTGGTAACACCAGTGGTAAAGCCACCAACAGCTGAATCGGTCTGTCCACGCTGCAAGACGGCTTCATCCACATTCGCGCCTTCAACGAACAAGCGCTCGTGTGGTATGATGTCCCACTCAACGAAGCCTGGTTCGTAGGTAAAGTCGTTGTTGGCTGAAGCGAGGCCACTCCACGTCATCATCAGGAGCAGACAGAGCGCACCCACGGCCTTTGCCCGACGCCCCATGGTCAAACGAAAGCGTCTCGGTTCAAGAAGCCAATGCACCGCCGAACAGGCTCAAAGCTTGGTCAGGTAGGCTCCCATGAGCACCACGCCCCCGGTAATGGCGAGGGCATTGACTGATCCTTTTGTAAGGTAGCCTCGGTTCTCCAACAAGGCACCGAGGAAACTGTCGATTTGACAGCCCAGCCATCCAATCACCGCCAAGGCTGCTGTTAATTGCAGGCCATTGGCCGTTGAATCCTCCGCCATCAACGACCAAGAGACATAGGTGAGCAAGGCGACGACGGTTGAGCCGACAGCCGCAGCAAGTTGACCGTTGGGCGAGAATCCCCCGTTCTCTCCTTGTTGACAGGGCTTGAAGGTCGTGATCATACGTACTCGGGGGTCAAGGCAACCGATTTCGCTGGCAAAGGTGTCGGATGCGGCAACCGCAACTGCGGCACCGAAAATCCACACCACGCTTGTCCAATCTTCGGAGAGGTAGGCATAGATGCAAATCAGGCCCGGTATAGCGCCGTTGGCGACCACGTTGGTCCATCCTCGGTGCCCATCGCTCGATTCGCACAAGCCGAGGGCTGTCTTTTCGTCAAATCGCCATTTCGTCGCTTTGTGGGAACTGAGCAAGAACCCAAGTAAAATGAGCAGCCAAGTCCAGTGCCCCAGGCCACCAACCACCAGGCCAAGCACCGCTGCTGCCCGTGAACCGGTGGTGTCAAGCATGCGTGCTTTTGACGACATGAACAACAGCAAGGCTACCAGAGCGATGGTCACGACAAGATTCCCTGTGTTGGGACCGCTCGTGAAGACCTCCATTGCATCTCACCTCGGACGACCAAAAGGTCATGGTTCCCTTCACTCCAACGCCTATGGGTTTTTCAAGCCATGACCCGATTCTGTGTTATGCTTTCCTTTCTTGAGGGCCCAAGACGATGGTGGGCAACCATCGGATGATGCACAACCACAAGGTTGCAATCATCACCAAGAGCCAGGCCAACTGAACCAACACGGCCAAGCCAGATTCATCTCCTGCGAGCAACATACCAACCCCCCATGAGGTCCCATTCCAAAGCGCATGGCCGAGCATGGCGAGGAACACCCCCATGGTGACGGTTGTTGGCATCGCCCACGCCTGTGATTGTCGTTTGTTGAGGAAACGGAACATCCGGTCGGACGGTACGGTCGTCCATGTTGAGGTGCTCACAGGCACCCCCCTCTTGTCGTACAACACCCAGTTGGCGTTGGCATCATCGGAAAGGTAGGCCGTGCCGGAAAACGAAGGAATCCGATTTCCTCGAGCCAGCCAGCATCCGATGGCATAACCGCTCAGCCCCGTCCACATCGCGTGACCTGGGATGGAACTCAAACCTCGGAGGGTGGCGGTGAAGAAATAGGCGATGCTGCTTGAGTCTGAGAGCAAGGCCATGGAAATGTACTGGGCGTTTTCCAACAGTGCAAAACCAAGGCCAACGGTTGACCCGACGTAGAATCCGTGTTTTGGCGAGATAATCAAATGACTCAAGGCCAAAACCGCCAGGGCCTTGCTCAACTCTTCTCCGATGGGTGCCGAGAGAAACAAGACCATACCCTCGCCCAGCGTACCGGTGGCGCTGGCGTCAAGTCCCAGCGATGCAATGAGGATGGGCGAGATGACCGAGTTGATGATGATGGCTGGGACGGTTGAGAGCATACCGGCGGCCAACATCCATTCGGCGTCTCGGCGCGAGATGTTGATGCCCATGTGGCGACTGGTGATGGACCACCATCCAAAGACCGGTGTTGCAAACCCAATCAGCCATGCTGGAAGCACGATGAGGAACGCAAGAAGGACCGCCCCTGCTGTAGGGCCGAAGAGCATCAACGGCAGCAGGCAGATTGTGGAAATGCCCACGCCAAAGAAAAAGAGTAACCAGAGGTGAAGTGGCCGAGGCATTTCCAAAGGAGCCGTGGACCGGAACAAGTGATGCTGTACCACGGTTGGTGTTGGCGATTGCACCACGCTACCGCCTGCGAGGGCGTGCAACTGTCCGCCTTGAGCGTGCGGATAGGCGTGGATGGTATGTGTTAAGCGGGGCCGGCGAAGAAAGAAAAAGAGCATCAAGAACGGCGATATGCACAGTCCACCCACAAAGGTGTAGATGGGGTCCAATGGACCGAGTGTACCGTTGAAGTCGCTGTCAATGAAACCAGCGGCGATGAGAACGGATATTTGAGCGATGAAAAAACAGACAAGGACCAGTCCAATCATTGAGCGAACGGTCTGCCACGGCGTGGCTGCACGCCATACTGTGAGTTGGTCAGGAACGGGTGTTAACGGGATGTGGTGCGGTTGTTGCGGTTGGAGCATCCCTTGCACACACATCACCTCAACGCATGGAGTACCTGCTCAGTTCGCCCATCAATCGTCACTGAAATACAGCATTCGGCAGAGGCCATCATCATTGCAGGTGGCCATGCTAGAGGCTTCACCTTCATGAACGGTCGGGCGAACCGTTGCCTTCAGTTGAGGAATCCATAGGTCCACTCGTGGGGCGGCGCGAAGGTTTCCTTGATGGAGCGAGGGCTAACCCAGCGCAAAAGATTGAGTGGACTTCCAGCTTTGTCGTTGGTGCCGCTGCCTCGGGCACCGCCAAAGGGTTGTTGACCGACCACAGCGCCTGTTGGTTTGTCGTTGATGTAGAAATTCCCCGCACTGTAGCGAAGGGCCGACATGGCGGTTTCGATATGACGCCTGTCGGTGGCGAAGATGGACCCGGTGAGGGCGTATTCTGATGTGGTGTCGCACAGCGCCAAGGTTGCCTCAAACTCAGCGTCTGGATAGACATGGACCGAGAGCACGGGGCCAAAGATTTCCTCTACCATGGTCTCACTTTTCGGGTCGTTGCATACGATGGTGGTTGGCTGGATGAAGTAGCCTTTGCTTCCGTCGTAAGTACCTCCGGTCACGATGTCGCAACTCGGATTGGCGGCGGCGCGGTCAATGTATCCCGTGATGCTTTCAAACGCCTTTTTGTCGATGACAGCGCCGAGAAAGTTGCCAAAATCAGCCACATCGCCAACGGTGATCTTGTTGACTTCGGCGATGTAATCGTCCTTGATAGCGTCCCAAACGGAACTGGGCACATAGGCTCTGCTGGCCGCACTGCATTTTTGGCCTTGGAATTCAAACGCTCCCCGCAACATCGCGACCAGTAAGGCCCGACGGTCACAATCGGGGTGAGCAACGATGAAGTCTTTTCCACCGGTTTCACCGACGATACGCGGGTAGGATTTGAGGTTCTCCAAGTTGTTGGCCACATCGCGCCACATTTGACGAAACACTCTGGTCGAACCTGTGAAGTGAATACCTGCTAACTCGCGGTGCGCCAAGCAAATATCGCCGACAACCGCAGCCCGACCTGGAACGAAGTTGATGACGCCAGCAGGCAAACCAGCATCCATCATGAGACGCATCAAACGGTAGTTGGACACGTAGGAATTGCGGGAAGGTTTCCACACACCAACGTTGCCCATGATGGCTGCGCTTGATGGAAGGTTCGCTGCGATGCTTGAGAAGTTGAACGGGGTGACGGAAAACACGAATCCTTCCAACGGGCGAACTTCGCTGGAGTTCCACATGCTTGAGGGTGAAATGGGTGGCTGCATGTCCTCGTAGATTTGACGAGCGTAGTCGGCGTTAAAGCGCCAGAAATCGATAAGTTCGCAAGCCGAGTCAATCTCCGCTTGGTGGCAGGTCTTTGATTGGTTGAGCATCGTTGAGGCGTTGATTTCGGCTCGGCGTGGTCCTTGCAAGAGTTCACTGGCCTTCAGAAAGATAGCCGCACGGGCCTGCCACGGCATGGTGGACCACATCTCGTGTGCGCCGAGCGCGGCGTCAATGGCGGCATTGACTTCCTTCTTGCCGGCCATGTGGACACGAGCGATGACATGGCCGTGGTTGTGCGGCATGACTTGTTCAACCACGTCGCCAGTGAAGACCTCCTCGCCGTTGATAATGCAGGGGATTTCGAGCACGGTTGAGGATTGTTGCTTGAGTTCAGCCTCAAGTTCGGCACGCTCCTTGCTGCCCGGCAGGTAGCCGAGGACGGGTTCGTTGACGGGGGTGGGTGGCTTGGGAATGCTGTTCACCATGCGATGAGGTCATGAACGGCGATTCTTGAACCTCACCCATCCCTCCGATGGCTTGTTGAGCGCGCTGTCAAGGTTTCAACGGTAGAGATGGGCGTGCTTGGCTCGTACTTTGGCGATTTTCGGACCAACCACGGCAGCGCAGTAGCCCTGGTAGGGGTTTCGGGCGTAGTAGTCGTGGTGCTTTTCCTCAGCGATAACGAAGTATGTCGGCTCTTCGAGCGTGGTGACGATGGGGTCGTCGTAGACATTGCTCATGTCGGTGATCATGGCCTGCGCCGTAGCCCGTTGTTCCTTCGAAAGCGGCATAATGCACGAGCGGTATTGCGTTCCGATGTCGTTGCCTTGTCGATTGAGTTGCGTGGGGTCGTGCACAGTGAAGAAGACTTCGAGGAGGGTTTCAAACGAGATAATGGACGGGTCAAACAGAACTTCAACCACTTCAGCATGGCCGGTCGTACCGGTGCACACGGCTTCGTAGGAGGGGTTGACCACGTGGCCACCGGCGTAGGCTGGAAGGGCGGACTCGACACCGTGAATCTGTTTGTAGGCGCCTTCAACGCACCAGAAGCATCCTCCGCCAACGATCATCCGTTCCATGGCTTGTGGTGCTGGTTCGCTCATATCAAGGTTTGATTTCTCTCAGCGCAGAGAACCGTTTTGGCGCAAATCATGATATGCTTTTGCGCACGCTCCTCATTCATGAACCGAGATGCCGTTTGGATGGTGTTGGTGCTCCTGCTCGGAGCGAGTTTGCTCGCCTTCTTGGTAGCGCCCGACGAGACATCCACCAATGCTACTCTTGACACAAACGACGCCTCGTGTCCAGAAGGGACGGAGAAGATCGACAACGCTTCCTCATCATCCGGTTACGATTGTGTCTATCCGGACCCGCATTCGCTGGCCCACACTCACCCTGCACCGACCCTTGAGGTGACCAATGTCGTGGACGACGGCAACGTCATCGCCTTGACTGGAACGGTGGCTCACCTCCACCCAACCGAGATTCTCGTCTCCTTGACCTATGACGAAATCTCGCATGAAACCCAACCGAACGAGCAAGGTGCATGGAGTTTGACCGTCACGACCAACGAGACGGGTATGCTTACCCTCTCCGTGTTGGCCTCGCACCCAACTGAGGGGACATCAGCGGACACGACGTTGGTGGAAGTGAACCGTACGGTTCCACCAACCGATGATTCCGGGAATCAAACGGGGAACGAAACCAACAACTCAACCGACGGAACTGGCAACGAAACGGGCAATAACTCCGGAAATGAAACTGGAAACAACACCGGCAACGAAACGGGCCACAACTCTGGAAATGAAACTGGAAACAACAGTGGAAACGAAACGGGCAACGGCACCGATGACCCGACGGGGCCAACCCAACCAACCTACGACCCCTCCGACATGGGTCAATTTTGGTTGGACGTCTTCCGTTGCCAGTCCGGTCAGACCATCACTCCTGTAGACGATTTAACCACCACAGCGGTTGAAACGCTGGAATGCTCTGTAAGCATCACGATGAATGCAACGCACATCACCATCACAACCAACGGGCTTCCCGACCACGATTTTGAGTCCACGCTGGCTTGCTCTCAAGCCAATGACTGCACCCGTGCACAAAATTACGAATGGACCATCCCTCGCTCCCCGGTCAACGACACAACGGGGGGGCACGATGCGACCAACTGTCCTGAGGCGGAAGGTGCCTACGAGTGTGCCCCTGCTCTTGGTGAGGTCGCCATCGCCATCAATGGCGTGCCGTTCTACGGGCCAGAAGATGGGCCCGGCGGCGATGCTGTTGCCAGTCACCACGGCATGTATGTTGAGGACCGACAAGCCATTGAATTGGGCGTTTGTCACGCTCATTCGGGACAAGGTGGTACCTACCACTACCATGCGGACGCCAATTGCCTGCACTGGCATCCAGAAGAAGGCGAGACCATCGAAGATTACGACATCAGCGCTCCGGCTGTGGTTGCCACCAACACAGCCAACGGGTCACATTCCGCAGTCATCGGGGTGGCTTTTGATGGCTATCCAGTCTACGGTTTTTGGGGCTACGATGCAAACATGGACATCGTAGAGATGAAGAGTTCCTACCGCCTCAAAGACGGAGAAACGGGATACAACGGCATTGACGATTACGAATACGTTGAGGGTTTGGGCCATCTGGACATGTGCAACGGTCATTTCGGACCAACCCCTGAGTTCCCAGATGGAATCTACCACTACCACTCAGCGATGGTCAACGGCGAAGGCGCGATGGGCTTCCCGTACTTTTTGCTCTGCTACCATGGTGAGGCCGAGTTAGCCGATGGTGGAGGTGCTGACTGTTCCGGTTTCGGTGAGACGTGGGGTCCAGGCATCGGACCTCCTCCTCCTGGTTGTGAAAACCAGGGCGGTGGACCCCCACCCGGCGGGCAGCTCTCAGAAATTCAAACGGTGGCTTCGCCTGTGTTTTCGCCCGTAGCCATGCTTTGGTTGGTCGTGTTTGGTCTGATGTTTGCTCGTTCGCGTTGGCGAACATGAAGTGGGCAAGATGTTGCCTATGTGCGAAATGGTTGCGAACGCTGCCTCGAGGTTGTGAAGGACTAAATATCGCAGAGGCATGAGCGTTGCATGCAACCACAGAATCCGTGGGATGGTCTCAACCAAGTGCCTCAAACCCCACCTCAAATGAGCGGTCAACCTCAACAGATGGTGATGGGCCAAGTGGGGCAACCCATGTCCCAGCCACAACAAATCGTGGTCGGTCAGCCGATGCAAACAGGCATGGTGAACCCAATGATGATGATTCCGACCACCTCCGCCACCACGGCCTTGGTGCTTTCCATCTTGAGCATCTTTTGCGGCGGAATCTGTTTGGCTGTCCCTGCGTTGATTGTCGCCAACTCGGCTCTCAAGATCACCAACCAATATCCCGGTCACCAAGATGCGGGAACGGCGAAAGCTGCACAGGTCATCTCATGGATTGTCATCATCTTGACTGTGATTGCAATCCTGTTCTATGTTGCGGCGTTCGGAGCCATGTCGGCGGCCGGTTCAGGTTATTGAGCGAAGACCTTTATTTTGGGTCATGGGAATTTGTATCCATGGCCCGTGTTTGCGACCGTTGTCATTCACCGTTGTTTGGAAGCCGTTGTCAGCGATGCAATTCAACGCAACGAAGCCAACGCTGTGAGGTCTGCGATCGAGCCTGTTACGGCTTGCGAACTCCCGACGGTTCTGACCGGGCCATGTGCAGAAGATGCCGTACAAACCGCCAAACTTGAAATCTATAGAGTGGTGGACGCGACGAGCCAAAAACCGAGGCGATGCGCAGTGAATCGGTTTTGGCAGCACAGTCCACTTCGTTGACATCATTAAACCGCAGAGAAGTGGACGTGCCGAGATTTGAACTCGGCAACCGCAACGCGGAGCGCATTCGTTGT
>JAYPCE010000002.1:0-28914 GCA_038124565.1 Candidatus Poseidonia sp.
ACGACAACGACGGTCTCCTGGACTGGTTTGAAGTCAACGACGGTAACGACCTCACTGGTCAATTCGACGCTGACAACGACGGAGTCGATGATAACGAGGACGCTGACGACGACAACGACGGCATCCTTGACATCTACGAATTCTGAAGTTGAACTCGTGAACTGTCTGTCAAAGAACCGTCTCCGACGGGTACAACAGGTGCTTCGGGGCTAAGGCCCCGGGGCACCTCCTTTTCTTTCCAAAGCCCACGCTGGTAATTGGTGAAAGCCAATGGCAGCCCGTTGAAATGGTTGAGTGAAGTGGGCCTGAAATCAAACACTTGCTTGGGTATGATACGCGAAGTGCTCCGTGATACGGAACCGTCCAATCAACCCCCCTCCTTGAAATAGGGTATCTCAGTGGAGGGGCGATTACGAGGTGCCCGTATGCTATCTAAACAACACCTGCAAACCATTGAGCAACGACAACGACTTTCCATGGCCATCATCATCGTGTTTTTGATGTTGGCTAGCAGCTTGCTTGCTATCGTTCAAACCGTACAAGACCAACCCGAATCGCCACGTGCCACACAACTCATTGAAGGTGGTGGCATCGGCCTTACGCCGGTTCAGTCAACGGACCAAGGCGGCCAAGGTGGTTGGGAAGGGTGGCAGGATGGTGGAAGCGGGCTCGCTCATGAAGCCCTCTCCAACCTCATGTGGTCTGACCCCGGCATCTCATCGGGCATCATCATTGACCTCTCTGTGCTTGAATCCGTAATTCCAGCATACTCCACCTTCTTGGAAGAGACCAGAGCAGGTGACCACGACAACGACGGCATCGATGACCTTGCCGACCTTGACGATGACAACGATGGCATTTACGATTTGTTGGAGCGCTTTGATGGGTGTTATGGTACCGACCCTTACGACCACGACAACGACGGCATTCTGGACATTGATGACTGGGACGACGACAACGATGGCATTCTCGAAGGGCCCATTGATTACGATGCGCTTGAGGCACAAGGCCTTGACCCTCGCAACGTGTCCACCGACCGTTATCTTGACCCCTCCACCGTCCACCCCTGGACCGGCAACGCGGTCGGTAACTTCTACCTCGCTGACCAGAATCCAATGGACCACGACAACGACGGCGTGACCGACGAAGACAGCGATGGTTCGGGGCCGGGCCGTTACGATGAAGACGACGACAACGATGGCCGAATTGACCAGTTTACATGGCCTTGTGACCTTGATTGGGACGGTATTCCCGATTACTTTGACACAGACGACGACAACGATGGTACGCCGGACGTGTTGGACGCACATCCTTACGACGCTACCATCACTGGAACCATGGCAGCCGCAGCCGCTGCCAGTGCAACGGACGACCTTGAATACGATGCGGCTGTGGCTTGGACCTTCAACGAATATCGGACGTACTCTGGCGGTGTGGATTATGTTGAGTGGGAGCGCAACCGTGTGAACGGTGCCGGAGCCACCGCTTCTGGTTTTGGTGCCTTTGGTGCTCGCGGCACCCCTTCCTTCACCACCATCGTTGATGGTGACCTGGACGGTGACGGTTCGCCGAATTTCCTTGACCCAGACAACGACAACGACGGTACGCCCGACAGCGCAGATACGGACGACGACAACGACGGTATCCTCGACATGGTTGATCCCGATGACGACAACGACGGCATCCCTGACACATGTATCGAAATTGATACGAATGGAGACCAGACCAGCGATTACACCGGTCTTCAGAACGGCGGCGTCACCTCAGTGAGCATTGCTACAAGCGGCCTTAGTTACAGCGATGCAACCGATGTGGCCACATCTACCTTGAGTTCCGGTAGCGGGCTCACGGTTGATATCACAACCGCAGGAGGGTCTGTTACTAACGTGAACATCAACCGGCCTGGTTCCGGGTATTCAGTTGGCGATAGTGTGGCTATCACCGGCGGGAACTCCAACGCCACGCTCACCATCACCGGCGTCTCAACGGCCAACTTTGAAGTCCCTGGAGCAGACGGCAATCAAGATGGCTCCATTGATTGTGAAATTGATTATGATGGCGATTTGGACGACGACCTGCGTCGCCCATTTGACCAAAATTACAACGGCATTTATGACTGGCTCGACCCCGACCTCGGCGGTACGACCTCACCTGATAACCTTGGAAACTTTGCAGTAGGAGGAGCAGATCTCCCCTACGACCTTGACAACGACAACATCGAGAACGAAAACGACTCTTTCCCATTGGACACGGCGGCCGATGTCGCTACCTGGAACTGCCCAACCCAAGCCAACCCCAACCCTACCAACCCCGACCCACGCTGTCAAACACGACGCGCCTCCTTTTCCCAGTTCAATGACTGGGACGGCGACGGCGTGAGCAACTGGGACGATGTCGATGATGATAACGACGGTATCATTGACGTTCTTGACATCGATTGGGACTGCGATTTGGATAACGACAATGACCTCCATCAAATCAACGGTGGATTATATCGTGACGATGGTCCAAACGATGTTGATTCAGATGTGGACGGAGATGGGCTGGAAAACAGCATTGATTGGGACGACGATAACGACGGTATTTCCGACCTGTACGACCCCGATGACGGCAACTGTGGCGTTGTTGACTATGACGCCACTGATGCGTTTGGCACGCCATACTACCCCGTCAACGACGGTGGTGCTTTGGATGGCTCGGCTGATAGCCAATTGTATGGCACCAACTCCTCTGACCACTGGAACATGGTCTTCCAACACTACCCCTTCGCTGATGTCGTGTTGAATTACAACGGATACGACGCCACAACCAACCCTGTGACCGCAGGAACGGTACCAGAATTCTACTGGTTCTTCTTCGCTCGTTGGTCTCCCTACAACGGTGGTAATGAGTGGGACATCGATTCAGATGGAGATTCACTCATCAATGGATTGGATATTGACCAGGATGCGGACGGCATGCCGGATTGGTGGGACCAGGATGAAGGCAACGATGGGCTGCTCGATGTCAACGACATCAAGATGGGCGGAACGTTCAATCTCTCGCAATGCGGTTGGACCGCCGGAAATCTCGCACAGGGATATGTCTGCGGCTACTCCTATGCTCTGGCCTACAAAATGCCGCTGAATGGCGTGAACGCCCAGTTCGGCTCACCTTATTCCACCCGCCCCGACGCTGCATGGGACCAAGGCGCCACTGCTGGCGGCCCTTCAGGGAACTGGAGTTGTACGCCTGTTCAGGGCATCGGCTGCTGGCACTACGACTTTGGTGGTGACGGCGTTATCGACTCAGCTATCAGCTACACCCAAATGGTTGACAACCGAGATGCCTATGTGACTTGGATCGGCCTTGCAACGGGCATTTGGCAGTGGAACAGTGACAACGGACCTGAAGCCGACTTCCCCGATGAACTCGGGGCTGACCTGAAGAAGAACGATGTTGACGGCGATGTTGATGGTGACTTCACCAACTCCACCATCGACTTGGACGACGACTATGATGCCATTTTTGATTGGTTTGACGTTGACGATGACAACGATGGTGTATGGGATTATTTCGAAATTGACAGCAATTATGACTTGGATGACGATACCGGCCAAAACAACGGGAACTTCTTCCAAGGCGACAACTGTGTGGATAACGATGACGACGGAAACGATGCCGACGCCGATAACGATGGGTTCTACCAAGCCGTGTGGGACCGTGGCATTATGTCACAAGGATTGCGCGTCCCCAGCCTGTACGATGTTGACAACGATAACGATGGTGTCCCCGATGGTGAAGACCCCGATGACGACAACGATGGGCGCTTGGACGTTGACCAAGAGCAAATCGCTGGATGTTTCTGGGGCGAAGAGCAATCCACATGGGACCATGACAACGATGGTATCGTGAACTGGATGGACAATGATTGGGACGGCGATGGAATCAGCAACACCGTTGAGTTGTTGACCGACCTTACGGCACCGTTTGACCACGACAACGACGGCACTCGTGACGACCTCGACGAAGACGATGACGAGGACGGTATGCACGATGAGGACGAAGTGTTGCTATGGCCAACCCGATTTGACCGCAACTCCACCAACCCATGGGACCACGATGATTTCGGAGACGGTGAAGGCCTTGCCAACCCCACCGACGACTCAACGGGGCCCGACGCCATTGACACCGATGACGACAACGATACGCGAATCGACGTGGACTTTGACCATACCGAAGACGCCGAATTGAGTTCAGATTGGGACCATGACAACGATGGGATTCTCGATGCGGACGACAAAGCTCCGACCTACATCACGCTGAACATGCCCAACAATTTGTGGCTAGATGCACAAGCACCGGCCATCTTCTATGGTCATGTGGATTGGTTGAACCCAATTACAGGTGTTGTGGAGTCAGCGCCGCGCCTCCCTGTTCAAGTACACATTGAATGGACGGCGAACAACACCACGGCCATTGAAACCATCGATGTTCTAACGAACTCCGGTGGTAACTTCAGCGTGGGACAATTCCTCTACCCCGAAGATTTGACAGTCGGCGACAACACCACCTACCGTGTCTATGCCGAAGTGACAGAAATGTTTGCTTTCAACGGCAACCAATCGCAGTCCTACTATGTTGGTGTAGAAGCCAACTTGACGGTTGACTACTCGGCTTGGACATACTTCCGCAGCGACGAACAACCGTTTTGGTTGGACTTCAAAGCCCACTACGCTGCAGATTGGGACCGCGGCCTGTTTGACAACCGTATCAGAAACGCACCGATTACCTTCTCTATCTTTGGTGGCTTGTTCGGAAACCTCACCGCACCAACCAACTTTACCGGTTTGGGCAACAACGGATACCGAACGGATGCCTCTGGTTGGGCCTCCCTGACCTTCGTTCAGGACTTGGGCATCGCCGGTACCTGGAAGCAAGTTCAGTGGAACTCCACCGCCGACAACGGCGTGGGGCAGATTCCCGGCGCTTACGAGCAAATCGTTTGGAACGACTTGACCAAGCAGCACGATGTGGTGCTTGACAGCAATGGAGATCCTTTGCGTTACAACTATACCAACACCAGTTTACCTGCAGGTGATATTGAGATCATCGCTCGGGTTTCACCCGAGCTGGCTACTGAATGGCCGTTCCCATACTTGCACGGTGATGAGGCAGAACCGTTCTCCGTTCGCATCATGCACCGCATGAACATCGAAGGTACGCTGATCCTTGACGGATTGAGCCCAATTTACTACTACGACTCAACAGTCAACAACGGTGACGGAACCTTTGGAGACTGGTCTACGCTGTTCCACCAACCTGCGCTTGACGCAGCAGGTGTGTCGTACAACGACGTCGCCGCGTTCAAGCCATATCCAAAATCGTGGGATGGAACCTCTTCGGGCCTCACGGGCCAAGCAGCGGCTTTGCGACCCTTCCTCACCGCCAACGGTACGCATTGGTTCATTGCTTTGGTCAACGGCGGCGACAGCAATCTCCCACCGTGCGGTCCAGTTGACCGAACCGACCCAAACAGTCCAATTCGCTGCGAAATTGTGCCTGAAATGAACACCGGAGAATCACTGCAAGTCATTGGTAAGGTCACGAACCGAACCAACGACCCGTGGGATAAAGACCCCATCGCGCTGCAAGTTGACGTTGACAAGAACGGACAGTTCCTTGGTGCTGGCGAAACGGCCTACACCCAACGACCGGTCATGAAGAACGGCGACGCAACCTACGACTACAACTGGTCGTGGTACAGCCAGTACGGGTCAGGCACCTACGGAATGCGTGTTGACTTCACCAATTCTGCATACTACTTCACAGGCAATTCGTCCACCCTCGCAACGACAGGTGCGTACATCAACGTCACCGTGGTCGGTACAACGGACTTCTTGACGACCTCACTGCCCCGCCTCTACCGCAACACGAACACAACGATTCAAGCAAAACTCGTTGACAACTCATTGCAACCTGTGCGCAATGCCCCGGTGAACTACACCTGGTCTTTCGACGGTCGTACGGGCGTCAATTACACGGACAGCAACGGCTTCTTTGAAATCCCATTCAACGTCTCGGCTTCCGATGCGCTTGGAAACTTTACCCTCCAGTTCGAGTATTCCGGCACACCTCTCCTGAAGGGCACTTCGGTGTCTCAATCGGTGTGGGTGGTCTCAAGAACTTACATGCAGGTCATTTCAACCGAAGATAACCTTCGGCGTTCTGGTGACAAATGGGATTTCACAGCTCAGGTTTCAGACGATAACAAGACCAGTGTCCGTGATTCAGGCGGTACGGCCCTGTCAGGGTCCGAATCTCCATACGGTGGATTGGTGGATGTGATCTTTGAAGGGTCGGATTTCCAAGGTACCTTGCATCGTCAAGTGGTGGCCACATTGGCGCCCAACGCTGGTGTAATTTCGCTACCTGATGTTGAACCCGATGGCTCCCACCTGTGTTTCTACGACGGTAACGGCGACGGTGTTCCAGACCGCGACCTTGACGGGGACGGGCTGGAAACCGAGGAAACCATTGGCTGTTTGAAATCCAATATTTCCCCGCTCAGCCCTGCCCTGTTGCGAGAGGACCCCGAATCCTTCTTGCCCGATGGTTTCGGTCCAGTGAACGTCATTTTGCGATTCAAAGAAACCTTGCCCAACGAAGGTTGTCAACCGCTTGATGTGAGTTATCTCGGCATTCAGGGCGCATGGGACCCATGTACCCAAATCCCTGGAAACGACCACTTCCGCATCATCATGACCAACAACGCCAATGGGTTCAACCTGATTGGACGCACCGTGATGACGGTGGACGACCAGATTGTGTATACGAGCGAAATTGACCCGTTGACGGGCGAAGTCGTGCCAAAGCCGATGATTGTGACCGGACAACTCAGCGATGAATTGGGCGTCAACCTGACCGACCGAAGCATCCGTGTCAACTACGAGATGGTCAACGGACAGACCGGTCCAGTTGCATGTCAGTCCGGCATGACCGACGGCGACGGGTACTTCTCCATCACCTGTCCGCTTTCCGATGTCATGGCAGGTAAGGCCAAGGTAACGGTGTCTTATTCTGCCTACGACAACAACGACGCTTACCGCTACGAGAACAAGACCGTCCAGACCGAATTTGATGTCTTCTCCAACTCGACCTTGCAAATCACGGAAGTCGGTCCGTTCAAGTCCAGTGTTGACCAGTGGGTTGCTCCAAACGGTTCACGCTACCCTGTGTTGTACCTGAAGGAATCGTTCCACATCGATGCCTTCCTCGCCCAGTCCAACGGCCAAGCCGTTGGCGGCAAGTGTTTGAACATCTATCTTGACCCGAACGAGAATGTTCGCCCACTCGCTACGGTGCGTACCAGCGACATTGACGGCAGCGTTGCTTGGTTCAGCGGCGACCCGTTGCAGAACCCAACCCTGCGTGGTGTTGAGACCACGGGCGGTAAGTTGGAAGGATTCAGAACCCTCCGCGTCGCCTTTGAGCCCGATAGAAACATCCCTGGTGGTTGTGATAAGGACAACTCAAACGCGTTGAACGGTTCAGCCATGGATGTCCAAGTCTTGGTGCGTTCCCGCGTGGACCTGCAGGTCAAGGAAACATGGAGCCATACCGGTGTCAACGGCCTTGACGAAGGTCAACCAGTCTTCGGCCAAATTGCGCTGTTGCGTGACCGATTGGATCTTGCTGTTGAGAACGAGGAGGTCATTTTCTCCTACGAGTACTTCGATGACATCACGGGAGAGTGGGTTGTCTCCGACCTCAACAACAAGACCCGCACCAACGAACAAGGTGTGGCCTCCTTTGAGTGGGCCTTTGCTGGCCGAAGTTGTGACGGTACGGAATGTTCTGGTTTGTGGCGTATCACCGCCTATTACCCCGGTTCAACCTACTTTGCACCATCACAAGACAACATCACGCACGAGATCAAGTACATGCCTTCTGAAAACCTCGCCAGTGGAAGCGGTTTGCTCTCGCCAGGTAATCTGTTGGGCTTTGCTATCATCCTGATGGCACTCTTGATTGCCGGGGCCATCTACTACCAGCGTGTCCAAGAACGTCGTCAGGTGCAAGCCCTGCGTGGTATTTTGACCGATGCCATGATGCAACTTGAAGCCAGCAACGAGTACATCGCTGCCATCTTTGACTGCTACAAGAGCTTGGTTAAGCACTTCAAGAAGTACGGATTCATGAAGAAGGTCTACGAAACCGCTCGTGAATTCGAAGCGGCCGTTCGTTCAGCGTTCAACATGGTGCCTGTCGATCAACTCGATGACTTCCTCTCTATCTTTGAAGAGGCCCGTTACTCCGAGCACACCATCGATGCGACCCACCGTGACCGAGCCATGCAAACGCTTGGCGCCATCACCAACTCCTTGACCATGGCGTTGGGTGAAGAATCGGTGGTGAAGCGCATTGACGTGTCGAGCATTTACGACAACCTCACCAAGGCCGGTGAATTCGTTGCTGCCGATGGAACCGTGCGACAGGCTGGTATCGTTGAAGGCGAAGAAACCGAGTTCAAGATTTGAAGTGCCTGAACAACCCAGTCAGAGGGTTGTCGAGTGCGTTGAGCGTGAGCAAGGAACGCCTTAACCTTCAAAGGGTGGAGGTCCTGTGTAGTATCATGGACGACTGGAAATCACTCATTGACCAAGCCATGCAAATTGAAACAACCGACACCATTGGAGCCCACGGATTGTACGAGCACGCCGTGCGTGCAGGATTGGCCCAAGCTCAAATGTTGCTGGGAGATTTGGAAGCCGCGCAAATCATTGAATCCATCTACGGAGCCTTGGTGGCCTATTCGCAAACGGTCATGCTCCGCATGAAGGCCGAAGACCCTGAAGTCGGTGGTGCTGACCACGCCTTCCGAGCAGGCCAAGCCTACGGCGTGAGTTGCGTGTTGAACCACCTCATTGACCAGTTAACGGATGTTGCCGGCATTACGGCCCTTGGTGCGTTGGACGACTTCTCAGACACCTTGCACGACGAAATCATCGTTCAAGCACGTGCTGCGGGGCTGACCGTTGAGTTGCTCGACGCCAAGGGCGAGATGCTTCTCGACTGATGGTTCTGCTGTAAATGTTGAGCAAAATCGGAGTGCAGCGACGCGAATGCGGGTCGTAGCGCGTCGGTGCCTTCATAACGGGATGGACGGTCGGCTGGTTGCTTCTAAGCATCGAGGGAGTCAAATGAGCAACCCAGAACGTAAGACAAACGCCCAGTTGGTTGAGGTCATCAACCAACTGAAAGCCCAGTCTCGCGACACCGGAGCTGCTGTTTGGCGAGATGTGGCTTTGCGCCTCTCCAAGAGTCGCAAGAATTGGGCACAACCCAACCTGAGCCGAGTGAGCCGATATGCCCCCGAGGGTGCCACCATCCTCGTTCCAGGCAAGCTCTTGGGTTCTGGAGAGTTGACCAACGGCCATACCATCGCCGCCTACAGTGTCAGCAACGGTGCCCGTGAGAAAATCGAAGCCGCCGGTGGTCGAGTCATGACCTACAGCGAGCTGATGAACGAAAACCCAACAGGAACGGGGGTTGTTATCCTTGGCTGATGCAACCACCTACGTGTTTGATGCCGATGGCCTCATCATGGGCCGCTTGGCTTCAGCATCGGCTGAACTTCTGTTGAAGGCTGCCCGCGAAGACCGTGATGACAAGGTCATCATCATCAACGCTGAGAAAGCCATCATCTCCGGTCGACCCAGCGCCGTGTTGGACAACTATCACAAGAAGTACGAGTTGAACCACGCCCGAAAAGGGCCGTTCTTCCCACGTATGCCCGACATGATCCTCAAGCGAGCCGTGCGTGGTATGCTGCCCTACCAAAAGAAGAGCAGCGGCCGACGAGCGCTTCGCAACCTCCGTGTGGAAATCGGTTGCCCCAGCCATCTTTCTGGGGATTTGCCGGAAGGCCACGAGCGAGGCGATGACAGCACATTCCGCCGAGATCTGCCAGACCGCTACATCCGCTTGGGTGATGTCAGCGCAGATTTGGGCGCACCCGCTCACCGATGGACGGGAGGTGACCAGTGATGGCACGCAAGAAGAAATCCGTTGAATCCTCAGGCAAGCGAAAGACCGCTGTGGCTCGCGCCACCGTAAAGGCCGGCAAAGGTCGTGTCCGAGTCAACTCTGAGCCGATTGAAATCATGCAACCATCCTTGGCTCGTCGCAAGTCCATGGAGCCGTTGGTCATTGCCGACGCCATGAACCGATTGAGCAAGGTTGACATCAACATCACCACCAACGGCGGTGGCATCATGGGACAAACCGATGCCATCCGTACGGCGATTGCCCGTGGTTTGGTGCACTACAACGGCGGCGCCGAAGGCGTTGACGAAGAATTGCGAGACGAGTATCTTCGCTTCGACCGCAGTTTGTTGGTCAACGACCCACGACGCAAGGAGCCCAAACACCAACTTGGCCGTGGCGCTCGCCGCAAGAAGCAGAAGTCCTATCGATGAGGTGAGATGATGATTATTCCAGTGCGATGTTTCAGTTGTGGCGGCGTGGTCGCTCACAAGTGGGAAGAATTCAAGCAATTGCTTGCAGATGGTAAAACAGATGCTGAAGCCCTCGACGCCGTGGGCCTCAAGCGATATTGTTGCCGACGCATGTATGTTGGACACCTTGACTTGATCGAGGAAGTTGCACCGTTCAGTGCAGCACGCAACTGAGGTTTTCCTCGGGCCCGTGGGTTAGCTTGGCCTATACTTGGCGGCTGGGGGCCGTCAGACCCCGGTTCAAATCCGGGCGGGCCCACCATCTTGCATCGGTTGTGTGCAAACCTTCCGTGTCCAGAGGCCTTGGGGTTGATATGACGCTACTTCAACGCCCCAGTATGACACGCACAAGGTCTGCTGGCATCGCTGCGCTGCTGCTAGCCGTTTTGTTGATGCCGCTGGTGTCCAGTGCAGACAGCACCGTGACCATCAACACCACATGGTCGGGCTCAATGACCCTGTCGGGGAACGTGACGGTGGCCTCGGGAGCCACCCTGACGGTAGAGCCTGGAACAGAAGTTGACGCAGGTCCTTACGGCATTATCGTTGAAGGCGTCTTGGAAGCTGACCAAGCGTTGTTTTATTCCTCGGTCATTCCAGAAACCCAAGGCTCACACGGCCAAGGGCTTTGGCCGGGGATTGTTATTGAGGCTGGCGGAATCGGGGCATTGACCGAAGTCACGATAGCCAACGCATCTGCGGGGGTCTTGGTCAAAGGTCAACTCTCTGGCAGTGGTTTGGTGTTCAACGATGCCTATCGAGGGGTTTCTGTTGTTGGTGGGACGGCCAACATCACGGACACGGAAGCCCACCGAATGGATTACGAAGCGTTCTATGTCCAAAGTGGAACACTTCACTTGAGCAATGTCTTGGCCAGTGAAGTCGCTATAGGACTGGCAAATTATGGTGTGGCGAACATCTCAGATTTTACCGTGCAAGAAGCCGGCGTTGGCGTTCAATCCATGGGCGGTACCCTCGAACTCACAGGTTTTGGTTTGGTCAACGCAAGCGTTGGATTTGCCACCGTTTCTGGCGCCTCTTCAAATGTGCAATCTGTGATTGGACAGGGTCTTGCCTTGGCCGTGGATGCAGGCGACGCCACTGATTTGCAGTTGTCCAATGCCGTGTTGAGCGGTGGCCGTTTGGTGGTTGGCCAAGGTGTTTCAGCGATGATGTTTGACGATGTTGAATTCCTCTCAACCTCAAGCAGTGAAATGCGGCCAGCGGTTGATGTCAGTTGTGATGGTACCTGCACGTTTTCATCAAGCAGCATCAACATGGCTCCTGTTGGGATGGCTTGGTCCGGAAGCGGTACATCGGTGTTGGAACACACTTCCGTAAACGCCCTGTACCAAGGCGTTGAAGCCACAGGCTCGGGTCATTCCGCTTGGTCAAACTTGTCGGTCAGCGCCTCTTCCACAGGCATCTCTGTGCAAACACCGACCAGTTCGCTTGAGGATGTTGAGGTGGTGTTGACGTCCAGCGATGCGACCGGCGTTGATGTGTTAGGCGGCCAACACCGTTGGACTTCGGTGAATGTGGAAAAACCGTTCCTTGCCTCAGACCGGTCTTCTATCGGTCTGCGGGCATGGTACGCCGACCTCATGTTGGACCAATTTCGTTCACGAAATACGTCAACTGGCATGTTGTTTGAAGACAGCATCGTTCAGGTAACGACGGCTGAGGCGAACATTGGGGCAACGGCAGGCCTGCATCTCATTGACTCGGTCTACCGCGGCGAAAGCCTCACCACCGTCGCCCAAGACGAAGGGGTGCTGATGCAGGGCGCTGTTTCCCTCCACCTCCAGTCGTGGACCGCCCAACTCCATGACACGCCACTCATGATGTCAAGTGGAAGTGAAGCGGTGGTGCGTTCCTTTGTTCCCTTAAACACCGCGCAATCCTCTTCCGATGCATTGGGAGATGGCACGCTGTATTACGGTTCCAGCAACAACCCAACCGTATCGACGACAGCCTCGTACCGCCTGCTTGAGACAGCCGTCACGTTCACGGATTTGCAAAGCAACCCCGTTGAAGCCGATGTGGATGTTCATGGCTTCACCCTGAGAAGCAACAGCAACGGTGCCTTGACGCTGCCCCTTGTGGCTTCGGGTTCATGGGTTGATGTGACGCTTGAGGGTTCGGGCGTTCGTGTGATGTTGTATGGCGGACAAAGCGGACAGTCGGTTCAGGTCCCTGTCATTCCTCAAGGCGACTGGACCGTAAACTCTGGGCAAGACATCGTTCTGGGTCCACGACCTGACGGCCAACCACACCAACTCTCAGGCGATTTGGTGGTCAGTAACAACGCTCGCCTCACGCTCAAGAACACCGCCTTGAACCTCCTTTCTGGTCAAAGCGTGACCCTTCAAGGAACCGGCGTGTTACAGGGTGAGGACGCCACCCTGACCTCGCCTTGGGTGCAAGCCACCGGCCAAAGCATGTTGACCGGTATCCCTGGGGCCACACTCACCATTCAAGGCGATGTACAATGGGGGTGTTTGAGCACCAGAGAGGTAGAAGGGGTGGTCGTCAATGGAAACCTGACGGTGCAACCGAGTTGTGAAATTGAACTTATCAACGGCTCCATCAATGGCCGAATCACTGCTCAAACCGGTGCCACATTCACCAGTTCATCGAGCCTCTCCATCCAAGTTCTTGACAAAGGACAGCCAGTTGAAGGTGCCTTGATTTCCATTGAAGGCTCGGTTGGCATGACCGATGCTGCTGGGCGTTTGACGACCTCCACCGTTTCAAGAAGCGTGACCGATGTTGGTGAATCGTGGACAGGCATCAAGACAGTAACATTGCAGCGCAACAATTTCTCAGATTTCGTAACATGGGACACCAACGGTTCCTTGGCCCACACCTTCATGGCCTCCACACTCCCCTCTGGTGTGTTATCGCAATGGTTGGTCTTGGAACGTCAATGGAGCCCCTACACGTTGGACGGAGATTTATCTGTGCAAAACGGTGCAACCTTAACCGTACGAGACGGTGTTTCGCTTCGGATGTCTGAAGGTGTCGCCATCACGGTCAACGGTGCCCTTGACGCTGGAAGTGCAACCTTGTCTTCGACTGGTTTTGGTGCTCGCTGGGGCGGATTGGTGTTGGGCACATCCTCATCCTCCATGATCGAATTGACCGGCACCCACCTCGTTGAGGCCTCCCCAGCCTTGACGGTGAATGGGTTTGGAGAAGTTCATGCAGACGGTGTCTTTGTTGCGAGGTCGGCCAGCGACCCGCTTATCGTCATTGAAACAGGAAGCCAAGCTGATGTGACCATCCGGAACAGCCGACTTCAAGACAGCGGTAACGGCTGTGTCAACGCCTATCCCTCTTCTGGACTTCTTGCATTCACGAACGTGAGTTTTGCTTCTTGCGATGGAGCTGCCCTTTGGGGTCAACAAGTGCCGTTGGACCTCTCAAATCTGGTCTTGGAAGACGGTGTTGACCAGGGATTGGATTTGACCGGGGTGGTTGGTCGTGTTGAGGGCATTGATGCTACGGCTTTCAGTGGAGAAGGCGCGATTGTTTCGTTGAACGCCATTCGTGGCGGCTTTGAGATCTCCGGAATTGAAGGCCTCGTTGGCGCCGCAGGTGGCCTTGTGGGCGAAGACAATGAGGACTTGGTGATTCAGGACTTGCATCTGACAGGAGCCCCAGCGATTGATTTGGATTTGTCATCAGGCCTCATCGCTGATGTTGTCCTGCAAGGTTCTGGCGGGGGCACAGCCGTCACCGCCCATCACGGGCGTTCTTCGGAAAGTTTGGTGTTCGACAACCTCACCGTGGCCGACTACAGTGTGGCGATATCGCTTCACTCCGATGTAGGCGAACTGAGTTCACCTCTGATTGTACGGGACTCTCAAATCAGCGGTACGAGTGCTCTCGCCACAGAACATCATCCGGCTCGTTTTGAGGACACAACCCTCGTTGGAGAAGTTGAAATCTCTGCCACAGAGGTGGTTGTGGTTGATGGCTTTGTTGCGGGTGTGACGCCCGAAGACGATGCGACCTTGGTGCTCTACAGAACCGTGGCCTTGGAAGCCCGCCGTGACGGTGCACCTGTTTCAGCCATGTTCACCGTCACCTACAGCGACGAGACGGTGGATCCCGTTACGGCCGCAGGAACAACGGTTGATGTTGAGTTGTTGTTGCGAACGGTAACCGAAAACCTCGACGCTGTCATGGGCCAATGGACGGTTGTCGCCGTGGTGGAAGGCTCGCCTCAAGCGATGGTGGAAATCACCAGCCCCACGGTAGCCCCCGATGTGATTGTGGTGAATGTCCAATCCAACCAACCGCCCACCGTTCATCTCATCGAACCCTATCCCGGTCAACGGGTGATGGAAGGAGACTCCATCCGAGCATCAGCCACCTTTAGCGATGACCTTGATGCTCCTGAGGACATTGTGCTGTCGTGGAAGGTGTACGACATGCAAGGCAATACCGTTCTTCAAGGCGGAAATGAACCAATGTACAACATCACGGATTTGGGGGCTGGATTCTACGTGGTTGAGGTAACGGCCACCGATTCATTAGGAAAGACTGCATCAGCGTCCACCGATTTTGAATACACACAGTTGGACACTGATGGCGATTGGACCAGCAGTTGTTCTTCAGACACATGGTTTGATGCAACCACAGGGAAATCGTGTGGACCAAACATCTACGATGAAGACGATGATAACGATGGCTTCAGCGATGCAAAAGACGCCTTCCCCCTCGACCCTTGTGCACAAGTTGACACCGATGGGGATACCCAACCCGATGTCTTGGACTGCCCGCCAGGCTACACCAGTTGGCTGACCGAAGACATGGATGATGATGGTGATGGGGTTCCAGATGTGTTGGAAGGCGTCAGCAACGATGACACCGAGATGAACCTCAATGCCTTGCTTGTCGTCCTAACGTTGCTCATCGTTGTGGTGTTGTTGTTCTTCGTTCGTCTTCGTCGTGGCGGCCCTGGCGATTTGACAGGCTTGGACCAGCGGCATTTGTGAGGTGCCTCCATGGCGGTGAACATCCCAGATTCTGATTCTGTAGCCTTGGTAGCTGTGGTGGTGCTGGGGCTCATCGTGTTGTGGGATGCGTATTGGCTGACCAAGCAGCGCAGCGATGTTCCCGAACTTGGGACCTTACCGGCTGGTGGGTTTGCGTGGGAAAGCGAAGGTGTGCATGAAATGGTTCGCCAATGGGGAAACTTAGGCTCCATGGCTGCCATGATGGCGCTCCCTTGGGCCTTGCTCGAAGTTTCCAACACACCCGTCATCTATGCCGTTCTCTGGGACCTGTTGCTCGCCTTACATCTCATCTCCTTGCTCGTTCCAAAACGCTATGCCATCACTTCGACCCACCTCTTTGCCGATGGTCAACGATACGCATGGGAACGGCTACGACTGGCAAAACGCCAGCCTCGCCGACGCATCATGTTACTGCGTAACGGCTGGGGGCCGTTTGGCCCTCTCCCTTTGGGCGGCGATGGGGCTTCGTTGTCCGTGGCACGTGCTTACATCGAGGCCATGGAGACGGCAAGGAGTCTACCTGACGCGTTCTTTGAATCCGAATGAACGGCATCCTCATGGGCTTTCCATTCATGCAAACATCATGGAATGGACGCGAAGCGGCGAGGACCTGTTTGTTCGGATGGACCCGGGTGAAGAAATACATGCAAGCCTACGAGCGCTGGCCGACGAGGTGGGTTTCGATGCCGCCGCCATCACCAGCGGTATTGGCCGAACTCGGGCATCGGTGTACGGATACATGGACGATGACCATCATTACCATCGGGTGACGATTGAGGGAAGCAGCGAACTCGTGACCCTTCAGGGCAACTTGGCTCGGCGCGAAAACGGCGAGGCGTTTACGCACCTTCACGCGACCTTTTCCGATGACGACCTCAAACCTCACGCGGGCCATATGTTTGAGGCGACGGTTCACGTGGTGGCTGAGGTTCACCTTCGCCTCATGCCGCACGCCATCATGTCAAGATGCCCGCTTGAGAACAGCGAATTTGTGGCGCTGAAGTTTGATTGAGGGCTCCAAAAGCGATGGTTCATATGGTGTTGGAGCGGTGAAAAACCATGAGCGGCGAAGCCTCAAAATCGCACGCCGCCGCCGAGCGCGTCGCGTGGTTGGCTGAGCAAATCGCTCACCACTCCCACCTCTACTACAACCTGGCTGAGCCCGAGATTTCCGATGCTGAATTTGACCGCTTGTGGGACGAACTCAAGATGCTTGACCCGAAGCACCCCCAACTCAGTCGTGTCGGGGCCGATGTTGACCCTGGAAGCGTCAAAGTGGACCATCTGTTTCCTATGCGCAGTCTCGACAAAGCAACCAGCAGCGAGGAACTCAACCATTTTGTCAACGTCACGACCAACGGTGCAACTCGCTTTCTCTCTCAACCCAAGTTGGACGGGTCCGCCCTCTCGTTGGAATACCGAATGGGACGGTTAGTTCGTGCGGCCACCCGTGGGAGTGGTGAACGTGGCGAAGACGTGACCAGAAACGCCTTGAAAGTGGCGAATGTACCTTTCATCCTCCCCCTTCCGGTTGACGTTCATGTGCGGGGAGAAGTGGTGATGCCGCTAGAGGTGTTTAATGCAAAATACCGCGACACTTCCCCCAATCCACGCAACCTTGCGGCAGGGGCATTGCGACAAAAACACGCTGACGGAAAGGCCGATGCTTCCGATTTGGTGTTTCAGGCCTACGACGCCCAAGTCCCGTTGGGGGCTGACCGTCATCCCGACAGCCAACCGGTTCCAGCGTTTGACAACGATACGGACATGCTGGCATGGATGGAGGATGCGTTGGGCATCGTTCCGGCACCTTGGACGCTTCACGACGGGTCAACGCCTGCCGATGCTGTGTCCTTGTTGGACCTCACCACCGAGGAATGGACACAACGACGAGCAGGCTACGCCTACGAAATCGACGGCGTCGTCTTCAAACTTGACAACCTTGCTGAGCGCGATGCGTTGGGTATGACCGCCCACCACCCCCGTTGGGCATTGGCATGGAAATTCCCTCCTGAAGAAGCCACATCGGTGCTGATGGACGTGGAATGGCAGACGGGCCGAACGGGGAACATCACGCCTGTGGCCCGAATTGCACCCCAGCGCGTGGGTGGCGTGACCGTTGAGAACACCACCTTGCACAACGTGGGCGAGGTGGAACGCCTCGGCATCAGCATCGGAGACAAGGTGCTCATCGTCCGCAGGGGCGATGTTATACCGAAAATCGAACAGGCTCTTGGAAGAGCAAGCCCGTCGGATTTATCCGGCCGATTTCACGCATCAGGCGAGCCTTACACCGCATCGTTACCACAGGCTGCTCCCATTTTGCCGCCAAGTGAATGCCCTGCCTGTGCGGGTGAAGTTGAGACGGAGGGGGCGTTCCTCAAGTGTTTGAATCTGTTCTGTGATGCCCGAACAAGCCGCTCCATTCTCTATTGGTGTCGGGCCTTGGAATTGGACGGCATTGGTGAGAAGTTGGTCGACCAGTTGCTCGATGCCAATCTTGTCACATCGTGTGCAGACCTGTATCGCCTCACCATGGACGACCTGTTGGGCTTGGAGCGCATGGCGGAGAAATCAGCCACAAATGTCCTGAGAGAAGTTGACAAAGCGCGTAGCATGACTCTGGGACGGTTCTTGCACGCGCTTGGATTGCCTGGAATTGGCCCTGAGTTGGCCACCTCTATGGCGAGGGTGCTTGGCGACGCCCCTGGTCTCTTGGCTTGGCTTGATGAGGCGTACGCAGAGCCAGAAGACCCCGCCTTTGGACCGGCGAAGGACGATACTGGAAAGCCATACACCCACAACAAGGCTCTTCGGCGTTTGTTGAGTGTTGAAGGCGTCGGTGATATTGTGGTCCTGCAGTTGAGGGATGGGTTGAGTCAACGGCGTGAATTGTTGGATGATTTGGTCACGTTGCTGAACGTGGAAGCCGAGGTAGTTCCCGTCACCGGCGGTCCGTTTGAAGGCATGACCTTCTGCGTCACAGGTACACTTTCCGCTCCTCGGAAGGATGTTCAACAAAGGATTGTGGATGCTGGCGGAAAGGTTGTAGGAAGTGTCTCGAGCAAATTGAGCGTACTCGTCGCAGGAGAGCAAGCAGGCTCCAAATTGGACAAAGCCACCTCACTCAATGTCACGGTTTGGTCCGAGGCTGAATTGGACGCAGCGTTGCAGAGCCGGGACGACGAAACCCCCGAAAAGGAGGCGCTAACGGGGGAGAACATGGGAGAGAACATGGGTGAGGACGACCCACACTCGCAAGCAACCCTCAACGATTTCTTCCGTTGATCAGCCGTACAACATGGCGTTGGGCGAACTCGAGCCATCCATGTCCATGGAGGCGTCCATCAACGCTTTGAGTTGTGCTTCGAGCATTTCCGCCTCCTCAATGAGCGGTTCACCGGGCAACTCCATGGGCAGGAAGAGGTTCAACCGCTCAATCATCGCGGCAGCCGCACGGGCATCAGGGAACCGAGGGTCGGCTTCCACCATGATGGACATCGTCCCAATGCCTCTTCGCATGGCCTCACTTAGAATCCCGGCGTTCATGCCACGAATAACCCCCTGTTCCAACAACGGAATGCCCATGTTTTGGAGTTGTTCTCGCACGGCTTCGTTGCAGCCGATACCCACGACATCGATGCCCTCGGTGTCATCGTATTCCACCACAGGGTCTACGCCGTCCATGCCTGATTTCATCCCAGCTTTAGCGAACGCATCCACCACGACGCCAGCGAGTACTTTGTGGGCTTTTGACCATTCAAACAACGCCCAGACAATTTTGTGGACCAGCGTTTCTGGAACGACCATTTCACTCATCAACAAGATGACTTGGTCACAGCCTTCAATGGTGCATTTGGGTTTGCCAGCGTAGGCCCGGATGGGCGGAAGAGGCACACCGTCCTGAATCAGCGCGATGGCAGGTAGTCGGTCATCCACCAAGCCACCGACAAACTCCAACTCAAGGTTATCAATCAAGTAGTGGGCCACGATGCTGGAAACCATGCCGACGCTTGGAAAACACGTCACCACCATGGCGTTCTCGGTTTGAATCTCGGTGCTGATACGAAGACTGGGAGCATCCATGACTTCGGGTGAGCCCCCCCACCCTTCAACACTTCCCCTCAAAGGTCACCAAACCTTCTTGATGCTTGGGTCAAACCAACGACCATGCAGGGCGCGGACCAAGAAGGACCGCGCCAACACCAACTGTCGCCTTCAGCATGGAATCGCTACGAAACCTGTCCGAGGATGTATTGGTTGAGTCGTCAACGATTGCCGCGTAAAGCCGGCATGGCTTCGGCTTTGGGCACCGCGGTTCACGCCTCGATTGAGGACCTGCTCAACATGGATTTGGAGGGGCGAGCAGGTGAAGAAGCAGGATGGCTCCCACTGACGGCGGAAGGCTTTCTCAAAACCCGATGGGAAGAAGAGAAAGAAGCCTTCTTCGCCACGCCGCGTCGCCCCGATTGGAAGGATGAGAAATGGAGTGAAGCCAAGCAGCAACAACACGGCGGCATCGTGTTATTGCTCGACCACATTGGCGTCCGACATCTTCCCCATGAACGGGTGACGGTGGCGTTGTGGCGTCATTTACAATCGCTGACCATTGCGGTCGAAGGTGAATTGAAAACCAGCGATGGACGTTTGATGGGACGCCTTGACTTGTTGTTCGCAGACGTGGATGATGCTGGAGAAATGAAGGGGTGGTTGGTGGCTGATTTGAAAACAGGCAACGCGCCAACCACCGAATTGAAGCCAGAAGTCAACCGCCAACTCCGAATGTACCGAGACATACTTCTGGCCAACAACCCTTCAGCCCCGCCCGTTCGTACAGAGGGATGGTACACGAAAACAGCCTCAAAATGGGCTGCAGAGGGAGAGAGTGTGCTCGCTGATGCGTACGAAGCTTGGGAGGCTACACAGCCAACCTCTCTCCCGTTGGAACCGGCCCCAGGACCTGAAACCTGTGGAGGTTTTTGCGATTGGAAAGCGTGGTGCCCGCACTGGTGGACATGGCGCAAGGAGTCCGGCACCTTGCATCAGGGTGATTTTTGCGATGCTGTGGTTCTGTTGCATCGTTATGAAGCAGCGACGGGAGCAGCGGTTATTGAGGTCTGTGAACCGCTTGATGAAACGGGTCGCGCCATCCCGACTGGCACGCAGATGGCTGCACGTTTCGATGGCCGTGGAAAAGAAGTGGTCGAGGCCTTGCAGGCATCAGGCCACCAAGGTCCCGTGTTCCTTGGTTCAGTGATGACGGGCCGTGGAACCTGGCGCATCGGTTCATGGTGCGACATCTTACCTTGGGCGCCGTTTCCCGATGGCGTACCCTACGACCGTGATCAAGCTTGAAGATGGTCTCTGATGCGCTGTTTGGTCTCTTCACAATCCAACCCACTCGACGATAGCAACCAGCCGATGTACGATGGGTCGTTGGCCTGGACCTCAGTCAGATAGCGTCCACGGTGCCTTCCAAAGGCGATGACCAAGGCCCCCCCATCCTGACGAATCTTCCCCATCGCGTCAACGGGTGGCAAATCGTTGATGCCGCGTCCGAGTTCCGAAGCATCTTTCGCCCCATCACCGTGAACAATCCAGCGTTCCAATTCCGCGAGCGAACGACGAAACGCTGGAGCATGTTCAACCGTGAGTCGCCAAAACAAGAGCATCGTGGCCGCGGCGTCGGCTGCTGCCGTGTGAGCCGCCTCCAGTCGGATGCCGTGGCGAGCACAAAGAGCGCCAAGATTGTGCGGCCGAGGCAAACGTAAGCGACGCACCACCTCCAGTGTGTCCATGATGGCTTTGGGTTCGGGCGCCAGTCTTCCGAGTCGCAGGAACTCGTTTTTCAACATGGCATAATCAAATTCACGAACATTGTGACCCACTAAAATGGCCCCTTCAATCAAGTCTGCGACTTCATCCGCAATTTCGGAAAACGGGGGCTTGCCTCGCACATCTTCGTTGTAGATGCCGTGGATGCTGCTGGCGTCAAGCGGAATCGGAATAGAGGGTTTCACGATGTGTTCTACACTGACCGGCGTGCCGTCCGCGAGCGTACCGATGAGCGCCAGTTGGACGATACGGTCGTTGTTGGTTGAGACGCCGGTGGTTTCCAAGTCAAAGGCGAGAACTTTCTCGCCTTGGAAAAGGTCGTGTCCCATGAAGAAAGAACGAACGACACCCTCTTTGAACATCACTCCTAAACGCCATGGCGTCGTGCAATCGTCATGGGCTTACGAGATTGGTTCCGAAAAACTTCACCTTCAATGCAAGATGAGGATGCTTCCAAGCGTGTTGAAGTCGATGATGACCAACCAGAACAAACCTTTGCAGAGATGCAACAGCGGCGTATGCTGGAAGCCGAAGCTCTCTTTGAGCAGCATGAAGTCACCGAAGAGGCGCCTGATTCCATCGAAGCACCCTACGATGCCAGCCAAACCGAGGTGACAGAGCTGTTCAACACCGAAGTCGGTGAAGCCTTTACCCATCTTGACGAAGTAGAAGTTGTTGATGTTGCGGACCTTGACGACCCTTATGAGGCGGCGGTTGTGGAGGGCGACCTCCCTTCACCGGTGACCTTTGATGAATCGGAAAACGGCGCTTCTGTTTAAGCACGCTTCCCGAACCATTAGAAAGGGTAAGGCCGACCTTAAGCCATGCTGGCCCAAGCATGCCGTTGGCGCTTTGCCTCCTTGGTTGTGGGCTTGCTGGCCGTTACCTCCCTTTCAGGATGCATAGGGGCGCTTGATACCACGGTTGACCCTCGGGCTTCACTTGAAGCCTACCCAACGCTGATTCAAGAAGGTGAAATGGTCACCCTCGACGCTCGGGAATCCTCTCCAGTTGAAGGCGTCATCACCGGCTATTCGTGGGATTTTGGAGACGGTACCACGGCTGAAACGGTTGTCGGTTTTACCTCGCACAGTTATCTGCGTCACGGCCAATACACGGTTCGCTTGACGGTGACCAACGATCAAGGTGGTTCGGATGATGCCATCGCCTCTATTCTCGTCAACGGTGCACCGACCATCAACATCACCAAGCCAACCACGGTTCGTGCTGGCGATGCTGCATTGTTGGATGCCTCCAACTCGTTTGACCCAGAAGGAGACGAACTGTCCTTTGCATGGGATTTGAACCTGGCCGAGGACAGTGATGGTGATGGAGACCCCACCAACGACGCCGACAAAACGACGCCCACTGTACTGTTGGATACCAGCACATCAGGGTTGATTCTTGGCATGCTGCGTGTTGACGATGCAGGTGGTGCCTATGCCATTGAGCCGTTTGAGGTCAACGTCACCACTCGCACGTTTCAGGTGGTTTGGGTGACCGAAACGGTGGAGCTGTCGTGGGATGAGTACCTTGACCAAGGCGACACATGGTCGGGCAACACCACACCGGGTGAAGCCGGCCGAGTCATGGGATTCAATGCTGTTTTGGAATTGAACCGAGACGTTGCGCCTCCACACGACAACTTCACGCTTGTGTTGCACATCGTGGATGAAAATTACCGGCGTTCGGTGGATACCGAACCGGGCAATTACTCGACCAACGAGCCGGCCAGAGCCGAAATGAAAGAAGAAGCGATGAATGCACTCGGTGAAGACGGCATGTACACTTCGGATTCGGCTGAGGAATTGTTGCGGTGGTTATTGTCTTCTCGAGACGCAAGTCGTGGACAAGGCGTTTGGATTTGGTCGGTGGTGGCGAAGCAATCTGACCCGGATTCATTCGTGGATGAATTGGACCCCGACCCCGGCAACGAATGGTCGTTGAATGTCGCCGTCCTCATCATGCGCCCCAGCCTCACGGAAGTCTCCTTGGCCGACGGCAAGCAGTGAAAGCGAAAGGGGTATGAAGCGGCGCTGTTTGGGAAGGGGTGATTACGATGGTTGAATCGGTGGAAATCGGACGTGTTACGCTACGAGATACGGTCTCTCTGGACCTCTCGGTGTGGATGCATCACCCCGACGATTGGGATTTCCGCCCCTCCTTGAGTTATTCAGGAAACACCCTCACGATTCGTTGTGCAAACGAGGGCACCACGCTGGCAACGGTTGACTTGGATGATGAACAAGACGAAGCTCTCCAGCGAGACCGAGTAGCAGAATTGCGCGTGAAATTCCAAGTCCACGGTATGCACGGGCGGTTAAACGATATTCACCCCATCATCGCCGATGGGAAAGCCAAGAAATTGGCCACCGCGAATTGGAAAACAACCCAATCGGTTTCGTTTGAGTAAAGTCCCAACGAATCTTTCATAACGGTTCATTCAATTTTCACCGTTTATGTCGCATACAGATGGAAAACGAAGCCAAAAGCAAGCACGATTTGAACGCCTGTTGAACGAAGTTCGTCGCTTTGTTTCAGCCAACCCAGGGTGCTCTGCACAAGCGATTGTGGCCAACCTGAACCACGACCAAAAACTGCGAAATCACGGGCTGACTCCCCGTAAGGTTGGGTTCTTCATCACGCGAAACCTCCGCCATTCCTTGACCTGGTGGCAGGACCACCGAGCGGGCCGCCGGGTCTATGGTCCGGTTGGCGAAGAACCGGCCAAGAACCCTTGATACCCCATCATCTTGAGCGAGTGGCTCATGTAGGGCCCCTCCGTCACGGCCACCATGGAGGGCGGTCAGGTTGCAGCGTATTTTGACCTCGACGGGACGTTGCTCAATGCTTCCAGTGAAAAGACCTTGACCGCACACCTGTCACGAAAGCGGCCGTGGAGGATTCCTTGGGGAGCAGCTGCGTGGACCACGGGATTTCTGTTCAATCTTCTGCGAGGGCGCTCGGTGTACGATGCAGCGAGAAACCGTGGTCATCTTTCACTCGCTTCGTGGGAGGCGTTGGAACGCTATTCCGATCACCTCGCCACCAACTCACTCAAGCAACATGTCCCCCCCCAAGCATGGGAACGGTTGCAATGGCACCGTGACCAAGGACATCGATTGGTGTTGATAACGGCAACCGTGGCGCCAATGGCTGAGGCGATGGGTCGATTGCTTCAGATGGACACCGTGTACGGTTGTGGGCCTGACCAACGAACCGGGCGGCTGTCCGGTTCAGAGCGAGGTTGGAGCGTACCTCGTCGAAAAGGAAAGGTGCCGGTGGTGGAACGAGACGCCAGCGAACACGGTCACGACCTCTCACGGTGTTATGGCTATGGCAACACCCACGCAGATTCGTGGTTCATGGCTCGTTGTGGCCATCCAATTGCTGTCTCGCCAGAAAGTTCACTTCGTCGGCATGCAACCGCTGAGGGTTGGGAGATTGTGGATTGGACTTGAGTTCTTTATGAAGGGTTAACCGATAAGGCTTGCATGAGTTTTGCTGATTTGTTCAACGGCCTGCCTGACGCTCAACCACCCTATCCTTCTGACCAACGCGGTCGGCGACATTGCTTCTTGGACAAAATGCTGAGCAAGGCCAAGGCTGTTGAGCGTGCCGCCGAACTCGTTTCAGGCATTGTTGAAAAGAACGAAGAACGGATGCAGTTTGACGATGAAGGCCAACTGGTCATCACCGGCAAGTTGGCCATTTATCGCGTTGACCTGAAGTCTTTCATGACCAAAATGAGCAACCCCTTTTCCTACCATTCTTTTGACGTGGTTGAAGTCCACCCTAAGCATGGGCTCATCAAAAAACCAGAAACTGCTTGCGTCCAGGTTCGCAATCAGGACGAAATGCCTGCCTACGACTTGCTCGCAGGATACATTCTTGGTTTGCTGAACGACGATGTGACTTGGTTGCAAGATTCCCTCCAACCCCTCCAGCGAACCCTGTTCGCACTTTACGGCTTGAGCCCATCCCCCCTGACATCCACACTCACCAAGCACCTTGAGGAAGAGGTCAATGGAACCTTTGATTTCATCAACGACACCTTCACTTTTGAAGGAACCAACGGGTGGAAGTGGCGGTTGCACTTTGGGCAACCTCTCGTCACTGGTTTCAAAATTGAATACCAAAAACCACGGCAGACTTGGTGGAATCATCTCTTCAATGACCATGTCAAAGAAACCACAGGTCACTATGTGATGAACGGCTTTTTTGAGACCGTGTCTCACCTCTCACGATGTCCAGCCATGTTGAAGACTGCAGATGATTGGGAGACCGACCCTATCTTCATCCGACGCATTGCTGCCGATTACCCTGCTCTGGCTAAAGTCTTGGTGTCCAACGTGCTGGAAGACGATGACTACGACCCTCATCGCATTTCCACTTACTATGACGATTACATCAGCACTGACGACGCTAACACCATTGTCATGCTTGACCAGCAAGTACGCCAACGCGCTTACGCTTGAGCCGTGGTTGATGGCGGCCCCACCGCGATTCGAACACGGGTTCGAGGCTCCGCAAGCCTCTGTGATATCCAAGCTACACTATAGGGCCGATTCGCCCGACTCGCCACCCCAATATAAGCGCGAGGGTATGGCCGACCGTTCTCCTCACAAGGGTTCATGGACGATGTTCTCTTGGAGCAACCATGGTGCTTGAATTGGAGCGAACGGTGGAATTTTCGATGGTGGATTTGGCCAACATCGCCTACTATCCTCGTATTTTTGACCTCGCTCATCGCTTTTTTGAAGCGACATGGCCTGCTATTTGCGGACAGGATTATCCGCACATCATTTACCAGCGCCGGCTGGGGTTTCCCGTCATCAACGTGGCCTCGTCTTTCCTCAAACCGCTCAACTACGGCGACACCATTCACGCGCAGATCACCATTGCCCATTTGGGCAATTCATCGCTCACCTGGCGATACCGCTTCTCCAATCAGCACGGCGAGCGCGTGTGGGAATCAACGCAAACCACGGTGTGTGTTGACATGGACTCCATGGACCCACAGACCATTCCAGACGACATTCGCCTTGGTCTCAGCGCCCATCTTGAGCCGGAGGCCGTGGAGTGAGCGACGCTTTTCTCGACCCCATTCGCCCTGATGAACGAGGCCCTCGTTCGGTGGCGGTCCTGCTGTTGCTCAGTTCGCTGGTTGTTCTTGGTATGGCCTGGCAGGACTGGCAGTTGCACGAACGTGGGTTGACCGACGAAGAGATTGAAATTTTTTTGAAAACGCCCAACAATCAGGAAGGCGAACCAACCACCGTTGAGCAGTACAGGGCGTTTGAAGACAGCGTGCGTGAAGCCAACGGGTATCTGATTCGGAGTCTTTCGCTCTTTACGACTGCCGGTGCTTTGCTGATTGGTGCGCCCATGCTTTATCGGTTGAAGCGGGTTGGTGCTCAACTCTGCGTGTTGGGTGCGAGCGTGGGGTTGATTGGAGGTGTCGCCGGCAGTGTCCTCATCAATCGTTCGGCTGCTGAACACCTTGGTGACGCCCTCATGTTGACTTACGAAATCTGGGTGTATTTGTGCGGTTCCTTGATGGGTATTTGTCTCGCCCTTGCGGCCCTGCCATTGTTGAATGCACGTGCGAAACTGGCCTTACAGCCACGGGTGAAGTTGGACGAAGAGGCGTGATTAAGCGTCCGGCTTTGGCCATTTTTTAGCGAGGGCCTTACGCAAATCATCATCCATGATGGCGTTCCACCAATCGCTGCCCTGCCAGATAGCGTATTTTCCCCGAATGCCCCGCAGGTCGGCGCCTTCAAACAGGCAGTTTCGAAAATTGGACAGGTTCAACCTCGCCTTTCGCAGATCTGCTCCCCGAAAGTCAGCGTGGTCAAACGCCGATTTCATCAAATCCGCTTCAACCATGGACGCCCGTCTGAAATCACAATGGGTAAAATCGCCCTCGGTGAGGTCGGCCTCATCAAGAATACAACGGCGAAACGATGAGCCCGCATGCCGCCCTTTTCGCAGCACAGCCTTGGCGTGATTTTGGAAGGAATAATCGACAACAACCGCTTCATCAGCCGTTGAATCATCGTCCCTCGGGTCGCCAGCACCGCCTCCGGACATGACCATGGTTCCACCTCAAGCACGAGAGCGCTTGTCGAGGTGTGCTTGGCCTTCGGGTGTAAGGATTGCGAATCGGTTCTTGTCGTCTCGGCCTTCCGGCACGATGAGGAAATTTCGTTCCTTCAAGCGGTTGAGGTACAACGAGAGGTTGCCAGGGGGGTCAATGCCAGCGTCGGTGAACAAGTCGTTGACGGTACGGGGTGGGCTGTCTTCAATTCCTTCCACATTGCGCAAGTAGTGAATGGCGCCAAGAACTTGGTCGGGCTTGCGCGTGAGCGCACAGTTTTCCAGCAGGGCACGGAAGGCTGAACCACGTTCCGGAAGGCCTGCTTCTCGGGCTGCATTGACAGCCGCTTCAAGCGCCTGTTCTCGAGCCTCACGAATCCGCTCCAGCAGCACGGTCCACGTGTGCTCGGCTTTGGTTTGAGCGAGCTGCTCATCGATTTGGATGGCTGCCCCTTCGAGGTCGATCTCGATGTCGCCTGCTTGTACCGTGAACCGCAATTTCCACGCCCTCAATGTAAAAGAATGTCCTATCATTCATAACCTTATGTTGTAAAAAAAGATACATTTTTGTCAAAAAACAAAGGTGCAGGAAAGCGAAACCGACTTAACAGGGAGGGACTCACATTCAGCCGAGGGCTCGCCATGGTTCGTCGTCAAAGGCTTTGTTTTCTGTTGGTGTTTCTGTTCATTGCACCGGCGTGGTCTGTCATGCTTGCACAGGCTCAAGGCGGCACCATCACCACCTTTTCGTCAGGTTCCGCCCTTGAAACGGTGACTGTCTCGTCCGGACAACACGGTCAAATTGGGTTTGAATTGCAACGCAACACCACGATTACCTCGGCGTCGTTTTTCATCAAACCGGACTCAACTGGAAACTCTCCCGGTAGCATTGATTTGGATGTCAATGGCGATGGATTGTACGAGTGGACCTTCAATCAAACAGGTTATGGTCACATGGGTCGGCAATTCCAATTCACCAACGGCAACCAGACCGTGGTCGTACCCGTTCAACCCAATTCCGCCAATCAATCAAACCCAAGTTCACCGTCGTTTTTCTTGCCCAGTGGTGCTTCGGTGTCAAATTCAAATATCGGCGTTGGCTTCTCACCCGAACTTATTGGAGGGTTCTTTCAAACCGGATACATTCACGATGTGAGCGTTGGGGACCTCAACGGCGATGGCAACGATGACTTCGTCTTGTTCTCCCAAGTTGCAAACTATTCGGTTGGCTCCTCTGGCAACGGGAGCAACTCAAGCACGGGCAACACCACCGGAAACAGCACCTCAACCACAGCAAATTACACTGTTGGACCTGCCTTCCGATTGGTGAGTTTCTCGAACGCTACGGGTGTGGCCTTTTCATCTTGGACACCAACATGCAACAACGTCACGCGAACGATGAGTGCTGATTTGAACGGCGATGGCTACGACGATGTCATCAATTATGCACC
>JAYPCE010000002.1:29014-76352 GCA_038124565.1 Candidatus Poseidonia sp.
ATGTTGCTTGACCATTTCAACGGCACCAGCAACCCCCCCATCTTGATTGCCGTAGATTCCAGCAACGACGGCACGGAGGTGTTTTGGGCGAGCGGTTCGGTGGTGGCCAGCACATCGACCATTGCTGGCATTTCCTCCGATGCCGTGGTGGGTGATTTTGACGGCGACGGGGATTTGGACATCGTCGCCTCACGTTCAACGGGACACCGTTCCATTGAGAATAGGCCGCAAGGCTGGAGTGGTGACAACCATAACAACGTCATTGACCTCACCAACGCCACCATTCTTGACTACGACCTTGACATGGATGCCCACATCTTGATGCCGTCGCTGGGTCAAGTTGATGGGAATCCGGCCACGCTTGACGGGAACTTCACCGCCTATGGCTTCCAAAACAGTTGGAACTCACAGAACCGAGTCCGGCAACAAGCCTCTGCTGTCCTTGAACCTTGGACCGCTCCAAGAGCCATGTTCCTCGGCGACTTGGACGGCGATGGCTTCATTGAACACCTTGTTCTTGCAGGTGAAGGTTCGCAGCACGGCGTGTTCATTTCAGCATGGCACCAAGTCGGTTACGATGCTGACAACAACGGCCAAATCGACTTCCAAGCAGAGGGTTATGCTGGAAACGGCAGCAACGGTCTGCCCATGCTCTCTATCATTGACGTTGATGGAAATTTGACCGGCATCCTGAATTTTATGAGTTCTGGCCTCAGTTATTCCACCGACGCTTACGGGATCCAGATGTCGGAAGTGAACTTCTCCATGCAATCGCTGACTGCTGGGGCGTTCACCTTTTCCGGCCTTGATGTAGCGTACGTCTCGGATTTCTTGGTCAACGTGAATCCTGAAATCACGGGGAACCTGAGCAATGTCTTGAATCAACAAATGACAGGAGGTACAGGGAGTTTTACCATTCCGTTTACCTTCACAACCACGCAAGATGGCTCTTTTGTGATTCACACACCCACCGTCGCCTACATCGATGGGGCGCCCAACATTGCCTTACCTCCTGCACCCGTATTGTCGTTGGTGGACGCTCAACCCAACCGCGTGGTGTTTGAATGGCAGAACGTGAGCGATTTTGGTGACGACGTGTTGAACTTCGCCGTTTACAGGGCCCCAACCGGGCAATCACCCACCACGCAAAGCCCGTACAGTACCTCTCTCATCAACAACTCCATTGACATGGATGTCAAACCTGGCGAAGCATGGAGTTACTGGGTCCGTAGCGTGCACGACTTTGGCGTCACAAGCAACCTTTCACAACCGTTGAACGTGATGATTCCGTATCCAACGCCAAAGTCCTACCTCCCCAACGTGACAGCCAGCGATGTCCCTTCCGACAATGGAGGCGCTATGCAAATTCAATGGAGTCAAGGCGATGAATCCATCGTGGAGCACCGCGTCTATGTCTTTGCAACCGATTTCACCTCCATCTCGAGCGTAAACACCACGCACACCACGGATGCCACCACACGCACGCTTGTCATCCAACAAGACAGCGCAGGGCAACCGTTGGTTGACGGAGATGGGTATTATGTGGCGGTGGTCGGTTTTGACCAATATGGAAACGCCTCAGACAACGTGACGACGGTTGGACCTGTCTACACACGCAACGACACCGCCCTCCCAACGACGCTTGAAGTGAGCTATGTCGGCTTCGCTCAAGAATCGAGCATACCCTATGTTTTGCTAGCGCGCCAGGGGTCACTTGAGGTTGAGGCCTACCTCCATCAAGACGGCCAAGCCGTTGCCAATCACTCCCTCACCCTGCATGTGGTTGGTGAAGCCGAACAGTACTCCTCTGTTGCGACCACCAACGAGACCGGCCATGCCATGTTTGCCTTTACGTCGCTTTCTGACCTCGGCCCCATCAGCGCAGTCGGCCCGATGCAACTCAAGGTCACCTTTGATGGGTTCGACCAAGATGGGACTCAGCAACCTCTCATGGGTGCTTCAAACATGACCGATGCCTATGGTATCATCCCAGTGACTATTCTTGGTGATTCCATCATTGAACTGGACGATGCATTGGGTTTTGATTCCACCTTCACGGTCAACGCCAATGACATGACGCAACAAGATGCCTTGGCCAACATGAGAGTGTATTGGATGGTCACGAACCAAGCAGGCCAAACAGTGGACGACGGTACAGCCGATGTTCGGGGGAACGAAATGGCCATCTCCGGCCTCGGTGCTTACGACGGCACGCTCACCATGTACATTGATGCCGAACCGCCTCAATTCTACTATCCAAGCATGTTGGTGTCCTTTGCGATGGAGGCCTCTCCCGACGACCCCACAGACCCTACAAACAACCAAACCAACACAACCGAGGAGTCGACCTTCCCTGACATCACGTTGGCCCCAACGGTTGATTGCGGGACAGCGACCTATGGGTGGGAAGACAACGCCACCGATGTGACCATCACCTGTTCGGTATCCAACCCCAATCCGTTTGAAGCCCTGATTGGTTTTAGTTGGAAAATCATTCCAAACACGCCGCCTTCAATTGATGTCGTGTACAATGACGGTGGTTCAACCGCGACGGTCGATGCCAACGGGACGGTTGACCTCACGTTCACCTTGGTTCGTAACGGCCCGACCGAAGGCCTGTTCTCGGGTCTACAAGGTAAGGGCTATGTCATCACGCTGACCTGTGTTGACCAAGGAACGAATGCTTGCGATTCAATGAGTCAACCAACCAACAGTTCTGATGGTGAAATTCAGTGGACCCTTGGCGAGATGCCCGTGGTTGACGACGGCAACTCCAACACTGTAACTGACGAAACGTCCAGTGCCATGACCCCCGTTGTGGTTGGCATCGGTTTGGTCATTGCCATTCTTGCAGCCATTGGCGGCGTACTCTACATGCGTGGTCGCGTGGACGAAGACGACGATGATGACGACGATGAGGACTATTACGGCATGGCGATGGATGCCCCAACCGGTCGAGCTGAAACCGTTGAGAGCCTGGATTTGGGGGCTTCAAAGTCGCTTGATGAACTCAAAGAATCTGGCATAGACCTCCACGAGGCTGCACCGGAAGGCCTGGCATCTTCAGTGACCCTCGGCAGCAGCGCTGACGCCTTTGAATTTGGAGCCACCGCTGAAGACAGCCTTTCAAGTGAACCATCGGATGATGATGAAGAGACGAGTGAGGCATCGGAATACGAGGAAGATGCTGGCGACGACGGCATCACCGTAGATGAGAACGGCACGGAATGGTGGGAAGACGAAGACGGCGTTTGGTGGTACCGCGAAGAAGGCTGGGAAGACTGGGCCGTTTGGGAAGATTGATGTTGCCGTGACCCTTTTCATAGGCGAACGGTTGGCGTTGAACTGGAGGACCAGTCATGGATGCCAAGTTGCAATCGTATTCCTTGGTTCTTCACCAAGACGCTGACCCGACCACCGGGGGTGTGGCCATCTGTGGGTTCACAACAGCGGGCATGGTCGGCGTGATTTCCACCTCCCACATCATCAAGACATTGGGTTTGAAGCAATTAGGGACCGTGATGCACAAGGATTTCCCTGCCGTGGCCTTGATTCATGATGAAGTACCAAAACACCCCGTGCGCGTCTATCAGGGGGACGGCATCGGTGTCTTTACTTCAGAAATTCAGTTTGGGAACGAAACGGACATCATGTTTGCCTCAACTGTCCTTCAGTGGTTCACCGAGGGCGGTTTTGACCGGTTGATCATCATCGACGGATTGACGCGGCCCGAGAAGGAGTTGAGCAACGGGGAATTGTTTGGCGTCGGTTCCACTCCGGACGCCAGAAATCGCCTCAAGCAATTGGACATCGAACCCATCCAGCAGGGCATCGTGGCGGGCATCACGGGCTTCCTGTTGGGCGAAGGGGACCGTCTGGGCATTGACATCACGGCCTTGTTGTCTGAAGCGAGCCCGATGTATCCTGACGCGAGAGCGGCCGCCTTGGCTGTTGAGGCGGTGAGCGATTTGACGGGACTGGAAATTCCACTGACCGAATTGCTGGAGAATGCGCGGTCTATTGAGGACAGCGTGCGAGATATCATTGAAAACGCAGCCCAAATGTTACCGGCTCCTACCAATGAGGATGATGTAACCGACATTGACCCCTCCTTTGGATGAATTTTCGGAAAAGAATAAAACGCACCTTTGCAAAAAGCGATTTCATGGGAAAATCACCCGTTTTGCTGCTTAGTTTGTTGCTGTTGACCGTTTCGTTGGCAGGATGCACCGAAGAAATTAACGAACAAGTCACCGTCAATGAGGATGGTTCTTGTTTCGCCATCCTTCAGATTGAAGGCGTCATGGTTAGCAACGTGGGGCCGTATGAAGGGTTTGATGAGGACCACTCCACAATGGACACCTACACCTACAACGACGCATGTTTGGTCGTCACTCATCATTCAGATACAGGCGGTGGTGGATTCAGCGTGTTCAACACCACGTACAACGACGATGGACTCCCCGTTCTCATGGATGAATCGAGTACATGGAACAATTGGGAGAGTCAATATTTCGAGCGAACTGAATATGTTTATGATGGTACGCTCTTAGTGACTGTGAAATCAATTGAGAACTTTGGTACAGAAACGGAAGAGGCCTATTATGTGAATTACACATACGATAACCAAGGCCGAGAAATCATCCGCTATGTCCAAGATTGGGACGAGTACACCAACACAACCTACGGAAGCAACGGTGAAGTCACCCACAAAGTAAAGAGTATTTCAGTGGGCAAAACCATCGAAAACAGAACCTACGATGCGGAAGGCAACCTCATTCAAATCGCATTTGCCTTCCAATACCATGATTCAGACTGGTACTATTCCTATGAGAACTTCACTTATGAAAACGGCAAACTGATTCAACACGTTGACGATAACACCGGACAGAGCAGCGATATCTATTTCACGAATTATACTTACAGTGGCGACGGACTCGTAACGGAGGTATGCACAGACGATAACGAATGCATCATCACGACGAAGGACGCTGATGGCAACATTTTGAGCGAGGTCAGTCAAAATTCCCGAAACGAAGACGGGACCTGGAGATATGTGTTCACCAAGACCTATACTTGGGGCGACCCACGAGCCGAGTCCTAAGTAAGGCGAACCACGCACGCCATCACCGTTTCAAACGGGGCGTCGGTGACAAAGAAGGGGTCAATATCAGGCACTCTGGCGGCAGCGTACCCTTCGCTGTCCAAGGCCGTGAACAACGCTTCCATCTTCGGTGCTTGCCCGGTTCCGGCCATGTTGGGCAGGTCGTCCATGTGATACAGCGTGTGGTCACGACTCATGAGGTCAGCCGCTTGAGAAATATAACGGACGCTTCGCCGAATCTCGCGGCTTGCATATTCACTGTCATGCTCGTCCCAGACCAATCCCTGGCTCATAGCAAGTTCGAGCTGATTGGGTGAAGGGGTGCAGACCTCAAGCGCACGTTCTTCGGTCAAGCGTCCTGCGATGGTCGCATCCCACATCGGACCGATCCACATGGGCCCGCTGCCGTGTTCAACCTCTTCCGGCGTGGGATGATGAACGAAGCGATAGGTGCCATTTTCGTTGCGAATTCGCCAGCCTATCTGCTCAAGCACCGTTGACGCTCCTTCGCGACTTCGACGCACTTTGACGCTGATACGAACATGATGGCCGTCAAACAGCGCCAGCACTGGTTCAATGGCGCGGTCGTGCCTGGCTGCTGTGGTAGCGATCAAACCGAGCAACACCCTCACTGCATCATCGTGTGCATAACTGTCAACGATGCCTTTTGCACCGTAACGGCGTTGTTGCGACCCCGGACTGGAACCGGTGAGCGCGGCCGTATCAGTAGCGGTGACTTCGAGGAAACCAACGCGCGAAAGGCCTTGTACGGCAGCATCAAGAAAATTGACCGGTGAGCCAAAGGGGTCAAGGTCAATCCACTGATAGGCGGATTCCAACAGGGCGATCCTCGCATCGGTTTGCATCACGAAGATGCCATTGTCCATTTCGCCGTTGAGGTCCCGCTCATAGCGGTCATCTTCCAATGCATGGTCCACCGAAACGCTGGGAGGAAACGAGGCGTGCGAATGTTTCAGCCAATCCAACGCAAATCGGTCCAAGTCGTTTGCAGACACGCGTAGTCGGTGTTGGTGCTGGACAGGGATTTCGTTACGCCAACGGCGTACTCGGACGCCGGTAGCACAGAGAGCGTCAAGGGCGCGCAGTTCGCGTTCTTGTTTCACCAACCAGTCATGTTCCAGCGCATCTGCAAGTAAGAGAACCGAACGTGTGCGAGCGGGCGCCATGGCGGGGTTGAGAAAACCTGGTCCTGTGCGTTTTGCAGGACCACGAGGCATGTGGGTGGGACGGTCTTGGTCTGCTCTCAAGTGCACCAAGGTCTTGCCTTCCAACCACAAATGACCGGGGCGAGGCGCCTCTTCGTTTCCCTCGGCCATGGCCGCAGGACGAACCACTCCCTCATGACCGCACCGATGGTTGCCGCATCAGTAATGCGTGAATTCAACACCTTCAACGGCGTGGGTTACACGGTGTCCATCATCGGTCACATGACCGACAACCGCCACACCGTGCATGCGTTCTTGCAGCCATGTGAGGACCGCGTCTGCTTGGGAAGCCTCCACAGCAATCACCATGCCCATGCCCATGTTGAAGGTACGGTACATCTCACGGTTCTCCACGCCTCCAGCATCCTGCAACCAGCCAAACTCCGGGAGCGCTGGAAGCGGTGAGTGAATGTTCCAGCCGAGCGTAGCGTGGAGTCGAAGAAGGTTGGAAAGTCCACCGCCCGTGATGTGGCATATGCCGTGAATGTCGGCGATTGAAAAAGTCGCCTCGCCACGTGCGGCGTTCAACAGGTCAACAACAGGGTCGCAATAAATCCGGGTAGGGTTGAGCACAACTTCGCCCAATGTTGCGGCACCGTCGGTCCAGCGCAGCAGGTCGCGGTTGTTGTGAGTCGCTTCAAAGGGCGCGGGGTCAGTATAGGCGCAACCGGCATGCTCTACGATTTTTCGAACCAAGGAATATCCGTTTGAATGAATGCCTGAAGAAGGCAATCCGATGAGGACATCGCCGGCCTGCAAATGTTCACCCGTGATGGCCTCGCCTTTTGGCAGCCAACCCAAGGCCGTGCCAGAAAGGTCCAACTCGGTGACGATGCCCGGGAGTGAGGCGGTTTCACCTCCGGCCAGCGTGACGCGGGCTTGACGACAGGCCTCAGCCAGCGAAGCACCGAGTGCTGCATGAATCGCCGGGTCGGGTCTCGGCACGGCCACATAATCAACGAACGCAATGGGTTCGGCTCCAACGCAAAGCAGGTCGTTGACGTTCATGGCCATGCAATCAATGCCGACACCACCCCACTGTTGCAGCGAAGTTGCAATCTGTAGTTTGCTGCCTACGCCATCGGTGGCCAAGGCGAGCAGTTGGTCACCAAATTCGATCAGTCCTCCAAAGCCCCCCGGAAGGTCAACCGGTGCCCCCGGGGTGCCGGGTGCGCGTACGCTCTTGCTTAGCGCGCCGATGAGCGAGGCGACGGCTGAACCTTCAAGGTCGATGTCAACGCCAGCACTGGCGTAGTCCATGGGCTCGCTCATGAACGGGCCACTCGTTGGCGTTTGATGAAGCAACCGCTCGGGTTTCACGCATCAAGCACATGTTGCGTGAGCGAAAGCAACCGCTCCAAACTGGCGTGAAGGCGGTGACCATCCTTGACAATTTCAAGGTGGACGCCGTTGTTGTTGGCCACGGCGCGTTCGCTGTTGGCCAGCGGGACAACATCGTCTTCGGACCCGTGGAGAATCGCCGTCGGATGAGGCAAGGCTGGCCAGGCAAGGCGTTGGGCCGCTTCAACAAACGACCAAGGCAAGACCACTGGGTCTTCCCAGCCAGGAGGCTGAAATTCGTGTGTGCCAGTTTCTTGCCAGTTCGCCATGCCTTGCTCGCCAAGGGTTTGAGCCACCAGTTCGGGATAGCCAAAGGCTGGAGCAAGGAGAACGAGTCGAAGTGGAAGGTTCGGACGTTGGGCTGCCGCATTGGCTGTTGCCAAACCACCAAACGACGACCCGATGAGCACATCAAAAGGACCCAATTCATCGATGGCTTCGACCACGACCTTGGTTTGGCTGGCTTGGTCCCACCCGTATTTGCGCATGTCAAGGGCGACCACTTCCCATCCTTGGGACCGCATCCATGCAGCTTTGCTGCTGTCGGGGTCGCTCCAAAGTCCGTGAGCAAACGCCACCCTCATGGACGCCGTTTCGCGCCATTCCTACATGGAGTCTTCTCAACGGCGATTCTCCACCCGTCGTCGTTCATTATCGTGAACGCAGCCCTGCAGGCTTACGCTTTTCCAATGGAAATCAAGGGGTAGTTCGTCGTACTGAGAATCATTATATCCTCTCGTCAAGGCTCTTCAGCGTCCCGGCGGTGAACACCATGTCAGCGATTCAAGAATTTGACCTGCCCGCCCGCTGGACTTCCTTGTTTCAAGACAAGTATTCCGAGGCCGTTCATAACCTCTCAAAAATGTGGCCTGATGAGGAGTCGCTCGAAGTCTCGTACAGAGAAGTTGAAGGGTATGACCATGAATTTGCACAGGATATTTTGGCCAACCCCGAATTGCATTTTGACGCCGCTAATCATGCGTTGCAGGATTTCATGCTCGACATTGGTGCGGGCAACATCATGCCTTTTGTGCGCATCATCCATTTGCCGCAAGACCAAGTCCGAACCGTTTCTCAATTACGGGCGGCGGACATTGACCGACTCATTTCCATCGATGCCGTGACCACGAAGATATCGGGTGTACGGCCTCGTTTGTACAACGCCGTGTTTGAATGCGTGGCCTGCGGTCACGTGATGGATAAGCAACAACCGAACGAGCAAGAACTGATTGAACCGCTTGAATGTTCCCAAATTGAGGGAGGTTGTGGCCGGCCGAAGCGCCAAACACGATTTTTGTTGCGTCAACAATCCTCTCACCTCATCAATTCCCAATTTATTGAACTCCAAGAACTGCCGGAGCAAATGAAGGGGGGCATTCAGCCCGAGCGGATTTTGTGCATTGCCGAACAGGATTTGGCTGGGTGCCTCAATCCAGGCGACCGCGTGAAGGCGAACGGGGTCTTGTTCATCCGCTCGCAGCGAAAAGGAGGAAAGGACACGCCTGTCTTTGACATCTTTTTGCGAATTCACTCGCTTGAACGGCAGAATATCCCTCTCGAAGAAATTGTTATTTCCGAAGAGGAAGAAAACGAGATCAAAGATATTGCTCGTGACCCAGGCGTCTACGACCTCTTGACCTCCAGCATTGCCCCATCCATCTTCGGCATGGAACGCGTCAAGGAATCCCTGATGCTGCAGTTGTTTGGAGGGGAGGCCCAAGTCAACGAAGACGGGACACGAAATCGTGGCGACATCCACATCCTCTTGATGGGCGACCCTGGTGTTGCCAAGTCCCAATTGCTCCATTACATGTCAACCATTTCTCCCCGAGGCCGTTTTGCATCAGGGAAATCCGCTTCCGCTGCAGGGTTGACCGCCGCCGCCGTTCAAGATGCGACTGCGGACGGCCGTTGGACGCTTGAGGCCGGTGCCTTGGTGCTGGCGGACCTTGGCTTGGCCGCCATTGACGAATTCGACAAGATGAACACGTCCGACCGCTCCAGCATGCACGAGGCCATGGAGCAACAAACCATCTCCGTCTCAAAAGCAGGAATCAACGCCAGCTTGCGAACTCGGTGCGCCGTTCTTGCTGCTGCCAACCCCACGAGTGGACGGTTTCAGCCGGTCAGCGACGTACCGTTTACCTCCCAAATCAACCTCGCACCCCCGCTGATTTCTCGGTTTGATATCATCTGGTTGCTGACGGATACGCCGGATGAAAACAACGATGAAAAAATTGCCCAACACATCATCAAAACCCGATTGCAAGGCAGCAGCGAATTGCTCGTGAGCGAAGGAAAGATGCCAGACCCAACTCGCGCATCGGTAGCGAGTAAAAACGCCAGCAAGCGTAACGGGAAGTACGCGACGCTTCCTCGCGAGGTTCTGCGAAAGTACGTGGCGTTCGCCAAGCGAAATTTCCATCCAAAATTGAACGATGAAGCCAGAGACAAGATCGTTGCCTATTACGTCTCCACCCGAAAGAGGGGCGGGGAGGCTTCAGACAGTGTCGCCATTTCGGCCCGTTCGTTAGAAGCGCTGTCTCGGTTGGCTGAGGCCAGCGCTCGAATTCGCCTGACCAACGTGGCGACCTTAGAGGATGCTGAACGAGCGATTCGGCTCACGGAAACTTGGCGCCATGAATTGATGGGAGAAAATTTCGATATGACTGACATCGAATCCGGTAAGAAAGGCACCGTTCGCAACCAAGAGAAATTCATCTTGGACACCGTTTCCGTGCTTCAAAACGAAACCGGTCAAGCCGCCGATTTGTTGGATGTCTTGACCGAGGCCGAACGGCATGATATTCCGAGGGCGAAAGCGGAAGATATCATCGACAAATTATGTCGAGAAGGGCGGATGATTCGCCCGGCCGGTTATACCAGTTTGCAAGTGGTTTGAGACACGATTCAAGCGAGGTACTCATGAAGGGTGAAGCCGTGCCCTGAGCATGGCGGGTGAACCAGTTGGCGAAGTTCATCAGCCAAACGAACTGAATCCCAGCGAATTGGGCTTCATGTGCGGTATTGAAGTTCACCAGCAACTGGCGACGGGAAAATTACACTCCCGCCAAAGTGGGGAGTTGTACGATGTCACCATTGAGACCTTGCCTGAAGACTGGCCTCGCTACGAGCGACGCTTACGAGCCTCACGTGGTGAGGGCGGTGCAATCGATGTCGCTGCACGTTTTGAGGCCAAACGGAACCGCACCTTTGTCTATGTACAATCCCCCAATGCGGGGCTTATCGAACTGGATGAGCAGCCGCCGTTGAAACTTGATGACGAGGCGGTGGACATTTCCTTGACCGTTTCAGCCTTGTTGAAGGCCCAACCCGTTTCATTGTTGCAGACGATGCGAAAAACCGTCGTGGACGGTTCCAACACCAGCGGGTTTCAGCGCACCTCATTGGTGGCAACCAACGGTGTGTTGGCCACCGAAGAGGGCGATGTCGGTGTAGAAGTGGTCTGCCTTGAGGAGGACAGCGCTCGAAAACTGGACACGGTGGACACGCAGCATGGGCAACAGGTGATGTACAACTTGGACCGATTGGGTTTGCCGTTGATTGAAATTGCCACCGCTCCCGATATTACCTCGCCCGACCATGCTCAGTCAACGGCGATGGCGTTGGGCAGGGTGTTGCGACAAACGCGTCGGGTCAGGCGAGGATTGGGCAGCATCCGTCAAGACCTCAACGTCTCGATTGCTGCGGGCGACCGTGTGGAAATCAAGGGCTGTCAGGACTTGGCGTGGATTCCAAGAATCATCCGTCTTGAAATGGCCCGGCAATTGCATTTCTATCGTCTCGCCAACGAGTTGAGGGTTATGCTTTCCCTTCCTGCCCTTCCACCCAATCGCTCAATGGACAAGCCAGATACGGAAGCGACGGTGGCTCAAGCCGTTGCAGAGGCCCTTCCGCTGGCGGTTCACGATGTGTCCGATTCGTTCGCCAACACCAAGGCTGGCCTGGTCAGCGAGTCCTTTTCCGCAGGGTCGGTCATGCTCGCTCTACCGCTGCCCGGTCTGCTTGGACGTTTGGGCAAAAAAGCAGTGGACGAAGACGGCGCACAACTTCCTCGCCTCGGAAGAGAGTTGGCTGGAGCGGCCAAATTAGCGGGTGTCCGCGGCATCTTCCATGCTGATGAATTGCCGGCCTACGGGATTGAATCTTCAGAGGTCGAAGCGGTCCGAGCAGCATTATCCTTGGGTGAACACGATGCCTTCGTTTTGTGTTGTGCACCGGCCTGGCAGGCCAATCTTGCGCTGGAAGCCGTGTTGCGGCGCGCCCGTCTTGCCTGGCATCGGATTCCACAGGAAGTCCGCAATGTGGTGGTGAAAAAAGGTGCACCAGAAGACGGCACGACATCGCCCATGCGACCTCTGCCTGGGCGTTCCCGAATGTATCCTGAAACCGACGTCCCTCCTCAACCATTGAGCGAAGAAGCGTGGCAGCAACTGTTGTTGCGCTTGCCGATGTCGGATGAAGAGCGCCAAACGCGTCTCTCAGGTCACGAAGTATCGGTGGACCAAGCAGAACAATTGTTGGCCCGCGAGCTGGACGATGTGTTCTGTGACCATCTGGGTGACTTGCCTGCAAAAGCATGGGCCGCCTTGCTGTTGAATCACGACCGTCAACCGCCGAAGATGGTCGCCAACGTGTTGCGTTTGAAAGAACAGGGAGCCCTTTCTCGTGAGCATATGGATGCCGTGGTGGAGGCCTTTTCAGGTCTAGACCCACCGTACGAAGCCTTGCTGGCACACTGCCAAATCAACGACCTTGCCCCAGCCGACATCGCGGACCTCGCCTCCATCATCAACGGCATTGTCAACGAACGACTCGATTTTGTCAAAGAACGTGGCATGGGTGCGATGGGCCCCCTAATGGGCGTGGTCATGCAAGCGGCAGGGGGTGCAGACGGCAAGGAAGTGAGTGCCTTGCTCAAGGCCGCCATACAATCCGCTTTGGAGTGAAACAAGAATGAGGAGAAGCGTTCTTTGTGGTGCATTTCTCCTCGTCTTGACCCTCCTTCCGCTCACCTCTGCCTCTGTTCAAACACCGATATGGACATTGGATGTTGGTCCTGGATACATCACCACCTCGCCGGTGGTGGATGACGACCATGTCTATGTTCGGACCTCTGGATTTTGGACGGGCGAGGAGCGACCTGAAGTGCTGGCCGTCAATCACCAAGGCGACGTCCAATGGAGGTACAACAGCAGCACCACGGTTCAACACGACATGGCGCCGTTGTTACTGGTTGATGCTGGAGAAGGCAATTGCGGTGCTTGGCCCGACTTGCTCTTGGTGGGTTGGGCTGACGGTCGATTTGATGCACTTCACCCGAAGGACGGGACACTCGTTTGGTCGGTCAACACAACACTGGAGGGTTGGGGTATCACCGGTGCAGCACAGTTGGATGGGGACCATGTGGTTGTTGCGTTGCGCAACGGCCTTGCACGGTGGTGCTTAGCAGATGGAGCCGTTGATTTCGAAGTCGACACGGGCCTCGGGTGGAGAAACGGCGTGAGCGTCGCTTCGGATGGTTATTGGCTCGGTGATGAGCAAGGCCAACTTTGGCGGGTTGATCGCAACGGAGGCGTGAACGCCACCGTCCTCCTTCCCGGTGCGCTGCGCCATGCTCCTGTTGTTCTTGGAGAGCGTTTGCTCTTGCATGTTCAACTTACAGGGAGCAGCGTGTTGCTCGAATATACGCCCGCTGAGGCGACACTGGTTGAACTCGCGCAATTGGGCCCCTCTCCCGCCATCCCGCTCGCTTGGTCCACAGGGGCACTTTTTGGAGACAGTGACCACCTCACTTCGGTTGTTTGTGTGGAAGTCTGTGAGGTCGTGATGCAGGTGGATGCTCACGTCAATGGCGAAATAGCGTGGTCCGGTCAGAACTGGGCCCATGCTCCGCAAAACAACCCCATCGGCGGTTGGTTCTCCATAGCGGTCGATTCAGCAGGAACATTGGAGATGCTACCGATGGTATCAACACCGTACGATGACTACGGTACGTCTGCTCCGGCGGTGATGGGCAGCAGGATGTATCTGGGCAACGATGCCGGCGTGTTGATGGCGTTGGACTTGAACGACGACAACGTGATTGATGACAGCGATGGTTCTCACGTGGTTGGCACCCTTCTCGTCGCCTTGGCGATGGGTTTTGGAGCGATGCTGGCTTCTCAGGGACGCCTCATGCATGCTTGGCGCTGGTGCTCATTCGTCGTCTTGTGCTTGTTGCTGATGATGACGCCCGACCTCAACCGTTCTTGGAATGCTTTGCTTGCCCCCGAGGCAACCTCCGAAGACGTATGGGATTCATCGTGGCCCGACGACTGGCTCGGTACCCAAGTGTTGGTCATCGAATTTGGCGACGAAACCATGGTCGTTGGTGGCTTGGTTGGGCACGAAGATGTGTTGGCACTCACCTCTGCAGGAACGACTCAATTGGGTATCGAAATCACGCTCGATGCAACACCCTTGGGCACCTACCTTGTGTCATTCAACGAAACACACGGCTCTGGTTGGGAGTACTTTGTTGACGGTCAACGCGGGACGTTGGCCATTGATGATGCCACCATTCCATCCAGCACGGTATTGGTTTGGCGGCTTGCTTGAGGGAGGCAAGCCTCAAGGAGGCGCTCCTCTTCGCCGCTACCATGTTCCAGGCGATGGGCGTTCACGGGCCCGAGTTGACACCCGTTGCACAAGGCGTCTTGAACACCCTTCTTGTCCTTGCAGCCTTCTTGTTTTTGTTTACGGCGCCCCGTGCCAACCGCTTCACTGTGGCGGCCCTTTCAACGATGGTCGTGGCCCTTGCGGCGTTGCGGGTGTTGTTTGAACCGCTGCCGAACGTTCAGCCAGTCACCGTCGCCACCCTCTTGGTCGCCTCTCAGCTGGGTGCTCGACGAGGTGTGGCGTTTGCCGTTCTCGTCACGTTGTTGTCCAATCTGCTCATCGGTAACGGTTGGTGGACCGTCTTTCAAGCGCTGGGCTGGGGGGCCGTCGCCCTCTACGGTTCCCGATTGGTGTTTGAAGAAGACGGGGTGTTCAAGATGGGGCGACTTTGCATCGCTTCGGTTGTCTCGGCCTTGCTCTTCAGTCTCATTTCCACTCTCTCGTTGCTTGCTCCCGGCGTGACACCAACCGATTTGGGGTGGTTACTGTTGCAGGGTTTGCCGTTTGATACACTCCATGTCATGGGCAACGTGGTCTTTGCCTTGTGGTTCGGGCCAACGGTTCATGCTTTCCTCCATGGATTGGAACACATGGACGATGATCTGCAACCGGTGGGTGATTCGCATGTCCACCATGGATGATGCACCAACCATGGCGTTGTTGGTTCGGCGAGATTTGACCATGAGTGTTGGGAAAATTGCGGCTCAGTGTGCGCATGCGGCTGTGGACGTGGCGCAACAAGCACGGCAGTCTCGCTTGCTTGAGCGTTGGCGTGCAGGTGGGGCCCGTAAAATTGTGCTGGGTGTCGAGGATGTGCAAAGCCTGAACGATATTGCACGCCGTGTCCCACGTGGTTGTTTCTCACATACTGTGGTGGATGCTGGCCACACAGAATTACCTCCGGGAACCACCACGGTCTTGGGCATCTTAGGCCCCCGAAGGACGATGGATGCATTGCTCTCCCATCTCACCACGCTTTGAGGGAACGGTATGGGGCTGCGTTCGTTCATCCATCGTTTGACGGCACCTTCCCCGTCCCATGCGCCGGTAGGAGAGGCCGTGAAATTGGTCTTGGTCGTCAATCAATCCTTGCAAATGGGTAAGGGAAAAATGGCCGCCCAAGTCGGCCATGCCTCGGTTGAGGCGTTTCTGCGGGCAGGAGTATCCCATCCTTCGCATGTTGAAGCGTGGCTGGCGAGCGGACAGAAAAAAATCTGTGTAAAGGTAGAGGATGCCTCGCATTTCCAACCCCTTCTTCGCGCCGCAAACAAGGCTGGTGTGCCTTCACATGTCGTTTCAGATGCGGGCCACACGCAAATTCCACGCGGCTCAAAAACCGTCCTGGCCCTCGGACCTTTCGATGAAGCCGTGCTCGATTCCATCACCGGCGAGTTGAAGTTACTTTGACATGGTATTGATGAGGGGTGGCGCCGAGCCCGTCCCATGCGCGAACACCCATCGTCCCGAATTGATTTCCGTTCGGATACCGTGACGCAGCCGACACAGGCCATGCGCAACGCCATGGTTGGTGCCGTTGTCGGCGACGATGTTCTGGGTGATGACCCGACCGTCCTCGCGTTGCAACAACGGGTCGCTGATTTGTTCGGAAAGGAAGCGGGGCTTTTTGTGGCCTCAGGCACCATGTCCAATGCCATTGCCTTGCGAACCCATACTGTTCCTGGTGACGAAATTGTTTGTGACAAGACGGCCCATATTTACCGGTATGAGGGTGGAGGTTATGCTGCCCTTTGCGGAGCGTCCGTTGCCTTGGTGGACGGAGAAAAAGGCTTGATGACTGCCGAACAAGTACGGCAGGCAGTACGCAAAGCCGATGGTTCAGGAAGCCACTATCCAAACGGCACGTTGGTCTGTGTCGAAAACACATCCAATCTTGGAGGCGGCTCATGTTATGACCTGACCGTCCTCGATGAGATCGCACATGTGGCCAAAGCCTTGGGGTGTTCCACTCATCTTGATGGAGCGAGAATCTTCAACGCAGCAGCTGCAACCGGCGTAGCGGTTTCACGCATGTGTGAGGGTTATGATTCAGTGTCTATCTGCTTCTCAAAGGGACTGGGTGCTCCCGTTGGTTCGGTTTTGGTGGGCTCGAAAGCCTTCATTGACCAAGCCCACCGATGGAGGAAAATGTTCGGAGGGGGATGGCGTCAAGCGGGCATGCTGGCAGCGGCTTGCATCCACGCGTTGGACCACCATGTTGAGCGCTTAAGCGATGACCACAGGCGGGCAAAAACCATCGCAACAAGCCTTGATGCCTTACCTGAGTTTTCGGTTGATTTGGACACCGTTCAAACGAACATGGTGTATGTCACCTGTCGGTCTTCTTCGGCCGCAGTGGTCAGCACCTTGCGCCAACACGGCGTTGATGTGCTAGATACGGGACCCAACCGTATTCGCTTTGTGGTTCACCTTCATATCACCGACGAAGATGTGGAACGTTTGCTGGCAATTTGCAGCCAAGAATGGGGCATACAGCCTTGAAATACGGTCGCGTGATAACTTCACCATGAAGACATCTGTATGCGACATCAAATGTATTCACAATCCACGCTCTGAAGAGAACAATGAGACGTGCGATTGGTGCAAGTCGATCATCAATTACCAACCCAGAGAAGGCTGGAACGTGTTCCTCACTCCAGATGACCACGAACGAGCGATTGCCCAATTTGGCGGCCCACACTTGAGCTCACGACAACGGTGGCAACGTTTGTTGGAGTTTCATCGTGAAAGTAAACATGTCAAGTGGGCCATGTTGGACCCTGCTGTTGACCCAATTCGTGCGTATCCCTGCAGCCTAGAAGAGATGAACGTTCTCGCGGAAGGGATTGCCGAAGGACGCATGCTCACGAGGGACGAACAACGGTGGCTCCAGCGGGGGGTCGAGTTTCACGACGGTTCCATTCTTCGTTACTTTGGTTCAACATGGTACCTTGATGATGTGTCGCTTCCCTCGCTGGGCTTTTCAGCGGTGTTTCCGCTGTTGACATCCCCTGCGTTCAAGCGCGGATGGAATCTTTCAGCCCTCGTTGTTGGTCTAGCCTCTTGTGCACCCCTGAAGAACGAGGTGTTTACCAACGGTCCTCTTGACGGTGCTGGCCGACGTGATGGCGCCGGAGGTATCCGTTCCCATTACCGGCCACTGGCAAGCATGTTGCTTTGGCTGACATACCGTCTTCAAGTGGACCGGAATCAATACCCCGAGGAACGTGAGCGTATCCCGATGATGGCGTGGGCTCACGACATTCAAACCAGGTTGTTTGCTCAGCAGCCTCACGACCTTCGTGCGATGTTTGGTAACGCGCTTTCCAACCACCCACCTGGGTTGTTTGACCTCTATGACACGCCGTGGATGCAGGCTTGGCAGAACCTCGGTGAAACGAACCATTACCCTCGGACACTGAACTGGAGCATGCGTATGACCAACCGACATGTCGAGTTCCGTGTGCGCACACGAACGGGAAAAACGCGACTTGTTCGGGTTCCAGAACGCCCTGAAGCATGGGCGTTGTTGATTTCTCTTGCCCATTCTCCGTTGAATTCTTCGGCAGGAAAACTGCTGTTGGGCCTCCAACACAACTGGTCGGTTCCCTATACCGAACAAACCCAACCGTCAGAAGCCCTCTTGACTTCGCTGAAGTTTTGTCACCAAATCATGAACGACCTTCCAGAGCGCATCTTCATTGAGAACGCAACCGCATTGGTGCTCGGTAAACTGGGTCACTTGTATGAGGTTCGGGTGGGAACGGGTCAACATGGCGCTCCCTACAGAATTCATCACAAATGGGGCCTAAATCAACACGAGCATGCTGCGATTTGCATTCACAGTGGCCAATTCCCCAATCGCTTGCCGTTGGGTGATACCATGGGTTCCGTGTTGCTGTCAATGGCCAACGATGTCAAAGCATTGGAATCCATTCGAAGTTTGGAGGACGTCATCATCCGTTCACCACCGTTTGGATTCCCATCACATCAAACCCACCATACATGGTTGGAGGCATTGGATCAACAAGCGCTTCGTGCGGTTCGTATCCTCGACGATGGTGGCGGTGGATGGTTTGAACCACGGCGCCCTGACCGGCAAGAGATGATGCGCGAAGCACGTCCTTTCGGCATGGTCCACCTCGCCCGCCGTAACCGAATGCAACAACGCCGGAATCGACTCAACGAATGGGGTGAAATCTTTGAGCAGGCGTTTGAAGATGATGGGGAATTCCCGTACCAGCGCGTGGTGGCGGCTTGGAGAGAGACAGTGGGGCCGTACAAGCCCCAAAATTACGAAGAGCGGGGGGGCCTGTTTGGCCTACACGCCAACCGATGGATGCGACGATACCACCACTTGATGCCGCACCGACGGGTTGACGACCTGCATGATGAAGGCGACATCCGTGACGGAGAACGCCGTTGGTGTGAGGTGTTCGCCCGTGTTTGGGAGGTGCTCAGCCTTCAACCGATTGGCTCCCTTGTCTTTTTGTCCAACCGAATGGGTGGCGAACTTTCCTTCCAGCACGCCAACCTCACCATGACCATCCGCAATCGGCTTGAGCGGGATGTGATTCAGCGGATGGCGCGGTCTTTGGGTTATGGGCAGCATACGAACGAAGGCGATGTTCGGACGCTTATTCGACGAGATCACCCACGCCCGGATGCACGCCTTGAGCTCACGGATGTGTTACGAGATGCCCAACACCGCCAGGGTGTCCGCGGGGCACCGCCCCGTTGGTGGAATTATTGTGACATTGGGCGGGCACCAGAAGAGATGCCACACCTTCGTTGGGAACTCCAAATCGACCTGACTGATGACCAACGGGTCCAGCGTGAGCATCGCGTCAGGGAAGAGGGGAACTTCGTGTTTTTCGATATCCTTGAGTAACGGCGAGTGATACTGCGACCATCGTCAAGACAGTGGATAAGGCGGGGGTATCCTCGCTCGGAGGGTTCGTTGGCGTAACATCATCCGCTGGCTCTTGTTGATTTGGAATGATTTCGTAAATCAGGTGCACTTCCAAATCATCGCCATCAAAGGCCGTCGGCAGCGACACCGTACCTGTGCCTTGCAATTCGTGTCCGACCACTTGGATGTTGTGAATGATGTGCGGGTAGGTGCCCAATCCATTGGTGCCTTCTTCAAAATCTGCTGCCGATTCCACGACAAAAATTGAGACGTTTAGACTGGCATTTTCAAGATGGGTCGCATTGATGTCAAGGTGCCATGCTACGGTTCCTGTTGAGTCATCAATGGGCGTCCATGCGAAGGTTGTGGAACCCTGGCCTAGGCCCAAATCCCGTTGAGCGAGGTTGGAAAATTCATTGACCAAGGTACCGTCGTCTGCAACCGAGCCGATTTTCTTCATCGTTCCGTTAAAGACCACAGCAGGAGGGGAACTCAGCCCATACTTGTCTCTCCACCGCTGGTCCAATTCAACCGTGCCGAACGGGTCCTGAGTTTCGCCAATCGCTCGATGGACATGGTATTGTTGCAGCAAACCGAGGTCTTGAACATCATCAAGGGCGTGTTCAACATCCACGCAGTTCTCACACCAAGTGGCGGTGAAGACTTCAACCACAGCAGGCAATTCACTAAAATTGTGTGTGACCGAGGTGCTAGCGTTGCCTGCGGCAGACCACTGCCCACCGAACACCATGCCATGATCAACAGGACTTGCTGGTAACCCCGTTGCTGGAGTTACGCCGACAGAGATGGCACAGAACAAGCAAAGAGCAACCAACAGACTGCGCATGACACCCCGTGGAGCAGGACGGTTAAGAACCCGTCTCGCGTTACTCTTCAGCGCTGTCTTCGGTTTCGTGGGCGGTTTCCTCGTTGTCGTCAGTCTCAGCCTTGAACAATTCAGCAGCCTGCGGAAGGTGGCCGAGGTCGTGAGCTTCCTTGATGATGGCCAGTCGGTTTTTCACACCGGCGCCAGTTAAACCCACGGCCTTGGCGACACAGTTGAGGTTCCCATCGTGCAAGTTCAAGCGTTGAAGAATGGCGTAGACCACACATGCTGTGACCATGGCAATGGGCACGTTGGCCACAGGACCGTCAACGCGTGGCTCGTCGAGGTCTTCCAGAGCCTTGGTAACGAGTTCAAGCACACGTCCAAATTGCTTGTTGGAGAGGCGATCGCCAACGGCAGCAAAGATGTTGTCAAGGGCGATGTCCAATCCGTCGGCACGGTTTGCAGCAACGCGAATACGAGCAGGTGGAAGAGCCCAGCCCTGGCTGATACGAGCCTTGTAGTGGTCGGCGATGGTCTTTTTTGCGTTGTTCAACTGTGCTTTGCTGATGCCGTACTGGTCCATCAACACCTGTTCGTTGACGCCAACAGTGCCGAACCACTTTGCAGAGAGGCTGGCGATGGCCAAGGCCATGATTTGGAGGTTTTCTTCGTCGGTTTCACCGCGTAGTTCGGGGTGTTCCTTGCCACCAGCGCGGCAAATGGAAGTTTTTGGACAGGCCAAGCGGTTTTGCTCGCTAGAGGTCAAGGTGGCACGGGTGGCTTCTTGGGAAGGGGTTAATTTTCGAGCGGTAGCCTCAGCCAAAAAGCGAGTGACGTGGGCCAAATCCTTGCCGAACATGTCGCGCATCTTGGTGATGAGTTGGCGGCACATGGGGTCGCGCTCTCGCTGAGAGTTGCGGTCCAAACGAGCCAGTCGGTTGGCTTTGCGTCGCTCCTCTGGAGTCAAGGTCTTGCCGTCGCCGCCTTTGTTGTTGAAGGTAGGCATGGAGGTGCCGGCCTTTTCACCGTCGTTCACTTTTCCGACATGGGCTTCCTCACCCATTGCGCTGCTGGAGTTGGTATCGGCGTCGCTGATAGCGAGTTCGTGCACCAAGCTGCACACCACACATGTACCCTCTGCTCGGGCATAGTCAATCTCCAGGGCTCCGCTGCATTCATCACAATTCACTTTCATCTTCTTTCACTTCCGTTATCTTATGTTCCTCGACTACTTATAAAGAATTGAACTTCATGTTTTGGGCCGAGCAAACAAGAGTATTTCTTGTTAGTAGGCACACCCTATTTAAATGTTGTGTATAAATGCCCACTCAACAAGGGCGGCAATGCCATTGGGCCGCCGCCGATACTCCGCTGAGAAAATAGAATAAACGGCGCCCTTTATCAACATGATGGAAGTTTCGGACCTGCTTCTCCAAGGCAACCTTGCGCGTAGGTTCATGAATGGTCAACCGCCTTCCTCAGATTGGGGCTGCGGTTTTGAATCTGGAACACCGTATAACATCCGAGTATGCTCCCTCGGGAGACGGCCTTCCATCCTGGTTGTATCAAGCATTTTCTTCCGCTGAACCTCCAAACATCATGGTCATTCATCCCAACGAATTGCACCGCCAACGCACCATAGAATGGCTTGACGAACAGCACATCACCGTCATACCACAACACCATCTGACGATGAATCGTCTCGTGCGATCGCTTCACACAGACCTTCGCCTTCCTGTGTTGCTCGATAATGACGTGGGCAACTTTCTTGCGCTTCATGCACGGTGTGTTGATGCTGCTGAAGCAGGCGATTTTGCTGTGCTTCATGTCCCTGGGGTTGGGGCGTGGACCATGGCGAAGACCCTACGGTTGCAGCGACTTCATGCTGCATTGATGGAACTTCGCCGTCCATTTGCTTGGGAAAACGAACCCGGCGTAGCGGTGTACCACCAATTGGTACTGGAGCATGAACGCGAAACGGGTGGAACCTTACCGGTCATGGTCACACCTCATGTCCTGAAGGCCCTGTTGGAGAGTGAAGCCCCACCCTTTGGTTTGAGTAGCATTGACGGTGTTGTTTTGTTGGACATGGCTCCTAATTTTTCAGAACTTGAACAGGACTTGTTGGTGGCCGTTTCCCGCCATGTACCGGTTCATCAAGTGCTTCATCCGGGCTCGTTTCGACTTGGATTCCACGGCGCTTATGTGGTGGATGAACCACCATGCACCGAGGAAAATCTCCCCTCATGGCTACCGCCTCATACGCTCTGGAATCCGTTGGATGACCATTGGCGTACCTCGTATGGAGAACACCGCAATACCACCATCACGCGAATACCTGTGGATGACCGGGCGCATGTCCGAGACGCTGTTGTCACGTTTGTTCAGGCCTTTCGAGAACATCAGCCCACCGGGCACGTGATGATTGTGGATGGAGCGGTGCAAAGCCGGGGTTCAGCATGGTCGAAAGCGTTGGCCGATATTGGCATCAGTTGGGGAAGTACGCAAGCCGCCCTAGACCAACAACCAGTCTTCAACGCCGTCATGAAAGCCGCCAACCTTGGACTTGGCATGTCATCGTGGTCGCTGGAATCCTTGCTCGGCCTGTTTGCCTCGACCACACTTCCGTTTAACGATGACATGTTTCCATCGCTTGTTCATCCAAAACACCCCACATGGCGACCGAAACCGGACGCGACCGTCCTCGAAGAAATTTCGCGTCAGTTTCACGTGTTGGGCGGACCGGGTGCCATGGCGAGATGGTTGGGTGTTATGTCCCAAGCACGCCCGTCTTTTTCCGAGCGACAACCCGAACAAAAACGCCAAGTGCTTGAGGAAACGCAGTGGTTTCTGGCTTGCTTATTCCATGCATGGCGCCCGTTGCTTGCGCCTGAAGACCGGCATTTGTTGAGAAACGAAGTCATCGGTTGCAGTTCAGGAGAAGTCCTGCCAGTCCCCGATTCATCAAACAACGGTATGGCCTGGCTGTCATGGTTGATGTCCACGATGGACGTTGCACAACTTCACGAGCGAAGAGCACCCTACGACGCTGGACTTGGAACCCTTCAAACGCTGTTTGATGGTTTGAAATCGGTGGAGGAACATTTGCAAGCTTGCCATCGGACCTTGCCAAGCGAAGGTCGTGCCTTTGTTGACATCCTCCAGTATGTGGGCCAATCAACATCCATGAGCAGTGCAAACGTTCGTACGAGCAACATTGACATCGTGACGCCTGAACAAGCCTTGGGATGCACGGCCGACTTGATTCTGCTCGCTGGATTGGATGTTGACGCATGGCCGATGCGAACACCTGTGGTCCCTTGGCTGGACGCACAGGCTCAAGTGGAATTGGGCATGTTTCAGTCCGATTTGTTGGTTCGACAAGGACGGCACCATCTCCGGCACCTCCTCAATGCGGCTCCAGCCATTGTTGTCTTTGATTCAACCCCTGAGGAAGGAGGTGGCCCAAGCGCCCCGTTGGCTGAGTGGTTGAACGATGTCAAACGTTCACGGGCGTGGGAAGCCATGCGAGACCCACCTGCGTTTCTGCCCGATGCGTTGACAACAGGCGAAGGTGAGCAACGCCGTTTTCATTGGGTCGTGAGGGAAGCGGGTCACGGTAGTTGGCTTTCTCCTCACCAGTACAGCATGGTGACGACCGACGATGGACAGCGAAGACTCCGTCACGGTCATGGCGGCGCTGATGCCCGGCAACAACTTGGCTTGGACGTTCATGCCAGCATGCCGTTTACAGACCGTATCAATCACCATGCTGCGGTTTTTGACGGCTACGAAGCCGGAATTCAGGGAGATCGTCATCGTCGCCAGCCTACGGTGAAACGGCTTGAAGATGGCGAAACGATGTTGTGGGATGCTCGCGACTTCCTGTTGTCCACGGACGCGTTGGCTTTGCGTCCAGAGAAAGCATCGGTGGAAGCCTACGGCGTTCTGGCCAATGCTTGGCCCCATCTCGGTCACCGAAGTGATGGCAAGGTGTCGTTGGCTGTTGACCCACGTCCTTTACCTCCATACGGCGAAGACGGTCTTGCTATCTCGCACCGATTCGGGCTCATCGATGTTCGTTACGAACGAACGACATGGTCGCCAAGTCGCTTGGAAGCGTGGCTCAAATGTCCACGTATGGCCTGGGTGAAACAATCCTTGCTTGCCGATGATGACGATGGTACTCAATCCGAGGATGTCGATGCACGGGTGCGCGGGCAAGTCGTCCACGATGCCGAAGCCGCGGTCATGACAGGGCACGGCGTCCCCCTTGGTGGCGAGATGACGGAAGACATCCTCCCGCTTCATCAAGGCCCCATGGGTGCCGGCGATGCAGGCTGGAGAGCCATCCTTGAGTTTTTGCAACGGGATGTTGCTTGGCTTGGTCGCCAAAACGCAGTGTCTGTGCACCGAACACGCGACCTGGTTGATGCGACTCCTGAAGAATGGCAGGCGCATCAAGAGGGGTCCTTGGACTTGCCCGCTCGTGGTCGATTGGCTCGTTTGCTCGAGGCTGATTTGGCCTTGGAAAACGCCGCACCAGTTGCTCTTGAATGGCCGACAGTTACCGAATCAGAACGTTGGGTCTCTTTGAAGACGAACGATGAAGACGACGAGGCCGTCTTCAACCTCTTTGGATACGCTGACCGCGTGGATGTCCTTGCTCTTACGACAACGCAGCAGGAGGTGTTGAGAGAAGAAGGGGTGTTGGGAGATGAATCGCACGATACCCCATTCCCGCTGACCGGCGAAGACCGGACCGCCCAGCGTTTGGTGGTGATTCGCGATTTGAAATCCGTGCCAGGCCCGGCGCCCAAATATGCTGGATTACGGCATTTCCGATGCTTGTTTGAAGACCTCCAACTCGCGTTGTATGCCAGAGCGTGGGAGGTGTTGCACCCCAACGACCGTGTGGTGGGTGTGGGCGCCAGCGAGATCGGTGAACACACGAGGCATTATGTGGAACTTGATAGCCAACTCGAGCGGCTTGACGACTCCCTCGCTCTTGGAGAACTCACCCGAGTCTTCCCTCGTCATTTCCCAACAACCGATGGTGAGTCATCCTACATCAGCTCGTTTCGACGATGGATGGCCGAGCGTTTGTCAGTGGCACAACGAGCCATTGAAACGGCAGCCGCTGGGCATGTCAATCCAACGCCGGGGACGCACTGCAATTACTGTGTAATCGCCGCAGGGTGTGCTGCCCATCACAAGAATGGAGGCGGTGTTTGATGGTACGTTTCAACACCAGTCAACGCTTGGGCTTGGACCTTGACCGCCACATTGCGCTGGATGCTGGCGCTGGCACTGGCAAAACCACAGTGATGGCAGAGCGCTATGTTCAGCATTTGATCGCCAGCGAGCAACGTGCAACTCACGTCACGCCTCCGGGTCCGCGCACACCCATCTCGGGTCACGGTGCCTTGCGTACGCCCAAACGGCAACGGACCCAATTGACCGAGTGGACAGGTCTGTTGCCTTCGGAGGTTGCCGCCATTACCTTTACCAGAAAATCAGCCGCTGAACTGAAAGCGCGTATCCGTCACCGCTTAGCTCAAAGTCGAGCCATGCCGCTGAGTCCCGATGATGATGAAGGGATTCACGACCCAAGGTTGCGAAGCGATGGTGATGTTGAGATGTTGCTATCGTGTTTGGACGAAGCGCCCATTTCTACCATCGACGCTTTCCTCAACCAACTTGTGCAACCCTACATTGACTTGGTGGCGCTCTACCCCTCAAACCAGCAAGTGTCCGAGGAGCGGGCCCCGCTCATGGTCAGGGACACCCTCCATGCGGTTTGGAGAATACGTTCCACCGACGATGCACGAGAAGCGGGCGTGCTCAATCACCACAGTGAATTTTTGGACGCTAGAAATCGATTGGTGAATCGGCTTGGTGGACAGGACCAAGCCGAAATTGTGCTGAACGGACTGCTCTCCCGCTCCCTCTTTGTCGAGCAATCCCATCGCTCCATGATTCATCAGGCCCAAACCATGGGGTTGGCATGGAATGGGCGAGGTCCCGTTCCTGTCGAAGTGCTTCTGAACACCATGGCTACACCTGTTGCTGACGTACTTCCAGGATTTGTAGCCAACATCGCTCATCGACTGAGGGCTTGGACGGACGAATTCATGCCTCATCACCTTCATTGCGTGGCTGCCGCTGAGGAAGAAACCAACCTCACACGGTTCAATCATCTTCGTCGTCTTGTGACCAATCCGCTTCCAGTGGAGGCAGGGGAACAGTTGTCTTGGGCATGGAAGGTCTTCATGGGCATCGCCACCTACTCGGGTCTGTCCGACGCCGATTGCACCTTCTTTCCTCGAGGACACCTCCCCAATGGCGACGGCTGGCCTTCAGGGCTGATGGCCAAGAGCCGAGTAAAGGGCATGAACGGAGCCGTCAAAAACCAACTTTACGAACGTGCAAGCAACCATCTTCCCGGTCTCCTCGCGGCGCTTGCATCCTCAGAGGCACGTTTGATTCGTCTGTTGGCCGGTTCTGCCTTTTTGCTCAATCCAGGAGATGGTTTTGATGGAATCCCTCTGGAGAGTCCCTTGCGGTTTGACCCGTTGGAGGAGCCGTTGCCGTTGATGCCCAGTGAACGAGAAATGTACGTCTCGGCATCCCTGCAAACCGAAGTCTTGAGCGATTTAATGGTGCTTCATACCGCTTGCAACCAAATTTTGGCCCGACGGAAATCCCTTGATGGGATGCATGACTTTGACGATATGCAACGCTTTGCAGCCGATCTCCTGCTCGCCCGTTGCCCCGATGTTTGCCGCCACCGATACCCTCCCGAAGTGATTGATGCCCTCGATAGTTTGGGCGACGAACCGTGGAGTGACCTCCACATCTCACGAGCCATGACGATGCTGAACGACCGGCCGGTCTTGATGGAGGACCTTCAACGAAGATTCGGTATTCTCAGTGATTTACGTCGCCAGTTCAGGGCATTCATCATCGATGAATACCAAGATACCAACCCGTCCCACTATCGTTTGCTTGCGAGACTGTGGGGCCGAAGAAGCCGAAAAGCCGACGACCCGGAACGTTCTCTGAGTCCCTGGGACCCAACCGTTTGCATTGTTGGTGACATGAAGCAGAGCATCTACCGTTTCCGTCAAGCCGAGGTATCGGTCATGCGGCGAACGGTCAGCGCCATTCGGGAGTTTAATCGCCTTGAGGCGAACGAAAGCAGGCTGGACCACCTTCGACAAGTGGGATGTGGCCGAGATCCACGCCCTGTGGGAGGCGGTGGGGAAACAGGGTCGTTTTCAAACGAACACAGTGGTGAAACATCGGCACCATACACGCATATTCGGTTTGATGAAGAAGACCAATCTGGTTTGCCGGCCATTGCGGGAGAACGCCTTGAGCGCCGAAGTGAAGGGCATATCGACCTCACGTCCAACCACCGCACGCGGCACAATTTGATGGGGACCATGAACGACATGTTTGACGAGGTGTTTGACCCACGTTACCAAGAATTGCCTGGAGACTGGCACGCTGAACCTCAACGATTGCGTCCAGCACGGGAACTGGAAGACCCCGGTGTGTTCGAATGGTTGCTGCCTGTAGGAAGTGCCTCCGGGGCAGCGCCTCTTGACCTCGATGAAGCCGTGTTGGCGTTTGATGACCCTGCGGCGACCACCGTGCAGTTGGAGCATGAATTGCTCGCTGAACGTTTGAACGCCTTGTTGCAACGAGCGGATACACGCGTTTGGGATTCGGAGAACACGGTCTGGGTCAACGTACCTGAAAGCGGTCCGGAAGTGCGTCCAGAAGACATCATGATCCTCATCAATTCACGCAAGCACCTCCCCGATCTCGTCCAACGCCTGCGGGCACGAAACATCCCCGTCATGGCTGACCGTCAAGGCTTGCTGCTGAATCAACCGGTGGTTCAGCCATTGATGGCGGTGTTGGCCTTGATGGCCCGTCCCACGATGCGAAAAGCCGGTTTTGTCTTGGGACGTTCGCCTGTTGTGGGTATGAGCGAACGTGAGGTTCACGAGGCCCTCAGCACACTTGCTGTAGGCGACGAGGTTTGGCCGCAATTGATTCATCACGCCCCAAGTGAAGCCGTACGCTCCCTGCTGGAAGACCTCTATCAAATGGTTCAGTGGGGTGCAGTTTACGATGTCTTTGACGCCATTCTCGACCGCTCGGACTTGTTGGTAGCCTACCCAGACGACGCTCAACGGCAATTTGCTGAAGCGTGGTTTAGCATCGTGCATGGCATCGGTCAGGAAACGGGTCACGATGCCGCTGCCATGCATCGGCGCATGGTTGAGATGCGAGATTTGGGTGACAAAGGCCCAGAAGCCATCACCAAAGCCGACCCATCGTCCATCAAAATCATGACCATTCATGGGTCCAAAGGCTTGCAATCCCCCGTCGTGGTGGTCTCTGGCTTGTTCACAGCGGGTATGGCGGATGCGAGCATGTCGGTCCAAGACAATGTATTGGTCACTCCGCAGGTCGTTGCGGGGCGCATTCAACCATGGCGAACTCGAGACCGCCCTCATGATGGGTTGTGGGCGTTTGCGAGTCAAATGAATAAAGCCCAAGACAAAGCCGAGCTTCGGCGAAAATTCTACGTTGCCCTCACCCGGGTCAAAGATCGTCTCATCATCACCGGCCACCCCGGCAGCAGGTCCACCTTTGACCAAGGTTCAGGCGCCCTGACCGTACGAATTTCTCCTGACCCACGAACGATGGGTCGCATGTTCGTTGAAGGCCTTCGTCGGGCCGCTTGGGTTGCTGGAGATGCGACCTCTCCGTGGTTGCAAGCAGGCGAGGTGGACAGCCAAGAACTTCCAACGTTCTCGCCACTAAAAACCGAGACCCCAATCAATCCTGCTCACCTCCTTGAAAACGGTCCACTGGGTCAAGATGGTGTTCAGGGTCTTCGTCTCTACCACCATCCTCAATGTTTCAATCCATCAACGCAGGTGTCGGTGCAACAGCGTGCCAGGGCGCTTGAAAGGCACCTTCTCAGTGGCGAACGCATCGCAGAACCAAGCAGACAGCCGTTGTTGATCGAACAGCAACTCAAGGGTGCTGCCCACCATTTGGACAGCACCAATACGTGTCCAAGAACCTACTGGCTGGAACATGTGAAAGGGTGGCCAACCGAACCGTTCCGACTGCCGTTCCAGCATGGAGCACATGGCGAGCCGAATCCTTGGCCCGAAGCCACCACCTTCGGCTTGATGATGCACAGGGTATTGGAGATTGGGTTACGCAATCCGTTGAAGTTTGGCCAAGATACTCCAGCCTTGGACCCTTCATGGCTGCATGAAAGCGAAGACGATCTGGCATCGGCAAGCACGGTCGCTCGTGTGATGCACGAATTTGGGCACGGAATGGAGCAGGGTGATGGAACGCCAGAAGCTATGTGGCGCGACCGGTTGCTTCACCTTGGAACCCTCATCGATGAGGGTTTGCTGGGCCAATGGGTCCGTGGAGCGTCCTTGAACGGATGGTCCGTGGAAGCGGTTCGGACGGAATTGCCGTTCTTCCACCGAGAGCGATTGTCCATGGACGCCGATATGCAAGCGTTGCTCTCGAACATCGGTGCTCAACCATCGGCCGTTCAACAGGTGGTCATGGATTTCGCAGGACGGGCCGATTTGGTTCTGGCGATGGTGAGCGATGATGGATTGGGTGCGCTTCAGGTGGTGGATTTGAAGACACGCGGTTGCCTTGCTTCGTTCAACGACAAGGACCCCAACAAAGGACACCTCCTGCAGCGAAATGCTCCATCCAACCATTCTACTGTTCCAGAAGGGTCCGAAGAAACTGAATTATTGCATGAACACCGACTTCAACTGACCTTGTATTCCCTGGCCCTTGAAGCTATGGAACTGCGAAAACCCGAAGGCCAACGGCGTGTTGTTCTTCCCCCAGCACTGTTGTTGGCGGCCAACGGGCGTATGGTGCAACTCTCGGTTCAGGAGTTTGAGGACGCTAAAACCGACCTACGCACCCATCTCAAATGGCGAAGTGCCGTTCATCTCAACCCAATGTTGGCGGAACCTGAGCGCCTATCGGCTGGTGCGAAACCGTGCCAAACATGCCCGTTTTACCGAGGCGACGTGCGGCGCTGTGGACCGAAAGGCGAACCGCTTGGTCTTATACATCCAACGGACGAGACGCCGTGAGCACCAACGTTCCCGACCAGTTTTCCTTGGCGCCGATTTGTCGTGCTTCGATATCTTCAAATCCTGCCCGAGTTAACCCCTCGGTCCATTCTGCGATGGACAATGTCGTCATGTGGACTTCAAGCGAAACACCCCAATCCAAACTTGATGGGTTCTCGCGGTAGTGGTCCACGCCAATCACCAGCCGGCCTCCGGGGTTCAGCCACTCATCGTGCAGGGTAACCAAGAACGTTAACGGGTCGTGCAAGTAATACAAGCACTCCATCGTATGAATCAAATCTACAGGCGTTGCAGGTCTCCATTGGGGAAGCATCGCTTCCACGTAGTCGCCGTTCGGGTCAACGCTTCTGGCTTTGGCGATCATGGACGGTGCCCCATCCACGCCACTCGCTTTCGTACACAGTGGGTGCTGTTCCAATCGTCGAACAACCCATCCGTTGCCGCAGCCGATATCAATCGCCGTAAATGGGGCCTTACGGCCTTCCAGCAACAGGTCAAGCATGGCGTTGACGCTGGCCGTATGGCCCTTCTCCATGCCTTCATCACGACCGGAATCGGCCCATTCGCTGAAGAGATCGGTGGCTGGTCTCATGCCCATGGTGCCTTGGCCCCCTCGGCTGTCTTTGAAGATGTTCATGGCGAAAGGAAGATGCACACCCTCCACATGGAACAACCATGCTCGATACCACGACCACGCTGGAAGATATCCTCTACCCTCCCATTGAGCCTCATACGACGGGGATGTTGAAGGTCTCAGAGGTTCACACCATCGCTTGGGAACAATGCGGCAATCCAGAGGGGATTCCAGTTGTGGTGATTCACGGAGGGCCCGGTGGCGGAGGTCAACCTTCCTATCGGCAGTACTTTGACCCCAGCGCCTACAATTTTGTACAATTTGACCAGCGTGGTTGTGGGAAATCCACCCCTTATGCTGAACTTGAAGACAACAACACCCATGCTTCCGTCCGTGACATTGAGGCCTTGAGAGAACATCTCGGCATTGAGCAATGGCACGTCTTTGGGGGTTCATGGGGCTCCACGCTGTCCCTCATCTATGCTCAGCACCACCCGGAACGGGTGTTGAGTTTGGTCCTTCGGGGCATCTTCATGTGCAGAACATCGGAACTGCATTGGTTCTACCAAGACGGAGCAAGTCACATCTTCCCAGATGCGTTTGAAGCCTATCGCAACCACATTCCTGAGGATGAACGAAGCGATTTCATCGCAGCCTACTACGCACGCCTCACCAGTGACGATGTCGAGGTTCGGCGGGCAGCGGCCAAGGAATGGACACGGTGGGAAATGGCCACAAGCCGTTTATTCCCCGACCCTGAATACCTGGAGAAGGCTGAAGATTTGGACTTCGCCGTGGCCTTTGCACGCATTGAATGCCATTACTTCATCAACGCCATCTTTGTTGAGGAAGCCCACATTTTGAACCATGTTGAGGCCATCCAACACATCCCAACCGTCATCGTTCAGGGACGCTACGATGTTGTTTGCCCGGCTCGGAGCGCGTGGGAATTGCACCAAGCCATGCCAAACAGCCGATTGGTCATCGTCCCTGACGCAGGTCATTCAATGGGCGAAGTCAGCATCGCTCGTGAATTGGTCAAGGCTACCGATGCCTTGCGCTGAGCCTTTCGAGCCTTGAAGGTCAGCGGAAACGGTGCGATTTGAAGCGTCGGCTTGATAGGGAGGAGGGGACTCGCCGTATGTGGAGGCTTGACCTCCGGGTGAACGCATGTCGGAAGGAACCATCACGCCAGAGGTCCGAATCAAAGAGCTCGAGGAGGCCTTGGCCACGGAGACCGACCGATTGCAGAAGTTATTCGCTGCCTACGAAACACAAGAAAAAGAACTGGTGGATGCGAAAGCCGAGATTGAGGTCTTGGAGAAGGAAATCATCGACCGTGAAATTGAGAAAGAGTCGTTGGAATCCATCATCGTTGAGAAGGATGTCCGAGTGCGCGAATTGGAGATGAAGGCAACCAAGTCATCCAAGCGCGTGGAACACCTTGAACCTGAACTCGAGAAGATGGAAGAGAAGTATTCGCGTGAAAAAGACCGTCTGGGGAAGGTCTTCGGCATCGCTGAGGAATTGGACAACGACCTCCGATTGGCCGTCACTGAAATGAAGGCTCGAGACGATTGGTACGTGGCGCACATGCAGATTTTCGAGGACCTCAACAAGGCCATCAAAGAGCGTTATGAAATGATTGAGCGAGCGGTTGAAGCCGAGCGAAAATCCCAACACATGTCTCGCGTCTTTACCGAGCGTATGGAGGAAATGGTCCAAGCTCGTTCCGAAGAGCAAGCCGCCGAAGCCGCCGAAGCCGCCGAGGCCGAAGCTGCTACGGCCGCAGTCGAGGTGGTTGAAGAAGCCCCCGAAGAGGACGTTGTTGCTGATGAAGCCCCTGTTGAGGAGGCTGCTGAAGAAGAAAGCGAAGCCGAGGATTCACCCGCAGAAGAGGAAGCACCACCAGCCGATTGGGGTGACGGTGCCGACCCTTGGGCTTCGGAGTAAGGTGAGACCATGGCCGGCTTGGCCCATGGAGGTCATGGGCCCGTCTTGACAATGAGCATGATGGGCGTGAGCGCCTTAATCATTGGTTCACTGATTGACCCTTTGGCTGGTCTGGTACCCTTGTTTGGTATGCTGTGTTTGATGTGCGCCGTCTTCTTTGCCTATTTTTGGCGCGATCCAGACCGCCCCATACCGCGTGGCGAAGGAGTGTTGGTCTCGCCCGCAGACGGTCACGCCATGTTTCTTGTTCGAGAACGAGCGGTTGGCCGACGACCAAGCGAAGCGGAGCGCGCCACGGGAGAGGTGGCCCACGATGCTTTGACGGGCGATTGGTACCCCCAACCTCTTGATGACCCCCTTTCTTTTGCGACCGAGCAGCGTTATGAACGGGTTCCAGAAGGTGAAGAATCCGCCCGTGATGTTTGGCGTTTGGCGATTTTCATGTCCCCGTTGGATGTTCACGTGAATCGCGCACCCGATGCCGGGGTGCTTGAACGAATGGAGCACAGAACGGGAAAAGGGATGCGCCGTGGCCCGTTTCGGCCCGCTTACAAGAAAGAGAGCGAACACAACGAGCGAGTTCGCACCGTTCATCTGCTTGAAAACGGCGTACGCATCGAGGTCTCACAGATTTCGGGCGCCTTGGCTCGCACCATTGTTCCTTTCCTTGGGACCGGTACTGCGTTGCGGCGGGGTCAGCGCTTCGGAATGATTCGTTTGGGTTCAAGAGTGGACTTGCGCGTGCCAGCCGAGCGGTATGTTTCATCAATCATCACGGCTGCCGATGGCCATCAGGACCATCCGAAGGGCATGCACCTTCAGGCAGGAAACAGCATTGTGTTTGAGCACATCATGGGGGAGGAGGCATGAACGTGAAGCGTACCATTCCGGCCTTCCTCGTCTTGCTCATGGTCAGTTCACCCGTTGTGTACTATCAACTGGGCAATTTGGTCTACACCCAAGCAGCGGCCAGCAATTTGGAATGTTCTGGCCACTCAGCCCGCAACACGCCCGACCAATTCAGCGTCTCGTTGTGGAACGAAGACATTGATGAGGCGATGTACGAAAAGAGCGACACTTTGGCGGGCGACCTCTCTTCACTTTGGTTCGATACATGGGATAATGCTACCATCGAAGTTCCGAATGAGGACATCACCCTTGCGGCTTGGGTGATGGAAAGCAACGCTTCTCGCCCATGGGTCATTTTGGTGCACGGCATTCGTTCTTGCAAAGCCAATCATGAGGTGCTAATTCCAGCTGCTTGGTTGCATCAAGCGGACTTCAACGTGGTGTTGTTTGACTTGCGAGACCACGGCAACAGCACTGTTGAGGACGGGCTTGTTTCCGCAGGTCAACGAGAGTGGCGCGATGTTGTGGCCGTTTGGTCTTGGCTGCAGTCGGAAAAGGGTGTACCTTCCGCAAGTATCGGTCTGTACGGCGTCTCGCTCGGTGCTGGAACCGCAGCGATTGCATTTGACCAAGAGCGGGATATTGAAGCCGTGTTCTTGGAATCTTCCTTTGCCTCGATGGACAAAATTTTGGCCGAAGAGTTGGCCTTTGGAGGCTTTCCAGCCTTCCTCAAAGATGCGGCTGTGTTTGCTGGAAAAGTTTCGAGTGGCGACAATCTTGTGAAGCACGAACCGCTTTCTGCGGCCAAACACATTGGAAACCGTTCCATGTTCATCACCCAATCCGAGGAAGATTATCGCATCAAACTGCACCACAGTCAATCGTTGTGCGATACGGCCAAAGCCAATGTCGGGGATTCTGGTCATGTGGAATGTTGGTTTGCCCCCTCCTCTGTTGCACACGAAGACAGCGGTGAGCCAGGCGTGCTGTCACATGTGACATTGATGCTGACCCAACCCGAGGCATACGAGAACAGGCTGGTTCAATTTTTTGAGTCAAGCCTTGCAACAACCGATGCGGTGGTTTGAAACCCAGCGTGACGACCGCACCTCGAGGCGACCTCATGACCGACCCCACCCCCCTGCGCCTTGTGGGCACTGGCGAGAAAGGGTTGAAAATCCACGATTTGGTCAAGGCTCCTGCCAACACGCCATGGGCCAAGGCCAAGCAGCAATCTTGGGATGCTGGCGAGCCGGCGACGGTTTACACCACACCAGAGGTCTTGGCTGACGGAACACCATGCGATGCTGTGACCGTCATCCTTCGCACCAAAGGATGCCATTGGTGGTGGTCTTCTGGATGCACATTCTGTGGATATTTCAACGATACACGCGACGATGTAACGAGCGAAGATTTGCATGCGCAATGGGCGGCGGCCAAAGCCAAGTTTGACAATTTCCAAGGGCAAGCCATGGTCAAAGTCTACACCTCGGGAAGTTTGCTTGAGGACCGCGAAATACCGATTGAATTTCAAGAAACGGTGCTGAAGGATTGCGCTGAGATGGGCAAAGAGCTCATCGTCGAGAGTCGGTGCGAGCAATTAACGGAAGCCAAACTCGCCTGGGCGACATCGATCAACCCATCCTTCACCGTTGCGATTGGTTTGGAAGCCTACGATGACGAAGTGTTGAGGTTTCATGTCAACAAAGGCTTCAGCACTTCTTCTTGGGACCGTGCCGTGACCAATCTTGAAGCGTTTAATTTGCGCATCAAGACCTACCTGATGTTCAAGCCTCCATTCATGAGCGAAGCCGATGCGCTAGACCACTGTGTGCGATGGATTGAGGCGGTGGCCGAGCGGTCTGACGAAATTTCCGTCAACCCGATGAACATTCAACGTGGCACGGTCATTGACCGATTGCACCGCCATCAAGAATACCGTCCGCCGTGGTTGTGGTCCTTGGTTGAAATGATTCAGCGGGCTCACCCAACGATTCATCCGAATGGAGGCATCAACGGCGATGAAGACCAGGTGTGCCGTCTGATTGTTCACCCGACGGCCGGTGGGAAAATTCGAGGTTCACACAACTGCGGGACATGCGATGGCGAAGTGGTTGCGGCCATCGAGCGTTATGCTGTTTCCGGAAGCCTTGACGAATTCGAAGGCTTGACCTGCCCGTGCAAGAATGTATGGCGAACCGAAATTGAACTGGAACGTCAATTGCCCTTGCCGCTGGGGCTCTCTAAACCAAGACGAGGCCGTCTTCTTGATGCCCTGCGTTCACCTTGAGCAAACGCCACGCAGGCCGTGACTTTTCGTCAATTCAGGTGGTGAATGTTTATCACCGCCCGTCAAGTCGGAGGTTTGACCCCTATGGGGTCAATTTGAGGTGCCCCGCATGACAAACACCAGAGCCCTACCCGATACGACCATCGGGACAGGCGAACCGACCGCCAGCCGCATCGTTCTAACCCTGTTCTTTGTAGGCTTGCTTGGCCTTTACTCGCTGTTTTCAAATGTCTTTGGTTGGGACAGTCTACCGTTGCTTGGTGAACTTGTGCCCTTGGTTCAGAATCTTGGCGGTAGTGGCATTTGGTACTACTTGATTGGGTTCCTTGTGGGTGTCGGCGCCATTGTGGCGACCTTGGTAGGCGAGGTCCTCGCCGAGTGATGGAGGTGTGATGTATGGAAACAATTTTCATCGCCGGCGGTTTCTTGATTGCCCTGCTCTTTGCTCTTTCTCAAAGCCTGGTGAAAGGGGCAGGCACTGTCGGCCCTGCGCTGCAGTCCATCGGTTTGTTCATCCTACGCAAGAATCCACCCGGGTTGGTTGACATTTTTGATGATAAAGATGGAAGCGGTTCACGAACTTGGATGAATTTTGGGCTGTTGTGGTTCGTCTTTGCCGGCATCCTCGGCTTCCTGTCGGGCTGGCACAAGTACGACCCGAGTGCATTGGATTCCCTCGCAAGTGTAGGTTGGTCCTATGACGACGGCTCTTCGTTGCACGCCGCCACCTTGAACTTCCTGAACATCGCCCTTCTCTATGGCTTGATTGGCGCCTCCATGATCGCCGCGTCGCGAAACGGTAACGGCCGGTTGGCGAGTGAAGCCAACGCCTCGATGGTAGCGGTTCTTCTCTCTGCTGTGTTGGTGGCGACCTATCTGCTACCGTTCATCTTTGGCTTCCTCGATGTGGACACTTCTGAAAATCCGGTGCGAACCCTGCTCTTCAGCCTCGAGACCTTTGTGGTGGGTATGCTCCTCGTTCCTATTTTGATTAACGTGCTAATTACCGTAGCACAGCGAGGTGAGCAAGAATTGCAGACCAGCGCTTGGTTCCTCATCATGGGATTGACCGCCTACATCGTCTCGATGATGTACATGTTCTTTGGCGAACTTGCGGATGCTACCCAAACGGTGTGGCTCGCTGAGCGAGTGGCGCTTGGTTGGGTCCCCCTTGCTCTGATGTTTGCCGTCGGCTACCACGTGATTCCAATGGTTGCCAAGCAACCCATTTGGTCGGGGTCCATGCGAACGGCAAGCATGTTCTTGTTGTTCGTGACCATTCCTCCGTTTTTCATGACCGAGGCGTCGGCAGGCAACTTTGTCACCAACCTTGGAGCCATTTTGCTCACCCTCGGCGTCCTTCCAATTTTTGCCGCTTCCATCAACCTCTTGATGACCGCCAGTTCAGGCCTCAGTGCAGTGGTCAAGCATCCCGGCGCTACGGCTGGTGCGATGGCGTTCTTGGTGCTCCCGTTCTTCGCCATCGGCGGCTACTTCACAGCTATGGACACCTTTGTTGGCACCGGCGAATTGGGCGACATGGCCAACACCGTCAACATGGGTATGCTGTTCACCGTAGGTGGCTTGCTGATGTTGGCCGGAGCCTTCACCAATTACCCGCTGGCCATCGGCAAACCCTTGGCTACACCTTCCACAGGCAACCTTGCCGCTTGGATGGTGATGCTTGGTGGTGTAACCTCAACGGTTGCTTACTTGACGGGTGAGTTTACCATGAACGCCGTGGCCTCATCAGGTGTTGAGGATGCTGTTGCCGACAATGCCAGTTTCTACCTCACCGGTTCGGCCCTGTTCTACTTGCTCGGTTTGGGTGCTATTTTCGGCACCATGGTAATGATTCGAACGGGCATTGCAGCCACAGGCCGCAAGTTGGAAGTTGCCGAGGCTTCGGATGTATCTACCTACACGCTGGTTCCAGGTTCGTCCACAACCATCCGAGCCCTCATTGGGCGCGGCGTTGGTGTTGACACGGAATTGGTGGTTAGTGCGGGTGGAAGCAACGAAGGTGGTTCCACGGTGATTGCAGTAGACGCCGCACTGCACAACGATGAGATCAAGGAATTCCCGTCTACCACGGCACAAGCGATGATTGAATTCGTTCAGTACCTCGTCAACACCAAGCAATCGGTGTTTGAGTTATTCCGCAGCATGGACTTGGATGATTCAGGTAAAATTGACAGCCAAGAATTCCTTGCTGCTTTGGAAGCCTCCAACAACACAGCCCTTTCATCCATCGAGGCAGCCGAACTCGTGGAAAGCATGGACCTTGATGGTGACGGTGAGTTGAACCTCCCGGAACTCGATATTGCCATCGCTCAAATCAAGCGAGACCACGACATCGTTCCCACTTCCGAAGAGGAGTGAGCCCCACGAGGGGTGATGCGGGTGCGCGTTGGTTTGGTGGGAAAACCAAACGTCGGTAAATCCACGTTCTTTAGCGCCGCTACCCTCGCTCAAGTTGATATTGCCAACTACCCCTTTTGCACCATTGAGCCCAACGTTGGTGTCGCCTTTGTTGAAGCACGTTTGCCTTGTCCTTGCAAAAACCTCCGTGAACGCTTGGAAGGTGAAGGCAGGATTGAACCCGTTTCACCCGAAGACCCTCGTGAAGGGAGTCTTTGTTCGCCACGAACCGGACGTTGTGTGGGGCACCGTCGCTCGGTCCCTGTTGCCTTGGTTGATGTAGCGGGCTTGGTGCCCGGTGCAAGTGAAGGGCGTGGCCGTGGTAACGCTTTTTTGTCTGACTTGGCCAATTGCGATGTTTTGATTCAGGTGGTTGACGCAGCAGGTTCAACCGACCTCGAGGGCCAATTTGTTGGTGCTACATCTTCACTTGAGGCGGCCGTTGAGAGTGTTCAAGCCGAGATTTCCTTCCTTGAAGACGAACTTGATGCTTGGATTGGAGGACTGTTGGAGGAAGGGTGGAGTCGAGGTGTACGCCGTGTTCAAGCCGAAGGCGAAAAAGGCTTGATGACCTTCGTTCAAGAACGATTGAGTGGATTGGGTGCTACAACCTCGCTGGTCGCTCACGGCATGCAGGATTTCAACGAACACCATCCGACTGACCAACAACCCTGGGATTGGGATTCAACCACGCTCAAACGCCTCGGCCAATGTATGCGCCAACACCTCTTCCCCATCGTATATGCGGCGAACAAATCCGATATTGCCCCCGAGGGGGTGATTGACCACTTCCCCAACCACACCATCCTGGCATGCATGGCTGATATGGAGTTGGCTTTGCGCCGAGCAAACGCCGCTGGGCTGATTCATTATCGAAGCGGTGATGCCACCTTCTCCATACAGAGCACCGCCACACTGAGCGAACCCCAAGAGAAAGCCCTGCTTCACATGCAGCAGCGTTTGGCCAAACTCGGTGGAACGGGATTGGCTCAACTCTTGGATGAAGTGTTGTTCGACCACCTCGACCGGATTGTGGTCTATCCTGTCCAAGACGAAACACATTGGGTTGATGGCGACGGAAGGGTACTGCCGGATGCTTTTGTTGTCCCTATCGGTCTTCATGCCAGAGCGCTGGCCACCTTGGTCCACACGGACTTGGGAGAAGGGTTCATTCGCGGTGTGGATGGCCGTACTCGACGTGTTGTAGGCGCAGAGCACGAGCTTGCCGATGGCGATGTGTTGAAAATACACGCCAAGACGTGAAGAGAATCAGTGACCTTTTGGCCGGTCATAGGCCGGGGAAAGCCGGGCCATGTCGCCTGAAAATCGGCCGCCTCGGTAAATGAACAGCACTGGAGCAGCAAGGGTGAGCAGCAGCAGGAGGCCAAGGAAAAACAAGCCCCATGGCTCAACATCTGAGAGTGTTGCGCCCCAAAGTATCCACAAGAAGGGAAGGTAGAGGAAGATGCTGTATCGGCGTGCTATGGTTGAGAAACGAGCACTGGCTGTATTCTTGTCAAACAAGACAGGAACTTCTTCTTGGGTGACCAATCCTTGATCAACACCGCAACGCACACAGACTTGGGTGTTGGGTCCATTTCCGTGGATAAAGAATTCACGAGGGTAGGTGCTTCCGCAGTGGCGACAAGCTGGCATGGTAGTTCCTCAACCCTCCCAGCGGCAAGGGATTCTTCAACCATCCGATGGAATCCTTAGAAAAGCGTCAATGAGGACCAACCCATCTGGACTCCCAACCGATTCGGGGTGAATTTGCACTCCATGAATCGGTTGGGTTGGATGTCGAAGACCCATGTTGAGGCTGGTGCCTTCCTCCACTGCATTTGGAATCAGGGTGTGCTGGTCATCATCGGTGACGACGAGCGAATTGTATCGTGTGAGCAGCATCTGATTTCCTTGGAGGTGTTCAAACAGACCGGTGTTGTCGTGCTGAATGGTTGTTGGAACTCCGTGGACGGGTCCATGGGGAGAAGCGACGACGGTGCGGCCATCGGCCTGCGCCAGCGCTTGGTGACCAAGACAAATACCGAGTACAGGCAACGCGAGTTGACCGCTGAGCGCCATTCTAGCCAGTGCTTGTGTTAGGGGAGCGTCGCTCGGTGTTCCTGGCCCAGGACCGAGAATCAAGTGGGTTGGCTTGAGTGCCTGGATGAGTTTTAGAAGAGTTTCAGGTTCGTTCGCTTGCTTGCTCTTCGGCCCCCGGCCTTGCATGATGGTGACATTGTGACCAAATCGGGCGACGGCATCGGCAATGTTGTAGGAGAACGAATCAAGATTGTCCACGAACAACACGCCCGTAACCCCGCCTTCTTCCGCATCTTCCAGTCGCTGGATGCTTCCGCAGACTTGACCGGAAGGAGAAGGCAATCGAGAATCAATAGGATGAATGCCGAGTTGACCGGTGGGCAACATCACATGTTCCTGTCGCATCCATCCGGCAGCAACCCGCAGTGCTGCCCCTTTCCACGCGGCTTCTTCAACCTCTTTGACAGGATTTGACGCAATGGTGATGCCCCCGCCTGCGCCGACCGATGCCCGCCAGTTTGTTCCCGAGCGGTGGGCTTCTAATGTCCGAATGAGGATGTTCCACGCCGAGCGTCCTTGATGAACGTCAATGTACCCGATGGAACCGGTCCAAAACGACCTTGGCATCTTTTCCAACTCATCGATGACAGCACACACGACCGTTCTTGGACATCCTGTGATTGAACCACCGGGAAAGATGGATTGCAGAGCGGCGGCAGCGGATGCATTTGGGGCGAGGCTTGCCGATATGTGGCTTACCAAGTGCTGCACATTGGCGTAGGCCTCTACATCAAAACGGTCAACGGCGACGCTACCAGGTTCAGCGATGGTCGTCAGATCGTTGCGCATCAAATCGACCAACATTCGGTGTTCCGCCCGTTCTTTTTCGTCCGAAATCATAGCAGTTCGTAGCGCAGCGCTCTCCTGTTCGTTGGCGCCTTGGGGGCAGGTTCCCTTGATTGGGGATGTACGAATGCTTGTTCCGTCGCTCGTCAGCAAGGATTCGGGAGAGGAACTTGCAAGAGCAAAGCCGAAGTCTTCGGCTTCAACATAGGCTGAAAACGGTGCAGGGTTGTTCTTCACAAGGCGATTGAACACGGCAAAGGGGTGGTCAATATCTCCCTGCCAGTGCTTGCCGATGTTCACCTGGTAGACCTGCCCACGCACGATGCCTTGGCGCACCGCTTCGATGTTGTCTTGATGGGTCTCGTCTGTGTGGGTTACGGATTCCCTGGTTTGGAGAGGATGAGCGTACTCAACCTTGGATGTTGGCTCGTTCATTGCCCATTCAGCCTGACGCATCCAATCCTCATCGTTGCCAAACACCGAAGGCGTGTCGGTTTTTTGGTCAACGATGACCCCTCCATCGACCTGCCAGAGAACAGCCAAGAGTGCCCCTTCTTGGGGAGGGTGTTGCAGGCGAATCGGTTGTGTCCACTGGACCAAATCATAAGCGAGAGCGCCACTCCAAAACGGCCGTTGTGGAAGGGACGGGGAAGGGGTGTTGGCAAACGGTTCGGCCGTTGTATGGGCCTTCAGTTTGTTGAATAAATCTTCCAAATTATTGGCCTTGATCGTGGCGCTGTGGTACCATGAGCCGTGTTTCCATTCCTCGACTTCAGCGCGCAGGGGGGGAGTCTGGAGGACGAGCCTTACATCACCGTTCAAAGGAGAATGCGAAGGTGCAGCGGCCAACAAATCCCGAGATGGCTGTCGGACAACGACCCGTTTTCTGGCTGGTGAGGCAATCAGCGACCATGTTGCAAGATGGGAAGCTGGACCACCCGAAAGAAGCAACACTCTGTCAGGTGCGCCAAACCGAAGCGCCATTTTCCCCAACAGTCCAGCATCTACTAACCGTTGGGCACAGGCCATGACAACATCAGACACGGCCAATCCCCAAATCGGTCCACGTTCCCGCTTCGGTAAAATGTTGGTGAAGCAAACGTTGGCATTGTTCTGAGAGTGCCGAAGAGGTGCCCAACGGTTCACCATCGAGGGTGTTGACTCGGCAGGCCCCGATTCCCGTGCCGACAAGCACCAGTTCAGCACATCTGGCGACCGTCCGTTCGTTCAGTTTCCCTCGGAGGACTGGAAAGCCGTGTTCTGGAAGTTTGCGAAGAAGAACAGCGGCCGTGATGCCGTCGACTCCTCCTTCGGATTCACTGGCCATCCAGACCACACCGTCCTCATCCAAAACCAACGGTGTGGCTCTATCACCATCAACGATGCAGTGGTCATGGACCAACAAGGCCGCATCGCAACCTGCTTGTTCAGCGAAGTGTTGTGCTTCCACATACGGGTCCCATGCGCCGTGCTTGCAACCATTGGTACGTTCGTTCCAGCGAGGAGCAGGACAGGTTATGGCTTCAATCGCCTCGTTGCGAAAGCCAATCGAACGCACCTCAACGACCCACTCGCAACGTGTGGACGAGCATGAAATTCGGGCGAGTCGCAAGGCTTCCTCAGTGGCCATGCCTTGGAGGGCAGGCTCCTCTTGCGGGAGATTGATTCTCAATCGCTGTGCGTGGTTCTGAAGTCGTTGTTCATGCAACGTCCAATCGGCGACCGCTCCGGATTCATTCAGCAAGACCGTTGTGAATACTGCGTCACGTGGTCCGCTGGGTGCCATGGGGGAACCTCACAACAGGTCATCCAAGAACGATGTGTCTATTTCGGGTGATTTGACTTGTTTTGGTTGTTCGTCAAGCAACCCATCAAGCAGGTCGTTGTTGACTTGAGGTCTGAGAACCGGTTGCTGGGCTTGGTACACCGAACGTCCATACGAATCCGTTTGAATTCGGTTGGCCGCCTCATAGATGTCATTGGCCTGTTGGGTGTCAATGCCTGCGGGAGGTGCTGCTGGAACGGTTGGTGCGGGGGCTACGGCCGGAGCATCGCTCCATGACGGGTCCTGGATGCCCCATGTGGCTTCTTGCAATTCCCAGTTCTTTGAGCGCTTGGTAGAAGATCCCCTCGAACGGACGATAATGACCAGCAACAGGAGGATGATCAACATCATTCCGGCTGCCAGCAAGTTTGGACCAGTGAGCAACGATTCGAGTGAGAGTTGACCTCCTCCATCGGTTGGAGTATCAACGTTGCTGTCGCTCAGTGGATTGACCTTGACGGCATCAACCGTGGATTTCGCAACCGAATCATCAAACGGCACCACGCCAACATACCAAGCGGTTTCGTTGTCAAGGCTCCCGAAGAGCGTTGAAGTGATGAGGAAGGAATTGGCGGAAATGGTTTCGCCAACCATCGTCGCCTCATCGGTTGAAGTGAAGGCCTCATCAGCGATGTAGATGTGGTAGCCTTTGACTTTCGCATCGGTAGAATGCTGCCATTCCACGAGAATACTCTGCTGCTCAAACCACGAAGCGGTCACACCTGCAATATCGGGCAAGTAGATACCCTCATCGGTGATGCCTTCATCGGTACTCGAGGCCGAAATCACGGTCAGCATGGTCTCAAAGGCATTGCCAGCAGAATCTCGTGCGACAACGGCTACCCAGATTTCTTGGCCAGCAATCACCGGAATATCGCCTGCAACAAGGTCAATGGTCAACGGCAAATTGGGGTTTCGCCCAAGGTAGGCGATGGGGGTCAGCGGTTGACTTTGACTGTTGACGGATGTGCCGAAGTCAAAGGCGGCTGCATAGACTTCGTAGGTGGCGATGTCGGGGGCTTCTGAACGGGCGAAGTTGAGCAACAGGGCGCTTCCGTCGTCGTCGGGTCGGTCCGATAAGGTGAGGTCCGTCAAGCGTTCTGGCGGGGTGTTGTCGTTGAGGTTGTCAACGGGCGTCACGGTGGCCTGCGTCAAGTCGTTGAGGTACACATTCCCCTTCAGGTCGTGAACGGTCACGGCAACAAAGAGTTCGATATCTGGCTGAATTAGGCCAGGCGAACCGTCAGCCATGGCCCCTCCAGTGGGAACATACAAGGCATTGGAGATGGTCAATTCAATCGGGTTGGTGCGCTCATCAATCCATTGCTTGTTGAACGAGAAACAACCGCAACTGTCGGGATTGGTTCCAAAGGTGGCATAGGCCAACGAGAGGTCCGTGACCGGCACATTGGCCACCCAAACGGTGTAGGATGCGAAGTCATCCACCGTCGAGGGTTCCCATACGACATCGATGGCGGTGCCGTCATCTTGTGGATGGTCAAAGGCCAACAGCGAGGTGATTCTGGGCGGTGTTGTCCCTTGGCCGACCGTATTTTGGAAGGGCGTGGCCGTCACAAGAAGGACATCGTCCGTGTTTCCGTTCAGCCAGACGTCGTAGGCTACCACGCCGATGGTGTAGACTTGGCCGTCAATCAGTGGCACACCGTCCATGGACGAAACGATGGTTTCGGTTTCATCACACGGGTTCACGATGGCGACTTGGGAGAAACCATCAACACGGCCTCGCCATGTTTGGTTCTCGTCGTCCGAGCCAGGAGCGCCTTCTGCACCTTGCTTCATGAACACGGTGTAAAAGGCACAATCTGAGGCCGAACTCTGATTCCATACGATGGCCAGGCGCCCGCCTTCGTCTTGTGGCACATCGGTGGCCTGCGTTCCTTCAATGGGGTCAGGGGCGACATTGTCGTTGAGTTCACCCGTCGGAACAATTGGGCCAACAACGGTCACATTGCTGAGGTTTTCTTGGCCGGCTTCATCAACACACGTAAAGCCAATCCAGACAGGTACTCCGGGCGTGAGCGAGAGGACAGATTGGTTGCCTTCGTTGGGAACGAAGCTGGTGAACGGCGTGCGACCAAGCGCATCACTCATGGGCGTTGTCCCAACATAGACGTTGGTTCGTGCGAGATCCAACGCCGTACATCGAGCCCATTCTATTTTCACATCACCGTCTTCACCGTTGCTGCCCATCGCTTGCGCACTCGCCCAAAGTGGGGCGCCGGGGATTTCATCGCTCGGCGACGCAGGCCCAAAGGGTGCTGAAACCTCGCCCCATCGCCCATCGCTGTATTCCACGACGACCACGGCGTGGTATGCCGTACCGTCAACGAGCGGTTGTCCGTTGGCGGTGTTGACATCCGCCGATAGCCGGCTGTGCAGCGAGATGGTTTTGTCTGGGGTTTGACCCAAGAGGGTTAATTCGGTGGGGGCGGAAGCCCAAGCCCCTTCGTTCAAGAAGATGAGATAGCGTGCGAAGTCTTCGTCATGAACGAGTGACCATGAAGCGGTCAGCACACCACCGCCGTCATCGGGGCGGTCGACCAAGCCTTCTACTGCAACCGGGGTGTCCGAACGAACGTAATCGTAGGTCAAGCGGGCTTCAAGTGAACCGTTGGAAGGTGAATACAACCTGAGAGAAACATGGCGGGTGTTGTTGTACAGCAACCCGTTGTCAACGGCGTCTTGCAAGTTGAGAAGCAAGGCGGCGTCGCCGCTGATGTCGAGCGTAACGTCGTACTTGAGCGAGACAGATTTTGCCCAAACAGCGGCCCCGTTGACCGGTGACGTCATCACGAGAGGGACATTTTGGAACAAGAGCTCATGAACCCCGGCAGTTCCTTGGGAAGCGTTGAGTGCAAAGGGGTCGCTTGGTGAGGCGAGTTGAAGATTCATACCGGGATGCACCATGTCTGTCACGTTCACACCTCCGCCGTTGTTCATGGCTCGGAGGGTCAATGGAAGGGCGCGGCGCATCGTGGTTTCTTCAACGGGATTGTATTGGCCGTTGTCGTACCATCCGCGCAATCCGCTGTCGGTCGTGACCCACACATGATTGGCGCCCAAGGTTCCGTCCCGAACATCGCCAGGACGAAGCGTGACAAGCAACCTGTGGTCGGTTGTCCGTGCTTGCACCAGCATGGCATCGTTTTGGCCGCCAAGCACCAACACTTCGTCACCGTTGCTGACCATGGTGTGAACGGGGTACTGGCTTTGTTGGAATTGTACCCCATCTTCAAAGTCAGCGCTTGTACCGTTCCAATGCGTGAGGGGTCCAAGTTCCGTGGCGATGTGAAGGCCCCACCAATCACCGGTCAAGGCGGTCACCGTGTTGGAAGGGAGTTGGTCAAAGCGGTGGGTGGAACTGACTTGTTGCGTGCTCGCATCGATTAAACTGACGCCTGGGCGCTCAGAGCCACGACCGTCGTGGCTGACGATCACCGTTGTGGAACCTACGCTGTTGGTCACGCTGGTCAGCCCCCAAGTCGATTGGCCCATCAAGCCTTGAGCGGTGGTGAGCGTGCTTCCTGAACCACTGGCTTCGTTCCAGATGAACACACCAGCAGGTGTGGCCATGTAGACGTCTCCGCCAACGACCATGACATCGTCAACAAAGTCGTTGGGCAGGCCGTTGGCCACCGTGAGCGAATCCATCCAATCGTTGGTGGTGTAATTCCAGCGACCGATACCACCGTTGGTGGCGATATAGAGAATGGATGAGGTTTCAGCAAAGCCGTTGATGATGTTGGAGGGCAGGCCTGCGATGAGGCGTCCGTTTCCGAATTGGTCTGTGTTGAGGTTGAACATTTGAACACCGGGTGGGCTACCCCCGTCGCCAGCCAAACCGATAACGAGTTGATTGTTGTAGGTATGAACGGTGTCGAATTTGTTGTGAAGGGCTCCTGAAAGGGCAGAGATGGTGCGTGCGGAGGTGTCAAGTTTGAGCATGCCTCCCGGATTAGAAGCGATGTAGAGATCGGTTCCTTGTTGGTGAAGGTCGCTGGCTAATGTATTACCTGGAAGCGTCCAACCAAACTGCCATTCAACCGAGCCGTTGGGCAGGAAGGTGCCTTGGAGAATACCTGTTCCGGTTGCTCCAAAGTTGCCAGCTCCGCCTTGCACGCCGCCCGTAGCAGCCCAAATATGGGTGCTGTTGGTGTGCATCGCGGTGACTTGACCGCTGACGAGTCCGGGCAAATCAACGACCTTTTGCATGCCGCTGGTCGAGAGCGTGGATACATGGCTGTACCCTGAGGA
>JAYPCE010000002.1:76452-79268 GCA_038124565.1 Candidatus Poseidonia sp.
AGGAAGGCGTTGGAGGCATAACTGTATCGAGTAATGGGTTGATTGTCGTTGTAGTAGCCAATGTAGAGTGTGTCTTGGGTGTCGCAGGCCACGGAGGCTGGAGCAAACCCATCCAGTTGGCTCCGGTCAAAGTCGGATTGGACCGAGGCATTTTGCAGGTCGATTCGGGCGATGCCGCCGTTGCCATTGTACATGGCGATGTTCAGCAACCCACCGCACATTTCCATCGAGATGGGGTAGCCGTCTGGAACATTGGTGGTAGAATCAGCGGGGTAGGCGGTCCATGCGCCCGCTGAGTTTCGGTGCGAGATGACGCCTTCGATGAAGCCGCCAAAGTTGCTGAAGCGTGCGCCACCAACCACGAGGTTGCTGCCGTCGGTCCACAATTCGTAAAATCGGCTACCAGCGTTGCTGGGCAGGCCATTTCCAGCGGACCAGGTTGCGTTCCATTGGTTGGTGGCTTCGTTGTAGCGCAACACACCGTCTTCGGTGGCGAACAGGGTCTCGCCGTTGTACTCAACAATTCCACGGATGGGGAGGTCAAAGGTGGTCCACGAATTCACCAAGCTTCGGTTGCTGTCGTAGAGGTCGAGTTTGAGTTCACCCCAAGCGACCCACATGTTGCCGTTGGACGATTCATAGGAAGTTACGCGGTCGATGGAGCCGGTCGGTAGGATGTTAGCGGCGAAGGTGGAGGTGGTGGTGTTCCAGCGTGCAATACCGCCCGAACCATCAGCGTTCCACCACTGGCCGGAAACCACGCTGACGAGCAGTTCGTCTCCGGAGAGTTCCATGCTGACGATGTCGCCTCCGTTTTCGCCGACACGAGCGCCCATGTCAAGGTTGGACAATGCGGTGAGGTTGGCCACATCAAGGCGACTGACTTCATCGCTGGCCGTGCTTGAGTGGTAATACATGATGTTGTTGTGAATCACCATGTCGAAGGGGTCGCCTGCGGCGGTGTAGCGGCCGCTTGACTTTTCGATGTCAAAGACTTCAGCGCCTGTGGAGACGTTGATCAATTGGAATCCATCACCGCCTCCAACCCACAAGAGGTTGGGGCGAATATCAGCGACCAGCCCAGTCACGTCGTCGTTCCCGCCGTCCAACACCCCGCTGTCTTCGGTGAAAGGTGTGAGCCACAGGTTGGAGGTGATGTTGTATCGCAGAACACCGAGCCCTTCGGTGCCGATGTAGGCGATGTCGCCTATGATTTCCACAACTGCATTGCCAGTCTGGGTCCCTTCGCCCCAATTGGTGCTGTGCTGGAAGTTTGATTTGGTCACGAGGCCAACACCGGAATTGGTCCCACCGTAAACATAGGTGGCGTCAACGCCGACGCTGTACACAGCCCAATTTGGCATACCGTCTAGGAAATTTTGGCAGTCGTTCACGGCCAAATTCGAAAGAGCATACTTGCACAGACCGATGTTCGTGCCCGCATAGAGGTCACTGCCATCAATCTCGAAATCAAAGAATTGTTGCGGGCGAGTCTGCCAGGACGAACCCAGACCGAAACTCGTCACTTGGTTTCCGTCCCATCGACGAGCACCTTGAAGCGTGCCGATGTAGAGGTAGGAGCCGTCTGATTCAAGCGCGTAAATTTGGTCTGAAGGCAACACGCCCCCCCGGTTGGCAGCCGTAAGTGGCGAGAGAATTTCCCCTGTACTCATGTCTTTTCGGGCTACGCCGTAGCCTTGGAGGCCAAGGTAGAGGATGTTGCCGACCATGGCAACAGGGGCTTCGTTGACGCCATTGATGCCCGTGGAACCCCACGGTTCAAGCCACGCATCGTTGGTGATGTCGTAGCGCAAGACTCCTCGATTTTCCGTTGCGATGTAGGCCATGTTGCCGTACATTGCGACATCTCCAAGGAAGGAGGTTGGCAGGCCGTTGGTGCTGTCGTACGAGGTGCAACCACCCGTTGTTCTGTTGAAGATGGCGAAACTTCCGCTATCGAGCGAGAGGGCAACATGGCCGGTGCTGACGGCGAACGAGAGGATTTCTGCCGATGATGGATAACACCCGTTTGTCCCGTCAAACACCGTGTTTGTGGGGCCGTTAGCGTTCAATTGGTGAATCGCTGGGGTGTTTTGCGTAGCAGCGTAGACATGGGTGCCGTCGGTGCTGAGTTTGACGACGTCATCACCGTTAAGAGACCAGGGCATGAGCCACACGGCGTTGCCGATGTCGTAACGAGAGATGCCAGAACCGTCATTTGAGCCAATGTAAAGCACGCCGTTTAGTTCAACCACACCAGTCATGTCGTTGGTTGAAGGTCCGCTGGCCAAGACAATGTTTTGAGCAAAGAGCGTTGAAGCCCCTGGGGCGAGGTGAGCTAGCGTTCCACTACCGTCGTTCACCATCAAGGCGTCAGTGGTAGGCGATGCCCCACCTTGTGCTGGCCAAGGAAAGAGCGACTGTCCCGTTCCTGCGAGGTTGAAATCGGTGAGTGAATAGGTGGTGGAGAACACGCCGTTGCTGGTGTTATAGGTGTGCAAAGAATCTCCGTTGAGGATGTAAAGCGTGCTCCCGACACGGGCCAGCCCGCCGATGGAATTGCTGTCTAACCAATTGGCCGAAGACCATGTGGAAAGCCAGAATCCAGCTGCATAGTCAAAGCGCCCTACTCCGCTGTCGGTTGAACCGAGCAAGAGTTGGTTGCCGGATACTTGGATGTGTACGATGTTGTCTGAGTGAAGTGAATTGGCGGTGTTCCACGTTGAGAGCGGTTGTCCGTTCGCAGTGTTGTAGCGCAGTACCCCAGCCCCAGCGATTGCAGCGTAGACAATGCCGTTGACTTCAGCCATGGCGAG
>JAYPCE010000002.1:79368-89297 GCA_038124565.1 Candidatus Poseidonia sp.
TCAGCCTCACCCAAAACGCCCAAGCCTCTCCAGTCAAACAAGGAGGTTCCCATGCCGTTGACCAGCAGGTGGGGCTCCTCGATGGTGAGTCCGTTTTGACCACTTGCTCTGATTTCCAATGAAACATTGGAAAGGGTTGCCCCAGGAGCGAACTGAAGGTCCCAGTCGGCCGTGGCTTGCTGACCTGTAGCTGGAATGGCGCCAACGGCATCGAGACTCACCCAACCCGTATCGTTGCTTCCTTGAAGTGGCCAGGTGACACCGCTAGGTTCTGCATGGGCAGAAACTGAAGGCACGACCACCATGGGTCCCGCTGACATGAGCAACATCAAGAGCACCATGCCGACGGCTCGATGGCCCAGTGGGCGCTTGGTGTCTCGTGCAAGGGCATGGTTCATGATGCAGACCGCGCTTTCCCCTTATTTGAAACAGGCCCTTCCTTGACAGAACAACGCATCGCGGAGGCAGGCGACTCGAGCGTGAAGGGCGAGTGCATGTCGGATGCTCGGCGCCTGTTTTGCACGGCGAGCGTCTTCATTACGCACAAGACTCAAACGCTACGCCTTCGCCGAACGAACAGGGCCACCTATGGCGATGAAGAAGAAGGACCGCTTGCTGCGTAAAGAAGCGCTTGAGTACCACGAAGCCGAGCCTCGTGGAAAAATCAAGGTGGTGCCCACCAAACCGCATTCAACCGCCCATGAGTTGAGTTTAGCGTATTCCCCCGGTGTCGCCTACCCTTGCTTGGAAATTGAGGCTCGCCCAGAAGATGCTTACAGGTACACTTCGAAAGGGAACTTGGTCGCCGTTATCTCAAACGGCACCGCCGTCCTCGGTTTGGGCAACATTGGCGCCCTTGCCAGCAAACCCGTTATGGAAGGCAAAGGCTTACTTCTCAAGACCTTCGCTGGCATCGACGTCTTTGACATTGAAGTGGACACGGAAGACCCTGAAGAATTCATTCAGACCGTGGTCAACATTTCCAAGACCTTTGGCGGCATCAATTTGGAAGACATCAAAGCACCCGAATGCTTTGAAATCGAGCGCCGCATCGCCGAGGCCACCGACATCCCGGTGATGCACGACGACCAACACGGCACAGCGATCATTTCCGCTGCAGCGTTGTTGAATGCGGCCGAATTGCAAGGCAAGGCATTGAGCGAACTCAAGGTGGTCGTCATCGGAGCCGGAGCCTCCGCCATCGCTTGCGCCAACCACTATGTGGCCGTTGGCGTCACGTTGCAAAACATCAGCCTCGTTGATAGCCAAGGCATTGTGACCAAAGCCCGGCTTGACGCTGGCGAGTTGAACGAATACAAAGCCACCTTTGCCCATGACCAACCGGACGGTGACTTGGGCGACGCTCTGAAGGGTGCCGATGTGATGCTCGGGCTATCGAAGGGTGGCTTGGTGACCGCAGAGATGGTGGCCAGCATGGCCGACAAACCGATCATCTTCGCACTGGCAAACCCAACGCCAGAAATTCTGCCTGAAGAGGTGCTTCAAGTTCGCAAGGATGCCATCATCGCCACCGGACGTTCGGATTATCCTAACCAAGTCAACAATGTACTTGGCTTCCCCTACATCTTCCGTGGTGCGCTGGATGTGCGTGCCCGTGACATCACCCAGAACATGAAAATGGCCGCTACTCGGGCGTTGGCGGCGTTGGCCAAAGAACCGGTTCCCGACTACATCTCAGCGGCCTACGATGGCGTCGTCATGCAATACGGTCCCAATTACATCATTCCCAAACCCTTTGACCGACGTGTGCTGATTTGGGAAGCCGCAGCCGTCGCCAAAGCCGCCATTGATGAAGGCGTGGCCGGCGTGAAGGTGGAAGAGTTCAATATCGACCAATATAGAGAAACGTTGGAAGCACGTCTTGGCGAATCCTATTCCGTCATGCGCCAAGTTATCAATCAAGTCAAGGGAAGTGGCAAACGCATCGTGTTTCCCGAGGGCGACAAAGAATCCGTTTTGCAGGCAGCAGCCCAACTGGTTGAACAGGACATTTGCAAACCCATCCTGCTCGGACCCGTCGATCGCATTGACAGAATGGTCGAAGAATTGGGGCTCAATTTTGCCTACGAAGCCTACGACCCGCGTTACGATGAGCGTCGAAAAACAGTCTACGCCAATGCCTTCTTCAAACGCCGTCAACGCAAAGGCACCACCTGGCCTGACGCCGCTCGCCTACTGAAAAGTCGACCGTATTTTGCTGCACAGATGGTGCAATCTGGTGACGCTGACGGTTTTGTTGGTGGCGTCAGTCGCAATTACGCTGACGTGCTTCGCCCCACCCTTGAATTGGTTGGCAAAGGAGACGATGCACACTGTGTGATTGGCTGTTACATGATGAATGTCAAGGGAAGGACAATTTTCCTTGCTGATGCTACGGTCAATGTCTACCCCGACAGCCGCACACTGGCCGAGATTGCCGTGCAGACGGCAAAAGTTGCCCGGCGGTTTGGTGTTGTACCCCGCGTTGCCATGCTTTCGTTTTCCAATTTTGGTTCAACGCGTGCACAACGAAGCGAACGCATTGAAGATGCTGTGCAAATGGCCCGCACACTCGACCCAACACTGATGATCGATGGACCAATGCAAAGCGATACGGCCCTCAATCCCGCAGTTCAAGAGGAGTACCCGTTCATGGAACTTGTTGGTCCAGCCAACGTGCTGGTGTTGCCCAACCTTGCAGCGGCCAACATCGCCTACAAATTGCTGGAAGAATTGGGCGATGCTGAAATGACCGGGCCCATTTTGGAAGGGATGGCTCACCCCGTTCAACTCGTCGCTCGCCAAGACGGGGTTCGCCACATCGTCAACATGGCCACCATCTGCACGGCAGACGCCATGCGAAAAGACAACTATTGGCAGACGCTCACTGGCGGAGATCAAGGCACGTCTTCGTAACGAAGGACGGGGCGTCTGGGGCGCCAAACCGCGCCTGTGAGAAAGCCCGCACACAAACCTCCGAACAACAGGTTGACCCAACCTTCTGTGGCATAATCACCCATACCGCGTAAAATGGGAATCAGAAACGAAGGGATGATGCCCAACACCGTGGTCCACACGACCTCTGAGCGAAGGTTAGCCCATCGGTCGGTGGTTTCCGGTACACGTTTGGCTTCGCCTTGCCGAATGGGCGTTAAAGCCAAGCGAGCGAGTACCTTTGGTAACGGGCGGTCATGAGGCACGCTTGTCATGGCTGTCATGTCCAAGTTTTTTGGATGGACAGCGATGGCGGACATCTGTGATGCAGCCGGCCCCATCCATTCGCTCGGTCGAGGTCGGCCATCCATCATCGCACCCCGATGGTTGGAAGCGGGTGCATCGGCCAACCGTTCGGTGAACCCCGGTGGCAAATTCAAGATGTTTTGATGGACGGCAGCATACCATTCTGCTTGGGTTAGGGCTCGCACTTCCCACTTTCCTTTGAGGGTCTCAGTCGTGGTCAGAAAATCGGAATCATTCATGATGTGTTGAGCGAGTTCATTGACATCCAACGATGTCAGCGTTTCCATGGCTTGTTCCTCGTTCTCGTCGGTTGAAGGCAGACCCAAGGCATCAGCGACCTGCTTTTTGGTCAAGGGGTGGGCCATGACAAAAAACTCAGGAAGTTGGGCTTCGTAACATGGACGCTGACTGGCGTACATCCATCCACCTTTGGTGGTACCCAAGATGGGGGAACTTGCCTCAACGGGAAGAAATTCTATCCCGTTGAGTTGTACCTTCACGTCATCCCCTCAATGCAAGGTCGCTTCCATTCTGCGATACCAGGCCATGCCGTTTTCATGGTCCTCGAGCTGACGAAATTGCGGGAACGGAGAGATAGAGCGCATGTAGCCGAAGGCGGCCATGTCCACCAAATCGGGGGCCTTTCCACCAAAGAACGGTTGTCCGTCATGTGCTTGGGTGAATTCGGAAAGCAAGTCGTGCCACAACTGCTTGGGTCGTCGACCGTCGTTTTTTACCCGCTTCCGAGCAATGAATCCCCACATGATCGGAAATCCTGCCCAAGCATAAAGGCGCTTGGAAAAGAAACCAAAGGTTTCAATTTTTGAGATGCGGGTGGTGGTTTTCAATGAAGACATCAGGCTTCCATAGAGGATGGGTACGGTTGCTTTTGACATGTGGGTGTCCACCCACGTCAACCATTCATCCTGACGGGCTTTGTCTCCCATGGAGGACATTGTTCCGTCGTTGTAGGTCTCGTCCAAATGCCGAAGCAACGGCGTGGAGTCAACGTGGTGTTGTCCGTTTTCATCGGTAAAGACGGGAACCTTGCCCCATTCTCCTGCAAACGCGACCTCTTTCCGAATTTTCATGCCGTTGACACCGACGTACTCAACATCCATGCCAAGATATTCGACCATGCCTCGGACTTTCCAGCAAAACGGGCAGGAATACAAGAGGTGAAGTTGAGGCGTTTGAGCCATGGGTTGTCCTAAAGCGCCCCCTTCTTCAAGCCTCGTTCGCCTCATCGTCTTCAGGTTTCCAGCCGGCTTTCCAGAAGTGGAGGTCGTCCAACCATCTCATCCACTCATGGTCCTTGCATGTCAGCAATCGAAAGGCTCGGCTTTCCAATCCTTCGCGAAGGGCAGGGGCCATATCTCCTCGGTCCAAGGCGTCTTTCCATTCCACCTGCATTTGCCGAATTTGGCGCCGAGCTTCCTCAGGTTGGTCGAAATTCAACTCGCATGTATCACGCAATTCGGACAACCATGTTCGCGTATCTTTCAAAATCGGGTCGTTTGCATTGGATGCAGGCCCCTTTCGCTTCCCAAAAGGCCACCATCCCATGCCTGATGGTCAATCCTTGGGGTTCATTGACTTGTTCATCATCCATCGCTTTGAAGTGCTTTGGCCGTAAGAGCGTTCTATGGGACGGGTGGTTGTCCACACACACGGTGCGCCAAAAGAGAAGCCGTTGAAACAGTTGATTGAGATGTACGGTCAACGTCTCCAAGCTCGCGGCGTTCGAATAGAATACCATCCCGCTAAAGAATCTGGGGAAACTTACGTGCGGCGCCTTCACGCACTTGGCGGTGAGTTGTGGTTGCTCGATGAAGATGGTGAACAAATGGATTCGGTTGCCTTTGCTCGGCGTTATGAGTCATGGCAGTTGTCCAACGAAACCATCCATCTGGCGCTCGGTCCGGCCGAGGGATGGGTGGACGGACCGGAACTTGCAGACCTCCCCCGCTGTTCCCTGTCGTCCATGACATTCCCTCATGAATTGGCGGCGGTCATGTTGATGGAACAACTCTACAGAGCAAGCGAAATTCAACGTGGTACAGGGTATCACAAAGCATGATAGCAGGGCGCCTGCCGAAAGAAGTTAGGGGGCACCATGTTCATCGACGAGGCTACGGCGAAAACACTGGTTTTGCTCTCGGTGTTTCTCGTATCGTGTGCGCTCTTAATCGGTAGCCGAAACCAACCCTTCCCAGAGATTTCCGGACGCTTTGGATGGAGTTTACTCACAATCTCAGCCTTGCTCGCTCTTGGAGAACAGGCGCCTCGCCCGATGCCGCTTACTTCGTTATTGACCGTCACGCTCGCCTTGGGTTCGGTGGGTGTATTGGTTGGCGTCCACCACATGGTGCGCACTCGTCGTGATGTGTTCATCGCCCCCATGTCTGGCTTTTTATTCTGCATTGGTGCTGCTGGATTAATGGTGCAGACATGGCCCGAACTTTCCGTTCTTGAGCAGTGGGCTGGGTTCGGCGTGTTGGTCTTGCTTGGCGGTGGCCAAACATGGATGGTCTTTCGTGGCCTCTTGATCGGTCGCCTACCCCTTGCTTGGAGTCAAGCAGGTATGGTGGCGTTGCAGCGTGGTCAACTTGACGGCCCGCATGGAGCCATTGCTTGCTTTGAACGAGGTTGGGATGCTGATGAAGAACACCTCAACCCAATGGCTTATGGCGCCCTTCATCGGATTCATTTGTTCTTGAATCAACCTGAACCTGCCCAACGATGGCGAGAAGCCTTCGAAGATGCGGGTGGTGAAACGGCGGTGGCTCCTGAATGGCTCGAGGCCATTGACGAGGCTCTGAGTACCTGTTTGGGAAAGCCATCAACGAAATCAGCCCGCGAAAACAACTCGGAAGAGGGTTGAAAATGCTATTTTTCGGGGATGACATGCACAAGAAAAACGAGAACTTATAATCCTTGAAGTCGTTTTCTTATCATGGAACAAATGGAGCGGGGAACCGGAGACTGGCCCATGGGAAACATCCTTTGGTTTGCGGTCGTTATCTGGTTTTCATCGAGTTTGCTTTCCCAATCGGCATACATGGCCATCAATGGCCTGCCTTATGACTCGATTAGCATGTTGAAAACGCTCGGCCCTGTCTATTACCTCGTGGTCTTGGTCGAACTTGCGATGTGGGCGGGTGTCCTTCTGCTTGGTTGGATGAAGATCGCCAAGTCGCGAAAAACCCGCCGGGCGCCTCCCGTCGTAAGTTCTTGACCGAAGTTGTTCGGAAGTCCATTTTTCGCTAGAAAACGATTGTTTCTCATTGCGGCCTTCCGATGAATTGAAAGGGCGTCAAGTAAAGGAGCACTCGTGTCTATACCTCCCGACCAACCTCCCTATTCGGGACTTCCTATGGCGCTGGAGGAGCTTTTGCCCGATGAAGAACTTCCTTACCCTCTCCCCGAGGGTGCCATGGTGGTGACCATTGAAGACGCCCGAGCTTCGCTCAAGGAAGCGAGTGCAGTCTTGATGGTACTGCAAGCCATGAGCGATGAGGCGCACGATTTGACCGATGAGTTGGAATTGCTCTTGGACCGTTACCCCATGACCCATCCGCATGTGTTGGAAGTTGCCGAACATTTGGGTCAATTGGTTGCTCAGTGGCAGGCCAATGTGGAACGGCTGGAATCGGTTGGGGCCCGCATCGTGTCCATGGACCCAGGTCGCTTGGAATGGTATGGCGTGGTCGACCATAGGATGGCGTTGTTTTCCTGGGCCGTTGGAGAAGCCGATATTGAGTGGTATTATCGGATGGAAGAAGGATTTCCCTCCCGCAAACCACTCATAGAAGCATGACTTCGCAGGGCTGAGGCTGACTCTATGGTCAAGATCAATCGCGTCTATACCGGCGGTGGTGATGGTGGTGAGTCCTCGATGGTTGATGGCTCACGCCGAAGAAAATCCGATCCACGGTTCAACGTCGTTGGTTTGTGCGATGAACTCAACAGTCACGTCGGTGCTGTTTTGATGGAACTTGGCCGACTTCCTGAGCACGAAGATGGTGGTGAGCGAACCAACGTCCAACGTGTTCAAACGGTGGCTTGCGAGGCGTTATCCCGGGTCCAAAACGAATTGTTTGACCTTGGTGCGGAACTCGCTTGCCCACCCAACAACCTACCCGAGTACATGGTGTTGATTTCACAGGAACAGACCGATGTGCTCGTTCAAGAAATGGATGCTTGGCTTGAGGGGCTGGAAGAGTTAACCAGTTTTATTCTCCCCACGGGTTCCCCGCCAGTGGCGTTTCTTCATTTGGCGAGGACCGTCACCAGACGTTTGGAACGGGCCATCATCCAACTTGATGAGGTTGAAGGAGAAGGCTCGGTGCGTCATGTGGTCAAGGTCTATGTGAACCGGCTCTCTGATTGGATGTTTGTGCTCGGTCGTTGGGTCAGTTCAATGCTGAACGAAGAAGAAACGTTGTGGGTTCCGTTGGGTCAACGACCTGCAGAACAAGGCGTTGCCCATCGCGTTGCGCAAATGCGTTCGAACGACGAAGACCTGAATACGCTCTGATCATTGTCGGCCGTGAAGTTCCACGAAGCGTTGTGCTAGCCGAACCACATTCCGTGTTTCTTCGTGGGTGATGGTCTCGAGGGCTTGGTCCCAATCCAACCAAAGATACCCACGATGTTCATGGGAGAGCATCACGTCCAATTCCTCGGTTTCTGCAACGTACCAGTAGACTTCTTTTTGTTGGCGTTTTCCCGTATGACGAAAAGCGTACTCTGTTCGTTCCTCAAACCCATCGAGGACGGTGATGTCCTGAATTCCAGTCTCTTCGCGTAATTCCCTGAGCATCGTGCTCTTTCGGTCATCATCGCCGGGTTCAACATGACCTTTGGGCAAATCCCAATGACCCTGAGGATATTGCAACAGGAGAACCGTTCCATAATTGACCAGCACGACGCCGCATGAGGTCTCCATGGTCTGTGGGCGACACTTCATGTTCATGGTCATAACGGGTTTGTGTCACCCAAGATTCATGGATGGTCTCCTTGAGGGTGGCTCCATGGTCATCGTACCACTGCGAGATGAGGAGGTACCATTCTACGCTCGTATTCTTGCCGATTCGGACATGGATGGCTTGTTCGGTGCGGCGATTTTGAAGGCGTACAGGCCCGAAGCAGAGGTGGTGTTCACTCACGCAGCAGCGGTGAGGTCCGGGTTGCTGGACCAGCTAATCAACCGTTCAACAGTGCTGGTTGATTTGCCCTTCCACCCCGCCTGTGGGTGGTACTTGGACCACCATTTGACCAACCGACCAACCTCAAACGAAGCCGAGTTGTTTCACGCTGCGGGAGGGACCCAGCATTGGGAAGCGACCCCTTCAGCAGCACGGTTAGCCTTTGATTTGCTTGCGGGTGTTACAGACATGGGCCACTTAGAACCCATGATGCCCATGGTGGATGCGCTTGATTCGGGAGGTATTTCCAAAGAAGTGTTTCTTGAAGACGGCCCCCTGCTGCAACTCTCCCGTACCTGCACGTCCCGCGACCCCTCATACATGGACCACTTGATCTCCCTGCTCACTCAGGGTGCGTCCTTTGACGCCATTGCAACCGACGAACGGGTGGCCCAACGGTTGGTTGAGGTTGTCAAAGAACGGAAGCAGGCCTTGGACCATGTCGCCAAGCACACGACCATCGTCGACCGGTTGGCCATTTGCAGATTTGATGAAACGCCGCTGCGTTCCAACGGCTATTTGGTAACGGCATGGGCGGGTGAACGAGCCGATGCGTGTTGTATCGTTCACGGCTATGCCGACGGCACGCTTTCATCACCGGACCGCCCACCTCTTTCTGCCAGCTTTTACGCCAATTCGTTCCTTCCGGGAGGCCAGGGGAAATACGACCTCTCGCGATTAGCGACGGCGTTGGACCCAACGGGGGGTGGTCACGCCAATGCCTGCGGTTGTCGAATCCAACCACCGGGTCTTGATGCGAACCTCGAACACTGGTTGGACATGTGGACGAATCGCAGCCAGACATTGGCGCTGTGAGCGTCAGAACTTCTGCATGGTGGTGCTGTTGGTGGTGTTTTCAATGTCCACCACTTCTTCCTCTTCTTGAGGAGGTACCTCGGTGCTGGCGGGTGTGAGTTTCTTGACGGTGGACTTGAGTACTTCAAATTCAATCTCCAAATCCTCAAGGGCGTCACGAGCATCTTCAATGTGCTTCTCAACCCGCTTCATGACCTTGGTCACTTTCTTCAGCGTCCGGTCTCTCGCCATGGTCACACGTCCGGAGGCGTTCATTTGAAGGTTGTCCCAAACAAATCGGTGGTCATTCTTCTTCGTTTGCGCCATCCGACTGAGTCAACATCGGGGCGACAGCCGTGGTTGGATGTCCCTTGAGGAACGCTGGTGCCCACCAGTTCCATTTCCCCATCAAGCGCATGGTCGATGGCACAACCAACGCACGAACCAAGGTGGCATCGATGAGGATGGCCAGCGCCAAACCGAGGCCGATTTGCTTCAGGATGATCACCGAGGACAACCCAAAGGCGCTGAACACCACGACCATGATGGCGGCGGCGCCCGTGATGAGTCCACCGGTCTTTTGCAAGCCGTTGGCCACTGCCAGGGTGTTGTCCCCCGTTCGTTCCCATTCCTCGTGAATGCGCGAGAGCATCAGCACCTCGTAATCCATGGACAAGCCAAAGA
>JAYPCE010000003.1:0-83547 GCA_038124565.1 Candidatus Poseidonia sp.
TTCAAAGAAGGTGCGAAGGCACGGCTTGTCGGGGCGTGGGAATGGTCGAGGCCGCATGGGTGGAATCCGAGGTCTTGAAGGCCGTTCCGGATGCTGTGGTTGAAGTGGTGGATTTGCACCGCTCCGGTGACCACTTTCACGTCCGTGTCATCGCCGAATCCTTCGAGGGCGTTCGCCCGCTCCAGCGCCAGAAGCAAGTGCTCGCCGTGATGGGCCAGCACATCCCTCATCCCATTCACGCCCTTGACCTCAAGTGCATGACCCCTGCTCAAGCCGAAACCGCTGGAGACACGGCCTTTGACCCGCACGGCGGCGGGCAAGGTGTACACATTCGCCGCCTACAAAGAAACCAGGAGTGAACCCCATGGAATGGACCCCAGAAGAATTGCAAAGCCTCGTTGACGACCACCCCATTGTCCTGTTTATGAAGGGCAGCCCGAACGAGCCCCAATGCGGGTTTTCCAACCGCGCTGCCCAGGTGCTTCAGGCCCTTGGCGAAGAATTCGCTTCCGTCAACGTCCTCAGCGATCCCCGCGCCATCCCGTCCATTTGCGCCTGGTCTGATTTCCCGACCATGCCGCAAGTCTTCGTCCACGGCGAACTCATCGGCGGGTCCGACATCGCCCTCGAGATGCTGCAAGACGGAAGTCTGCGCGAAATGTACGACGCTGGCCGTCAAGCATGAGTCCGAGGTGAAGGCATGCAATCCACCCGTCGCAAGTTGGTCGTTGAAGGCGGCGATTCCATCGTTGACTTTGACATCAAAGCGTTCAAACCCGTCCCTCAAGCGGGGATTGACTTGGCCGTTCAAGCCATGCAGGCCGGTGTGATGTACCGCTATCAGCCCAAAACCAACGCTGAATCCATCACGGCCAAGTTTGAGCAAGCCTTTGCGGATTATATCGGTGTGAAGCATGCCGTAGGAACCAATTCCTGCGGTTCGGCCATGTACATCGCCTTGAACATCGTAGGCGTTCAACCCGGTGACAAAATCCTCACCAACGCCTTCACCTTCCACGCCGTTCCAAGCGTGATACATCACGCCCGAGCCGTTCCTGTGCTCGTGGAGACCAACCGGGAGTGGGGCATGGACCCAGAAGACCTCGACCGAAAAGCGGCCGAAACAGGTGCGAAGGTGTTGTTGATGTCCTACATGCGCGGACACGTGCCCGACATTGATGCTGTGATGGAGGTCGTCAAGAAACACGACCTCATTTTCATCGAGGATTGCGCCCACGGCTACGAAACCACGTGGAACGGTCAATTGCTCGGCACCTTCGGCGAAATCGGGTGTTTTTCCACCCAGTCTTCCAAAGGGCTCAGTGCGGGCGAAGGCGGTTTGTTCATCACCAACAACGACGAGTATGCGGCCAAGGCCGTCTTGTATGCGGGTTCCTACGAGCGTTTGTGGACCAAGCACTTTGACTTGGACCATGACCTGATGGATTCCTTGCAAAACCAAATTCCCGGTTATTCCATGCGCATGCAAGAAGTGACCGCCGCCATGTTAACGCCGCAAATTGAACGCTTGCCCGTCATCAAGAAGGTTCACGTCGCCAATTGGAACCTCATTCATTCCCTCATCGCCGACCACCCCAACATCGAGATTCCTCCGTTGTTGCCTCAAGTGGACAGTTTCTGTGACACGATGCAGTTCCACTTGGTGGGCATGAGCCGTGAAGAAGCCGACCGCTTCATCGACCTGATGAAGCAAGAAGGCATCCCGATGCAAATCTTTGGTGCCAAGCGAAACGCTCGAGATTACCGTCAGTGGGAATACATCGAAGCCCACAAAGACGAGTTGAGCGAAACCATTGCGAACATCGAGTTTGCTTGCGACCTTTCGCTCCAACCGCATTTGACGGAAGCGAACATCCGTACGATGGGGCAAGTATTCCACGACGTGTTGGATTACATGAACGGCGCTTGACCACCACCGGGAGAAACCCGTCGCTTGGCTGGCCGTGAAGGGTTGGCTTGTTAAATGAAGAGACTTTGGAAGTGGCGTTCACATGTCGGATGGAGCCTCGCCTTCGCTGTTTCGTAAATGGGCCATGCGCCAATATTGGCGTATGCAACAATCCCAAGCCGTGGTCGGGCTGTTGTTGTGGGGCACGACCATCACCTTGCTGGTTTGGCCGTATGTTCGCTGGCGGTTTGAGGGCTCATGCAACGGTACGTTGTGCTTCAACGACACCATTGTGGGCGTTCCTGCGGCCTACATCGGCCTCGTGACCATCTTCATGACGGTCATGCTTGGCGTGCTCACCATCGGCTATCTTTACGATCAGGTGTTCTCGCTGTGGACGGAATGGCGAAGTGTCGACATGGAGCGCAACCCCTTTGTCACCTATGCGATGACCCCCAACTGGATGATGATCATGGCCTTGCAAGCCGAGGTGTTGCGGCGCCAATCCGAGGGCGACGAGGCCATGCAGGCCCAAGCCGACTGGTTTCTTAAGTGGTGCAAACAGTACGCCAACGGTGAGATGTTCGCTCGTGCGGTGCAACGATGGGACAAGGACCTGGGGCCAACGCCGACGTTTTGGTTCACCGATGATGCAGCGATGCAACGGGCGCGTGATTTAACGTTCGACGACGAAGACTGACAAATCTTCTTGGCCCGCTGACTCGGGTATACAGCCATGGCCCGTCCATCCCGTTGGAGCGAAGAGCGCCAAGCGGTTCGAGAGCAGGCGGCATGGATTGTTGGTTGGCTGCGCGACCATGGCCCGGCATCCACCTCAACCATCGTCGCGGCGCTTGAAGCAGAAGGGCGCGAAGTGCGAGCACACATTTTGCAACGTGCTCTGCGACGCTCCCCCTTCGTTCATCGTATCGGAAAAACCGAGGGCGAACACGGCGAGGTCAGCGTATGGGCTTGGGGCGTTGAAGCGGACGCCTGAACCGAAGGCATGGGCAAGGTGTTGAAAGCCTTCGTTGTCTGGAAAAGCCATGAGCGCCAACCCGAACCGTCGTCCATCAAGCGGGCGCGATGCGGGGTGGCTTGTCAGCGCCGACCTGCTGGCCGTTGCTTTGGCTTTCCTTGGCCAAATCATGCTTGCACGGGCTTTGGCGGCCGAGCAATACGGTTGGATGGTTCTCGCCATCGACCTCTATGCTTCGCTGTTCTTGGTCGTTGACCTTGGCCTGCCGACCTTGATTGCTCGCGACGGTGCTAAGGCGCCCAACATGGTTGTCCCGGCCGTTGTGCGAACGTATCGCTGGCAAGTCATGGCGGCGATTCCCTTCGTTGCATTCGCCCTCTTTGTACAGCCCGACCGTTGGTTGAGCATGGATGCACCGGGTACGTTGTTGATGCTTGCTGGCCTGATTTCCTTGGTTCATGTGGCCTCGTACGCCCCCCGTTCGGGCTTACGAGCCTTGGGTGAGGCACGACTTGAAGCGATGTCCAAAGCGGTGGAACGAGCGGTCACGGTTTGTGGCTATGCGGTGTTGACTGCTCAGGGCTCCGCTTCGGTGACGGCGTTCACCGCAGCCTTCCTTGTCGGAGCGCTCACGGGTTGGCTGCTCGCATTGGGATGGTTGTGGCGAACCGCTCCGCCTCGCGAGGCTTCCTCCGAATGGGCTCTCCTCGCACCATCATGGGCGTCCAACGTCACCTTGCTGCTTTCTGCGCTCCCCTTCGCCCTCACCTTGGGGGTGCTGCCCTACGTGATTCGGCTCGAGAAGTTCTTGGTGGCTGCACACAGCGGGGCCGAACTGGCCGCCGTGTTTCATGTCGCCCAGTTGGCTTGGTTGGCCGGCTTGGTCGTTCCAGCGGCCATCCGTTCAGCGCTGCTGCCCGTATTGGGTCACGAACGCCATCGGCCTCAACAGTACTTCAGGGAAATGAACCAAGCCCTTGACATGTGTTTCGCATTGTTGCCGTTTGGCCTCTTTGGTGGCTACCTTGTGGTGGCGTTCATGGCCCCCCTCGCGTTTCCTGCAGCCTACCTCGACGGTACATACGGGGCCTCGGCCGTTGATGTCTTTGCTGTGCTTCTTGGCGGTTGGGCCCTCACCCTCCTCTCCACGCCAACCTACACCAGTTTGATGGCGGGCCCTCACCCTTGGCGCTTTACGCAATTCATCTTCCTGGTGCTTCTCGTTGCGGCCACAGCCGGTTATTTGTTGGTGTTCCAGATGGCCGAGAGTTCGGGCAGCGTGTTGTATGCGGCCGCCTTGGCCAGCACGGTATCTGCCGGCGCGTTGATGATGCTTTCATGGGGGATGAGCCGCCACACTTCGTTCATCCAGAAACGGCGCGATGAATGGGCCTTGGCCTTGCTTGGAAGCCTGTTCATTGTGGTAGGCTTGGCAACAGCCACATGGTGGTGGGTGCTTGGTTTGCCGTTGTTTTGCTTCACTCCACAAGGTTGGAGAGCAGTTCGGTCCACGCTTGGCTGACGGTCTCCCGACTGGCAAAGTTCAGCACCTCTTCGGGTGGAGAATCACCGGTCCAACCGTGTTTCAGCACGTGTTCGATGCCATCGGCCAAAGCAGCGGGTGTTGGCTCACAGATGCAAGCATCGGGCAGGTAGGCGGCCAGCTCACCCACATCCACGCTGACCACGGGGGTGCCGCACAGGAGCGACTCGCGGGCGACCAACGGACCGGCTTCGCGAGCCGAGGTGATGAGGGTCACATCCGCCACGAGCATCCGGTCAAAGACGATGTTGCGGGGTTGGTGACGCAGCGAGGTCACGCCGACCATCCATCCTCGCTGTTCTAATTCCTCTCCGGTTTGCAAGGCCAGCAGGTGACGCTTCTCCGGTCGGCGCGGGTCAGCAGGAAAAAGGATGTCAATCGCCTCTTTTTTCCAAGCCTTGGCCATTGGTTTGATCGGTCTGCGCCATTCGTTATCGACCTCCGTCAAGCATGGAATGGTGAGCGTGCTGGGAGGTTGGTTGTCCAACGATTCAGCGATGGTGTGCAATCGTTGGGAGACACAAACCAATGCGTCACATGAGGAGGCCATACGCATCACGTGCCGTCGCAACCCCTTGCTTTCCAAGGCGACATCAAAGTCGTGTCCGTGCACCACGCCCACCCATGGGATGTTCCAGCGCTTCGCCAGTCGTTGCGCCAGCATGGCGACTGGAAAGAGGGTGTGGCAGACGATGACATCAGGTCTCCATGAACCAAGTTCCTTCTCCACCCAACCTGCTTTTCTGGCAACGCTGGCGAGGGTGAATGATGGGTATGGGTGTTCAGGCAAGGCCAAAAAACGCGGCACAAGGACTGCATGCTCCTGATGCAGCCAACGACGGGGTGTCCGAGCCACCCCTTTCATGGTCGAGCGTCGGGCTTCGGCATAGGCGGGCATGCGGGGCAGCGGATTCACGACCCGCACATCGTGGCCCATGGAGCGCAACAATTGGACATGGTCGTCAACGAACACGCCACGGCTTCCGTTCGTCGGAACGGGGTAGAGCAAACTCACGATGAGGAGCTTGACGGTGAACCCTCCATCATCGCAACGCTTTGTGGATTTCTGCTAGGTTGTCAACCACGCTGGCTCGGTCGTTGAACAGGCCAGAGCCTACCACGCAATTGGTGACGCCCCAATCTCGCAGCATAGCGATGTTGTGTGCTTTCACGCCTCCATCCACTTGAATTTGAACTGGACGACCACCCGCTGCGGTTTGCTCTGCAATCGCTTGAGCCAAGCGGCGAATTTTTGTTTCAACATTGGGAATAAAGGATTGACCACCAAATCCTGGATTGACGCTCATAACCAGCACCAAATCAACCTCGCTGAGCACTTCCAACGCAGCCTCAACCGGCGTCCCGGGGTTGAGCACCACGCCCACGGTAGCGCCACTGGCGCGTATAGCGGTGAGAAGACGATGAAGGTGCTTGACCGCTTCAACATGAACCGAAATGTGATTGCAGCCGGCGTCAATATAATCTTGAAAACAATCTTCTGCATTTTCAATCATCAGGTGTGCGTCAAAAATGGCGTCTGGCCCCAAGGCCTTGCGAAGGCTGCGAATCACGGGGGGGCCAAAGGTGAGGTTGGGCACGAAGTTCCCGTCCATCACATCGAGGTGCAACCAGTCCAATCCGGCGTCAAGGGCTTCTTGACAGTCGGAGGAAAGGTCAGCAAGGTTGGCTGTGAGGACGCTGGGTGCGATGATCATGGTACCCATTGTCACGGCGAAGCGACGCCATTTGAAGAGGCTTGTTATGGGTGAAAGCGCCCATCACACCACGCACAAATCCCTATAATGCGTCATGAGGAGCGCAAGAATGGTGACCTCATGGGTGAAGTACGACATGTAACGGATGACGAATTTAGCGCTACCATCAACGATTCTGAATGGGTGATTGTGGATTTCTGGGCTCCTTGGTGTTCACCTTGCAAAGCCATCGGCCCCGTTCTCGATGCGGTAGCTGAAGAACGGGAGATTTTGGTAGCAAAAATCGACACTGACAAGAATGCAGCCACGGCCGGGCAACTCGGCGTCAAAAGCATTCCTGCCTTGTTCATGTACCGAAACGGTACGATGGTTTCCAGCAAAACGGGCGGTATGCCCAAACCCAAATTATTGGCGTGGATTGACGAAGTCATGAACGCCGATGATTTCTGAGTTACTTGATGCGTTCCATACGCTCTTGCTTTTGCTCGCCCACGTCGCGTAGCAAACGCTCTCGCAGTGCTTCGTGCAACCACATACCCTCGTCCAACTCCAGTAGCAAACCGTGTTGGAGGAGGTTCGAGGGCGGTGGCCCATTCCATCCGATACTACCCGCCAACTTCTCCCATGGAATTGGTGCATGGGCCACGGCGAGCGTGGCCAACAACTCTTTTTCTTGCTCGGGCAATCGCGTTAGAATTTCTTCGTCCAAAAATCTCAGCCAGTCTTTGTGGGTGGGCTGACCGTACAGTTCAAGCAATTCCAAGGCCAAAGGATGGCCTCCAGTAGCCTGATGGATCTCTTCGGCAGCAGGAGATTCAGCGTTATCGAGAGAGAGCAACCACGCTTTAATGGCGTCCAAACTCAATCCCTTGAGCGGCATTTCACGCACCGTGTTACGAATGTGCACATCGCGTCGGTCGTAAACACTCAACTCCGTTCTCGAAACGAGCACCAACCGCAACGGTGCTTTTTGGGCGAGTTGCAACAGCGAACCGAGCAGGTGACGCGCATTTTCTGCGATATGGTGCACATCGTCAAGTACGATGAGCCAATAAGGCGGTGGCCCGCCAGCGCTGTCTTTGAACCGTTCACGAATGGTGTTTGCGTCCGTCATGTATGCCAGCAGACGCCGTCGCCATGCGTCAACGTCCATTTCACCTCCCGGCGTGAGCGGGAGCGTTTCGATGATGTTGTAGGGGTCATGGGATTCATCGATGCCAAAGCGGTGCAAGAGGCTGGTTGCCAACCCAAGGGCGCGGTCCCATGGTTGACAGGTATACCAGCAAATGGAGAGGTAGGGGTCGTCTTCCATGTGTTGTTTCAACCAGTGTGCAACCAAGGTTGATTTTCCAATGCCTGCAATACCGTGGACGACCATGCAGGGGTGACGGTCACGAAACCATCCGTGCAAGGCGTCCAATTCAGCATCACGGCCGTACACAGGTCGGGTAACGGGAGGCTGGTTGGCGTAGGTTGCGTGAACACCGACCAGCGGTGTCAATCGTCCAGGTTGGGGCACTCCGTCGGCTTGCTCTGCTTTTTTGATGCTTCCAAATCGGATGTCGCCGTAGGTGAGCACGCCTTCGTGTTGGGCGTGTAAGAGAATTTGCAACAGGCTCAATTCTGTGGCCAACAACTCCGAGACTTCAGCGGCCTTCACTTCCAACAAGTCTCCGTCAAGATTTCGCACCAAGACCTTGGTTGAGTCCAACGCGGCTCGCCGCTGTTGGGCTTGAAGCCTGCCTTCATCGGTGAGTTGCCATGTTTTTTGGCGGCGCTCATCACCTTGAACTGCTCGTGTGTGCTCTTCAACCAACGCCTCTCTCAACAAATCTCGCATCGTTCGGCTGACATTTGGGGGGTGTTGGGCACATGCTTCGGCGATGCCTGGGCGCGTCAAGGCGGGCGGGACCATGTAGCGGTCGGCCCATTGGTCGTTGGCTAAGAGGTGAAGCAGCACCCTGTCTTTGGCGGCGACGTTCACCTTCGGAATGTCACCGGCCATGATGCTTGGTGAGGGTTTTGCTTGTTCAACGCTTGCCTGTTTGGTATGCGAAGTTTTCGTCGCGGTCGTTGATGCAAAAGTGCGCGTATAGACAACAACCCTTTTATGCACATGAGGATGGGAAATCATGGCGAAAAACTCGGATTTGACATCACTTAACCTCCGGACCTTTTCTTTGGTGTTGTGCGGCCTGATGTTGCTCTCAGCCATGCCCTTGGTGAGCGGCGCAGATTCCGATGGAGACGGGTTTGAAGACAGCGTTGATGACTGTCCATGGGCTTATGGAACATCGACCGTGGACAAGGATGGCTGTCCTGATCGTGACGGGGATGGCACGTCAGATGGAGCGGATGGTTGGACCTCCAACAACCCAAATTTCAGCGAAGAATTTCACATCTCCAATCTCAATGCATACAGTATTGATCACAACGCTGACGGAACGCTTGCTGTCGCAGCCGTTGACGACCGTGTACGTATTTACAACGCTTCCACCTACACCACCGTTGTTTCCTCAGCCGACCTTGTTGATGGCAACAACGCCTACGTGACCAGCGTTGACTGGAGCCCCGATGACATGTACGTCGCTGCGACCCTAACCGACGACACGGCCGTTGTCATGTGGGCGAGCAACCTCACGGTGATTCACGACGGCATCACGCATTCGGGCGATACCCGAACCTTCTCTGATGTCGCCTTCATGACCAACAGCACGTCGTTTGCTGTGGTGGACGAGAACGGTGGCGGCTGGGGCGGTGGAAACTGCAACGGTTGTGCCGTGATGCTGGTGAGCGTGGAAGACGGCCAAATCTGGCGAGAGGTCAAGCCTGCAGGCAACAGCGGTTCGTATTCATCGGTCACCTTTTCTCCAGACGGCAGCGTTATGGCCGTTGGTGGTGACGGCAATGCCTACCTCATTGAGACCAACAACTGGACCACGCTTCGAGCCCTCAATCCAGGAACCGGGGAAAACGTCAACGGCATTGAGTTCTCACCGGATGGCACGATGGTGGGCTTGTGCACCCAAGCCAACATGAACGGCGCTCGCCTCCGAGCGTTCAACACGGCGACGGGCGCTTCCATGCTCGACAAAACCTCCACGAGCTCATGCTATGGCGTTGATGTCTCTCCAGACAACACCCAAGTCGCCTACGCCATCGGCTACTACAGCACCGACGGGGGCTCGGTGCTGGTGTATGAACATACCACGGGCTTGTTGGTTGACCGCATCCAACTCGCACGCGGCAACAATGCGTGTTCGCAATTTGGTGGTCAGAATCCCTGCGGCGATGTGAACGGCGTTTCGTGGCATCCAGATGGGTACCACATCGTTGCTGCGGTTGACAGAAATTACGAGGGTGTGTACTTCCTGTTTGCTGATATCGACCCCGATAATGACGGTTACAACTCCACCGACCAGGGCGATGGTATCGTTGATGACTTCCCCGACGATGGCACCCAATGGACCGATACGGACGGCGACGGCTACGGCGACAACCCAGCTCCAGCCAACCAACCCGATGCGTGCATCTCCGTCGCTGGTACGTCAACCGAAGACCGATACGGATGCCCTGACGCTGACGGCGACGGATGGTCGGATGCCGGAGATTGGGCACCGTACAACCCCGACCAGTGGGTTGATGCTGATGGTGACGGCTACGGTGACAATTACCTGTACGAGGTAAATGAATACCAGTTCCATGTGAACCAGTCCGGTGATGCGTTCCCCAACGATGCAACCCAATGGAACGACACGGATGGCGACGGCTACGGTGACAATTACGAGAACGCCTCATGGACCTCCTATCGCCCAAGTGAATGGCCTGGCGTCTTGTTGACCTCAGCCAACGAACCAGACGCCTTCCCTCTTGACCGAACGCAGTACATGGACACAGATGGAGATTGGGTCGGCGACAACCCGAACAGCGATCGTGCTGATTTGTGCCCCAACCAATGGGGTGATTCCCAGTACGACCGTCTCGGTTGTCCAGATGCTGACGGCGATGGGTACTCCGACCCCGATGCGGGGTGGCCAGCAACCACCGATTGCTTCGGAGCCGATGCGTTCCCCGACGATCCTACGCAATGGTGCGATGAAGACAACGATGGATACGGGAGCAACGCCAACGGGAACAACCCCGATGATTGCCCTTCATCGGCCGGCACATCGTACATTGACCGAGCTGGTTGTGCCGACCGAGACGGCGATGGGTATTCCAACGCAGGCGACCCCTTCCCGGATGACCCAACGCAGTGGTCGGACCGAGACGGCGATAACCGCGGCGACAACGCCAGCGGCAACAATCCCGACGCGTTCCCAGACGACACCTCGCAATGGAAGGACACCGACGGTGACGGTTACGGCGACAATCCAGGAGGCAACAACGGGGACGCGTTCCCGACCGATTCGACGCAGTGGAGTGATGAGGACGGCGATGGCTACGGTGACAACGCTGAAGGAACCGATGGAGACGTCTGCCCGATGGATTACGGTGAATCTCAGGAGCCCCTCAGCCGAGGATGTCCTGACAGCGATTTGGACGGCGTCACCGACCCGCTCGATGCCTTCCCGAACGATCCTTTCCAGTGGGCCGATACCGATGGTGACGGCTATGGTGACAACACCAATGTCCCAAGCGGGGACGACTGTGTTGAAGAGTTTGGAAAATCGTTTGAAGAAGGTCGACAGGGTTGCCCCGACGCAGACTTGGACGGCTATGCTGATGTTGACGATGCCTTCCCAACCGACCACGAACAATGGGTGGACACCGATGGCGATGGCTATGGTGACAACTACTTCTGGGAGAACATCACGGTAGAAGATTCCGAAAACCCAGGCATGTTCATCACGTTGCGTGAACAACGGGGCGACGCATTCCCCGATATTGCTTCGCAGTGGTCGGATATCGATGGTGATGGCTGGGGCGATAACACCAACAGTTCAAATCGCGTGGACAGTTTCCCGTTGCGCAACAGTCAATGGCTTGACTTTGACGGTGATGGCTTCGGCGATAATGTCACGGGTTACCAACCCGACATGTGTCAAAAAGTTCCCGGGACATCAACTTCTGGCTTGGAGGAAGAATGGTATGGCTGTCCCGATGCTGATAGCGACGGTGTTGCCGATGATGCCGATGCCTGTCCATGGGACCCAGCATACTCGCTTGCGGCTGACAAGACCAAATGCACCATTACCAAAGATCCCAGTGCAAGCGGTAGCGAGGAGAACTCGGGCACCTTCTTGAGCGGAGAAACGAACACCTTGGTCTGGATGGGCGGCGTGATTATCTTCATGCTCGCCCTCATCATCGTCGCTCAAGTTTCACGGGCTGCTGGAAAGCGCAAGGCGGTGGCGGCCAAGCGAGAGGAGATGATGGTCCAAGCCTCATTTGCCGAGGAAGAGGAACGCCGTCAAGCATGGATTCAGCATTACATTGCTGAAGGGAATTACGCCGAAGCCCGAGCCTTAGGGTGGGAAGGTACGGAAGGCTTGCCTGAGTGGAAACAATACGAGATGCAGCAGCAAGCCGCGCAAGAAGCAGCCATTCCCTCCATGTTGGATTTGGACAGCCCCTAGCCTTCCAAATTCCAACAATTTTGATATATTATACGTTATTGTCGCTGTGCATGGTTCGCCTTCAAGCGGTCAGCATCATCTGCTTTCTGCTCCTGCAAACGGCGGTTCTACCCACGGCTGGAGCAGTGGATGCAGACGGCGATGGCATTGACGATGCATTGGATGACTGCCCCCACGCATCGGGCGATTCCACGGTGGATCGTCAAGGCTGCCCCGACAAAGACGGTGATGGGCGTTCGGACCTCAACGATGCATGGACTTCACGGTACCCAAGTTTCTCTCTTGATGCAACACTCACCGCGACGACCGATGTGTTTGATGCAGCCTATTCTCCTACGGGCGAGTTCGTTGCCATTCGTGAAAATCAATATGTGAAAATCTACAACGTTTCTACCCAAACGTTGCTCCAGACCAGCGCTCAAATTTCGAGTTCGTGGTGGGGCAACCGCTTATCTTGGAGTCCCGATGGCACCATGCTCGCGGCCTCCATTTCCTCAGGCGTCAACATTTACTGGACCTCAAACCTCACCGAAATCCAAACGGCCATTGCCCCCACTGACCCAGGAACCGTGCGCGATGTGGCGTTTTTTCCCAATGGCAGCGGCTTCATTGCAGTAGGAGAAGGGTGGGGGTCCAACAGTGGGAAGGTCTACGCAGCCAATGCGGTGAACGGTACGATCTGGCATTCCTTCCAACCCAACAACGAGTCGTCCTTCTCCTCCGTCGCCCTCTCTCCCGATGGAAGCCGTGCTGCAGTTGGCGGAGATGGCGTCGTTTATGTCATCAACACCTCTTCGTGGCAGGTGACCCGAACCATCAACCATGGCTCACAAAATGTAAGGGGCGTGGATATTTCTCCCGACGGGAATTGGATCAGTGCCTGCGATGATACGGGGCTTGCCTACCAAAGCACAGTTCTTCGGGTCTGGGGCTTGGACAACGGGACCCAAGTCATGGCCAAAACCGGGACTTCCCGATGCAGCGAGACCCGGTTCTCACCTGATGGAAGTCAAGTAGGGTATTCCTTCCACTTTTACACCGATGACGCTGCATCGGTGACCATCTATCACATCAACTCGAATTCATTGGTGACCCGCCTGAGTGCTCGGCCCACAGGCGACCCATGCACCGACACAACTGCGCCCCCGAATGTATGTGGGAGAATGTACGGGTTTGACTGGCACCCCAACGGGTTGGACATTATCTCGGTGATGGGGCAAGACAACGAAGGCGTGTATTTCTGGTCGTCCAATTTGGACCCCGACAACGACGGGTGGAACACCTCCGACCAAGGGGACGGCAGAGTGGATGCCTTCCCCGATGAATCAACCCAATGGAACGACACAGATAGCGACGGGTACGGTGATAACCCTTCGCCAGCCTTCCAACCCGATGCTTGTCCGTCTGTTCAAGGAAATTCAACCGAGGACAGGTTTGGTTGTCCAGATGGCGATGGTGACGGTTGGTCGGATGCAGGCGACTGGGCGCCCAACGATGCTTTGCAGTGGCTTGACACTGATGGGGACGGTCATGGAGACAACTACCACTTTGAATTGGACGCCTATCAATTCCATCTCAACCAGACCGGCGATGCCTTCCCCAACGATCCAACCCAGTGGAACGATACTGATGGTGACGGCTACGGGGATAACTTTGCGAATGCATCATGGACAACATACAGACCCGTAACATGGCCAGGAGAGTGGCTGAGCGTCGCTGTCATGCCAGATACTTTCCCCCTTGACCGTACGCAATGGAACGATACTGACGGAGATTGGTACGGTGACAACCAATTTGGCTCTCGTGTGGATGCGTGCCCTACCGAATGGGGCGATTCAGAAGTGGACCGCTTGGGTTGCAAGGATAGCGATGGGGACGGCTATTCTGACCCGACGATGGATTGGCCGGCTACCACAGATTGCTACGGGGCCGATGCTTTCCAAAACGATGCCACGCAGTGGTGTGATGAGGACAACGATGGGTTTGGTAGCAACCCCAACGGCAACACGCCCGATGATTGCCCGTCAACGGCAGGAACATCAACGATTGACCGATATGGTTGCGCAGACCGTGACGGCGATGGATATTCCAACGCAGGTGACCCATTTCCCGATGACCCCACTCAATGGTCGGACCGAGACGGTGACAACCGCGGGGATAATGCCAGCGGAAACAACCCCGACGCTTTCCCTGACGACACCTCGCAATGGAAGGACAGCGACGATGATGGCTACGGAGACAACCCAGGAGGGACCAACGGAGACACATACCCAAATGACCCGACCCAATGGAGCGATACAGACGGTGATGGATACGGCGACAATCCAAACGGAACTGAGGGCGATGTGTGTCCACTCGAATACGGCGAATCCTTTGATGAAGACACCCGGGGTTGTCCCGACAGCGATCTTGACGGTGTGACCGACCCGTTGGACGTGTTTCCCGATGACCCGTTCCAATGGGCCGATGCTGACGGTGATGGGTACGGTGACAACACGAACGTACCGAGTGGTGATGCATGTGTTGAGGTCTTTGGGACCTCGACTGAAGCCGGTCGTTTAGGGTGTCCCGATAGCGATGTTGACGGATATGCTGACCTTGATGATGCGTTCCCTAACGATCCTGAACAGTGGACGGACACCGATGGCGATGGTTACGGTGACAATTACTTCTGGGAAAACACCACTGTAGAAGACAGCGAAAACCCTGGAATGTACATCACCCTGCGTGACCAGCGCGGTGACGCCTTCCCAGAGATCGCTACCCAATGGTCCGACATGGATGGTGACGGTTGGGGCGATAACGACAACAGCTCCAACCGAGTAGATAACTTCCCGCTCCGCGCTTCGCAATGGCTTGATTTTGACGGAGATGGGTACGGTGACAATGCCGTGATGGGCGCCTATCAACCGGACGCTTGTCCGCTCGTTCCTGGGACATCGGTCACTGGTCTTGATGCGGTTTACTTCGGGTGTCCCGATGCTGATAACGACGGCGTTTCCGATGATGCAGACCAGTGCCCTTGGGACCCTATGTACGCCACCTTGGCTGACAAAGCGAAGTGCACCATTCTCTCCGACCCGACCTTGATGTCAAACGAAGAATATGCAGATGACTTGGCCGGTGGCGGTAACTTGCTCCTGTACGTTGGCGGCATCATTGCGTTCTTGCTGGCCCTGAACATCGTCGCCCAAGTCTCGCGGGCGGCTGGGGCGCGAAAAGCGGTCGCCACACGCGAAGAAGAAGAACGACTGAAAGCAGAAGCAAACGATGAGGAAGAGCGACGCCAAGCATGGATTCAACATTATATCAGCCAAGGGAACTTTGCTGAAGCCAGAGCGCTAGGTTGGGAAGGTACCGAGGGGTTGCCTGAGTGGAAACACTATGAAATGCAGCAACAAGAAGCCCAAGAAGCATCCATTCCTCAGATGTTTGACCTCGATAATCTGTGATTTTTACGCATGGTTTGCACCGCTGTCCTTTCAAAGGGGAAGCGACCATGTTTTCACATGGGCGAGAAGCCGACAGGCCGACTTTTGTTGGTGGCGGGGTTGCTTATGGCTTCCCTCTTGGTCGGTTTCGCTTCAGCTACGTTGAGCGATGTGCGCCTTGAAACCGAAGTGAGTGAGGCCCTCGGGCAGCCTTGGTACGATGCTGACCAACCCCTCGTCTTCACACCGACCATGTACAATGATGGTGACACCGCCGTGACCGTTCCTATGAACCCGGATTGCCGTTTCGTGTTGAATGTTTACAACGAAAGCGGCGTCATGGTGGTCGACGGTGATGCGTTGTGCCCAGATAAAGAGCAAGGCCAAGACTTCTTTGCCGGAGAAAACCACACATTTGACGCCGTGGAATGGGGGATGAAAGATGCTGAGGGTGAATGGCTGCAAAGCGGCACCTACACGGTTGAATTGATGCATACCAAGACCGGCCTTACTCAACACGTTGTTGCCACGGTCCAAACACCGGTCACGCTTCCCGACGGGTTGACTTACTCAGTGGAATGGATGCAGCGAACGGCGGAGGCCGACGGTGCTTGGGTGGGCTTGGTCAGCCTGCACAACCCCACCGCCCAAGCGGTTGACCTTGACCTTCTTCCTGCGTGTTCGATGGAAGTCCGAATCGGTACAGAGTCTCGCCTTGGCGCCCCCTGCTTTGGAGAAGTTGAGACACTGATGCCCGGCGAAGTGATGCTCGTTGACCAACTGGTGGTTGCCTCACCCGAAACGCTGGATGTCCGCATTTCAACGCCCGGCAAGTCCTTTGTCCATGCACAAACCTTGCAGGGCCTCACCGGGCCGATGGCGCTCCAAGCCACACCATCGCTTGCCCTCAACACCAACGAAGCACGGGCCTTCGGCCAGGGCGATGTTCTCGTCAGTGAACTTCTGTTGACCAGCACCAGCCTCGAAGACCAAACGATGGCCTTCACATCCACATGCAAGGCAGAACTTTGGGTGCTCGACGATTTGGGTCATGTGGTGTTCGACTCACGCGCTGACAAAACGTGTCAGACCATTGAGCTCGAAGATTCACTCAAAGCCGACTCTCCCATGACCTTTACATTGCCACAATGGGGCTTCTTTGACAACGATGGCTGCCGTGTTCAGCCGGGAACCTACACCGTTGTCGCTGAACTCCCTGAATTCAACCTCGCCACCCTGCAGACGGTGGAGTACAGAGATGCCGAGGCCAATCCTTGCACCTCGTCCTCTTCGCTGACATTGGAGGCGACTTCGTCGTGGTTGGATGAAGACACCTTGCAGGTCAGCACGGTGATGTCCAACGAAGGCGATGCTCACTATCTTCGGATGGTACAACCGTGCACTTACGCGTTGGACTTTGTTGACACCTCGGGCGTCTCGGTTCACCGGTTCCAAGCCCTGTGCGGCGAATACGATGGACGCAAGGTGTTTGTTCCCAGCGGTGCAGCGGCCTTGATGTTTGATGTGCTTGAGGTGGAGATGGTGCAAAACGGTCAGCCATTGCTACCCGATGGCTTCTACACCCTTGAGGTCACCATGTTCGCCTCGTCCGATGTGGTCGCCACCATCGACCTTGCTTGGCCTGAAACCTTCACGGAGGACGTGAATACCGAACCCGAAGAAGAACAACCCGTCCTCAATTCATACGAACTTACTGGCACTTGGATGGGACTCTTGACCGAGACCGGCACATGCTATGTGATGGAAGTCGGCGACTCCACAGTTTTGCTCTCCCACGCACGAACCCTGCCTTCCTGGACGCCAAACGGTGCTGTGCAAGGTATCTACGAAGTCGTAGACACGACCCCTTCGCCTGCGTGTGCCACCTTTTCCGCACCTTCCGTTGAAGTGGTGGAGGTCTTGATGGAACAACCTCTTGCTCAAGAACAACAGGAATCGGTTGCAGAGACGGTGCTGGTGGAAGAAGACCCTGAGGTGGCGATTGACCCCGTGGTTCCGGTTGTGACGGTGATTGTGACGGCTTCAGTGCTCTCCATCTTGGGTATCGTGGTGGCCACGAACGAAGGGTTGAGGCTACCGGCCACCATGGCTGGCTTGTGGTTCATCGGCCTGTTGGGCAAAACGCATGAGACCACCGACGGGCGGTATCAGCGAGGCCGATTGATGGGGTACCTCACGGCCAATCCGGGCTGTCACTTCCGTGCCTTGATGAGTGCCCTTGACATGAGCAATGGACAAATTACGCATCATTTGCGAGTACTGGAAGCCGAAGAAAACGTGTGGCGAAAGAACGATGGACGCTTGGTTCGCTATTACCCGCTGACCAACCAGTTGCATCCAAACACCGCTGACGATGACCTTCCTGTACCGCCGCTTTCACCAGACCCGAACAGTCTGCAGGGCAAGATCTTGAATCTGCTCGACCACGACGGGGAATTGGGTCAATTCCCGACCCAAGCAGAATTGGCCAAGCGTCTTGAGAAGAGCCAGCAATTGATTTCTCACCACCTGCGAACATTGCAGAAGTATGGTTTGGTTGAACGGCGAAAGATGGGCGTGATGAATCGCTACAAGTTGACTCGCGAAGCCATCTTCCTGCTCGAGACAAGCGATGATTTCGGCCAAAACTGAAGGGCGTCGTTCTTTGACCCATTGGTGCGAATGTCAAGCGTGGCTTTCATAGCGTGTTGTTGAGTGGGAGGCCTTGTCCAGTGGACGGTGAACGCCCATGTCAACCGAACTCAAGGCCGTTGACGAGGTGGGCTGGCAGCAAAAATGGGCAGATGCGAAACTGTTTGACGCTGAGATTCGCGAAGGCCGCCCTTCCTTTTACTGCCTTGAGATGTACCCTTACCCATCTGGAAAAATGCACATGGGGCATGTTCGTAATTATTCCATCGGGGACGCGGTAGCCCGGTTTAAGCGCATGATGGGCTTTGATGTGCTCTACCCGATGGGCTACGACTCCTTTGGTATGCCAGCCGAAAACGCAGCCATCTCCGAGGGAGGCCATCCCCACGACATCACAGAGCGAAACATGGCCTCCATCACCGCCCAAATCAAGCGTATGGGGTTCTCGTACGACTGGCGCCGAACCCTCAAGAGTCACGACCCACGCTATTACAAGTGGAACCAGTGGTTTTTCACCAAATTCATGGAAAAAGGGTTGGCGCGCAGAGAGAGTGCACCAGTGAACTGGTGCGAGGATTGTGTCACCGTTTTGGCCAATGAGCAAGTAAAGGCAGGTCGCTGCTGGCGCTGCAATGGACCTGTGTTGCAGAAAACCATGAGTCAATGGTTCCTCGATCTACCCGCATACGGCCAAGAACTGTACGATGGGCTTGACACGATTGCGTTTCCCGAGAACGTCAAGTCGCTCCAGCAAGATTGGCTTGGCCGTTCGGAAGGTGCGAACATTCGCTTTGCTATCGCTGGACAAGACGCCAGCATCGAGGTTTACACCACACGGCCAGATACATTGTTTGGCGCCACCTTTGTCACCCTTGCTCCCGAACACCCCATGGCGGCTGAATTGGTCGCAGGCAGCGAACACGAAGAGGCATGGCGTGAGTTGCACGACGAAGTCGTCAGCATGTCGGAATTTGACCGTATCAAGAACATGAACAAGAAGAAAGGTGTCTTTTCAGGCCGGTACGCCATTCACCCCTTGACCGGTGATGAAGTGCCGATTTGGTTTGGTAATTTCGTCATCGCCACCTACGGAACGGGGGCAGTGATGGCCGTTCCTGCACACGATGAGCGTGACTTTGAGTTTGCGAGTGCCTACGGTATCCCCATCCCCAGAGTCTTGGTGATGGCCGAACATGGTGATGCTGATGCGCCCATGGAGCGGGCGGAAACCGAACTCGGATGGATGGTGAACAGCCCGCTCGAGGGCTTTGACGGTCTGTACGGCCAAGAGGCCAAGGATGCTGTTTGCGCAGCGCTGGAAAAGGCCGGCTGTGGTGAGCAAACCGTGAATTGGAAAATACGCCCTTGGTTGCTCTCTCGGCAACGCTACTGGGGCACACCCATCCCGGTCATCCACTGCAAAGATTGCGGTGCCGTTCCCGTACCTGAGAAGGATTTGCCTGTAGAACTTCCCCGCGATGTGGTGTTCGGTCAAGGAAACCCTCTGGAAACTTCGTTGTCTTTTGTCCACGCACCTTGCCCCTCTTGTGGTGCAGATGCACGCCGTGAAACCGATACCATGGACACCTTCATGGATTCTTCATGGTACTTCCTGCGCTACACCGACGCCCTCAACGATGACCGGCCGTTTGACCAAGCCATTGCCGACCATTGGATGCAAGTGGACTTCTATTGCGGGGGTATTGAACACGCTCAGATGCACTTGATTTACGCCCGCTTCATGACCAAAGCTCTGCGAGATTTGGGCTTGGTCAACGTGGATGAACCGTTTCATGAATTGCTCTGCCAAGGCATGGTCAACAAATCGGCGCCGTTTTGTGCCGCTTGCGGTGTGACGCTGTCGGTCGCTCATGCAGGCGCTCCCTGCCCCCATTGTGACGGCGAATTGGGCACCCGCTCTGCCAAAATGAGCAAATCCCTAGGCAACACCGTTTCGCCTGAAGACATGATTGAGCGGTTCGGAGCGGACACCGTGCGCTTGTTCATTCTCTTTGCAGCCAACCCCACGGCAGGCATGGATTGGTCCGACACGGCCTTGGAGGCCAATCATCGCGTGATGCTTCAACTCCAAACCATGCCCGCACAGATTTTGGCTTGGCCAGAAGCCTCCACGCCAATGGATGCATGGATGGAAACCCGTTTTACACAACGCGTCCATGAATTCGTTGCAGCCATGGAGGCGTACGACTTACGTCGGGCTGTTGAAATCAGCCATTACGACATCATCAAGGACATCAACTGGTATGTCCGTAGAGGCGGTGGCTGTCGAAGCATCGCTGACTGGATGCTACCATTGTGGTCTCAACTTCTTTCTGTCTCCACTCCGCATCTGGCCGAAGAGTGGTGGGATGGACTGAACGCCACCTCTGGCTTTGTCTCTGCGAGTTCACTCGCCCTACCATCTCCTCTTGACGACGATGCGCTGGTGCGCCTCGCCTCTGAACAGTACATTCGAGATGTCCTGGAACAGGCTCGTAAAGTCCATGTCGTGGCCGAGCGGCATTTGGGTGCGCCGGCCACTGAGGCCACGTTCGTCGTTGCCCCTGCTTGGAAACGCGACATGGCACAGGCTGCTTTGGCGTTCATCGCAGAGGGAGGGCATCCGAAGCAATTCATGCCGGTCCTGCAGGCGATGCCGATGGCTCAAGGCGAACGAAAAGAGGAAATCATCGGTCATTGGGCCAAGAAGATGTTGCCTCAGGTCTTCAAGTGGGACGACGCCTCCAGAGAAGTGGTTTCCTCATCGATGAACGAGGCCGATGTGCTGTCGCAGGCATCGGCATTTATCGCAGCCGAATTAAATCTCCAAGCCGTTCATGTTGTGGTTGGCGAGAGTGATGAAGACACAACCGAACGTGCATCTTCAGCCATGCCGCTGGCACCCAGCATCATCTATGGCTGATCATTCGGCTTCATCAATGGATGCCGGGCGTGGCGGAGGGATCTTTGTGACCGTATCAAGCGGTGGACCTGGCCGTTGGTTATTGGTGTAGATGGCCAGCCCAACAACCACCAAGGCAAGCAAGAACAGCCATCCAGCAAGCCCCCAACCCTCGTCCTCTGTGTTGGATGAAGGGGAAAGACCGCTGGCGTCACACCCTTGTTGGTCCACAACGGCATTGGCTGCTGAATTCAGACAGAAGTCATAGGCATTGACCACACCGTCACCATCGTCATCCAGTTGGAATTGACTGCATCCATTCGATGAAATTTGGTCTGCTGGGTCCGAGCGCGGACATTCATCCAACGGGTCAAGCACCCCGTCTTGGTCGTCATCATCGTCCTCCACGGCATCAATGCAGCCGTCACCGTCCATGTCCTGACCGGCTTGCGCAACGCCAAGCATTCCTTTCGGACATCGGTCAACGCCGTCCAGTACCCCATCGTTGTCGTCGTCGCCGTCTTCGGTAGCGTCAGCACATCCGTCGTTATCGTGGTCCATGGAGGCAGCATCAGCGATCCAATTTTTCGCACCAAGCGGGCACGCATCATCAACATCCAACACGCCATCGTCATCGTCGTCTTCATCCATTGTCTCGTCCATACAACCGTCCCGGTCGTAATCGTTCAAGTTGATTGAAATCCACGGCGTGAGGTCGTTGGGGCAATTGTCATCGGGAATGGTAATCCCGTCCCCGTCTTTATCGGCATCACAGAGGTCACCGATGCCATCGTTGTCCAAATCGGCTTGGGTGGGGTTGGCTACAGCAGGACAATTGTCTGCCTGGTCCACGAACCCGTCGCCGTCAGCGTCAATATCCGCACAACCATCGGCCTCAATGTCGTTCTCTTCATCGGAAATCCAACCAACGGGGCCTTTGGGACACAGGTCGTTGGTGTCAAAGATACCATCTTCATCATCATCCAAATCTTCGGTCGCGTCTCGGCATCCATCGCCGTCGTGGTCTGAGTTACTGTTGGCCAGCCAACCGACTTCGCCGCTCGGGCAATCGTCGTTCAGGTCGGCAACCCCGTCGCCATCATCGTCGTCGTCGCACTCGTCACCAAAGGCATCTCCATCCAAGTTGGCTTGGTCAGGGTTGGCCAGTTTCGGACAATTGTCAACACCGTCCAGCACCCCATCCAAATCAAGGTCGGTTTCGTACAACCAAACGCCCATGTCAAGTTGATTGCGTTGGTCAAAGGTGTGTCCGCCATACGTACCGTCAGCGTTCGCATTGAAGGCGACCACAGGTGAACCCGTGGCGCTGAAGATCAAGTCCGTAGCGAGGTCGTTACCTGGACCCCCACCAGAGATGGCCCAGTCCCACGCTCCGCTGGCTTGGCGTTGGGCAAGGAACACATCGAAGTGGTTTCCATCGTTGATGCCATCGATATCGGTCAATGTGTATTCACCCAAGATGATGCTCCCCGTGGTTTCTCCGACCACGACGGTATCGCCTTGGTCCGAGACGTGAACGTCTTTCACGCGGTCGGCTCCGTTCCCACCGAATCCAGCGGCATGCAACCATTCGCCCGAAGGAGAGAGATGCGCTTCGTAGAAATCAATCCAAACGGCATCATCAACGGCATGTACACCAAATGTGAGGTTCTGCAAATAATCCCCGACCACACTGATGCCGCCTCCGGGCCGTCCGGCGCAGGCGACCGCCGTGGTGTCATCAGACCCGCCTGCTTGGGCTACCCACTGCCAACTTGCCGTTGAATAACTGCCCACAGCTACGTTGAGCCCGCCGGTGCTGTTGACCTCATGTTCACCAAAAATCACCATGTCCATGAAACTTGTAGCAAAGTAAGTTTGGCCAGTGGTGTCTTTGCACAAGGAACCGGTGTCGTCCAGCGCTTGGGTGGAAAAGACGGTGTGGAGGCCAATCAAACTCCCTTGGTCGTCCATCATCAACAAAGCCACCGCCTCTTGAGTAACGCTGGCGGGAGAGGTGAGGTTGTTAACGACGAGTTCACCACGGTGCAAGACGGCCAGATGGATCTCATCGTTTTGCGTGACCATAAGGTCAACCACCATCATTTGGTAGGGGTTGGAAAAGGATGTGGCCCAAACCCACTCACCGTTGGGTGTCATGGTCGCCAAAAACACGGCGTTTTCGTCGTCGTTAGCGCTTTTGTTGATGGGGTCAAGGTCGCCAAGTGTCAGGTTGCACGGGTCGCCTAGCGTCATGTCACAATAGGTTCCAGCGACAACGATGGTGCCGTCGCTCAGCGCTGCCATGGCGGCAATGTTGTCCAAGCCGGAACTGCTGCCGTTGGCGCTGTAGCTCCAATTCCCTTCTTCATCAATCCAACCGATGAAGAAATCAACGCCAAATGATGAATCCTCGCTTGAGAATCCGATAACATCGCCATCGAAGGCTATGTTTTGTTCAAACGAACCGGCCACGATGATGGAGCCGTTTGAAAGCGGGACCATGGAGGACACTTGTTCGCTACTTGACCCACTTGCACTGGCCAGCCAACCTGAGGTGTTTTCTTCCCCGGTCAACAGAGGGCCGTCGTTATTGAGGGTCACTGCATCGCCGTACTGAACCAGCGGCATAGTGGAAAATCCAAGCAGGGCTGCCGCCAAGAGGACATGGAGCACCGTAAAGCGCATGCCTTTGGATAGAAGTCCTGCATAAGAACCTCGCGTGCTGGCGTGCATCCACCTACGGGGGAGGCTTCATTGAGTGTCGCCGATGCAATCCTCTCATGAGTGATTCATCCCGCCGGAACCGAGGCTCCCATAATGGGCGTCGGTCAGGGCGAAGGTACGGGGGGCCGAAGCGCTCGACGCTGGAGGAGCGCTCGGCATCAGAAGTACGCCGTATGGAGGGAAAGGCTGAGCGGCGGTTTGATGCTCGCCCGCGGCCGATGGCCATTCCACATGACCATGAAGATCCGCAGACATTCCATCTTGAATGGGCGGTCAGCCCGGTACCGTTGAAAACCGAAGAGAACGTGGCCGAGTGGGTTGTTAAACGCGGTGAATACGGTTGGTTGACCGATGAACGGGTGGACGACATCGCCGACCGCGTGCGTGGCGAATCCATGACCCTCGAACAAGCCTTGTCCCTTCGTTCAGCCTTGCTACAACAAAAAACGGTGTACTCGCACCACCGTTTGAAGTCCCTCGGCAAAGAACTTGCTCGCAAATACCGAGCGGGGACCTCCGTTCTGGAACTTTCCAACGAATACGACTTTTCGCCGATGAACCTGTTCCGTGTCATCTTGGAATCCATGGGTTGGTCAAAGACCAAAATCAAGGAAAGCCTTCGAAACCCGACGTCGATGAAAGAACGCGAACTTCGTGAGTTTGAAGCCGCTGAAGCAGCCGACCGCGTGGCCAGTGTGGACCAGTCAGAAACGCAAGTTAAAGCGGATTTATTTGAAGACATACTCGCTGATTGGTTCCTTGACCAAGGCATTCGTCTACGCCGGCAACCCGAGATGGTCAAGGAGCAATCCGAAGCCTTGGGAAGACCCGTCCGTACGCCCGACCTCCTGTTTTTGGACCATGTGTACATCAATGGCCATCCGGTTGCTTGGATTGATGCCAAGCATTTCTATGGTGCAGATGTTGACTTTCAACGCAAGAAAATGAAGAAACAAATGAATCGTTACATCGAGGAATGGGGCAGCGGTGCCATTATGTTCCGACATGGTTTTTGCGAGAATTTGTTTTTACCAGGTGTTCAAATGCTTGACTCGGGCCCCATTGACCTTTCAAAACTCAACGAGGACTGATGTCAGCAATCGCCGTGAGCAAGGTGCTCAACCCGCGTTCCTGGATGTGTTCGGCTAAGCGCAACAAGTCTTGTTCATCGGCAGGTTGGTGAAGACGGCGGGGAAGAATGGCCACTGAACTCCCTAGCATACACAGCCGGACGGCCACCAAGGCTTGCAACCCAGCATCTTGCACCGCTTCCAACGCGGCATGGTACACCCGTGCGCGAACCGATTCAGATAGCATACCCGAGACATCTGCAAAGGCCCTTGATTGTTCGAGCAACTCAGGCCAACGGGATGCATCCCACGCGCCCTTGGCTAGCACCTTGACACCTTGCTCGCCAGCAGCCGTGATCGCTGTCTGCCAGGTGGGGTCATCGATGTAGGTGGAGGTGTGACGCTCCTCGTGCGCATCCCATACCAACAACACCGGCGCTTCAACAGCGAAACTCACCGCTTCTCCAGGCCACCCAGGGGCCCCGGGTTGACGTCGTAATTCCACGCCACCAACCGAAATCCCGAGCACATCGCCTAAACCGGACCCGTGTTCACGTTCAATCCGATGGGCTATTTTCAGATATTGCAATGGGTGGCCTCGCCCCGTTAACGAATGAATCAAGCGACCGAGCGCCACCAATCCGGCAGCCGACATACCAAATCCTTGGCTTGTCGGGCATTGGAGGGTCACATGGACTTTCAAGCGTTCGTGATCGCGCAGCAAGGTTGCGTCGTGGCAGGCCTCGATGTAATCAAGGTACAAAGTTGGGTCTTCCATCGCCTGGCCGTGCATGTCCGTGATGGTGACGCTTGAGGCCTCATGACCAAGCGCCTCGTTTCTCATGTCGGGTTCTACACCGGCCATGGTATTCAGCGGCATTTTCTCAACGAGGGTGTGCAAGGTGCCCGAAACATGAACCCCGTGTTGAACGGTAAACCCCACGCCACGGCTCCCTTGACCGCGCTTGAGCCTCGCTGATTTGTCAATGGAAAAGAGGAGGGTGATGTGACCACCGCAAAGCGCCTCGTCGGTGGATGGCATCGTCCCTACCCAGAGCGGTTAGGCTGATGAAGTGTGCTCTAAAGCATTCAAGCAAGCGCTGATGCGAGGTCTTCGCTTAGGTTGTTGAAGCGCTTGCTCAATTCGTTCAGGGCCATGTTGAAGGCGGTTACGGGGTCGAGGCTGCCATCGGTCTCATAGGAGAAGACGAAGGCACCGTCAACGGGTTCCATCGTGATGGCATCATCAAAGTCAGCATCACGTCCCGTACCTGGCCCGACTTGGTGAAGGGCTTTCTCAAGGTCCATGACGTGGTTGATGTTGGTGACTTTCTTGTCCTTGCCGAACAACTTGGCGTCAATAGCAACACCGTCGGTGGTGGTCAACCCGAGGTTGAACAACACCTCTGCCTTCTTTGGCTTGTTCAACACCGCAACGCAGTGAGGTCGGAAGCCGACTGCAGCAACAGGGGACCACTTGGCGTGGTCACGTCCTCGGCCCAAGACGGCGAAGGCGTAGAATTCAAGGAACTGGCCTTTCGAGAGAACGGTGAGTGGAATCTGCTTGTGCTCGTCACGGATGTCAAAGACCGGGTCGGAAATGGTGGTAATGTCACCGGCATAGACGGTTTTGAAGTCTTCATCGGCATCGGCAGAAGGACCACGTGCAGAAAGCGTGTAGAGCACTTGACACATCGGGCAACCCTTGTCTTTCTCCACGACATCTCGGCAGTTTTCGCATTCATCAGGGAAGACCAAGCCTTCCTCAAGGTTGGTTGGAATGGGGATCATGGCCAATCGGTGGGCCAAGACTTCGTCGGGCAGCACATTGACGGATTCAACGACTTCACCCTTGTTGTCTTGCGTCACGCCTTGCGAAAAGTCAACACGGGTGATGGCGAGTTTTGGGACATCAGCGATGAGTGCACGGCGAATGGCGTTCACTTGCGAAGCATCTGTTTCGCTGATCAGGATTCGGATTTCGTGACCCTGAGGCCAACCTTCTACAACTTCCGTCTTCATTTTGTTCACCTTCATCAAACGCGGCGTCCACGTCGGCCACCCTTTTTCTTGGTACCGTCGTGAGCGATGGGCGTGACATCCTCAATTCGAGTGATGGTCATCCCGGCACGGGTCAAGGCTCGGATCGCTGCTTGAGCACCAGGGCCCGTGTTGTTGGAGAGGTTACCGCCTGGGGCGCGATATTTTACGACAAGTTGAGTGAATTCCTTGTCCTTCAAAGCGTCTGCCATGCGTTCAGCTGCTCGGGTTGCAGCGAATTGACCGCCTTTGTCCTTACCAGCCTTCACGACCTCACCGCCGTTGCAGGTGGTGATGGTTTCGGCCCCGGTGAGGTCGGTGGCCGTCATCAGAATGTTGTTGTAGGAGCTGAAGATGTTGACAATGGCTTTCCTGGTCATCACTCATCGCCCCCTTCAATTGCTGCCGTTGAGGCTTCTCCTGCTTCGCGAACTTCTTCGGCGAATTCAGGTGTCGCTTCAGGGTCCACGTTCTCATCGCCGTATTCGGCTTTCTCACGAACGCCTTCAATGGCTTTGCGGATGGCGTGATTCGGGTCGTTCAAGGCTGAGCTTGGATGGTAGCGCAATTCGGCCTCCTCGTCTTTGCTGACGGCGTAGGACGGAATGGTCACTTTCTGGTCGCCGATGCAGATTTGGCCGTGCGTCACGAGTTGACGGGCCTGCTTCATCGAGCAAGCCAGACCCTTGTAGTAGACTTGGGCTTGCAGGCGGCGGTTCAGCATGTCTTCGGTGGTCAAAGAAAGGATGTCACCCAACTCAGCATCGGATGTGATCAATCCTTTGTGGTGAAGAGAGCGTAGCAGGTCTTCCATTTCTCGCTTGCCGTGCCCTTCGGTCGTGTCGACCATACCGATGAGGCGCATGGCTTGTCGTCGGTGTCGTCGGAGTTGCGACTTGGCCTTCCAAATCTCCTTCATGTTCTTGAGGCCGTGATTTTGCTTAATGGCGTGCTCTTCCTCAATTCGGTCAGCCTTCCATGGGTGTGAAGGGGTGTCGTACTTGGGTCGTGAAAACTTTGGTTCTCCCATCTTCATCCCTCCTCATCACTTCTTTCGGCTGACACCCAAGGTCAAGCCACCACGGCCGTTGGAGCGACCGCGCTGACCGCGGACTTTGTTGCCTGAAGCGTGTCGGATACCTCGGTAACACTTCATCGTTCGAAGGCGGTCAATATCGTCCTTGAGGGTGAATTTGACTTGCTGGCCGGTGAGGTGAATCTCAGCGCCCGTTTCCAAATCTCGCTGTCGGTTCAGCATCCAAAGCGGGGCGTTTTCGGCATAGGACTCAATGGCCTCGCGGAGTTGTTCTTGCTCTTCGGTGGTGAGGAATCCAGCGAGGCGAGCGGGGTCAAATCCTGTGTTCTTGCAAATTTGGATAGCGGTGCGAGCACCGACGCCTTTGACTGAGGTCAGGGCCGTTGCCAAGGGCTTCAACCCGTCCATGTCCGTATCGGCCATGCGCAAAATGTATGAAAAATCGTCACCAAGGTCCTCATCCTTCGGTCGTGCCATCGTCTTCACCTTTACGTTAACACACGCAGTGTCAAGCATCCCTCCGACCAACCTCCCATATATCAAGACCGCGATAAGGACATTCGCGCCACTGAGCCTTGAAACACGGTAAAAATCGCACCCTATTGTGGCTCTTCAGATTGAACGATGCAGAGCAGGAGAACATTGCCGTTCGGATGTTGGGTGAGAAATCCGTCTCTGTGGCCGTGTCGACGTTGAAGTTGACGGTCAAGTGAGCCTTGCAAGACGGGTTGCATGGCTGGGTCTAATTCAAGGCGCAGTTTGACGGAGCGAAGGTTGTGTTCAAGGGCATGTTCAACAACGGCGTCGATGGTGTCTTCAGAGAGGTTCATGGGCAAAAGTTCCACCACCCTTCCGGTGGCTTGGACCAGTCGGTTGTCCTCTTCGTTCAACCGTAGTGCATGGTCGTGGTGCACCTGCGGGCGGCGTCCCTCAACAAAGGCCCAACGAAATGAACGGTCTTTGGAAACACGCTCCAGCCATGTGGAAACCAACCCGCTTTCGACCAAGGCTGCATCGAGCAGGCTCACGAATTCCCCTCGTTGTGGCGGGTGGACGGTGGGCTCAAGGGGGAGGGGCTCGTTGTTTGATGTGATGATGTGTGCAGGCGCACCAAGCGATGGTGGAACCCGTACGAAACGGCGCAACTGGTCTTGATCGGCGATGCGACCCAACCACAAGGCCAGGCGGTCAACCCGACCTTGGCCGCGCGAGGTCCACTCCCAAGTTCGGCCAATGTTCGGCCAAATCTCGTCCACCAAACCCTCCACTTCTTCTCGTTGTTCGGGGGTCAGTCTTGGTGAGAGGTCCAGCAATACGGCTGGTTCACCTTCAAAGTAGGGCGACCACGCAGAAAGCACCTCATGCAAGGCCGGTTGCATTTCATCCAGTGCATGGGTCCGACTGTTTCGTGGCCGAGCGGGGTCAAGGTGGAGCAACGCAACGCGTTGGTCTTCTCCCGCTGCTTCAAGCGCAGCTTTTGCCTGTGTACCGTCGCCTGCAACCAGCGTGCTCTGGATAAACCACGCCTCCTGTTCACCCCGTTGGTGTTGAGCAACCGTTCTGAGATTCACGGCACTGGCCATCGCCCTCGGCGCGCCCAGTTCGATGCCGAGCACCGGTCGGTGAAGCACAGAGGCGTACGCAGAGAGTTGAATGCCACTTCCGCATGCACAATCCAAAATCCATCCCCGAGGTAGGGCATGATTCGCCACCATCATCGCTCGCAGCACGGCAATCTGCCACGGTGTCGCCAAGGGTTTTCCTTCCTCTGCATGATAGAAGCACAGCCCTTCTGGAGCGGTGAGGTCTTGAGTTGGGCTGCCCATCCCTTCCATGTCGCTGGCTGTTGGATTGACCACACGGTGCATGCTGAGGCCTCACAACGACGTGATATCCGATCGAGTCAGCAAGGATTCAAAGTGGATTCCTGCCTCAGCAAAGGCTTCCGAAGCCCCTTCTTCTCTGTCGAGTATACTGATAACGCCCACCACGCGACACGAGGTTGTGGCGTGAATTCGCTCAACGGCAACGATGGATGACCCACCGGTGGTGGTCACGTCTTCCACGATGACCACATCGCCACCACCTTCCAAAGACGAGCCTTCAATGCCTGGAGGGTTGTTGGTCTTGCGACCTCCCCTGCCTTTCGGCTCCTTGCGAACCATGAACCCTCGCAAGTGGTCAGGGGCTGTGGCCACAACAATGGCGGTCAGTGGCACAGCACCCAATTCCAAACCGCCCACAAAGCGAGCATCCATGGCTGTGATGCGGAGGTTGAGCAGTTCCCCAAGAATGCGGGCTGCCTCGGGGTGCATCATGACGGGCTTCGTATCAAAGAACCAGCGAGAGGTGCGGCCGCTTGCGAGCGTAAAGGCTGCATCGTTGCCACCATCAAGGAACGCCAACTCTCGCACGAGTTGGGCCAAACGCAACCACTGCGGGTGCGAGCGAACCGAAGCATCAACGCCCATGGAGTGTTCTCAAGTGCGCATGACATGAACTTTCCTTTAGAAGACCACCATTTCATCTCAACAAATCTCACCGTGGTGATGATAAAGGGTCGGCGTCAAGAAAACGATGACTGGCATGCGTGAGGCACCAACATCCAAGCATGCGGTCCAATCAAATCCCTTGCTGGGGTTGGATGTAGAGCGTTTGGAACATGAAATGGTACGGTATCATCAATGGCTCGACGAACGTACCGATGAAGCCTACCGCCTTGCAGAGGAGGCACGTGGCCTCGGTCTTGACCACAAAATGAGGGTTGAAATTCCTCGGGCATCCGATTTAGCGGGGCGTACCGAGAAGTTGTTGATTGAACATCTTGACGGCTATGAGGTCGCCGACGACATCCGCGAATTGCTCAAGGAAAACGACCGTGAAACCACCTCCATCATCATCGCCCAGTCGGTTGCACGAGGGTTCCGAGCGAAGGGGTACGACCTTGAGAAATCGATTGACGTTGGTCTACGAGTTGGCTTGGCCGTCTTGACCGAAGCGGTGTTGGTGGCCCCGCTGGAAGGTATCAGTGAAGTTCGTTTGCTCAACAATATTGACGGTTCGCAATTTGTCTCCGTCCATTTTGCTGGCCCCATTCGTGCGGCGGGTGGAACGGCACAAGCCCTCGCCGTGTTAATTGCGGACATGATTCGCAGGGAATTGAACGTCGGACACTATCAGCCCACCGACCCCGAAGTAGAACGGGTGAAGGAAGAGTTTGGATTGTACCGCGGCAACCTGCAATATCGACCCAGCCCTCCCGAAATCGATGAAATCGTTCGAGCCTGTCCGGTGATGATCAACGGCGAGTCCACCGAACGCATCGAATGTGCAGGCTATGGGAACGTGCGCAATATCGACGAAGCACGTATTCGGGGCGGAGTTCTACTCGTGATTGGAGAAGGAATGTGTTTGAAAGCCCCAAAAATCCAAAAGCACACGGAGCGATTGAACCTCCCGGGATGGGAATTTATCACCAAATTTGCTTCCAGAGGGAAGGAGAAAGAGAACAAGGCAGGGGGTGTGTTCACGAGCCGACAAATCCAGCCGATTACAAAATTCATGGACGACATCATCGCTGGCAGGCCGATGTTTGGCGGTCCACTCCAGCCAGGCGGTTTTCGGCTACGTTATGGAAGGGCCCGTCCATCAGGATTGGCCGCAGCCTCGACCAACACGACCTCCATGTTGGCCCTTGATGATTTCATTACCATCGGTACTCAAATGAAAATTGAACGCCCTGGAAAAGCCTGCGCCATCACTCCATGCGACGAAGCCGAAGGGCCCTGGGTCATTCTTGACGACGGCGCCTTCCTCCGCATTGACCACCCACGCCACTATGTGCCGTTGCGTTCGCGCGTGAAGCAGGTGTGGGACAACGGTGAATTGGTGATCGGTTATGGCGAATTTTTAGAGAATAACAAGCGTCTCGTGCCCTCAGGCTATTGTGTTGATTGGTGGGCCAGCGATGTGCTTGATAGCCTCACATCCCAAGCAGACCTCAATGATTTTCTCGCGATTCTTGGTGATATGCACGGGCCGGTCCCTGAGGGCACACCCGGTATGGAGCCCGACGAATGCGAAGACCCGAACCAGCAATTTTGGGTTCGTCAAGCATGGCATGCATGGTTGCGGGGTTTGCAATTGAATTGGGCCCAGGCCCAACGTACTGCAGAGCGATTTGGCACATCGCTGCCACCACCCAACAACCCTTGGTTCAAAGACCTCCCAATCGAATGGCTTCCAAGTGTGCTTGACCTTCTGGAACAGGCCACCATTGAAGCCCAAGGCACCACGCTTCATGGCGAGAACAAAGGAATTGAGGGCGCGCAACCCGCCAACGCCTCCCGGCAACTTCGTTTGACTGGGGCGGTGAAAGGATGGGAGGCTCGGCGCATGGAAGAATTGGAACCTGAGGTTTTGCAGCCTCATCAGGACGTCAAGATACCAGGGACACCTCATCGTCCTGAACCCTCGGTCTTTCAGGTCACTCCTGTTGAAGGCTGGGCTCTGCAGTTGCACGGCGTGGCCAAGGCAGCCATGATGCTGCTTGGTCTGCCCCACGTGCATGATGGTGATGATTTGGTTGTCCTCGCCGGTTGGGAGGCCATGCTGGAAGGCTTTGGTTTTGCATTTGAGGGTGAGAAGCCACTGCGCATCAAAGATGCCGGCAAACTCACGTCTCAACGCTTGAAAGCCTTGCGCGACGCAAAAACCCTCCTGGATGAAGAGCGAAGTCGAAAAGCGGAGTTGGAACGAGAACGAGCCACCATTCGGATTGCCGCCGAGACGGGGGCACGTCAGCGTGGTTTGGGCATTGCTGAAACCGATAAAGTGGGTCGCGAAGCCGCAGCCTCCGTCATCGATGAGGGGCCGAGTGCCCCCGAAGCGTATTTGGCGGCTCAGCGCCTTGAAGATGAGCACGCGGTTGACGGAATCATGGTGCTCGTGCGCCAGCTGTCCGATTTGAGATGGGAGCACAGTGCCCCGGTACGTGTGGGGTGTCGTATGGGCCGACCGGAGAAAGCGGCTCCACGAATCATGAATCCAATGGCCCACTCGCTCTTCCCCATTGAGTTGAATGGTGGCAATCAACGCTTGTTGAATAACGCCGCAGAGAAGCACACGATTCGGGTGCAATTGGGGAAACGAACGTGCACCGTTTGTGAGCGTTCCAGCCCGTTTTTGCGCTGCCACCACCGAGAACAAGACGCCTTTGGTGAGGGAAAACAAGGCGAAGTCTGTGGAGGTCGCACGGAAGCAACGGCGAGCGATTCAACCGCTCGCCGACGAGGTGAAATTCAGACGGTTCGCCTTGATGAAATGGTGGAAGACGCTCGCATACGACTCGGTTTGGACCGCTTGCCTGCGCAAGTCAAGTGCATGAAGAAGTTGACCAGCCGTGACCAAACGCCGGAAGCCATCGAGAAAGGAATTCTTCGTGCCCGGCATGAATTGCCAGTGTTTCGGGACGGTACGGTGCGCTACGACATGAGCGATGTGCCTGTGACGCATTTCAAACCCAGAGAAATCGGTGTTCCTTGGAAGACGCTTCTCGCCCTTGGCTATACCCACGACCACCGTGGCGAGGCTTTGAACGACGATGAGCAAGTTTTGGAATTGTTCCCTCAAGATTTTATCGTCGCCAAAGGGGCCGCTGATTTCCTGTTGCGAACATCCCAGTTTGTGGATGATTTGTTGGTTCGTTTTTACGGCATGAAACCATATTACAACGCTGCAACAGCCGATGATTTGGTCGGCCATCTCATCTGCGCGCTTGCACCGCACACCAGCGGGGGGGTGCTGTCCAGAATTGTCGGTTGGGCCGACTGTTCGGGAGGCTATGCGCACCCGCTGTTCCATGCTGCCAAACGGCGGAATTGCGACGGAGATGAAGACGCCATCATGCTCCTGATGGACGGCCTGCTTAACTTCAGCCGTGACATTCTTCCAGCAAACCGAGGAGGTTTGATGGATGCTCCGTTGGTGTTGACCACCCGCCTCAACCCAACCGAGGTGGACAAAGAAGCGCTCAATGTCGATTCTGGGTGGTTTTATGGACGCGATTTCTACGAGGCTACGCTGGACCAACCCCATCCAAAAGAGATTCAGCATCGCATGGACTATGTTGAACGCCGATTGGGAACCGTTGCGGCCGTTCGTGGATACGGATTCACACATGACTGCGAAGCCTTTGACCAAGGTCCGGCCTTATCTGCCTACAAAACACTTGAAACGATGATTGACAAGATGAACGGCCAGTTGGCCGTGGGACAACGCCTTCGCGGCGTGAATGTTCGAGAAGTGGCCTCAAGTGTGGTACGCTCCCATTTCTTGCCCGACCTTCGTGGCAATCTCAATGCCTACGGACGGCAAAAAGTGAGGTGTCTCAAGTGCGGTCATTCCTACCGGAGAATGCCCGTTTCAGGGGTCTGTATTCAGGAGAAGAAAGAGATTGGCCGTGGCTCTCTCAAATCGATGGGCGTGGCGGCTTCCGAAGGTGGGTTGTGCGGCGGCAATTTGGCCCTGACCGTTTCGGAAGGGGCGGTTCGAAAATACATCGAAGTGATGCGTTATGTGATGGACCACTATGGTGTGGACCTGTACACGCGCCAAAACGCAGAATGGCTCGCCAACAGCGCAGATTCATTGTTCAATAACGACCGAGCGAAACAACTTTCCCTGACAGATTTCCTCTGATCATCGCAGTGGGTCACGCCAAGGAGAATCGCTTTCAGACCATGTCATGTCGTTCTCAGAGCCAAGCGTGGTGGCCTTGAACGGGACATGCGGTTTGACATCTGTGGCTTCTGCAGGTCGGCGTGAGGCGAGCCATCCACGAGCGATGTTTTCAGCGACAGCCACAACAACCAGCATTGTACTCAACACAAGGTGACCATGCATCCGAATGGTAGCAAATGGCTGGAGAGTTAGGGTTTGTTTCACCTCAACCCCGTCTTCAAGTTCGGTTACGATGGTGTAGGTGCCCGGTGTCAACTCATCCGACCACACGGGCACCTCATCGGTCAACAAGCCCGACCAAGAATGCACCACGGTGGCGTTGTTGTGCCAAACAGAATAGCTCACGTTGGCTTGGTCAACAACATTGCTCGTAAACTCGGTACTGATGGTTGCAGGGATGGCATCCGTTGAACCGAACACCGAGGCGACCTCAAGTTCACGCACCGGCTCAAACCGTTCAACATCGTTGATTTCATTCGGTGCTCCTTGTTGAGAAACGTTGGCCCAAAGTACATTGATGAGCACCAAGGCCAACACCCAAAGGACGGGATTGAGCCATGAACGAACGCCGCTCATAATCTGGAAGGACAGGTGTTTCTTCTTATGTCTGTGTTTTCACACGGTGCGCTACCGTGAGTTTTCTTGGGTACTCTACAAGTCTGAGCGTTTCTGCCAGAGCGGATGGACGCCATCCAAAATGTTCGCCATCCAACGCAATTTTTCCAACTTCCGTGACGGATTGGTGGTACCAGACCATTGTCCAACTTCATCAACACGATAACCAATCAGCGTTGTTTTTTCAAGTGGAACGCCCAACCAATGCAAGAAACACACGGCTCGGTCTCCGTCGGTAAATCCTCCCGGGTTAAACATCCCGTCGAAGTCTTCGTGGGTTTGATGGGTCAAGACAACAGGTGGTGCTTGATTCGTCCATTGAATCAACCATGAAGTCCACACCTGTTGGTTATCACCGTGCGCATGAAGCACAAGTGGAACGCCACTCTTCGCTGCTGTGGCCAGATGCTCTCCTCCGTCCAAATCCGTCACCACGCACAAGGGTTCAACCAGGCCAAGGCAGGCTCCCACGGCCCCATCGGCTGCAACAAATACCGTGTTTTTAGGCCACACCCCATCCACTTCATCGCGTGTGGCTGCAGCACCGACCAGCACCACCAGCGTGGCGTTCTCAAGACCATGTTTGATGTGAGTGAGGGTCGCTTCGCGCTGCTGCTTTGTCCATCGAAACGCCTGGCTCTTTGGATGCTCCTCGCATGCGGCAAGCAGGCCACGTGCACTTTGAACATCGGCATCGTAGGACCATCCAAAGTGCTCGCGAACACGGTCTTGAATGGCGATGGTTGCATCTACACGACCATCGCCCATGGTCGGGACGAAGCGGGAAGGGGTGATGAACCCAACCGAGGTTGAACTTCATAATCCGTGGCGGCCATCGCTCAGTCATGCCCGTCCCAACGACTCCACCAGAGGTGAGGGACGAAGTGGTGTTGGCGCGCTACCCGTTCCTACCTCAGGCGTCGGTGTGGATTCGTGAGATGGCATCTCGACATGCGATTGACTTGAGCGAATTGTTGGACGGGTCGTTGATGGAAAGAGCGAGGCAACGTGCCCGAATACGCTTAATCGATTCTATCCAATCCAAAGAAGGTGTACAAGTCATCGGCGGAGACGTTCACACAGAAGAGGGTCGGTTGATTGAGGCTTTTTCGTTTTATTATGCACGCCTGGTAATGTGTGCCAGCGAAGACGAGCGTCTCATCGCACGGTGGGCACAAGCAGAGGCGGCTCGTGCCGAACAACTCCTCATTCAGGACGCCGGCAATCTCCACACCATCGCTCAAACCTACATCGGCCGTGTTGAACTTCTTGGTCCATCAACCATGCCCGCCCAGCGTGTTGCCTCAGCCGGCCTGCGGGAATTGCGGCAACAAACATCCTCGCAATGGCGTGTTGGTTTGGCTGATTTTATCGAGATTTGTCCTCGGATCACGGGTTCCAGATGGCGGCTACCCAATGTCGATGTGGAAGCAGGATGGGTCAAACTTCACGATGAACGGCAATACGCTTCCTCGGCAAAACTGGCTCGTTTGCTACGCGAACGCATCAAATCAAGCATCGAAGCGGAGGCCTTGGAAAAGATGGCCGAAGTCACCACAGATTTGGCCGTTCGTTTAGCCGAACCCGTGGGCATGGTGCGGAATCTCATGGCCAACAAAGCCAGTGAAGCCATCGCCTTGGTCGGCGCCGAGGAAAGCGATTGGCCTCCTTGCATGCAGAAGATCATCGCCGACTTGGCAGGAGGCGTCAACGTCAACCATTTCGGCCGTTTGTTCTTGGCGTCCATGGCGGCGACCCTTGCCCTACCGCAAGAATCCTGTGTCAGTTTCTTCCGAGGCGCACCAGACTTCAGTGAGGCCACAACAACCTATCAGGTTCAGCATGTCTACCAGCACGAATACACGCCGGCCGGTTGTGCGAAGCTGAAGGTCAATCACAACTGTCCTGTTCTTCCAGGTGATAACCGTACTTGCGATCAGTCTTGGATGGACCACCCGCTCAAGTACATCCGAGCAACCCAACGATGGCGGCGACTCACCGACACCCCCTCAACCTCGGAAGGCGACGCCCCACCTTCAGAATCCCCACCTTCAGATTCATGACGGGGATGCGAATAAAAACAACAGCGGGCTCTTTTACGCATGGGCAATGGTGACCTCCCGCCTCAAGGTCAACCTCTCCCCGTGATGTATCGGTTGATTCGTGCCTTCTTCAGGTTCCTGACCGGTGTATGGTTTCGAGAAGTTCACCTCGTGGATGATGAGTACTTGGACAATGAGGGCGGTATCCTGTTTGTCTCATGGCATCCCAACGGGCTCATTGACCCCATGTTGATGACAGCACGCCTCCCAGGGAAAATATCAACGTTGGTGAAGCATCAAGTGTTCAGCCTACCTTTGCTTGGTTGGATGTTTCGGATGGCGGGCGTCATTCCAATCGGTAGTGTGCCGAAACAGGCGGTACGTTTGGGATTGGCCAAATCGGACGCCACCATCTTGAATTCCATGGCTGATTCGTTGGCCAAAGGAGGCAAGGTGCTGGTCTTTCCCGAAGAATCAACGCACGGTGAGGCGACGGTGCAGAAGGTCCGCTCTGGCCCGGCACGCATGCTTCTCGAGGCTTTCCGATTGGCTGAAGTGAACGGTTGGCCTCGCCCACGCGTTGTTCCAGTTGGGCTGCATTATTCAGCAACGAGTCGGTTTCGCGAGCGCGCCGCCATCGTGTTAGAACGGCCCATGGCTCTCCCTGCGGCCCCCAAAGCGAGTTCAGACCCTTCGTCACCCAGCGATGCTGAAATGGCTTGGATTGCAGAGGTCACGGCAGCGATTGAAGGTGAGTTGAAGCGGGCGAACTTGGCCAAAGCTTCGTGGCGAGAACGCACGTTGATTTGGAAAGGGCGTGGCTTGGTGCAAGCCGAGAAGCAACGACAATCCGGTCAAGCCCTGACTCGGTCCACCTATGCTGAATCGATTCTCGCCGCTCGTCGTTTGCGAGCAGGTTGGGAGTTTATGTTGCAGGAGGAGAAAGAGGTTGCAGATGCGCTGGCAGGTGCGTGTGAAGACCACTTTGAGCGGCTAGAATCGCTGAATATCAGCCCACATGATGTGGATGCACGACCGCCTGAGTTGACCATCCTAGGCTTCGCTCGTGTGTTTGCCTCATGGTGTTGGGCCGTGGTGTGGATGTTTGGCTTGGTCACCTGGGGAGCCATGATTGGTAATTATCTCCCCTACAAATTCCAAGGGTTGCTAGAGAGAATCACCCGGCGCTTGAAGACCAACGATTCCTTTCAAGGAAGCATCAAGGTCCTGTCATCCGTGGTGGTCTTTCCCCTGTGGTGGGCGTTCTTATCCACCCTGTTGGTGTGGTTTCTCCTCGACAACACCAGCCCGGTGTATTCGGCGATGGCATCGCACACTATACTGACGCACGTCACACAGCTTCCTGCAGTTGGAATCTTCGTGTTCTTTATGCTTTTTTGGCCATTGACGGCAAGGGCACACCTCAACCTCTACGCACGTTTGGTTCGCAGCACTCGGCGCTTTGTTCAATGGAGGGCGTGGAATGACACCACCAAGAATTGGGATGAACTCATCTCCAACCAGCAGACGCTTGCCACCCAATTGGTGAAATTGGGTGCAGGATTGGTTTTGCCTGGAGATCCAGACTGGGTTGACCCACCGTCGGGTAGCGATGATGTCGTGATGGTGCGTCGTCGTGAACCTTCTTTGGCTCAATGAGGTGAGCGAGGGGGCATTCTTCACAAGGGTTTGAATGAAAGGAGGTCGGTGGCCCTTCCAAGGAGGGGGATTGCAGATGACGCGAACGTTGGTACTCACGGTGGACCGAGACAATGACCTCGGCATCAAAACCTCCATTCGTGGACCCGTTGTTGGGAGACGAAATGTCTTGACGGCGGCACTCAAACTCGGCATTGCCGACCCAGAGGAGAGCGATACCAATGCGATTCTCGGCGCGCTGGCTCAAAACGACCACTTGGTTGAGGCGAAGGCTGAGGAAGACGAGGTAGAGATTGCCATTTTGACGGGCGATGAAAAAGTCGGCGTACGTTCAGACCGAGCGATTGCAGCCCAACTCGAGGAAGTTGTCTCCGCCTTCCAACCCGACCAAGCCATCTTGGTCACCGATGGTGCAGAAGACGAAAGTGTGCTCCCCATCATCACCTCTCAAGTTCGCATTGACCACATTGAAAAGGTCATTGTACGTCAATCAAAAGGCATTGAGGGAACGTACTATTACATCGTCAAAGCCCTTGAAGACCCGAAGTGGCGAGCAAAATTCATGATTCCACTCGGGGCTGTGATGGCTATTTTGGGATTGGGAATCATGCTGCCCAACGAAATTGGCGGTGTTGTCATCGGCGCCCTGCCGCTGGTGTTGGGACTGTACATTTTCAGCAAGGGGGCGGGCATTGAATCAACGGTCAATCGCGTGATTCAGGAGATGCGTGAAAACGCCGATGCGGCCATGTTCTCTTCTTTGCTTTGGACGGCAACGTTGTTCAGCGCCATCTTTGCAGTCGCAGAGGGTTGGCGGGCGTTCGGCGTTCTAGACGGCACGGCGAACACGCAGTCGGTGTTGTGGTTGAGCGTCATTCATTCTTCACTTGCATGGACCGTGATTGCCTTCCTCACATCGACCGCCGGCTTCATGCTCCTTCGTTTGAAGCGGGGGTCATTTTCGGGCAGCCTTATCGTCTTGAGCGTGTTCGGCATGGTGGTCTATTCCTTCCTCAATGCGGCGCTTGATATTGCCATCCGTGTACTCAATGGGACCTCATACGAATTCAGTGTTGAGATGATTCTGAACGATTTGACCACCCCGTTGATTTGGGTTGTTGTCCTGTGGATGGTGACCACCGTCGTTCGAACCTTGCAAGCCAAGCAAGCTCAGGCTGACCGGTATTGGGGCATCTGATCACAGAATGAACCGGGGCAGAACTCTGGCGAGGGTGTTGTGCCCCACCACCCCAACCAAGACACCTTCATCGTCAACAACGCCGAGTTGATTCAAGTCATGCGTGAGCATCAACGCACCGGCTTTCAGGAGGGGCGTGGTGGTCCGAACCGTGAGGGGAGGATTGGTGAGCACCTGTTGAGCGGGAATGGAATGCATCCATGCAACGTCTCGGTTGACGGCCTTTCGGCTCACCATCTTCAACAAGTCAACGGCGTGGATGCGTCCCAACGGGACCCCTTCATCATCAACGATGAACAGATGGTCCCAGTTGTTTTTGGTCAAGACCTCAAGCACATGGAACATAGAATCACTCGCCAGCAGCGCATGCGCATGCTGCATGACTTGACCACACGCGACTTGGCGTGCGGCTCGCGAACCTTCGTTTGTTTTCGCTGCTTTTCGTTGAAACGGACGGGTTGCCATGGTATCTTCAAAGGCTGGCCGTCCGGCGACCTCTTTTGAACCCTTCCGCATCCCGAACATCAGTTTCACAAATCCGGAAAATCTGAGGCTACGCCACTGATGCGCTGTTCCTCAACAAATATAGCGAGACGCCGCATGGTCAAGCCATGAGCCCCGTTCCGGAGAACGAGCTTCTGGCCTTGCGCTCGCTGGATGGGTACGACCAAATGCTGGAAATCGACCGTTTATGTCGAGTGTACAACACCGATGAGCCGACCATACGAGCAGCGTTGGCTCAACTCACGACGTCAACAACGGCCCCGGCAGCATCGACGTCCATGGATTGGGACACATCTTACAAGGACACGCCCGACCTGCAACAAGCAACGGGTCCGTCAGCACCAACGGTCGTTGACAAAGGGCAATTCCGGTTTGAATACGACCCAACACGAGAAGCCGCAGCCCGGCGCGAGCAGGTGAATCAAGCCATCCTCTGCTCGGCCTGCGGTGTCGCCCTTGGCATTCCCGATGTTCGCCCTATCAAGGTCACCTGCCCTTCGTGCCTGTTTGAAGCGACCTATACCCATTGATGGGGAGGTTGATGAACGGGAGACGATAGGGGGCATGCATGGACGGCACCTCACCGAGGCTTTGGCCGTATTCGGCGAACAATTCACCGCTCCCTATTCCAAGTCAACCCGTACTTTACACCCCACGGGCTGTCATCGACCTCCATTTTGATGGCGATGCCGCAGCAGCGGATCTGGACATGGGCAAGGACGCTGTGTTGGCCTATGCTGAGCATTACCGCACAAACGAAAGCACGCTTGCGAGCCTGCTAAAATCGGAAGGAGCACCTCCGCTGAGCGAACGTCGTCCCATTTTGCTTCAGGGTGAACTTGCCAATCCATACCGCTTGCAGGAGATGGGCATGGATGCACTGCCGCTGTTACCGGTCCGACTTGAGGGGATTTGTCGCACATGGGCGGACAGTTTGGACCCAAGGGACGCCTACCCAGGTGTCCATCATGTGACGCTCGCACGCACGCCTGGATGGTGGGAAATGTCGGTGCTTGGCTTGGCGAGCAAAGAACAACTCAAGCACATTCGTGACTGGCTGGACAACGGAGTGCCCCATGCTTGGAAACCGGTCAAACTCGCCGAAGGCTGTGTACGCTTTGAGCATGAAACGGTCATGCCACCCGACCAAAACGAAGTGGAATGGGATGGAACCCATGAACGCGTGTCCCGTCCGATGCCAGCGCCAACGGGACCAAACCTTCTCTTGGACGACCTCTTGGTGGTGGTCCATACCCGTCATGGTTGTTACAACCACCGTGGAAGAATCGCCCGATGCGTTCACATGCAGCAGCGGGCTTTCCATGAACAATTATTTCGCAAAGGCTCTTCACATCGATGGAACGATGTTCTCACGGTGAACTAGCGTTGTTTGAGGTAGTGCTCCACTCGCTCTTCGCCCCAAACGAATTCTTCCACGATGGATAAACCGGCCGTTGCAAGTGTCTCCCTACCGATGTTGGCGTGAACGGGTAGTGCGTGCTCAACATCAGCGTGAACCAAGTACGCCTCATCGACCAGACCTGCTTCAAGAAAGTGGTGAATGGTGGTTGGTCCACCCTCAACGAGGAGGCGTTGAATGTCCTGGTCACCCAACTGGTTGAGCAGAGAGGTGAGGCCAGCGAAGTCTTTCTGCACCAAGCGAGTTGCGCCGCCATCGTTGAAGAGTTGAGCGTTGGTATTCACACGCCCAGCCGGGTCGAGCACGATGCGCAATGGTTGTCGGTCGTTGGGGACCAAACGTACCGTCAATTGAGGGTCGTCCCGGTTGACGGTTTCAACGCCAACCAAGACAGCGTCGCAGTCGCGTCGTAATTCGTGGACTTTTTCTAAACAACCAGCCGATGTAAAGCGTTGAGCGCCAAGGGAACGATCATCCACCGAACCTTGTCGGTCAAGAGCCAGCTTGACGGTGACCAATGGCCTTCGATGTTCGCACCAGTGCATGAATCCGAGCATTTGTTGGCGCGCTTCTTCTCGCATCAGGCCTATTCGTGTCGGGATACCTGCGTCGTTCAGCACCCGACATCCATTTCCCCGGACGGTCGGATTGGGGTCGTCATGGGCGACAACCACCTCCTTGACGCCCGCCCACATCAGCGCTTCCGTGCAGGGAGGTGTTCGGCCAAAGTGATTGCACGGTTCAAGCGTGACATAGGCCGTGGCGCCGTTGGGGGAATGCCCCTTTTCTTCCGCATCATGAATCGCCATTTGTTCTGCGTGTAGCCCGCCAAGGTGGTCATGCCAGCCCTCGGCGATGATTTCGCCGTCTTTGACCAACACACAACCGACCAAAGGGTTTGGACTGACCCTGCCCCGTCCTCGTTCTGCGACAAGCAGGGCTCGTTCCATGAAGGCCCTATCATCGTCGCTCCACGCCTCGTTCACGGTTTGCCCAATCTGCTGGAGTTCATGACTTCTTGCATTCAATAGAACCACAAACACGGCTAAAATTGCATTTTTATGCAAGATGAATAGTTTATTATTCATATTCAATAATTGCAAAAACCGTAGGAAAGAGAAGCATTCAAGCACCAATTCGCTTTGACAGAGGCATGTCAACCGAGCCTGCACAAGGCTTCCCCTCTCGTTTGACCTTCGTGGAAGACTCAGATACACGCCGGAAGAAAGGGGTTCGACGCCCTATCTACGCAGATGTGTTCACGCAACCAACTGTTGTGCAGGGCCCACCTTCCAAGGTGTATCTTTTGGTCAACCCATACTCGGGAAAGCGAAAAGGCCAACGCATTGCTCAGCGTGTACAGGAACGCTTGGAAGCAGCGGGCGTTACGGTTGAAGTATCCGTTTCAGCTTATAGCGGCCATTTGGTTACCTTAGCTTCAGCGCTCATGGTCGAGGAAGGTGAACTCATTGCAGCCGTTGGTGGTGACGGCACGTTGTGCGAAGTCCTTTCTGGCCGAATGTTATTGAATCTCAGTAGACGAGAGAATGTTGCGATTGTACCGGCTGGAACCGGCAACTCGCAAGCGAACGATTTGGGTCTTCGTTCACCGGATGATGCGGTCGATGCTATTCTTGGTGGCCAATTCCAAGCCCTGGACTTGGCCAAAGTTGAGTTGACCGAAGGTCTGCCCGGTCAGGAAAAGGAACGCATCGTTCGGTACAGTCACAATCTGGTGACATGGGGGCTCGGTGTTGATTCTAACATTCAAGCAGAAAAGATGCGTTGGATGGGGCCGATACGTTACGATGTGGGCATTATCTTGGCCATCCTAGCCAACCGTAAGCGGCGAGCCACCTTAACCATCAACGACACAACACTCACCGATGATTACACGCTTTTTTTGGTCCAAAACAGCCAAACCGGGGGCTCGTTATTACCGCTTGCACCAGGTGCTTCGTTGGACGACGGTGAGATGGACATAGGTATTCTCAAACGCATGAAGCGAGGTGCTGTGCTCAACGCCTTTGGCATGCTCAAAAGCGAAGGCCGTCATGTATTCCATCCAAAGGTGGACTACCATCGTTTCACGAGCCTTCGCATTGAGACTGAAACCCCGACCGCAATCAACGTTGACGGAGAAAATCTTGGTTCAACTCCGTTGTCGATGGAGGTCATTCGGCACGCCGTGAACATTGTCGTGCCGGCTCAGAACGAGAAATCGGAGAAGTCGTCTTCCTCTTCGTAGTGCTGAGGTGCTGGTGCAACCGGCTCCTCTTGCGCAGGTTTTGCGGTCTTCACAGCCTTCTTTCGGCGGACAGGTGGTTGACTTTTCACCGGTTCTGATGGCGGAGCGGTCTGTTTTGTAGGAGAGCCTGAGATTGGAGGTGATGAGCGTCGTTGGGTCATGGAAGGGGGAAGAGACGATGTCGCTTCAGGGGCGTTCATGCGGTCCATTTCTTGCGCAGCCTCGGTCACGACCACCGAACTTTTTCGTTCAGTAGGAGCAGCGCTACCCGGTCGTGTTGATGAAGAGGATGATGCCAAAACGCTGTCAAGGTCAAAGCCGCCCATGGGATTGTCGTTTTTGGTCGGCAAGGACGTCTCTTGCGGTTTCTCACGTTTTTCTTCCTTGGTACGCTCTTTGTCCATGCGGGCCTTCCGTTCTGTAGGGGATTCCATACCCGCCTTCTTCGCTGCTTTCGCATCGGTTTTCACGCTGGCTGCTTTCTTCATGCCTTCGTTGCCGATCAAGGTCTGCATGGCGTTGCTGGCCGACTTCATGACCATGCCTTTGGAAACCACGAACAGACCGACTGCGCCGCCAAGTCCTCCGACGAGGAAGAAGGTGATGAAACCACCACGGCCAAGGAAGGGTACGTTCCCCTGCACCCACTCATCATCAGCGTTGCCGTTTACAGAGACGGAAGCACCCTCCAGCGAGATACCGGTCACGAACACATAGGCATCCTCTCGGTTGTTGTTACCCACCGTCATCATGCACTCGTTGTTGACTTCATGCCAACTTTTGAGGTAGCCTGTTGGGTTTTTACCATCTGCGGAAGAGACCAGATAGCCGTGGATGACGACAGGTTGATGCCATTCGTTGAGCGCTTGCATACCGTAGAGAATCTCTTCAGAAGTCGGTACGAGTCCCAGAATAAACCACTGGGTATCAGCGTCCATGTCAAGTTCGTCCAAATCAACGGTACCGGCTCCCGTATCGGGCGTGAACGGGGTTGACCATGCCTTGACATCAATTCGGGCACCGTCGCCGTCAACAACGGACGCCGCTTGGTCAAACGGCATGGATTGAATGGCCACGGCAGTGGTTACACCAAAGTCAAGCCCACGTGCGCCCATCTGTGTATCGTGTTTGTCGTAAAAGTGGCTGGCAGCAAGGTAGCCCGAAATGTGCACCGGCTCCCCGGTCCCGTTTTTGAGGTCCATTCCATCGTCCCCGGTGGTGCACCCAACGGGTTCAAGGCCGTCAAGCGAGGTTGAACTCCCGGACAACCCGCTTTTCACGGTGGTGTTCTCCATTGAAAAATCGACTTCAACGGACGAAGCGCCGCTTCCCCAATCGGCTGAGGAAGGCCCTAGACAACCGGCAAGGGCCATGCAGGCCACCAAACACAAGGCAAGCGAACTGCGCCGCATGAATTGATGAGGGAGGGTTGAGTTTGAGAAGTCTTCCCTGAGAATAAACGACCGAAGTTGGCGCAGTCGGAGAGATTCGAACTCCCGAGTCACGGGGACACCGGATTTCAAATCCGGCGCAATACCAGGCTATGCGACGACTGCTTTGGTCCAACGGAAGGGCTCCCGTTTTTTCTCCTTTCGCTAACAAACATTACCGGTTCAAGCCCCTTCGTTGATGAAGAATGGATGACAGCAAAACGACCGAGGCGAGCATCACCATGGAGATGGAGGGGGTTGTTTCTGCTTTGTAGCCACCTAACTGCTCCTTTTCCAACAGTTCCCTGATGTCCGAAGCGACATCTTCGGGTTTCCAGTCGTCTCCGGCCCAAGCAACAACTGGTTCACGAGCAGGGTTGAGAATGTATGTGATGGTCGAATGCCCAACCGTGTAGTCCTCGGTTGTTTCGTTGACACAGGTCAACTGGTCCCCATCGTCCCAACCATAGCCAGCATCGCACATGCAGTGTTTGGCGTCGCCCGTGCCCATGTACCATCCGTGGCCGTTGCAAACGAAGTCATCAGATTCTGTGTGGAGAGGACGGGGAAGATCGCTAACATTCGTGGATGATGGAGCCCACAACAGATGATGCGGTTCGATGAAGTCATCCATACCAACGGCCGAACTTTCCCAACCAGCAGACGTTTCATTCCAAGCATAGAGGTTCCACCACCAAGCGTAGTCTTCGGGGGCGCTTTGGTTGTTGATGGAAGACAGGTAGTGGCCATAGGTTGAATCCTCCACACTCACATTCATGCCAGCAGCCTTGGCCACCCCCTCTGTGAGGTGGTAGGCAGAAAACACCTCAATACCCGTCGTTTCGACCGTCTGGTTTGGCCACATCACCATCATCGACAGCGCCATGTCAGTGTTGGGTGCGGGCAGGATGGAACGGTTCCCATCCGATGCCATCCATGCAAGATGTCGTTGCTCAAGTGAATCGATGTCGTCCATGCCCACATCGGAAGGCGACCATGTTTGAGAACTCGCGTTCCAAAGGTTGAGTTCCCAGTACCACGACCAGTCTGAAGGTGAGTCCACACCTTGAATTCCGTGCAGCATCGTTCCGTATTCGCTGGTTGATGTGTTGAGTGACCACCCTGCATGTTCCGCTAACATCTCGGTTGCTGTGGTGCCGTCCAACGCAAACATGTGTTGACTGCTCGTGTTGTCAAGGTTGACCACCGTTAACGAGGCTTCAGCCGGTTGGTAGGCCATGGTATGGGCGTCAATGACGGCTTTTTGAACGACAAGGCCAAAGGTGGCCCACACCGGCTCAAGTTCTTCGAGGCTACCCGTAAGGTGAGGCCATGAGGCTCCGTGTCGCTCGGCGTACTCCAACAGCACCTCGGGTGTATCGTATTCAGGGTCCACGCTGATGGACAGGAAGGTGACATCTGCAAGCTCACGTTCAGACAGCGCGCTCTCAACACTGAGGAGTGATTGTGTGATGACGGGGCAGACATCGGGGCAGCGGGTAAACATGAACGAAACGACGACCACACCTTCGCTCTCATCGTCAAAGTCGTATGGGTTCCCAGAGTGGTCAGTCAATGAGAAATCATCGATAGGCCCTCGCGCAAGTTTGCTGCCTGTGAAGGCGGAGACGGGTGCAATCAGCACCAACGAAACCACGATGAGCAGGACAAATCGGTCCCATCGCATGGCTGACCGTCCTCAGCGAGTGGTGGCGTAGTCCCAGTTTGGCATGCACCATGAAGGCAAATCCGTGACCGCACCAGGGTTGGACAGGCCGATACCCCAGAGCATCAACAGCACGAAGACAACGGGGAAGAGGGCCGTCCATGTGAACACACGCGGGTCGCCTTTCAAGTGCATGAAATAGGCTGCGATGCCGTAGCCTTTGACGATACCCACGCCAATGAGGATGGCCCAGACCACGGTCAGTTCTATACCTTGAACGAAGACGGCACCGACCTCAAACAGCGTGAAAATCATCAAAATGACGAAGTTCCAAAAGTAGATGTCTTTGCCGAACCGGCCGTCAAAAATGCTCTCAAAAATACCGGATGTTTCGTGTTCTCCCATGTTCTCACCTCAATACAGATAGAAGGCTGGGAAGATGACCACCCAAGCCAAGTCAACAAAGTGCCAGTACAAGCCAAAGTACTCAATGCCTTGTCCATTCTTGTCGTCAAAGCCAACCGTGTCGGCCTTGAAGATCAGATAGAGCATAACCAGAAGCCCGATGAACACGTGCAAGCCGTGAGCCCCGGTAGCGATGTAGAAGATGGAACCGGATTGTGTACCGATGGTGAAACCTTCTGCGACCAAATGACTCCACTCAATCAATTTCAAAACGATAAACGTGGAACCCAGCAAGAAGGTTGCAATCAGGTAGTTTCGCACGGCCGCTTTTTGCGTTGGCAGGAGTTTTCCGAGCAGACCTTGCGGAGCCACCCAGTCTTTGCTGTGAGCGGTCTTCAGTGCTAGCACAATGGTGTAGGACGAAATGATGAGCGCAAAGGTGTTGATGGCGCCTGGAAGCAAGGTCATGAAGTCGCCTTGTCCACCAAGACCATCGAGAGTTGCCCCGCCTGGTCGCAGGAAATCCGAGGCCGTTAGCATCGTGACTTCCTCGCAATTTCCAGCCTCAACCTGCCATCCTGTACACCATTCGGTACGCATTCGCAGGTAGGATGAGAAGAAGGTGGCGAAGACCATCACCTCAGACATGATGAACACCCAGAGACCGGCTTTCCGGATGTGTTGGCCTGTGAAGGGCTCCGAGGTAGCAATCTGTTCATGGTTGCCAATGAATGGGAGGTCTTCGCGCCACCAGTTGGCCACACCGGCCACGATGACAAACAAGCCCAGCATGCTCAATCCAAGGTCACCCAAATCAGCGTCAACGCCAGAGAGCATGTTGCCCAAGGTGGCTTGGAAAGAGGGGAAGCCCATCAGGAACAGCATAATCCCGAGTGCGAAAATAATCGGAGAACCCGAACCATGATGTTCGTGGTCGTCGCCTCCGTATCCGTGACTGTCGTGCCCGCTTTCCTCCGGGAAAATCGAGTTGAGGAAACCACCCAAGCCAATGAACGATGCATAGGTGATGCACATGAGCAGGATGGTGATGCCCGCTGTACGGTAGGTGAGGTACGACAGGTGTGCCTCTACCTCATGGTAGTGCGCTTCTTCCTTCGCCTCTTTGAGTTTCTTAACCGTGTCATTAGAGGCGCCAGCGGCTTTGGCTTCCTCATATTCCAGTTTGGCGTCTTCGTAGTCATGGACGGCTTCCTCGTAATCGTGGTGCTTCATGTTGGCCACACCAACGCCCATGGTTGCAAAAGCAAGCAGGCCGATGGTAAGGAACAGACCGCCCATCAAGACGGCGCGCATCCAAATGCTGTTCTCGACGTGTGCTTCTCCGCCACTCATTCTTCTCCCTCCATTGAACCAACCATCACGGCCTTCGGCTCGGCTTTGACCAGTTTATCGATGAGTGAGGGTTTGTCTTTGTGGTGGCCGAAGGCCTCGTTCTTATCGTGTTGGGTGGGGATATCGTGGAACGACGGCGTTGGTGGTGGTGAAGTGGTGGACCACTCCAATGACCATCCGCCCCAGGGGTCTTTGCCTACAGGGTCGCCACGTCGTGCGGAGTAGATGATGTTCCAGACCAACAACAACTGACTGATGCCGAAGATGAAGGCAAAGGTGGACACCGCCATGTTGTACTCAGCAAAGCCAGACTCGATGGTGTAGGTGTGGGTTCGTCGTGGCATGCCCATGATGCCGAGGGCGTGCATCGGCCAGAAGGCAGCGTTGTAGGAAGCGAACCCGATGAGGAAGTGCCACAAGCCGAGTGTTTCGTTCAGCTTTCGACCGGTAGCCTTGGGGTACCAGTAATAGATGGCGGAGAACAGAGCGAAGACGGTACCGCCAATGAACACATAGTGGAAGTGAGCGACGACGAAGTAGGAATCGTGGAAGTGGATGTCAAGCCCTGCAACGGGGAAGAACATCCCCGAAATTCCGCCGAGCGTGAAGGTCACGAGGAAGCCAAGCGACCAAAGCGTGTGGGTCTTCATGACCAACGAGCCACCCCAGAGCGTGGCCAGCCAGTTGAAGATTTTCGCACCGGTGGGGATGGCCACCAGCATCGTGGTGATCATGAAGGCAGCACGCCAGAACGGGTCCATACCAGAGGTCAACATGTGGTGGCCCCAGACGATGAAGCCAACGATACCGATTCCCGCCATGGCGATGACCATTGATTTGTAACCAAAGATGGAGCGACGAGCCGAGGTGGCCAGCACTTCAGAGACGATACCAAAGGCTGGTACGATGACCACATACACTTCAGGATGGCCGAAGAACCAGAACAGGTGCTGGAACAGCAACGGGTCACCTCCAGCGACGAAGAATTGGGTGCCAATCGTGTGGTCAAAGAGCAGGAAGGCCACACCGATGATGAGGGCGGGCAAGGACATGAAGAGCATGAACACGCTGATGAAGACCGACCACGAGAACAAGGGCATCTTCATCCAGGTCACGCCGGGTGCACGCATGGTGAACACCGTGGTGATGAAGTTCACACCACCCAAGGTCGACGAGGCACCGAGCATCACCATGCCTGAAATGAAGGCCGTGGTTCCGGCGTTTGAACCGTAATCGGCCAAGGTCGAACCCAAGTTGGCTTCAGTCAAGGAGGAATACGGCGGGTACATGACCCACGTGATGTCAGCACCTTGACCGGACCAGATGCCAGTAAAGATGAGCGGTGCGGAGAACACCAGCAACCAAAGACCCATGGCGTTGATTCGGGGGAAAGCCAAGTCCTTGGCTCCGATTTGCAACGGCAAGACGTAATTCATGAAGCCAGCAATCATCGGCATGGCGGCCAAGAAAATCATCGTGGTGCCGTGCAGGGTGAAGAAGGAGTTGTACTCGTCGTAGGTGAGGAAGTCGTTCTCTGGAAGCGCCAGTTGGATACGGAACAGAAGAGCCAAGAGACCACCGACAAGGAAAAAGAAGAATCCGAAGAGGAAGTACATGATACCGACTTCCTTGTGGTCGGTGGTGGTCAACCAAGGTTTCAAGAAACTCCAGAAGCGTTCCATGGTGAAGGTCTCGGGTGAGCGTCGATAAAACACCCAGAGGACGCCAACGAAGATGAGACCGGCGGCCAGACCGATGGAGGTAAGGAAGATGATGAGGGCACTTGCACTTGGTGCAACGGCGCCTGCATTGATGCCAGCGATGCTAGCTGTTGCCACGTTCCAGTGGTCGCCACCGGCTCCGTTGCCACCGTTCACAGCGTTGCCGTATACGGTCATCTCAACGTTGAGGTCGTCAGCGGCTGGAGCGGTCCATTCAAAGGTCCACGAACGAACCGTGTTGGCATCGACGGTGTGGGTGAGCCCTCCATCCATCGTTTGGCTGAGTGTCTCGGGGACTGCCGTCACTTCGCCGTGGGAAACCAAAATTCGGAATCCACCAGCACGACCGTTCCAATCTGCGCCACCGTCGTCCCAAAGGGCCATGTCATCGTTGACAACGGTGACGGTGAAGGTGTAGGTTTCGCTGGCGTTGTAGGTTGAGGGCAATCCGTCGATCAACACGGTGGTGTCGGGCGAGGCTCCGCCGTGACAGGTACAACCTTGGTCACCAGCAGAACCGATACCGCCAGGTGCCGCTGTGAATTGTGGAGCAGCCATCAATGAGAGCATCAGGAGGCCGAGCAACAGGGTGAATCGCCCTCGCATCAATAATCACCTCCATGGCTATCGTCGCTGGATTTCTTGACACCGGTGTCAACCGAGCAATCCAAGCCTTCGGAAGCGACAATCTTCACCTGGCCGTACATCATGGAATGTTGATTTCCGCAATATTCAGCGCAGCGAATAGGGAATGTGCCGGGCTCATCAGCCATGATCGTCATGTATGTGCCGGATTCCAAACCAGGCACAAGGTCCTCTTTCACACCCCATTCTGGCAGCCAAAAAGAGTGTTGAACACCGATGTAGTTGGGGTTAGAATCGTCAGAAGGTCTGGAATGCATCTCGAAGATGACCTCTTCGTCACAGGGCAAAATCATGTCTTCGCCAAGCGCAGAAGAGAACACATGGTTGACAGGGATGTGCATCCAAGTGTGGAGAACATTACCGTCACCATCGGTGACTTCAACGGTTGAGAGCAAATAGGGATTGAAGGTCAAGGGCTCCATGCCCTCTCCGAAATTCAAAGGTGATGGGTCATAACTGTCAACACCTTGTGTGATGGAATAATTCACTGCGTCTGGGTTGGTGCTGGCGATGGTCATGGTTGTGCCGCTCCAGTTCACATCGATGTTGGTGAGGGCCGGGTCGTCTTCCCAGGTCAGGCTGTCGGTGTATTTGAATTCCCAAAACCACTGTTTGCCGATGATTTCCATGTGGTGAGCCTCCTCGTCGTTGGGGTCGATTTGCCAGACCGCTGTGTTGGAGGCTAAGGCCAGAACAACCAGCCAAGCCACGATGAGGGTGGGCAAAATGTAGAACATCACTTCAACAGGCGTGTTGTGCCGGTCAACTGGAAACGACCCAACTTCAATGTGGTCAAGATGAGTGGTGTCGGGTTCAACACCGTCACGGTAGCGCAAAATGGCCAAAAACATCCAGCCAAAGGTGAAAATTCCAACCAGAATGGACCAAAACATGAACTTGTCATAGAGGACAGAGAATACCGTGTCTTCTGCTACCACACAACCACCCTGTTTCACCGGCCGTGTAGCCCCCCCTTAAGCGTTTGTTGGGGGGGGTTAGAACCGTGGTCTGTTTCCCTTTTGAGGCCGGGTTGCAGGCAGGTCTCCGTTTTGCAATTGAATTGATATGAAAAGCCGCGAAGACCGTACAATTCAGGGCAAATTTTCAATCATTGAGGCGATGAATCATCAACCCCCCCAGCGCTCAAAGCCATCATGGGATTCAGCGGTTGCCTGTCGCCCACCTTGGACGGTGCGGTTGTGATGGCCATTGAAGTCCAACCGGGTGCAAGCCGTCAAGGCATCGTCGGTTTCAACACATGGCGGGACCGTCTCAGTGTGGCGGTCAAGGCCGAAGCCAAAGGTGGACAGGCGAACCTCGCCGTTCTCCATGTGCTGGCACATCAATTGAATCACGATGTTGCCTTTCTCTCCATTGTCGCCGGGCAGACGTCTCGGCGAAAATCAGTCAGAATTGAACAGGCGGCTCTGCACGAATTGATGGAATTGCTGGAACGCTTGCTGGAGGGCTCCACATGAGTGCATCGTTTCATGGGCCTGGCCGAGGTTCATCAAATGCAGAGGAACGCTGGCATAAAGCAGCACAGGCCTTGTCTCAAGCAAGGCAGCGAAATCGAGATGCCGATGCCGCGGTGTTGGTAGAGGGTCGCAAGGACCGAACGGCTCTGGAACGGCTGGGGTTCACCGGTCCAATAGAAGTGCTCAACCGAGGATGGCCCGTGGACGATGTGTTGGTGCATCTTGTGGAGCACTACGGCCGAACCAGTGAGGTGGACAACGGCCCAAGTCTTGTGTTGTTGATGGATTGGGACCGAACGGGTGGAAGGCTGCAAGCGCAATGTCGTCGAAATCTTGAGTCCCTTGATGTTCGTTTTGATGAATCCTTACGGTCAACCTTGGTCGTTTGCCTGAAGCCAGAAACTCGGGTGGTGGAGGGCTTGTCTGGCTTGGCAGAAGTGTTACGTCCGCTCGTTGACCTTTACGATCCGATGCCACCCAGCGAAGTCAACCCAGCGAGGGAAACGCGTCTTCCTTGACCGTGTTGAGCACCACATGGGTATAGGAGCGTGCGACTCCATCAAGGGTGAACACGGTTTTGGTGAGGTTGTCGAGGTCGTCTCGGTCCTTGACCCGGGCGAGAACGATGGAATCCCAATCCCCCGTGACATCGTAAACGGCAAACACACGGGGGTCGGCGGCGATTTTTTGCTGAACATCGATCATCCGCCCTTTGACAATTCTCAATCCCGCCATAATGGTCATGTTCCAGCCAAGGTGTTCGGGATTGAGGTCCACGCGATACCCTTCAATCACGCCCTCTTCTTCCAGTCTTCGCAGGCGATTGGTCACCGTTCCTTGAGCAAGGCCGAGCGTTCGGGCCAGTTGTCGATGACTGGCTCTGGCGTCTTCCTTCAACAACTTCAACAAGGCGACATCGGTGTCGTCTAAGTCCATGAATGTCCCACGGGGGGCTCAATGCTTTCAAGCCTTCATTCCTCTTCTTTGGCCGCTGACCGCGGAGGAAGTGATTGAGGTGCAGAGAGCCAAACATGTTGTCGCCAACCCCCCATCCCCTCCACTTCAATCGCCATTTCAAGGTGACATTCGTGGTCGCATGGTTGCTTGAAATTCACCGTAAGTTCAGCCTCTTGATGGGCCGACATCACACGTTTGGGCGGGCGGCCTTTGAACTGCCAAGGCTCTCGAACCTCCCAACCGACGATTGAAAAACCGACATTTCCAGCCGTTGCCATCAACAAGACCTGGTCACCAACCTCGTTGTTCCAACGTGCGTGCAGTGAAGGAATGGTCCGTTCTCGCGACCGCATAGCAGCGACGCTTGCGCCCAAGAGAACAGCGGCCAAAGCCGTCAACACCACCGGTGCCCAGGCTTCGCCGGGGGCCAATTCCATGAGCGGAGAAGGCAAGCGGTCGTGCTTGAGAACCAACAATTCAGACGATGTCGTCTGTTCTTTACCACCGAAAACGGCGACGGTGTAGGACCACCCCGTCGGTTGCTTCGTGAGGTCAACACCTGCGGCTGAAAGATGGTCGGCCGAAAGCAGAGCCGTCAACGAGGTGGTGTTGTTGGCCTTCAAAGAGAAGCCAACCTCTGGCCGTAATTCTCGCACCAGATGCGTTGTATGGCGTGCGTGCTGGTCAACTGCCCTATCTTCGGTGAGGACCACCTGAATGATGGTTTGGTTGGACAAATTCACGAGAGGTGTGACTTCAAGTTCAAACACGATGAAACGGAGGTTGTTATCGGCGGCAACGATGTTGACCTCCCCTTCAACCCGTAGCAGGTTGTCTTCGTTTCGTTGATGGTGCCGAACCACGCCATGGTCGCCACCATCGCTTGAAGAGAGGTTGAACCGCGGTCGGCGATAGAGCGCATCATCATCGGGCCAAGTGGAACCGGTTTCATCGCTCCATGACCACCATGTCCAAACGACATCGTTCTCACCGATGTCAAACGAAGTGTGACTGAGGTTTCGGGACACAAAGACCTCATGCAGGGATGGGGCTTGTTGCGTGGGCAGGTCGGACCGAGCGTGAATCTTCCATGTTTCCTCCGCTTTAACGAGGTTGGGCAACGTGAGCACCAGCACCACCAACCCGAAGCAAACCACCCGCTTCATGCCTCTTCCTCCCGCCATGGCAACCCCAATTTTCGCCGAAGGATGTTTTGCTCGTTGACATCGATCATCAGCGTGATTCTTGCACCAACCCACACCGAGAGTAATTCTCGACCCCAAGGCATGGCTGCTTGCAAAAGGTAAGCTCCGGTGGGGGGGGTCATGCTGGTTCGCTGTGTGAATTCTTCAAGCATTGGGGCCCAACCGCACAGGAGTTCTGTGAACAGGTCTGGGGAGATGGTTGCGATGTTGGCGCTGAAAGCATGACCGAGTACGTAGGTGGCCTCTTGTCGCGAGCGCCATGAGTCTTTTTTCAAGGTAAAGGCTGGTAATCCAGCATGGACGACCCTCAATGGATGAAACGTGCCACCTGGCCACACATCGCCCTTGTTTGTGGGCGCCTCAGGGTCATACAACCGCTGTTTGACAAGAGGTGGTGCGAGGTTGAGCCGCTTGCCACGCTGCCATACGGAATACGGCTTCAAGTCCATACCGTACAGCGTTTCGACCAGGTCCACCACCTCAGGGTCAGCAGGCACCACGGAATTGTCGGTGACCTTTGGCGGTTTCTTGTAGGTCGGCGTCCATGTGGGCGAAGACCTTGTTGCTCTGCCAGTACGGAAGGTTGGAGCAAACCCCTCGCTTGTCGGGTCGGCCCGATGTCGGAATTTGGCGACGAAAAACCCGCCAGTGTCGTGGTCGCTGTGCCAGAGTCGTCCGCAGCGGTGAAGTTGTTCTCCAATCCGCTGCTCTTCGGTATCATCGCCCATACCAAGGGCCCTTCGGTCGTTGGGGCTGAGGTGGTGCGATTGCACATGAGGCAAGGCAAGCACCTCAGCCAACGCCACTTTCTCGCCTGCTTCGTTCAGCGTGGGCCATGTGGTCAAACCGGGATGGAGGGTGAGGCCCTCCACATGAAACGGCTCCAACTCAAGGTAGGGGCAACGGCGAAGCAGTTCAGCCACCACCGCTTCGTTTTCCACAGGGTCAACGCTGCAGGTTGAGTACACCAGCACTCCTTCAGGGACCAGCAGGGACGCGCCTCGTTGCGCAATGTCAACTTGTAAATTGAACATCTTGCGTCCTTCTTTTGGTGTCCAGTCCCACCACACATCTGGATTTTTTCGCGTGGTGGCGCTTCCGGTGCACGGGACATCGGCCAGAACGGCATCAAAGCCCGGAGGAGGAAGTCGAGCAAAATGGCGACCGTCGTGTTGGGTGACCACCAGATTCGCTAAGCCCAACCGACTTCGATTGCTGACCAACATGTTCAACCGTCCCGAAACGGGCTCGTTGGCGACCACCACGCCATGCGGGTGCAAGCGTTCTCCGAGTTGAGTGGATTTGGAACCCGGTGCTGCACAAAGGTCCAAGGCTAACATCGCCGTCTCATGTTCTAACATGCGAACAGGGAGCATGCTGGCCGCTTCTTGACGTGTGATGCGTCCAGTTTCATGAAGCAGGGCCATCATTCGTTGCGCATCGCCCTCGCCCTTGCCTCGGGCAAAAGGCATCACAAACGCGCCTTCATCGGCCATCCATGGTATGGTTTGAGCACCCAAGGCTTTGACTTGCTCTATCGTCCATTCCCGATCGTTTCGATGAAGGCTGATGCGGAAGGTTTCTGGCAGCGGCTTTAGAGCTACTTCCAACCAAACCGCAGGGTCTTGACCCAAATGGCCTACCATGGCCGTGAGTGGCGATTGTTCGGCGAAGGCACGCCGCTCATCGGTCCGGTCCTCAGGCCCCCTCACGCCTTGGCCTTGTGAACGGCCTCTTTTGGTCTTCCGCCATGATGAAAAGATGCTTTGTGCTGTTCGCACCCATGCTGGCGGATACAGCCCCATGGTACTTGCCCGCGCTGGTGCTTTCCCTCATGGGGTGGATGGCGGCCCCGTCGCTTTCACCACGTCTTCAAGCACGCCCTGTCCTTTACCGAGTCTATCTTGCCCTTCCTCCCTTGCTCGTTGCGGGCTTGCTCCTCTTCCGGAGCATCGCCGTGATGAGCTTGGAGAGTGGGCACAACGAGGTTGCGCTGGCTTTGGATAGCAATTCTTCATTCTCCGAGCGGGTCCAACTGTTGTTTACCGGTTACGGTGCCTTGGAGGGAGCGCTGCTGAGCTTGCTGCTGTTTGCGTTATTTGCTCCATCCCTACCCAGTCTGCGAGATGTCGGTGTGGAAACGCAAGCCTTTGTTCGAAGCAGAATGATGGTGCACAATGGAGCATGGGCCCTTCTTTCCTTGCTTCTCTTGTTTCCGAGTGAAGCCCATTCGGTTCTTGGGCAACTGCCGTCATCACCCACCGTTTCGTTGGAGGCGTGGACACGGTTGATGGCCGTGGTGCTGTTCACGTTTCTCATCCTGATGTCGGGCGAACTCCTGACGGCCAGTTCACACATGGCGCTGAACAACGAGGCATCGGTGTTGTTCCGTCGGGCGGTTATGAAAACCAGCTTGGCCCTCATCCTCGCGTGGTGGCTTATGGTGCAAAGCGATGTCTTCAGTCAAGTTTGGTGGACACGCCCTCAACAAGAATCTCTTCCGCATGTTGGCTTGTTGGTGGCCGTTTACGCAACCATCGTGCTCATGTACCATGCGCCAGCGACGACAACGGAAGGACGCTTTCATCATCATTCACACCAAAGTCGAACCTTGACTGTCTCCTTGGTTGTGCAATTCGTTGTGGTGCTGATGACCACATGGAAGGTGACCTCCTTGGTCGATGTATACGGCGACGGCATGGTCGCGTTTTCAACAGCCTGGCGCATGACGGCCTCGGTTCTGTTGTTTGCAGGAGCGCTGATGTTTCTGCCCAGCCTTGGCTACGATGCCGCTCATCGGCCTGAATCGTGGTGGGCAAGGGTGGCGTTCTTGCTTGTGTTGACGGGAGGCTCGATTCTCAGCGAATCCGTTTGGTTGCTTGCCCCTGGGCTCCTGCTGGCAGCGAGCCTGCAACTTCATCTCCCTTGGTTGGTGGAACGCTCAACCGAACCACTATGGCCGCGTTGTGCAGGTTTGGCGTGGTGGGCGGTGGCCGCGGTGACGATGGTGTTGGTCACCGATGTGAAACACATGCTGTGGTTCTCGGTGTTGATCATGGCCGTTGCAGCGCTGCTTGAGCGCTGGTTGAGCCGAACATTGGACCATGGGTGATGGCCTCAAAAATGATGTCTGCAACGGCAAACGCATCGCGTTCTTTAAGAGGCCAAGAAGTGAGCGGGAGACGGAATCTTCGGATTTCAGGGATGGGACCCTTATGGCACGAGCCTTTCGCGCAGGAGTAGAAACGCATCGAAAAGTCAGCATGCCACTTCGTCGTCGTTTGTGGCAACCAGTGAGGGATTTAGCCTCATTGACCACTCGAGCGGAGCGGACAGGACGACAGATGGGTCCATTGGTGGATGTGCCTGCTCTGGTTAGAATTGAAAATGAACACTGGATTTTTGAGCGCATTGAAGAGGTCACATTGTACAATCTCACGCACCGTTTGGTCCTTCAATCGGAGGATGGGGAGCAGGTCGTTGGTGTGACGGAAGGCTTTGAAACGGCTCTTGAAGTCGCTCGTTGCATGGCTGAGCATGACCAACAGGTTGTGCTTATTCAAGCGATTTGATGCTCAGAACAAGTTCCAAATGGCTTGAACGACGCCTTGGTTGACCAAGTAGAAGAAGCCGCCAAGAAGGATACAGGCGAAGTAAACTTGGGCCGGCGTAATCTTCCAAGAATCTTCAGATTCTTCGTCAAAATAGCGAATCAAACCGGCTGCTTGTTGGATACCGCTGCCGTCGCTCTTCTTCTTTGCTGCCATGTGGACCGTTCATGGCGAGAGACCTCCCCCTTATCAACGCGACGCGAGATTCATTCTTCTTCCAAGACCTCATCCTGTGCCGTCAAATCAACGAATGGAATGTCTTCTTCATCGAGCAACACCGAGAGTTCCTTCGTAGATTGTCCGGTTGGGCCTTGCGGCCACTCGGCGAGGCTCGTACCAGAGGAAAACCGTTCACTCGGCGCTTCGATGGTTGGCGAATCCAGGGCGGGGTCAAGATGAATCAACGCAGCTTCTATACGAGCAAGGGCTCGTTCAACGCCTGGGGCATTGTCTTCAGCCTGTGCCTTCCATGCCATGTCGGTATCCTCTGCAATGGCGTCAAGCCAAGGCTTGTGATGCTCAGCGTCCTCCAACCGTGCTTCAATTTCTTGCTTGCGCAGAAGGATACGCTGAATGGTTTCGCTAAGATGGTCTCTGGCTACCGCTCGTAAATCGTTCCACAACTGCTCGTTTTCTTTCAATGAGAGGCCAGGGTGATGTCTGTCAAGGTATCGCTGTGCACGGCGGACATGAGCCAATTCCCACGGTGATTGGCCCAACGAACTCGCCACATCCAACACCAAGCGTGCTCTGCTTTGAAGGGGTCCGGTCAACGTGATGACGTTCAAGTACCCCGAAGTCAGCAATCCAGCGCCCCAGTACGGATAGGATTCAATGCGAACCTCGAGTTCACTGCTCGTCGTTTCCAACACCCATCGCTGCTCGTTGTATCCGGGCGGCGCTGAAAAAAAAGGCGTTTCAGGGTGCGCTAAATGGGCCAGCACGGCTTGCGCGACATCTCCAAGGTACACCGTTGTGGACGGTCCCTGAAAGTGACGGCTTCTTAACAATCGATTGGTGGTGTCCATTTTGTGTGATGCTTTGGCTTTGCGAACCTGTGCTACCAACACAGAAACGCGGGCATCGAGCACCTCGTCCATCACAACCCCTCTTCGCCAGCCCACAAACGTCCACCCAATTCCTCCCATTCAAGCGATTGCGGATGGCATGAATTGTGGTAATTGGTAAATTCTCCAAACACCCATTCCCCATTGACCAAAAACATGTCAACACGGGTGTAGTCAATGTCTTCCGCCCACTGCTCTGCCGTAGCGATCAGCGATGACCGTTGTTCGGGCGTCAGCAAGCCGTCCAGCGTGGCGGGAAGGGGACCTTGATTCCATCGTGGATTGGTTTGTTCTATCCGCACACCATCGAGGTCGTAAATGGCTTGGCAGTGGTCACCCAATCGACCGATGTCGTATTGGATGAATCCAGCTTTTCCATGAAACACATGTACCTTCCAATCGTGGGGAAGCGTGTTGTTGTCCAGCAACAACTCCTCGACCATGATGCCCCGAGGTTGGATGTTGGCAGCACCCCATTCAAGGGGAACGGGAAACACGTTTTTGAGGCACTTCTTCAAGGTGCGTTCAATTCGCCATTTCGGCCAAGGTATGCCGTACTGGTCCAAACCATTTCGTACGACTCGGTAACCGTTCTTATGCCTCGCCCAGGGGCGAAAAACCCGGTTTGAATCAGCCAACGGCTCTGGACCGTTGTCCATAATGAACAGGGCTTCGCCAGACCAATGATTGGTTTTGATGACGCAACGGGCGGGCAGGTTCTTCCATGGCAGTTTTGTGCTCGTCGTTGACCAATGAAACAAAGTTGTGAGCCGACCTCCACCTTTTTCCTCTACAAGACGACGAGAACGGTATTTGTCTTCCATTTCAATCAACAATGGATTGCGGTCGTTGATGCATCGGTGGAGTTGTCGTTGACTAAAATGGTGAGAAATTGAATCGTCGAGCCGATGCCATGGTTGGGTGCCACCAGGCAACAGGTCCTCCATGAACGGTGCAGGGCGCCTCTGCTCAAGAAGAAACCGCCTGTTGAGGTCTAGCGGCAGAAGAGGAAGGTTCAAGTTAGGGCAGATTCAACAGCCATTTGGCGATACCATGGCAGGAAAAGACAAACCCTCCGACCTAACCTCTTTGCCCGGCGTTGGTGCGGCAACCGCCAAAAAATTGGCGGCAGCGAAGTACTCTACGGCGGCAGCGATTGCAAAAGCAAGCGTGAAAGATCTCCAAAACGCAGGCCTTACCGCAGCCGTTGCGAAGAAGGTTCACGCTGCTGCTAAAGCAGCTTCAACCACCAAGGCCGCCGTGAAGAACACCGCTTCAAAGGGCGCCACGGCCGCTAAGAAGACAGCCTCAAAGGGCGCCTCGGCCGCCAAGGAGGCGGCAACCAAAAGCACGGCAGCCGCCAAGAAAGCAAGTACCAAGGCAAAGGCAGGGGCGTCAAAGGCCGCCGCCGCATCCAAGAGTACAGCGGCCAAGGCGGTTGCGAAAGGCCAAGATGTTGCCGAAGAAGTGGTTGAGAAAACCAAAGCGGCAGCCAAACCACTCTCCACCAAAAAGGAAGACGACCGGAAAGGTTCAACCATTAAGGTTCCAAGGTCGGTCAAAGACATGCCTTGGTTCAAGAAAGGGTGAATTGACCGTTAGGATTGAAGGCTGCCTAGGTTACATGGCAGGCATGCCAAGGCGAAAGTATGGTCGCCTCCGAAAAACAGTGGAGGAGCCTCCTAAGGGAAATTGCTCACGCTGCAGGTCTGGTAAGCACTGCCCGATTGAAGGCCATCAAGGACGAGGCGTTCATCCCCATCGGCAATGGACAGGCCCCGAGCAGGTGGAGAAGCGGAAAAAATCAATCTCATAATTCCACGATGCCGTGGGTGCTGGACGACGGAGTGGTCTCCTCGACAGGTACTACTTCATGCGGCATTTCGTCCATATCGTCGCGCAACGATTGTGCTCGATGGTACACTTCACGCAGCGTTTGGTCGGAAATTTCGAGGTACACGCGTGTGGTTGCAATGGTAGCATGCCCCATCAACCGTTGAATGGTAACCAAATCAGCACCACGCTCAAGCAGACCTGTTGCAAAGTTATGCCGAAGGACGTGCGGTGTTAGTTTTCCTTTAGGAAGACCGGCTTGTTCCTCCAACGCATCCATCATCCGCTGAATGCCCCTTGGTTGCAAACGCCGCCCACGTCGGTTGACAAAACACGGCCCGCCTTCACTGGCACCGATGGATTCACGGATAGGCAACCAAGCCTCAAGTCCTGCAATCGTGCGTTTCGTGAACAGCACCAATCGGTCTTTGTCACCCTTTCCACCAAGAATGCGAGCCGAACCGTCATCAAAATCAATGTCTTCGAGGTTCAGGTCACAAATTTCACTGACTCGCATCCCGGTGTCGAGCATCATCGTTACCACCAACGCCACAGCCGGGTCTTCACTCAGGCTCGCCGCTTCAAGAACCGTGGTGAGTTCCCGTTTGGTTAGCGTTCTTGGAAGGCGTTTTCCCGTTCGGGCTCGTTGCAAGTGGTCAGGCCATATCCACCCCAGCCATTTGATGAAATGCCGGGCTGCTGCGATGCGAGCGTTGTAGGTGGTTGGCCGCAATCCAGCGATGCTGTGGGCCCACAGGTCCACTCTTCCGTTCATGGGCTCCATGCGTTTTGCAAGTTCTTCAATCGTCATTGATTCGTATGCGTCGTCATCCAAGACTGTTTCACCTGGCAGGATGGTTTCCACGAACGGTTTGAGACCGTAGAAGTATGACTTCTGTGTGTTTTCAGATTTGTTTTCTGATTGAAGTTGGCGGCGATAACACGCTATCCAAGGGAGATGGCGCAGATGAACAAGCCGAGCCGGCAGGTGCAATTCATCGTCCTCAACCAAGCGGCGTTGGCTTGGCCGCCTCGCCTGTGGTTGTGGCGTTCGCATCTCTCGTTTTTCCATTTGGCGTCACCGCCTCCCGCCGAAGCGGGCGTGCATCCCATGTCCCTGAGGACAGGTGGACAAGCGTGACCGTGTTTATCAAGCCATCGTCAAAGAGGATGAAAGGAAGGTGGGGGACTCCGACTGCGCCTTGGCGCCGAAGGAATCGTTGTACAACTCAGAGAGCTGGAAGAAGATCAGGAAGTGGCAGCACTCAGAGGTGCTCGATGCCGGTCTTCTTGACGTTGGCCTTCTTAATCTGGTCTGGGAGCCAAGCAGGGCCGCCAGCAGGCTTAGGGACCATCGAAATGCTGCCTGTGAAGCAGTGGACACGCTTGGTGCCACGCTCTCGTAGGCGGATGTTCGTGTGTCCGCGCGTTGCGGCCTTCAAGGCTGCACCGCGGGGTTGCTTGCTCGCAAATACCTGGCTCGTGTCTTTTCCGTTCTCCATGAGAACGAAGTATTTCTTTCCGTCTGACATTTGGATTACCTCCGAGGTGGCCTTAAGCCATTGAGCATATAATGTTTTTCCCGAAAAAAGGCAATACTGCGCCCCATATGGCGCTCAGTCACCCTTTCCGAAGGCCAAAAATCCGACCATTCTGCCGCAGTATCACGGTTTCAAACTCAGTCCAAATCCGCTCCAGCGAGGGTCTTGGTATTGACCACACCTTCAACCGAACGAATGTGTTCAACAACGGCTTTGGCGATGGTCGCCAAATCATCGGCTTCTAATTTGACAATCAAATCATGGTCGCCAAACAACACTGTGGCATCACACACATAAGGAAGGGATTTCACATCGTTGTAGACTTGCTGTTCGGTGCCGGGCTGAACATTGATGAGGACGTATCCGATGGCCATGGGACTCAACCTTCCCAGCGTGTCTGACCACATCACCCTTGCGCTTCTTGGTGATGCTTCGCCAAGGCTTCGCGGTGTTCGGCGACATAGGTTGCCCATTGGTCTTCAGTCCAGCCTTCGGGCACAGGTCCACCCAACCATTCCTCATAGGCAACCAAGGTCCATCCTTCTGGTACAAATGAGGGGAGATCGGCGGGAAGTGGCGAATCAAACGATGTGCCAGCGCTGTCTTGTTCAAACAGGTCTTCAAGCGAAGCGAGTTCCAATGCATCGCTCGCACCCCACGCCGTCTCTTCTGAGGCTGTCTTTCTCAAACGCAGCACGACGGCACTCAAGGTGACGATTAGGAAGGCTGCTACAGCACTCACTTTCAGAATGGCAGATTGGGTGTTTGTGTTCTGTACCGGCGTTTGGTCGTTCAGAGTGTTGTCGACACAGGTCGTGCAAGCGAGGGCAGGGCCCACCATCATCTCGTCTTCGTATGCGAAGCTTTGCTGGAGGTCATCCACGCAGTTGATGGTGTAATTCAGCGTGGTGTTCGCTAGTGACCGCGGAATTGGATACTGCCAGGAGAGTTCATTGACAAACACACCTTCGGGGCCAGCCATCATCGTCGATTGGCTGAGCATGTCACCATCTTCGTTGTAAAGCGCGTAGGCACAAATCACTCGGTCCAATCCATCAAGGTCTGATAGGGTCACGTTGGTGAACAGGTCTTCTTCGGGGAGGGGCGTTGATACTTCGATGGAAACAAACTCGGTGGGTGCGTGCTGGAACATGAGGTCCAGCGAGGCAGATTTCACAAGTCCATCAATGTCCGATACAGAAAAAACTGCCTTTCCCGGGCCGTCAAGCATTGAATTGTCCAGTTTCAGCCGATAGGTTCTCCACACCACATCATCGGATGTGCCTGCACTCCAATTGCAGGCTTCAGGAGGTTGTCCCTCCGGCCACAACAACATGTCGGTTGAAGGAGCATTGATCGCCCAGCCCTGCTGTGTCAGTTGAGAACTCTCACCCTCCAACGGTCGGTCGCTGGCCACTCCAACCATGAGGATGGCTATTTGGCCGAAGGTCATGGTGTCAACCGCCCCTTCGGCATCGCAGGCTTCTATGAAGAGAATTTCTGGGGGGGTTAACAAAAACGGGACGTTGAGTTGAGCGATGGTTGCCCCACCATGCTTACCGATACCCGACGCTTCAATGAACAACTCTCCGGCTTCCAACGGCACATTCAGTTGGTCGAGCCTGACCAATGTGCTGTTTTGACCTGCTTGAATGTCGAGCGGGACTTGAAGTGTTTCACCGCCCGGCCACTGCACCATGACATCTCCAACGAACGATGTGCCTGGGTCATCCACATCCACCACATCAATTCGCAACACTTCCTCGCCATTTCCGACCACCCTATCCAAAACGGTTCCTAAAGACGATTCCACTTGTATGTGCAATTGTGGCGGCATGTCGGCCACTCGGATGGTCCTCTGAAGAAGCAAGGAGCCCGTGGAGGAGCGCAATTCGAACACCGCATCTTGCAGTGAACCCCCAACCTCTAAGGAAAACGGAGCGGTGTAACAGTAGAGGTGCGTTGCAGATTGGGAAACATAGGTTACATTCCCGACAGTTCCACGTGAGGCGAGGAAAAAGGGCGTTTCTTCTTCGACGCGATAGTCAACATCCAAGACGCAAGCCGTGAGTTGAGATTCTTGGTGCCGGTACAATCCGGTGGCGGGGCGGTTCGGGAGGTTGGAGGCGTTGTTCCATCCAGCATCGTCCACGCCTTTGACATGCGGTCCAAACCACGTCGGTGGGGAATCCACCACCCTCGTCACGTTGGGGTACATGATGCGTTGACTCATGTTGCTGGCGTCGCGAACGGTGGCACGTAGCGTAATCCAGCCCAAGGAGGCGTTTGAAGGAACAACGAGACTCGCTTCCCAAGTTTCGGTGTTGATTTGACCGAGGGTGATGAGCGACCAGTTGTCGGGGGACAAACTTTGGTTTTCGGAAACAATCTGCCATTCCAGCGAGGCGCTCGTGACATTGACATCATCGGTGGCCTTCACTGAGCAGATGGTGTAGGCACCTCTGGTGATGGCAGAAGCGCTGCAGTAGACTTCGTCAATGCTTGGGGGAGCGTTGACAACAACGCTGAACGGGAACAAGTTGTTGGCAAAGTTCCGTTCAGGCGTGCTGTTGTCGTAGCGGATGCGCAAATCCAGATACCCGTCCGAAGTTGGAACGACGGACATATTCACCAAGGTTCGGCTGCCGGCCTGGTCACCTGCAGGAAGAACGAGGTTGGTTTGGTTAAGGACGGAGTTGCCAAGTACAGTCTGCACCAACAAGGTGCCGTTGGATTGTGACATCCCGGTGTTTTCAACGAGGATTTGGATGGTCGCAGGTTCTCCAAGGTTCATGTTGCCGAGAACCCGCACATCAACGATGTTGATGTCATGGAACATGTCGGCGTAGGGGGCCATCTTTGGGTCACCGACCACCACACCCATCCACCCCGAGATTCGGTTGGCCGCAGCGTGACTTTCTGCCAAATTGTATCCAGATGCATAGATTGGAAGATACATGCTGGGCAGCCCCACAGCTGTGAGGTAGGGTTCGTACACGTAGCCCTTCACGCCTGAAACGCCGTCTTCAAGCAGGTCGGCCACCAAGGATTGGCCGTAACTGGTCCCCCAATTGAACGAACGCCCTCCTGTTGAGACGGCGGTATCGGCAATGGAGCCGTTGACCCAATCCATGTGAGGGCGAATGGCCCGAATCAACACCGTGTCGATGTAGAATGCACCGGATGTTGATGTTGAAGCGATATCCAAAGGCACCCGGACCTTGAATTGTGTGGCCTGAGCGTCGGGGCGGAAGCGAAGGAATTGAGACGCCCAAGTGGTGGTGAACGTTCGGTCGTTTGAGGTATTGGTCGATAGCACCGTACCGTTGCTGTCCAAGGCCGTAACCTCCAGGGCAAACGCACCATCCACTTCGCCCACACGCTTGCCGTACACATAGGCCATCCATGCATGGCCGGTCAAGTCAGCAGGAAGGGTGAAGGTCGTCTCAAGATGGGCGACATCAAGGCCTGAGCCAGAGTATGACGTGCAATTGTCGATGATGGTGCGTCGCAGCGAAGTAATATCTTGGTCGTCAAGGGCTGCATTCCATACCAAGACTTCATCGATCATGCCTTCAAAATACGCACTACCCGCCCGGTTTACGCCCAATTTGTAGAGGTCGATGTTGTTGAATGAACCGTTGGGATAGGTGTTGGTGCCCACCAAAACACCGTCCATGTATTGGCGAATGTCTCCGTCGTCAAAAACCGACACCAGGTGCGTCCATCGTTGAGGAATCACATTGCCAAAGGGTTGGGTTTGGTTATTGTGCAGGCGCCATTGTCCGCTGGACACCATGTGTTGGAACGAGAGGTTTGAGCCCGCTTGGTCATCAATGGCGAAGGTCGCGGCGTAGGTGGTTTGGTTGGAGGTATTGGCCCATACCCATTGACTCACGGTGAGGTTTCCTGCCCAGTCGTTGACGTCGACCTTGGCTTGGTCGTTCACTCCGTCAAACCACAAACACGAACCGTCAACGCAGTTGTACCAATTGCTGGCGTTCATGCCGTAGAGGGTGAGGTTGGCACTTCCGTTGACACTGTCGTTAGCTTTGCTTCCAGCACCGTCTTCAAAGGCCCAGTGATGAATCAAACGGCTTGATTGTGGTACAAGGTCGCTTGATACATAGAAGGCCGAAGCAGGGACCGCTGCTTTGCTGGTGTTCGGGCCCTGCCACGAGAAGATAAGACCGTGCGGGCCACCACCTTGGAAAAACTCAATCCGGAAATCATGAAGCCCCGAACTCAAATTGACGAAACCTGAACGCTCAGTCATACCATGGGAGCCGTGATTTTGAACCAAACTTGCTCCATCAAGCCACAGTTCAGAACCGTCATCTGAATTGATGAAAAATGTCCAATTGCCCGAGTAAGGGATGTCGATTAATCCACTGAATCTAGCGCCCCAATCTTGCTTGAAGCGGTTGTCCAAGCCTGTGTAAGCGTTGTTGGATGCACCGTGATTGAGGTTTGGCTCAATCTGGACACGGTCAGGAATGCGGTCAATGAGCGTGGGCATAGGCGACGTGGTGATGCTGAGGCCTGCGTTGTCAAAATACTCACCATAGATGCCTTGCATCATATCGCCGGCGTCTTGCTCACAAGCAGTCAAAACACTCGCTTCAAACGCCCCGTTTCCACCTTGTTTTTCTGTCGTCTGATAGGTCCACGCAAAGTCGTCCTCCGGCGCAACAATTGGGCCGCTGTGCGTCCAATATCTCGACCCACTCTGCCATGTTGCATCCAAGGTGTCAAACCCGCTATTGGGCAGGGAATTGGCATACCAATTTCCGTCGTTGCTGCCCCATGAAGCGTACCCCATCACATTGGAGACATTGGTGAGGAACGGCGTATCTTCGTCAAACAACACGGGCAACCCCATGCTGCCGTTGAGGGTGGTGTTAGCGGTGTACAAGTTATCATTCCAGAACTTGTAGCCCGAGCCGTTTCGATTGGTGGCGAGGTCGAGTACAAAGGTCCCACGTTGACCGAGACTTTGGTTGGCGCGTTCAATCAATTCAAGGGCTGTGTCAACGGTGTAACCTGTCAATCGGGTGACCAAAAAGAATCCGTATTTGTTGCGCGTAAAGGATTCCATCGGCTTGCCAGCCAAGGGACCGTAGTCATGATTAAACCAGTAATTGGCGCCGATTGAACTGTTGTAAGAGCCACCCAGCAACGCCAATTCTTGGTCAAAACTAGCTTTGTCGTTTCCTCCAGAGACCCGAAGTGGAATGCCTTTGGTTGTGACGAGGTAGTTCAACTGGTTGGAGGATGACCTGTTTTGCAACATTTCAAGGAAGGGGAGAGCGAAGTAGGTGTTGAATTGATTCCTGTTGATGGTTTCTGCGGTTGGTGTTCCGCTTTCGTTGAACAGGAATACCCTGTCCAGCGAGATGTTCCGAGCGGCTACAAAGGCCCATCCAATGGTTCGGCTCTCAGCAGAGAGGTTGTTGATCAAGACCCCTACATCTGAATAATCGATGAGGCTATCGTAGGAGAAACCGTCCGGAACGGCCACGGTTGGCCAAGGTGTTTGGTTCCAAACATCTTCAGAACCACCAACCAGAAAACCCTCAAACATTCGGTGTTCAAGGAGTTCAACCCACTCTTCTTGGCTTGGTTGGTCCGAGAAGGTCATGGGGACGATTGAAAGCAACAGGAGGACCACGAAAGCGACACTGCTCCGCTTCGTGGACATGGTTCTTGCAAAGCTGGGGCCTCTTTAGCCGTATCGCTCTCAGGCCCGAATGAAAAATCCGATTGTTCCAAAAAAACATCCGAAAATCGCTCGTTTCATCAAATCAGGGCGCAGATTACATGTAGGGTGGGCTCTCTTGGAGAAATGATGGCCGAACTCTACATGGCGAGGACATGCAGGCATGGCGTGCTTCGTGTCATGGGCGGAGAAGTCTGGGACCATTCTGGTGATGTGTTGGTGACACCGGCTAATAACCGCCTGTCTGGTCGAGAGGGCTTGGACGCCATGATTCATCAAAAAGCGGGTAAGGAACTGACACAAGTCACCCGCAACATCTGTCTCGAGATGAGAAAAATCAACGCGCCACCTTGTGCGGTGACGCAAAATGTCATCACTGAACCTTATGCGCTCGCTGACAAATTCACCCACATCATCCACGCTGTCGGACCTGATTGCAGGCGACCAAATCAAGATGAAGCACGTCGAGAATTGCTTGCCGAGACCTATCAAAACCTCTTTGCAACCATCGAAGAAATGGGTAACATCACCACCGTGGTTGCCCCGCCACTCTCCATGGGTGTGTTTGCTTACCCTCACCGTGAAGGTGCGCGACTCACCTTACAAGTTCTGCTTGAAATGTTGGACGGTGAGAAGGATTACGGCATTCGCAATTACACCATCGTCGTCAAAGAACGGAATTTCATTAGCAACATGCGAACCGTGTATCGAGAAGGCGAAGATCAGTTCCCGGGTGTTGATACCACCATGGAAGACTCAGTTCGCTAATTTATCATCGATGGCGTCCACCCGGAGGCCCAAGCTGGTCACTTCTTCTGCGACTGAGCCAAGCCCGGCGCTTTCCAAATTGCGCTCAACGGACAACTTCATTCGTCTAACTTCGTTCAATCGTTGCGTGCGGTCTTTTGGTCGATTCGCTTCACTTCGCATGCTCATAAGCCATTCTTCCAATAACGCAGCCCCCCATTCAGGCACACGCAACTCACTGGACAACAAAATGGACTGGCGGCGATGCTGAAAACGGGTCTTGCCTTCCGTTGTCCGCAAGCCTTGAATGGAACCAGGATTCCAATTTTCCAGAGGAATGTGGAGATGCTTTTGGATGTCAAGACGACCGCTCTGCGCAATGAGGAAATCGGCGATGAGCACGCTTGCAGAAAGCCGAAGAAAAACCTGCACAACATCGTCATGCGTGGCCCAGTCTGAGATACGTGCTGGGCGTTCACCCCACGTTTCTTCACACCACGCTTCAATGGCGGCGTGCTGAGGGTGCATGCTGTAAGCACCGGCCAACCCATCATGAAGGTTTGTCCCCAAAAGGGCCCATAGAGGAATATCAACGTTCAAGGCAGAACGGGTCGTCCCCTGTACATGGTGGGAACGTGGGGGTCGGTTTCAGCAAACTGGACCGTCCTTCTTTTCTTGCTGATTGGCTGGTATGTGCTCATCAAAACATGGGAAAGAAACGGCACGCTCGACCGGTGGAATGCTACGCGAGCCTTGGGTATCGTGTTGATGATTCGAACCCAACGAGGCCAACGACTCCTCGACCGCTTGGCCAAACCTCGGAAATTTTGGCGAGCCTATGGCGAAGTTTCCCTTTGGGTGTGTTCCATCGCGATGCTCGGCGTTGCCTTGTTGGTGGTGTTGGCCTTCGTCACGTCCCTGCTTAACCCACCTACAGCATCGCCACCTTCTGCAAGTGAACTGGTCGCCGTTCCCGGCATCAACCCGGTGATTCCTCTAGGGTGGGGCGCGTTAGCGTTTATTGTCTCCTTGGTGATCCATGAATTTGGTCACGGGTTGTTGGCTCGAGGTCATGGTATGCGGGTTCGTTCGTTCGGGCTACTCCAACTTGGACCGCTGCCGTTGGGCGCTTTTGCAGAACCCCAATCCGATGAGTTGATGCGGGCTCCCCGAAGGGAACGCTTGCGAATGTTCGCCGCCGGCCCCGCCACCAACTTGTTCGCGGCCTTCGTGATGTTGATGCTTCTGGGTGGTCTTGCTGGGCAAATGGCAGCCAAGGAAGACTACATTCACATTCAAGGTATAATCAAGGACGAAGGAGCCGACCTCGCCGGTATGCAACCGTGGGATACATTGGTGTCCATCAACGGTGAGCCGATTCACACCACGGACGATTTCAGAACCGTCTTGGGTGCCTATGTTGCGAACGACACCGTTGATTTGGTGGTGATACAGGAAAACGGAGAACGCATCACGCTAACCGCAACACTTGGTGATAAATACGCTCACTATCAACAACTTGGATGGAGTGAGGAGATGCTCAAGAGCGTGGACATTCAACCTGGAGACCCGTTTTTGGGGGTAGAAGGCTTGTCGGAAGGGACGTCGGGCATTGACCGATTAGCAGGCCCCCTTTCCCCTCGTTGGGAAGGTACTTGGGGGCAGCGAGCCTTTTCCCTTCCCTTGCATGTGTTTACCATCATCGTGATACCGTTTGACCTCAATGGCGTTGCCATTCATCCCTTTGAGGAGTCGTTATTGACCGCAGGGGACGGTTTGATTGCCACACTATTGGGGACGGATGTGTTGTTGTTCTTGGCACACTTGTGTTTTTGGATGATGTGGGTCAACATCCTGCTTGGGTTTACCAACCTCATCCCCATGGTCCCGTTTGATGGCGGCCACATGCTCCGTGATTTGCTCCATGCCTTCCTTAGCGGCATCAAGCGATTGGGTCGAAAGTTGAAACTTTGGGACCTTCATCCCATGTGGGTTGACCATATCTCGTCCAAAGCGTCCAGTTACTCATCACTCCTGCTCTTGGTGATGTTGGTGTTCACGATGTTTATCCCGTATTTGTGAACCTTGTGATGGACACACTTCGCCGTCGTTCCAATTCAGCCAAGACATCAACGGCTTCGTGTCGCTCTTGTGCTTCATGGCGTTTCTTTGTGTGTTGCCGAGGTGCTCGTTGTTTGAGGGATTGAATGGACGTGTCGATTTGTCCTTCCAACGAACACATCATGCCGATGAACAGGTTGAGCGGCATGCCTTGTTCCCAATCGATGAACGGTGTGCCGTTCCTGTTGAGCGGGAGCGCAGGGATGGCCTTCTCCAAGCGACGGAGGGTACCGGTCAACCCCTCCGTCTCCACTCGAAAGATACGCCATGAATCGCCTCGTACACCTTTTCGACGATGAGCATACAGCGGCATCAAACCACAACGTTCACCTTCCCGAATCATCGCGTTTAACTGGTCTCTGGTACGGCCAGAGAAGTAGAGTTTTGTTGCTTTGGTGGTTTTCACTTCAATCGGAAAGGAGCAGTCACCTCGTAAGGCCACCAAATCTCCGCTTCCTTCCATGCCCGAACCGGCTGCTCGAACGACCAAGAATGGGCGTTCAATCACCCTTCGCATGCGGTGTTGTTCAGCTTCAGTACAACTTTTGATGACCGCTTCGACACCCTTCACGGAGCCGGAAAGAATCTCCCTCAACTCGCGTTCGTAGGCACCTGTCATGGCCACGCATCGTTGTCCATCGTTCTTGATGACTTCGGTGATACGCCCCACTCAAGTGTTTGGTTCGGCTGCGGACGAGAACAGCGAGCCGATACATTAGAACGCCACGGGGACAAGGAATTGATGTGCAGCGGGTCTATGTGCGCACCGATGATTTTCAACTCGCCCATCATTTGCTGCGGGAATTGGAATCGCACGGGTTGGTCGCCATGCAATTATCGGTAAGCGACCCACTTCCTGACCACGACGCATGGTGGTTCGGCTCACCCGAGGAGGTCAAGCAACTCGGTGGTCGCGGCGTAGGAATGACCTCCGAAGACGTTGGCGATGTGTTGGCCATTTGGGCCCATGCACGCTACGCTGGTGCGGCCCCAAAGCAGTTGGTCATCGGTTTGGACCCTGGGCCTCGCCCTGGATGTGCCTACTTGGCTGACGGGACGTTGCTAGGAAAAGGTGAATTGGATTCGGCCAAAGAGGCGTTGGATGTTGTGGACGGGTTGGTGCAGCGGATGATGCCGGAATCGGTGCTGATTCGGGTTGGTCATGGTTCCCCCCACCATCGTGACCAATTGATCAATGCGCTCATTGCACGTAATTATCATGTTGAGGAAGTCAATGAATACCGAACCAGTGCAGGAACATCGAGGCACGCCCATGGGTCGTCGGCGTTCAAAATTGCGATGATGTCAGGCAAACCGGTACACGAACAACGCATCATAGAGCCGTCCATGGGGGAACTTCGCAACCTTCAACGCATCAGTCGTCAGCAATCAAAGGGCCGATTGACGATCTCGTTGGAAGCCGCACGCCTTGTCAGCCAAGGCGTCCTCTCCATGGATGAGGCGTTGAAAGATGCGGGTTACGAGGCTTCGTCATAGTCTTGTTTGGCCTGCTGTATTTCAAGTTCAGGGGCTGTAGCCAACACTTTGCGAAACACCGCCTCAGAGATTTGAGGCACAACGACCACAAAGGCAATCAACGCAAACAGCGCAACGAATGAGGATGAAGGGACATCACCCGTTCCGTAGGAACCCGGGCCTCCGAACATCAATTTCACCGTGCCGAGCCAAGGCAGCTCTCCACCGGCCACGCCCAGTACCCAAGCATCACGTATCGGGCCGACTACGCCAGAGGGGCTGTGAACACCTGCTGAACCACGAACGGCATCCGCACCTTGGTCAACTGAACATTTGTTGTTATCACCCAACGTCAACATGCCTTGGTGCTTTGGCACCCAGTTCTCAACCACGAGATGTGCCTCAATGCCAGCATGAGCGGGGCGTTTGCAATCATAGTATCCCGCCTGGTTTCCGTCAAAAGCGACCGTGATGTTCTCCACATCGGTGACAGATGTACCAGGGACGGACCATGTCAAAATACAGGCCCCAAGCAACCCATCTGCAGCCGTCAGCAGAGCGTCGTAAGTGCCACCAGCCGCACACGGTTCGCCTCCACCCCGGTCTGGAAGAGCGGTTTGCTCGGCCACTGCACGAAGAATGGCTCGGTGAATGATGGGTGTTCCTCCTTCCCCGTTTTTGTCGTAAATGATGACATCCCCTTCCAGCCCATGTTGGGTGTAGCCAAAGGCAGGGTTGCTCGGGTCGGTGGCTTCTGCAAAGGTGACGATGGTGTCGGCTGGTTGTTGATGAACGAGAATCAAGTCCCCAGCATCGATGCTACCGATTTCCCCACCCTCATCGTGGACCATGGAGGAGGATTCCACCACGACCAATGGGGGCATGGAACCCGTATGGATGAACATGGCTCCAATCAGACACGCAATCATGCCTACGGCCAACCCCAATTCCAGCACGAGCGTGCGCAACGGATTGTGGGTTGGCATACGTGCCCCTCGTGTTTAACGGCGAATGCCTCGGCTTTCAAGAAATGCATTCCACTGTTCAAGATGGCCCGCTCCGAGGGCTTCTGCTGCGAGGATTCCATCGGCTTTTCGTCGGCGCAATTCTGAGGTGGATTGGATTTCCTTGATTTCCTCCAACGTAGCGATATGACCGCGGAATCGGAGAAATTCAGGGAAGGCCACGAGGAAGGTGAGCAGGAACACCACGGCGCCTGTGATGGAGAGGCCCGTGTATTCGCCCCAGTCTGGGTGGTCGGCAAGGACGAGTAAATGGAACACTGATGCGACCAACAACAACCCACTCGAACCGGATGTGATGGCGGTAATGGCGTACTGTCGGCCGTGCTGTTTGGCCCACCAACGGCTAAAGAATGACCCTGCTTCACTCACTTGCTCACCGGTGGAACGCACCATGAACTGCTCCTTCAACCCTCGCCTTTCTTGGAACGAAGCAACTTCATCCCAGTAGCCCTGAAAGGGTATGATTCAAATGTGATGTGAACGCTCCGAGAACTGTCCACGGGTGGCTTGTATGCAGCGCGCAATTTTTCTCATCTTGGTCTTCCTTTGTTCAATCGCCTCTCCGCTGGCCGGTGCGGCAACAACGGAAACGCAGTTCAAGGACGGTACAACCTCCTATTCACACACATTCTCTCAAAAAGGAGAAGGAGCCGCCGGCGTTGTCACCATACCCTTTGGCGCCGAGGTGACCTCGGCCAGTTTCAACCTGCGCGGTGAAGCCAGCTCCACCAGTTGGACCAACTTCACCTCCGATAGCCATTACGGCGGTGCTGGCGATGCCCGTGTCCAAGGCTCTGGAGGTGCTGCACCATCACCCTTCACCACAGCCTACCGCGATAACCTTGATGTGAGCAGCCAAACGGTCTACCTCAAGGGAAATCCAACCGAAGTCATGCCGGGCTTTGCTTCAACAAGTTCAGTCAGTTCGCTTGGTAACGCCCACCTCAACACAACCGGAGAATTCGTGGCGCTTAGCGATCAAGGTTATGTGAGTCCAACCAAGAAATACGCTGACATTGCCGTCAGCACCAGTGCTCCATGGTCGTACACGGGCGTTGTCGTGCCCGTCAACGCCTCTGAAATGCACATTCTGCGCTACACCAGTTCATCCGTCTCCTCAACCCCGACCATTCTCCGCATCAACCCGAGCACGGGTGCCTATTTGGGAACAGCTTCGTACAGCACCGGTTCGTGTGGCTCCAGTGCCATTTACAGCATTCATGACGCCGATGTGTACAACGGCTACGTCTACACGGCGCACTACTCGTATTATGCCGTGAACAAATGGGATGTTGGGTGGAACACCGCAGGAACGGCCGTGGTCTGGACATGTCAGGACAACTACAATTACGGCTATCCAAACTACATTTCAGGTATTGATTTCGATGACAACACGGGGAAAATGTACGTTGGTGTCTACGATAACCAAGCGCAAAATCACTACCTTCGAGAGGTGAACCCCTCCTCCCCCACCGTGGTGACCAATACATGGTTGATGACCTCCACCACCTACTACTACGATTATGGAGCAGGGCTCTCGGTCAGCATGCCCAGCGTGATGTACAACATCTACTATTACAACACCGACTGGAAGAGTGTGCACTTCCACTATTCAATGCAAAGCGGATTGTTGGTTTCCCAAGGCGAGCGAACGATGCCAGGTGGCGGCCACTATGGCATTGTAGATGGCGACGACAACAAGGTCTACTTCTCCTGTCACTGGTCGGGAACCAACTATTGTACTCAAGGCAGTCGCAAAGTGCACTCCTACGGTGACGGCTCGCACTTTGACGTGCGAACGGCAAGCATCACCAGTCAGACCATCGTCGGGCAAACTGTGTCCACCACCCGAGCCATCAACAGCATCAATGTGGACGGAATCTTTGGTTCCATTCCTACAGGAACGAGCATCAATGTCGACGTGTCCAACGATGGCGGGACCACATGGCGTTCGGCCAGCGTGGGCCAGAAAGTGAATTTCCCGAACGCCAATTCCTATGTGACATGGCGAGCGACGCTGAACGGCACATCATCAAAAACACCGGTGCTTGGTGATGTTGTGCTTTCCTATACAACGAACTATCAGAGCAGCGGGTACTACTATGCGTATCAATACGTTGGAAGCGGTACCAAGAGCGTCGTTGCGGCCACCATCAATTGGACCGAGACGGGTATTTCTTCAACCTCCGTCAAAGTGAATGTGGGCTATTCCTCCAGCACCTCGTGCAGTACAGGTAGTTCTGGCGTTGTGTCCTTCACCTCACCAAACCAAACGAAACCGATGACCGGTTCCTCGTATTACTTCTGTGTTCGAATCGAATTGTCAACTTCCTCTTCAGGCTACACACCTTCGCTGACGGACTTGACCATCGCTCTGCATTCCAACGCACCTGACCAGCCCGGAATCACGATCATGGGACAATCGGCATGGAAGCGTTCAGCGCAGGACGGGGCACTGATTGGGCCCATCACCGTCACCAGTCAACAGTCAGGCAACACCATTTTGGACAAATTGAACAATGCCATCCCGAATTCCGGTTCAGGTACGGTTGAAATTCCGATCAATCTGACTGCGGAATCACCTGGAATCCTCGTGTTGGAATCCTTCCAAATCACCTACACGATGCAGACGGTCAACCTTGACATCACCATTCCCGAAGGCGAAGTGCTCCACGAGCGAATCACTCCCTACGAGGTTGTGACGCGCCACATCATCGGCGAGTCGGCCAACTCCATGGTCAGTGCAGAATTGACGCTCATGACGCGCTCTATGGCCAACTGGCCCACCCTGTCCTGGCAGTACGGCGATGTGTTCCCGGCCCCCAACGACCCAGCGCAATACATCGAAATGGACCCGTCGTCCTACTCGGTGGAGAGCAACGGTATTCTAGAGATTCACTGGAAGTTCTTCGTCACCAGCGAGATGCCAGACCAAGACAACGTTCGGTTCCGTACCGGCTGTTTGGACGACAGTGGCTCTGCAGGCTACGCCCCAGTACCGTTGATGTCAGAAAACGGTTTGCGGGTCAACCGGTCGTTTGGCTTGGGCTGGCTCAATGTTCGCGACAACGATGGTGAAAAGACCTCCCAAGATGTTGAAGACGGTTCATGGGTGGCTGCAGGCGAACAAATTCACTTCGTTGGCGCCATGTGGTTCCAAGACACCGACGATGCGCCGAAGGACAGTGCCTTCGATGTCCGCGTCTCTCGCAACGGCTATGTGGAGAGCACAGCCCGCGACACAACCAACAACAACGGGTCGTTCTTCATTTCCATTGACCTCCCGTCTATCGACGTTCCGGATGGTCTCACGTACGAAGTTCAAACTTACAATGAACGCAACCCCGACCATGTCCAACAACCCAACGCTGAATGGCGCCGCACCTACCGTGTTGACGCGACACATCCAGAGCGCAAAGCGGTTGCTCCTCAAGAGGGGGCCTATGAGGCGGCATCCAATGAACAAGGGGTCATGGTGCTTGTGGAGGACAAAGTAGGCCACCCGATGGAGTTGGAACTCAACTATTGGGTTGAAGCCGACCACGACATGAACCGGAACGGCGAAGCCGACCCTGAGGAATATGTGCAAAAGAAGGTCACCAACAACACCGTCTCCAAAGCCAAGTGGTTTATCACAAGCATTGACACTTCTCGCAACCCCAACATGGGGCGCGTGTCCTACTTCTGGGACGGTGGAGACCAAGCTGGTAACCCGTTGCACTTCAAGGTCATGAACGACGATGATGAAATCATGATGTTTGAGTCTGCAGAAGGGTTCCTTTACGACGACGCCACCTTCCGCACCCGCAAAGATTCGTCGGCTATCTTTACCGGCTTGGAGTGGCTTGGTCACGAAGACAACGAACCAGTCTTCGCCGGTATGGAGCAAAGCATCAGTTTGGGCTTCATTGATGCCAACACGGCGATTGACTTCGAGTTCATCTCGCTTGTCTTTGACTTTGAGGGACCAAACCCTGCCCGAGACGCCCAGCGTATCTCGTACTCAGGCATCAACAACACCTTCTGGTCGGATTCGCCCTACATTCACCTGCTGCCCACCAGCCGAATGATGCAAACCACGAACGAATCGGGCTTGCCGTGGATCATGCTTGATTTCAACTTCAAATTCAGTTGGGATTGGCCCGATGAAGAAATGGGCGATGTCGCTTTGCTGTACAAGGAACTTGGCAGTTCGGACCCCTCGAGAATTTTGCTCTTGGAGCATACCTTCCGTGTTGAGAACGATTTGATGCTCTCGCCAACCGACTTTGCGGTTGAAGACATCAGCGAGCCCCGTACCGGGCCGGTCGCTGATGGAAGCCGTGTTCGCAAGGACGACCGGCTGGCCTTCACCGGTCGCGTGGTCTATGAGGGAAGCCAAACACCTGCCCCAAGAGACGTCGGTATTCTGGTCGAAGTCTTTGACGGAGAGAAGTTGTGGTCGGACGGTTCCCTCACTGTTGATGGGGGATACGCCGTTGAAGTGCCGCTGTCCTCTGCCTCCACGTTGCAATCATCCCCGTCCAGAACCTGTCTGATTTCCATCACGAACATTCCAGGCCGTGGCGAAGACATGACGGGAACGCTGGTTTCAACCACCTTGCAGGTGGTGGTGGACGATGCAGCACCGCGTGTAACTCGGCGCATTGCTCCGATGAACGTCATCGACATCTCTGCCCAAAACGACCTCTCCCAAATCTCCGTGCAGTTCCAAGGCACTGAAGATGCAGATTTGACCGGTTCCAAGCAAATGGTGCACTGGGTGATGCGAGACGCAACCCGTACCATGACCATCGGCGCTGGCTCAACGCTGCTCGGCATGCAACAAGATGGCCAGAATGTCTTGTGGAGTGGTGTGGTTGATATCACAGCCGGGGGAACCATCGTGCCCCGAGCAGGAGATTTCATCGGTTTCTACGTGACGGGTTACGATGCAGCAGGTAATCAATTCCCGCTTGTTTCAAACTCCGAAGCCAGCCCTATTCCAGAACTGGCCTCCGATGACACCGACTTTGAGCGGCAATGGGTCCGGCTTGGGGCGGTAGGTCCTGAACTGCGCATCCGTAACATTGCCCTCAGCGACGACCACATCGCCCCCGGTTCCAAGATTGATATTCGTGCGGATATTTTCAATGCAGGCGGCGACACAAGTGCCCAATTCAAGGTGGCGTTCTATGCCGGTTCAAGCGATGAGCCCTTTGCAGTAGAGCGGGTCATGGGCATCAACGGCGGAGAGATCTACTCCGTGCATGTTGTTTGGGAATCAGAAGAAGTGGACCGCATCCGTGTGGTCGTTGATTCAGAAAACGAAATTCCAGAGGCGAACGACGATGACAACTCCGCAGAACACGCCGTGACCATTGCCTACGGCCAATACTTCGGATGGTTTGACTCGGTGCGTGAGCAACCTCTTGCTTGGCTGTTCGCTTTCCTGAGTATCCTCACCCTCTCCATCGTCTTCACCGTTGCAACCAAGACGTCCATTGACTATGGCGATGGTGCCTTTGACGAAGACGACGCTGATTGGGAAAACGAAGATCAGGAAGAATTCGGCGAGGAAGACGATGATGAGGACGACGATGACGACGATTGACGTCGATTTCGGAAGCCAACCTCAAGCCAAACCCTGAAAAAGTGTGGGTAAAGCCTCTTCCACGGGGGAGGGGAGAGTATGCCGCGCGTTTTTTCCCGCCTTCATCCATCGTTATCAAACGCCCTCGATGAAAAGGGTTGGAAGCCCACGCCCGTCCAAGAACATGTCCTTCCCGACGTCATCGAAGGTCACGACCGATTGATTGTCGCACCCACAGGTTCCGGCAAAACAATGGCTGGTATCCTTCCTCTGTTTCATCGCTGCCTCACAGAGGCATGGCCCTCGCTTTCCATCCTCTACATCACGCCGCTTCGGGCCCTGAATCGCGACGTTGACCGTCGCTTGCGAGAGTTGGCTGCTGCTGTTGGGTTGACGGTGGATGTTCGGCACGGAGACACATCCCAAGCAGACCGCGCCCGACAAACCCGACGCCCGCCCAACCTGCTGGTGACCACACCTGAGACCTTCCAACTGATGTTCAGCGGGAAGAACTTGCGGGCCATGCTGTCAACCGTTCAGGCCGTGGTCGTTGACGAGGTTCATGATGTGGTCGCCAGTGAACGGGGATGGCAACTGGGCGTCGGGCTCTCACGCTTGGAGGCCCTCACCGGTCGTCCCGTTCAACGCTTAGGCCTTTCAGCGACGGTAGGTAACCCCGAAGCCGTCGCCAGTTGGTTGTCCCCCAGAACCTGCCTCCCGCTCATCACCACGGGCGACCGGAAAACGGAGCTTACCGTGGAATCTCCCATCGTGACCGCTGAGGATGAAATTGGCTGTGTTGAGATGGCGCTTCCAACCCCAAAACAGCACGCCGCCTACCGGCACCTGTGCACATTGTTACGAACTGAAGCCCCATGTTTGGTATTCGTTAACAGCCGCAGTGAGGCAGAAACATTGACTTCAAAACTCCAAGAAATGGCCCCCGACCTCAAGTTTGGTGTTCATCACGGCTCCCTTGCCGCGGAAACCCGGCAGCAGATGGAGGACCAATTACGAGATGGTGAGCTTGCGGGTTTAGTCTGCACGTCGAGTTTGGAACTCGGCATCGATGTGGGCAGCGTGCGGCGTATCGTTCAACTTCACTCTCCAAAATCCGTTGACCGTATGTTGCAGCGGGTCGGTCGAGCCGACCACCGTTTGGGCGGCATCGGTCGTGGACATGTGGTGACGTGGGATGTGGATCATTTGCTCGAGGCCGCCGTGGTGGCCAAGAGAGCCATGGATGGGGACATTGAACCAATTGAATGGCGAGAACGACCCGTGACCATCGCTGCGAACCAGTTGGTCTTGATGGCGCACGCTTTCAAGGCCGTGAGCATTGACGAGGCCACACGTCTGTTGGGGGCTTCGTCACAGTTTGCCGGGTGGACCAGAGCCGATACTGAAGCGGTGTTGCACGTGCTTGCCGAGAATTGGATTCTGCGCTACACGCCAACGCCAAGCGAAGCCCAATGGTACCGTTGGCCAAAAGCCGTCTACGAAGTTGCCAGAGAAGAAGCCACAGCGAGAGGTGAACACCTTCCTGAAGACCTGCCGTTGTACACAACGCCGGATGAAGCGGTCCCACGCCCCTACACCGACCGCACCGTGCCTGTGCCCAAACGCTTTGCAAGAGGATGGTTCTCCACAGCAGGGCGCACACGTGATTGGGTGTCCAATCACCTTTCGATGATTCCTGACAAGCGTTCGTATCGTGTTCGGGATGCCGTCACGCGTCAAAGTTTGGGTAACGTCGACGAAGCCTTTGTCCTCAGCCTCAACGATGCAGGAGAGGGCGATGACGGGGCGAAGAGAAGTTTTGTCATCGCAGGGCGAACCTGGTTGATCGTTGATGCAGACCCGGAGCAAAACGAATTGTTGGTCTCACCCGTCAAGGACCACGCCTCCGCGGCTCGTTGGATGGGAGAATTGCCTCCTGTGCCTCCAAGCGTTGCCCGTGAAGTAGGATATCTTCGCCATCTTTTGGCTCACGACCTTGGCTTGCTCCCACCTCCCGAACGACCTGACCTCGACCCGCTGGGGTTGGTAGAGCGCCGCTCAACATCGTTGGCGGATTATCCTCTGGACGATGAGGCGAAGAGCATGCTAGCCCAGACCATCACCGAACATGTCGATGCAGCGGGTATGCTACCAACGGACCGCACCATGACGATTGAGGAGCGCGACGATGCGTTGGTGGTCAACAGTTGTCAAGGTTCAAAAATCAACGAAGCGCTGGGTAATTTTCTCCTCGCCATGGGGTCAACGAAATCCGGCACATGGGGACGTCTCGTTGTGGAACCCACGCGTATAGCGCTTCAAATCGCCGACGTACGACCCGAGGAGGTCGTCAAATGGCTCATGGAAACGCCACCCAACACGATTGAACAATTGTTGAGCATCACCGTTCCCAATTCTCGCCAAGTCCGTTGGCGTTTTGCTCAAGTTGCGAAAATTTTCGGTATCCTACGCCACGGCGTGGACCCCAGACGCATCAACCTCCAAGCCTTGTTGAGGAAGTACCGCGGCACCATTGTCATGGAAGAGGTACTTTCCAAATTGTTCCACGAACGCATGGATGTGGTCGGCGCCAGCGATGTGCTCCGTGGGCTGCAGTCGGGCGTCCTCTCGATTCACATCACCGCCCGCGGGCCATTGGGATTGTCCAATCAGACGCAGAACCAAATGTTGCTGCCCAATTGGGACAACGCCGCCATCCGCGAGCGACTCAAACTACGGCTCACCAACGAACGGGCCGTGCTCTGTTGTTTACGCTGTCACGGTATTCGCCGGTTCCGTGTGGCACGTTTTGAGGCGATGGACAAGCCGGGAAGTTGCTTGAGGTGCGGCGGTAATCGGTTGGCCTGCGCCAGAGAGGGCTTGGAAGAGATGCTTGAAAAATGGGTCAAATCCGAGGACGAAAAGGACCAGGACAGGATGATGAAGAACGCTGATTTGGTCGCCAACCGCGGCCTTGATGCCATCATGTGTTTGATGGGTCGGGGCATCGCCGAAGCCACGGCCAATCGGCTGCTGGTCAAGGTGATGCCAGGCGACGAAGAGGGCCTCTTGCACGCCATCCATTTGGCGGAAGTCGAGTATGCCCGGACACGACGTTTCTGGGGTTAATCGTCGGCAGGGTCGCACCATTCGGGGAAAATAGCGGTTTTGTTGTTGAAATAAGCCGCTTCTGCCCCTTTCACGGAATCGGAATACGCAACGCATGAATCGGGTGCGATTTCATTCGTTTGAGCACCGTTTTCTGTATCATAGTAGGCGAGGAACAAGATTCTGTCTCCGTCGGAGTCGAGCTTAATTTCATAGCGCCAAATGAAATCATATTCATCTCCTTCAATCAGGAAGGTTGTGGTGATGTTGTACCCATCAACGCTCCATGCAGCGATGTTTCCCGTAGATTCCATCACGGTTCCGTTCGGATAGAGCGTGAGCGTGTCGTCTGTATTGTACCAGGTACCAGCGACTTCCGATTGGTCTTCCTCTGCAAGCGCACTCGCCCACACATACATCACACCGGCCAAAACCACGATGATAGCAACGGCGATGGGAATCCCAACGGCCAACCCTATCCAGAGTGCAGCGTTTGACTTCTTGGCTTGAGGCACCATCATGAAGGAGGCAGATTGTTGTTGGTAAGGCTGGTAAATGCTCGCCGAGGTTGACTCAACAGGAGCGTAGGCAGCCGCTTGCTGCTCCACATGCATTGTAGAGGGCTGAGGTATTGCTTCCTCGGTGTGGGTCGTGTTTGGAACCCATTCGTTTCCGTTCCAAATCCAAAACCCATCGTCGCTTACCTTGGTCAGACCGACAGCGACCCATTTGACCCCGTCCCATTCATAGTGTCCATCGGGACTGAGTGTTCCAATCTCCATGGTGTAATGGAACACATGCACTGTATTTGAAGATAACAAATTGGGACGTTGGTGAAATTCGGTCACATGGGTAGC
>JAYPCE010000004.1:0-60999 GCA_038124565.1 Candidatus Poseidonia sp.
TGGTTTGACCGGACAACGGCCATGCGCCTGTTGGCTGAGGGCAGCATTGAAAATTTGCATGGATTTTTCTCTCAGTCTGGTGAGGGTTATGAGACATCCGTAGAGCTCGGAAAGGACGGCAAAGTCACCGCAAAAGGCGCCTCCAACAACACTGCTACCGATGATGACAAAGTCCTGTGTTCCTGTCCGATATGCGACCACGGTGATATACGAATCACGTCAACATCCTATGTTTGTGACCATGATGGCTGTACATTCAGAGGCATGCAGAACATCATGTGTCAACGACCTATTACACCTGATGAGGCCAAAGTAATATTCACCAATGGGAAATCGGCTTTGCTGGAAGATTTTACTTCAAAACGAAACAAACCCTTCAAGGCATACCTCATGATTGAGAAAAACCGTATCACCTTTGATTTTCCTCCGCGAGAAGCAAGCGCTGACACCAAACGGTTTCCGGTTGAACCCGGTGTGGTGGGTATTTGTCCAACGCACAACGCCAACATCGTAGAAACCGAAACGCATTACGTCGTTGAGGATTCTACGTCCGGTTGTAAGATTCACATCGAACGGTGCATCTCAAAACGGGACATTACAAGAAATGAGGCCAAAACGCTGATTGAGAGCAAAGGTTTGGGGCCGTTTGATGATTTCGTGTCAAAGAAAACTGGAAATCCCTTTGCGGCTTCCCTGTATTTGAGGAAAAACGAAACCGTTGCATACAAATTCGCAAAACGTTGAACGCTGTCAAAGGAAGGTTGAAACACAACCGACCGAAGCCTCCATCATGGAGCGGTATGACTACGATGTCATCATTGTAGGCGCCGGACCTGTTGGTGGAAGAGCAGGAACATTGCTTGCTGAACGCGGCTTAAATGTCCTGATCCTCGAAGAGCATGCAGAGATTGGGCGCCCCTTCCAATGTGCTGGTTTGGTAACCCCCTCGGCCATGGAAGTCGTTGATGCCCACCACACGGTATTGGAAGAGGTAGATGGTGCACTCATTCATGGCCCGAGTGGAACGCTGGTGCCCGTTGGAACAGAAGGTGTGTTGCGAACCTATGTTGTCTGCCGAAAGCGATTTGACCAGTTTGTCGTCCAACAAGCAATGTTGGCGGGTTGTGAACTATGGTTAAATTCCCACCCTGTTGAGGCCGAGGTTCACAACGAAGGCGTGCTCCTGAGCGTGGAGATTGATGGTGATACGAAATCACTCTCTTGCAAACTCTTGATTGGAGCAGATGGTGCACACAGTTGGGTGCGTCGTACGTTTAAGATGGGACGGCCCAAAGAATTGATGATAGGATTTCAAACGGAAGTGGTTGGCTACGAAAGTCGTGACCGCTGGCTTGAGATGTACAGCGGAACAGACATTGCACCGGGTTTTTTCGCATGGGTCATTCCTTCTGGTTACGGAACACACCGAATAGGTCTGTGGTCAACCGCTGACCGCCTCAATGGCCGAAGCATTGAATCCTGCTACCAAGATTTGCTTGACCATCCACTTTGGCGAGAACGCTTCCACAATGTCAGAGAGGTTGCCTCGTATTGTGGACCTGTTCCTTCTGGCATGGTCAAACGCCCAGTCAAAGATAGAGTGATGTTGTTGGGTGATGCAGCAGGAATGGCGAAACCAACAACGGGCGGTGGGATTGGCCCAGGCTTTCACCAAATACAATCCATCATCGACCCGTTGGTGTCAGCCGTTAATAATGACATGTTAACTGAGTCCCATCTGAAATCCATTGTGAAGAAACCCTGGGACAAAATGCGAAGAGAGCAAGACAAGGCTCGTGCCTTGCGCAACCTTCTGGTGAGCGATTGCAGCGATGCAACCTTGGACAAGCACTTCAACGCATTCGCCCATCCAGATACATTGGCGCTCATCAACGCAGTGGGTGACATTGAGCAACCTGTTCCGCTTGGAATGGCGTTGTTACGCCAAGTTCCTGCCTTCCGCCCATTGGCCGTGAAGGCGGGTGTTCGCCTGTTGTTGTCATGAGGGATGGTTATGGGTCGATTGGAAGAAATCCATCGTGTGCGGTATCCCCCTTTTGAAGCAGCTCGCTGGATACCGATTTCCCTCCCTATCGCTGAACAGATTCACGACTGTGGGGAGTTCGATAACGAAACGAAAGCGATTCAACATGCAATGGAGCGTGGACCTGGATTTCGGTTGGGTTCTGAACACAGTTGGCTCATGCAGCGAACATACATGTTTGATGGTCAAACAATGAATATCAATACTGAAACGCCAAAGTTGGAAGACGCTCCTTTCGTAGATCTCGTTAATCTCCAACGGCGAGGTTGGTATTTGATTCCCAATCCAATACACAACATCTTGAGGCGGTTTATCAACGGCGTAGTTATCGTTCTCTTGCTGAGTTTATTTTACTTGTTCATTTCACCAATCCTTATCTTCTTTGGTCTGCCTGTCTATGGATTGGAAACTGTTCGTTGGGGCTTGCTGGATTATCCGGCTCTTGCTGTCGTGGTCGTTCCCCTTATTTTTGCCCCGCTCGTGGTACGAGTTTTCGCGAATTTAATTGAACTGCGAAGACAAACATCGTTTCTGAATTCAAAACATGCTCAACCCAAGATTTCCTTCGTCACGCCTCCTGTTGCGAATGCTCCCCTGCAAGTGAACATTGTATTCCCTCAAAAGGATGATTCTTGGAATCAAATCGATGTGTTGTGGAGGGTTGGTGTGCTTCCACCGGCAAGAGAAATACTCCTGCACGAACTTGGACGAAACCCCCAACGGCAACCTCCTCCGGGTTTATCCACAGAATTACCACATCACTGGGTGGTAGGCATGGACGACGGTACGGCTGGTGGAGAAGATGCACCCATGGAAGTCCAAGAAGTGCAAGGTGGACTCTATCTACGACCAATGCGCATTATGGCGAGCAGTGATGAAGTGCGGCTCAACGACGGCGGTACAACAGAATTGCTTCCTCCTGTTGGAGGCTGGCCGGGTTCGGTCAACACTGATTTGCTCAGGATTCACTGGGAGTGCATCGTCCGAATTGACCGTACGAAAGGTGGACCTCTCCTCTGGGTTGAACCGCTTCTTGTAGCGCACGCACCGGACACTGCCTTCGTTGAGGAACTCCCTCTGCACGATGGCCGCTCAGAGCTAGATACCATTTAAGCAACACATTGAAGGACAGACTCAACCACGAATCTCCATGGAGAAACAACGTTGGACGGCGATGTTTTTCGTTTGCCTCATGAGTCTAGCAGGATGTTTGGGTGGTGCCGACACAATTGTTGAGGAAGAAGAGCCCGAGGTCAAAACCTACACCCTAAACACCACTTGGGTTCTCCAACCGAACGAAGTGCAACTCGGCGAGGAAGCGGTATTCATCTTTCAAGTGCAACAAACTGGTGAGGGCCAGTATACACCTTCCATCTCTGCGCTTGACCCTGATTTTGCACCGTTAGTCGTCCAGATGAACGAACAAAACACTGGCTACCAGTTTACATTTCTCCCCGTGAAAGTGGGCGAACACATCGTCTCCATCGATCTTTCAAATGCAGGACCAACCGAACTTGTTCCAGACTTTGAATCAATTGTGGTTGTTCTTGCTGTCCTACCACCGACCGAACCTGCACCCGTCCTTTCTACAGCCCCCCGACTGATTCTTGAAGAACCAAATGTTGTTTGGTTTGAAGGGTCTGTCTCGCACCGAAATTTGGATTCCTGCTCCGTTCAATACAGCGTTTCGGACGGAGCAGAGGGGAACATTGCTCTCGACGAAGAAGGCACGTGGAAATTATTGCTCGATTTCACCGAAGCGACCTCATCCCACATCATCACCACAACCGCTACCTGCGGAGAATACAACGTGCTCAATGATGTCGTCACGACGCAGGTCCTCATTGAGGGGGCAGGCGACGACGAGGACGGAGATGGAGTCCAAAATGCAAACGACCGGTGTCCCTCAGGCGTGGGTGCGAACCAAGGGTGGCAGTCAACACCAGCCACAGACGGTGACGAAGATGGCTGTCGGGACAACGATGAGGACGACGACGATGATAATGATGGAATCGTCGACACTTATGATGGGTGCCCAACATCGTATGGATGGGTTAGCACGCCGAGTGCTGACTATGATTACGATGGATGTCATGATGCCGACGAAGACCTTGACGATGACAACGATGGTGTTGAAGACGAGGTTGACGATTGTGCCGTGGGGCGCAAAGGCTGGTACTCAAACCGATACAGTGACTGGGATAACGACGGTTGTTCCGACCTCGATGAAGACGATAACGATGACAACGATGACCATCTTGATACCGATGACTTGTGCCCGAAGGGTGTTGCATCGTGGACATCAGATGAAACCTCTGATTGGGATGACGATGGATGTCAAGATGCGACAGAGGATGAGGATGACGATAACGACAATGTCAACGATGTCAATGCCACGGGAGAAACACTGGACCGATGTCCACAAACACCACGCAACGCTTCTGATGTCGATGAATTCGGGTGCGCTGCCGTTGAACGCGACACAGACAATGATGGAATCAATGACCTTGACGACCACTGTGAAGGAACGCCCTCAGGATTGCAGGTCAACAGTTTCGGGTGCGCTGACCTTGATGGTGATGGGGTGTATGCGAACGTAGACCAATGTGCAAACTCCCCGCAGCGGTGGAGCGTGAATGATGTAGGTTGCGCTGTGGTACAACTACCGGTACCTTGGACCGATAGCAGTTCATTGAACGGGCCGATGCAAACCGTGCCCCAATTTTCATTCCCCACGCTCAACGGTTCGTTCAATTTCAAGGACCGATGGACAGGACACGATGTGTACTTTTTCATGTTCAAATACACCGATTCTTCTGGAAACAACAACGGTGCAACATGGGGTCAAAACCCTGGGAAATTCATTCGAAATCTACCTGAGAATACCCAATTATTCTACGGTTCATTTGACAATTCCTATCACAACGACGTCATCCAACAACGCAATGCAGTTCTTGCTGGCCTTACTGCATCAGAAGAAGCCTACTGGGACGACCGAATTCACTACATTGATGTGGATGCCAGCAATCTCGGAGGTGGACTTGGCTCGATGATCTCCAACATCCGAAACCCCCTCTACATGGGCATTGACCGCTTCCAACTTGCACGAGAAACCGGTTCTCTCTATGCTTGGACATCGCAATCAAACGACCCGTTCCACCTTTCACATGAAACCAATCAATGGGTGGCCGAATTCCCAACAAAAATTCGAGCACAAGACCCTGCGGTTCATGCAGTGACCATCATGGATTTCCAGCGACACACGGGCGGTTGGGGCGGTGGTCATTCCTCCTTCAGCAACGCCACGTTCCAACTTCCTGAAAATTTGACTTCATATGATACGCTGGAAGTGTACCACGAGCATGCATGCTACGAACGCGCAAATCGATACCAGAAGGCAGATGGAACATATGGGGGCTGCCACGAATGGGATTACTTGGCCTACCTCTATGTCTGCGATGCTTCAAACAACAGTGTTTGCGACACGGAGATGGTCCGATGGATCACCACATATGGCCGAGAAGGCATGTGGTTGACCGACATCTCACCGTATTTGTTCATGCTCAACGACGGAGAAGAGCGGCGATTCAAGTACGCTGGCGCCAATCGTGGAGACTTAACGGTCACGTTCTTATTCAGCGATTGGGGGAGCGGGAAGCGGTCTGTTAACGGCACATATGCGTTCAGTGGAGGTCAGTTTGACGGCACATACAACAATGAATCACGCTATTTACGACAACTCAATTTCACCATCCCTTCCTATGCCACGAGCGTAGAAATCGTTGCCACCATCACCGGTCATGGCTTCAACAAAGACACCGCAAATTGTGCTGAGTTCTGTGACCATCAACACTACTACACCATGGGGACGCACCAAACCTATGAGTGGCATCCGATTGTCTACAGCAGCGAAGGTTGTGAACAAGAAGTCAACAACGGTGTCGTGGCCAACCAGTTTGGTTCATGGCCATTTGGTAGGGCAGGTTGGTGCGCTGGACAAGATGTCAAACAATGGACCTATGACATCACTGACTGGGTTGACAACAGCACAAGCAATCACTTGGTCTATCGAGGATACTACAACGGTGCCGAGTATGTGCCGTCTGACGGAATCGGCAACGGTGGACGAAACATCAGGGCAGTGGTGTGGATTGTGTTCTACGGACCTACCACGGCTTAGGTGGCGGTGCAGTTATCGTTGCCTCAACCATCTCAGGGGTTTCAAGAAGGTCATAATCACTGTTGCGTCGTTGAGGTTGAAAACCAGCCCGTTGAATCGCCGATTGCAACTCAATCTCGGAGGCATCCATTTTTTTGGTTCCCGAGGCGGACACCACGTTTTCTTCCATCATGGTGGAGCCAGCATCATCGGCACCACCGAGAAGTGCCATTTGGGCAATGTGGAGTCCCATGGTGGGCCATGAGGCTTGGATGTGTTCGACATTATCCAAAAACAATCGAGAAATCGCCACATGCCGCAGGTATTCTGTTGAACCTGCGCCGAGTTCATGCTTGTTTTGCCCACGATTGCGACGTCCAAATGAATTGACTTCAAGCTGAACGGGCCACGCAATGAATGAAGTGAAGCCGTGGCCGTGCTCAAGAAGAGAATGTTCCTGTAAGTCTCGAATTCTTCTCATGTGCTCAATTCTTTGAGCAGCACCTTCTCCAAAACCAATAACATTGGTCGCACTGGTCGTCAATCCGAGTGATTGGGCTTCACCCATTACCTTCAACCAGTTGTCAGGAGAACCCTTCTTCGGTGAGACATCCTTGCGGACTTGTTCCACCAACATCTCGGCACCACCCCCAGGTAAGCCATGCATTCCTGCTGCTTGCAGTTGCGTCAAGACCTCCAAGGTACTCATTTGGCATACTTCCGCCAGACCTTCAATCTCAATTGGACTAAAACAGTCCAAATCGATGGTGGGATGATGCTGGCGTAAATGGGTGATGCAGTCAAGGTACCATGAAAACGGCAAAGCTGGATTCACACCCCCCTGCATCAAAATTCTTGACCCCCCGATGGCCTCAAGTTCTCTCACACGTACTGAAATTTCCTCATAGGATTGTGTGTAGGTTTCTTCGTGTCCTGGAGGCCGATAGAAGGAACAAAATTGGCAGTTGATGGTGCACACATTGGTGTAGTTGATGTTCCTATCAACCAAATAGGTCACGATTCCGTCAGGGTGCATCGCCATACGGCGGCGGTGAGCGGCTTGCATCAAGTCATGAAGAGGGGCATCCTCGTAGAGGATTACTGCCTCTTCAAGTGACAATCGCAATGATTCAGAAGTCTCACGAGTCCATGCGGATTGGCGGTCAAGGATGGACGTCCAATGCATGAGACCAACTCAAGGGTGGGGCGTTCCAACGATCCGCTCAATATCATCCACCGTTTTTGGACAATCTTCAGTCAAGACCACTGGACCATCAGCTGTAACGAGCACATCGTCTTCAATACGAATACCGATGTTAGCGTAACGCTCAGGACACTCCACATCGGGTCGCCATGCCCCAAAGTATAGCCCGGGTTCTATCGTCAAGCACATGCCTGGCTCAAGGGTTCTTGGTGAGCCTCCGGGCTTGTAAATGCCTGCGTCGTGAACATCAAGGCCAATCCAATGGCTGGTATTGTGCATATACCACTTCCTTAGATCGCCCGTTTCCATATCAAGTGCCTCGTCGAGCGATTGTCCAATGACGCCGAGACGAATCAGTCCCTCGGCCAGAACTTTCCGGGCGGCTTCGTGGGGAGCGGTGTAAGGAAGCCCCACCTGACAGGCCTCAATAGCCGCGTATTGTGCTTCAAGAACGATTTCATAGATTTCTCGTTGTGCTTCAGAAAACTGACCTGAAATCGGCCATGAGCGCGTGATGTCGCTGGCATAGCCTCGGAATTCTGCGCCAGCGTCGATGAGGATGACATCCTCGTGATTGCATGTGTCTTGGTTGGTTGTATAATGCAAAATGGTAGCGTTTTCACCACACCCGACGATGGATGGGTACGACCAGCCCGAAGCCCCCGCATAGGAAAAGAACCCTTCAATGACCGATTGGAGTTGGTATTCTGTGACGCCCTCACGACTGTGTCGCATGGCCAATTCATGGGCAATGCTGGCCACTTTGCTCGAATATATCATTTGCTCAATTTCGGATGCAGACTTGCGAAGTCGCAATTCAGCAATGAGACCAGAGGGGTCTTCAATTGAAACAGGGCCCGTACCAAAGTGTTGACGTGCACGGTCTCTTCGTCGGATAGCCTCTTCCACCACATCATCCACTACGGCATTGATGCCACCTCTCACGAAGACTCGATGTGTGGTGGTCAACCACTCTTGGAGGCATGCGACCAATGCTTGGTTCTCGTAAGCCTCATCGACGGCAAACGCCTCCAGCGCCCCTTCTACACCCGGACGCCTTCCTTCCCATATTTCTTTGAGGGTGTCCTTGGGTTGAACGAAGAGCGCTGTCACCCATGCATCTCCATCGTTCCGCATGATAAACACACTTTCTGGTTCCGTCCACCCTGTGAGGTACAAAAGGTCGCTTGAAGTACGGTATCGGTAGTCTACATCGTTGGAACGAACGGCAAACGCAGGCGAGGAAAGGATAAACAAATCGTTCTTTCGAAACTGCGAGGTCAAGCGTTGCTGACGCTGACGATACTCGTCTCTTCCGGTAGGTTCCGGCTGAGGCGGCAGACGAGCGAACGCTTCTGCGAACATGGTTCACCCTCGCGGCTTATCTTCTTCAACCGTTGCATCCAAGTCATGATCAAAATCTGAGTTTGCGCTTGCGTTTGAAAAGGTGCGTTGTACGTCCCATTTGGGCAAATCCGATTCGACCGGTGATTCAGACCTCCGATAGAGAAGAACACCTGTGGCCAAGAGCACCACTACGAAGGTTACACCCATCGCGTAAGACCTATTGGACGTGGTCAATGAATTTGATTCTTCTAAAATGAGGACATTCACCACAGTCGTGTCCGTTGCTCCATCATCATCAAAGACAATTAATTCAACCGAATGAGCCCCCGCAGAGGCAAAGTCGCTTCTTGTGAGAGATGATACACCCCGAATGGAAGATGTATCATCGATCACCCATAGATAATCGATGGGTTCATTGTCAATACTTTCGCTTCCGTTGATGGTCCAATTATTCTCGGGACCCAACTTGACTTGGCTTGTGGATGATACGAGTAATCCATCCACCGTGACTCGCGCAGTTGGCCTGATGTTGTCGATTCGCACGGTCTGGCTCACTTTTACCGAGTTGCCGGCCTTGTCCATGGCAGTTAAGACAATGGAGTATGTCCCTGACTCATTGAACTGAAGAACCAAATGACGCGTACTTTGCAATTCCCAAGGCATTGGCGCTCGTGTGCTACCATTTTCGTATCCAATGACCCATGTCAACGAAGCTTGGGCCCCTTCGTAGCCATCGTCCACGTCTGCATAAACTTGGAATGATTCACGTTCCATCACCGATTGATCGGATGAAAGATTCGCAACAGGTGGGGTATTGTCGTGAAGAATGTGCATCCGGACCAAACCTGTGCTGCGCAAGGCTGCGTCAACCGCCCAAATATCAACACGCCAAATGCCCTCTTGAAGGCCCATCAATGATGCATTCAATTTCAAGACCAAACTTTCTGTGCCCAATTCAAACGGCAAATTTACGCGACGAGGAGCCGTAAGGCAGACCTCGTAGGGTGCCTCACAAATATCCGAGAAGACTTGAAGGTCTGTGGTGTCGTTTCCTGCTAGTGCAAGGCCAAAATCAACGTCAATGGCATCTTTCAGGATAATCGGGGAAGTAACACCAACAGGGCCCTGAGAAAACATAACCAATTCATCCAGGAGGACGGGGCGGTGATTGAATGACCCTACATACATCACTAACGATGCAGTTTGTACGACATGGTCGGCATCTTCAACGCGAAGTTCAACATAACAGGTACATGATACACTGCCCAAATCAACAACCAACGCCCATCTGTAGTCGCCCTCTGCAACGGGTACGACCGATGTTAGAAATGGGCCACTTAAGACGGTGATGGGGGTTTGGCCACTGATGTTAACAATCGACCAAGTCGTGTTTCTCATCGGTATCGTTGATGACCCCGTGAGATTGACTTGGTGTTCAAACTTAACGCCTTGATTTTGATGAAACACCACTTCAAAGGCAGCAGCTCCGTCAGGAATGTGTTCAGACTGAACCGTGGGCAAGCCACTAACAACCAAGACAAAAAGCACAACCAACGTCGTGCGTTTCGCTCGCCGAATCGAAAGCATGGTCACCGTTTGCCTCAATCACTGAATGGGTCGCAAAGTTCGCCCTGTCCGGGGTATGAAACGGGATTACGTGGATTCGTATCCCATTTGTACTCACAGAAGTTGACGTGACCGTCGCCATCCGTGTCGACCATTCGGTCAGCGCCGTCATATGGGTCAAATTGGAAGTGGTACTCCCATCCAGTTGCCATGCCGTCGCCATCGTGATCTTGATAGTAGACTTCTGGGCCGTCATTCCAATCATCTCCATCGGTATCGTTGGAAATCGGATTGGTACGATTCTGCATCTCCTCATAATTCGTGTAATTCTCGAGGTTATCGTAGAATCGTTGACCATCTGGAGTATTCGGGTCAATGTTGCATTCAGAGTTGGTTGAGTCGTTGTATCCTGGACAGTAACGCTTGAGCAGCCCCGTACGGTTCAACCCGTCGTTGTCGGGGTCTTCAAAACCATCATCAATACCGTCCAAATCGCTATCAGGCATGGACGGGTCCATGACACCACGGGCGCCGTACACACCAACGGTCTCGTTATCAGCCAGTCCATTCTCAAACGCAAGTTGCGAGTAGTAAACTTCCCAACCGTCAGGCAGCAAATCACCATCGGTATCGTCATCAACAGGATTGGTATTCCAGCGATCTGGAGCCTCCATACCGTTGGCCAATGTGTCGTTGTCAATGTCGAACGTATCGTCTTTCAAAGAACCAAGCGAAGGGTCCAGAGCCCAGCGACCATTGCAACCATCACAGAGGGTGTTTGTTGGCATTTGGAAACCTGTGAGATTCATTTCACTGACCAAGAACTTGGGTTCAAGGGCGAATCCACCAAGCCAATTCTGCCAGACATAACCGCCTGGTTGCATGGTACAACTGCTGGTTTGTGTTGTTTCACACCCCGGACGCGACCATGTAGAGGTCGCGACCCAAAGGCTGTGAGAATTGGTGTTGTCCTCTGCAGATTTCACCTGCATTTCCCAGCCATCAAGCATTCCATCCGCATCGGTATCATTGAGGAGGGGGTTGGTTGGGTTTTGGAAAGGACGCGGCACAAACAAAACCTCTTGCCCGTCAATAAGGCCATCGTCATCCGTGTCAGATTTGTTGGCGTGGGTCAAGAAGTTGTCTTCACCGGCGATGACTTCTTCGCCATCTTCCAACCCATCGTTGTCGGTGTCAAACATGCAAGGGCTGGTGGAGTATGTCTCGCCTTCCCACATGAAATTGTCACCGGCTTCTTCGAGGTCCGTCAAGCCGTCAGAGTCCGTATCTGGGTTTGAGGCGTTGGAACCTCCCAAGTTGCACGTAGAAGAAAATTCTTGGAAATCCGAAAGTCCGTCTGCATCGGTGTCATACAGCCCTGGGTCGGACGTGACCCAAGTGGGTTGAACGCCACGGTTGACGACGAGAATTTCCCAACCCATGACTTCGATACCGTCAATTAAGCCGTCGTTGTCGGTGTCAGCATTGAGTGGATCGGTACTGCGTCCATCAAGGATCCCATCTCGGTCGCGGTCGTTTGCTTTGTATTCCATCACGTTGGTGAATCGCTCTTCTTCCTCAACGATGTTCATCCAACTGAACAGCCGGGAGTCAATGGTTTGTCCCACGGCGACATCAATAGAGTAAACATAACCGTCAACAGGGGCGCGCATTGGAACCACTTGTTGATTCCCACCAGCGAGGGTGATGCGGGCCGAGGCGACCTGCTGGTTCGTTTCTACTTGCTGGCCGAGTGTGACTTCAATACTGTGTACATAGGCCGTATTTTCAAGCGTGCTGTACATCACATCACCGTCGCCATCCAAATCATATCCGTCATAGTCCGGGTCTTCATCTCGGTTGAGAGCGGAACGGGGGTGCAATCCGTTAGAGGCCTCCCACTGGTCTGGCATATCGTCTCGGTCGGTATCTTTCAACCAAGGTGAAGTGAAGTTCCCTACACCGAAGATTTGGGCAACTTGATACTCTTCAAGATTGTTCATTCCATCTTCATCCCAATCGCCGTAGCCATCGGAAGCATTCGCAGGATTGAGAACATAGGCTGCGTTGGGAGCCATGCCCGGAATCGAGTAACAGTACTCAAAACCGTCAGGCATGCCGTCTCCGTCCGTATCCCAGTCAGAAGGACCGTTGAGCAGACCGTCGTTGTCCATGTCCATCATGAACCAACTACGGTCTACACCAAAAAACGGCCCTACGCGTGGGACTGGGTCAAGCAATTTTTCATTGCACTGCTCACCCATGCCCATGTACAGTGCAATGGTTTCGTTGGCCACCTCAACGATGTCATCAATTAAGTCGTGGTCTGAATCGCGCTCAGTTGGGTTGGTGCCGAAGGTTTCTTCCTCAAAATTCGCTAAACCATCGTCGTCTGTGTCCAATACCATGTCGCAAGAATGGCGACCATTGGAAGCCAAGTCGTCCCAATCAGCCATCCCGTTTTCGCCATTAAATCGGCTTTCCAAGGCATCAACCATAGCCTGGTCAAGCAACAAACAATCCCAATTGCCATCCAAGGGATTGAATAAAATCACCTCGCCACCGGGAGTTTGAACGCCGCGTGTGTAGAGCGATTCCCATCGGTCGTTCAAACCGTCGTTGTCTGTATCGGCACGCTGAGGGTCGGTCCCGAGTTCAGCTTCGGCTTGATTGGTCAAACCATCTCGGTCAGGGTCTCCATTGGGCCCTTGATTCGGGTCTGGCCAGGATTCACTTTCGTTTTCCAAACCTTCAGCCTCTGTTTCTTCACTTTGAGTGGGGTCGAGTGTCTGGTCTTCCGACTCCCCGTTATCCAGAGGGTTGAGTCCGTGGGCCACTTCCCATCCATCGCTTAAGCCATCATTATCAGTGTCGGGATCGTTCACATCGGTCCCGTATTGTGTCTCTTCCAACTTATCGGAGAGACCGTCTCCATCCGTATCGGTGGCTTCGGACATGAGTTCCGATTCCCCCCGGATATCATCTTCAACAGCGCTGTCAAAACCTCCCACATTTTCGCTGGTTTGGAAAAATCCTGAAACGCCCACAAAAAGAGACCCGAAAATCAAGGTTGATACAATCGCAACATACGCCATTTGGTTGTGGTTTAGGCTCATGAGACATACCCCGCACATCTGTGCAACCACTGCGAGGCGTTGATTCGGTTATGAACCTTGACCAAAGATGGGCAGAATTACAGGTTCCGTCACCTCATCCGTCATCGTTTTCATTCATAATCTACCTTGGGCTGACTCACTCTAAAGTTGAGGCCCAAATCGGTCTTCTGTACGTGAAAGGTTGAACGAGACCCAAATGCGCGTTCCCACATACCCAGAAGGATGCCGCACACATATGCTGGAAGGGAACTATCCACGATAAATACGGTTTCGTCGTGCTCCTCAACCACGCATCTCTCGCAGATAACTCGCCCAAAGCCACGAAGGGTGAGGCGCTGTTCGAGCAAATCACTCCAGTCTGAGGCTGTTTGAACATACACGGGAAATTCATGTTTCAGGAAGGTCATTCGTGAGGCGAACATGACGGCACGAAAGAGTTCTGCATGGTCCAAACCTTCGAACAAACCCTCAGAAGGCTGTATTGAATCCGATGTAAGGGGGCGCCCTATGAGGGAAGAAAAAAATGTTGTAAAGACCGAAATTGGGAGGAAAAAACACCGCTCTTCGTGATTGAAAAAACCAAAACCACGAAGGTCAAGATCAAGTGCGAATTGTTCTGATACGAACGAAGGTTCCTCTTCCCCACCCCAGAGTTGAATCTGCTTCTTTGGCGGGGTATTCACGGTGTGTTGATTGGGTTCAAAACTGATGTCAATTCGTTCGTGACTTGACTGATGCCAGTGAATATTCCAGCGTGTACTCGTGAGGTGTTCACGGTGGGCTAAAGCAAAGCCCACGCAAAGACCATCGTGGCATGGTGATACAATGGTATGTTCATCAAAGATGCCCCACCCCATCGCCAACGAGCGGTGTTGGAGAGCTGCTACGGCCTTTTTCTTTCCAAACCACCTGCCAGGACGAAACTGTTCTTGTCCTCGAAGAACCAATTCTTCAGCATCTGTTGCAGCATAGATGAGCTTTCGTCCAAAAGGCGACTGAAAAGCACCATCCAACGCAGCAATGAACCGTTCAATTTCCACCACACCGAACATAGCAATTTGTTCACCTGTGTCATCAAAAAAACAACCATTACGACCGAAATCAAAGCCTGAATAACGCTCGTTAAAGGCTTCATCCATCCCAGACATCTCCGTCAATCAGGGTAACCCGAACGGCCATCCTCATTGAAACAATAGCGAATGGTGAGGTGCTCAGATTTCAAGGCATGGACATCCCGCTTAACAACACTCGGGTCCTCCTCATGAAGTAAAACCCGAGCATAAAACGAAGCCACGTCTGCCATGTCGTCGCATGTGAATCCGACACGCGTCAACTCTTGAACCCCCAAGCGTAGCCCTGATGGAGACATGGCTTTGGTGTCGCCCGGTAGCATGTTCATGTTCGTAATGATACCCGCTTGTTCAAGCAACGCAGCGGCCTTAGCGCCGGCACCCGAATCAAGTTCTCCGTGCCTCGTCAACACTTGATGGGATGCCGTGTAGCCTCTGCTCTCTGCGAGAACATCAAACCCTTCGGCTGCGAGCGCTTGTGCGAACGCTTGTGCGTTGGCCACCGTGTCCTTCGCGTAGGCTTTACCATATTCACGGAATTCGGCCAAAGCCATCACCTTGCCGGCCACATGGTGCAAATGGTAAGATGAACAAACGCCAGGAAACATGGCATTGTTCAACCGCCTTTGGAAGGTTTCATCCTCCGAAGAAGAGAGGAGAAAACCTCCTTGAGGTCCAGGGAAGGTCTTGTGACTTGAACCTGTCATCACATCAGCACCTTCCCTAAGTGGGTCCTGAAATTGTCCTCCGGCAATCAGCCCCAAGACATGGGCACCATCGTACATGACTTTGGCACCAACTTCTTTTGCAGCATCAGCCATCTCGTTCATCGGTGTGGGGAACAAAAAGACGGATTGCCCAAACAGGGCAACGGTTGGTTCAACTGAACGAATGGTTTCACACGCAGCATCAATATCAGGTTCCATGCGCTCCTCGTTCCAAGGGTAGGTTGTCAAATCCAAATCACGAAGACCAACCGCTCCCATGCGCGCATGCGAGATGTGGCCACCATCTGCAGTAGAAACGGCTGTAATGCGATCTCCTGGTTTTGCCAATGCCTTGAGAGCCCCAATGTTTGATACCGTCCCCGAAGTTGATTGGATGTTTGCAAAAGGAGCAGAAAATACCTCCTTTGCGAGGTCAATCCCTAAGCGTTCAATCGTGTCGAAATCTTCGCAACCTTGGTAGTAGCGTTTGCCCGGCAATCCCTCTGCATAGCGTCCGTGGAGGTCACTTGCAACGATGTCTTGCACCAGGGGAGAAACGATGTTTTCTGAAGCGATCATGCCCAAACCATCCCGATACAGATGGCCGCTCGCCTTGACCGCATTCAAAATGGTAGTCGCATGCTGCGTATTTTCGGCAGAAGGGGTCCAAGCACCCGGTGCGATTGTCACAAACAATTATGACCGCATACGGTCTTTGAACTCTCCCAATGGTGGCCGACGAACTCAAACAGGTCTTCGTTCGCTTCGTATTGTGTTTCGGGGGATAAATCTCTCCTGAACGATGTTGTCCTCACCTTTCGCAGCTGCATTCAACGATTGAGGCTCCTTCTTCCGAATGTAATTGGTTCGGCCACGGTAGGCAACAGGACCCATGACACGCTCAAGCATCGGCCCTTCCTCTGTGTGTTCTTTTGGTCGCTTAAGCCACCATGCTTTACCCAATGGACTCACCCGAGGCGTTCGACCTTTTTCCATGGTCGTTGCACGGCGTCGCAATCGCGACCGTACTTTCTTTTCCGATTCCTTTGGAAGTCGTTCAAACAGCCAAGCGGGGAAACCGATGTCCAAGACAACACCGTTCACTGAAACGAGAATGCCACCAAGCAACAAGTGGTTACCGATTGGAATGTTTTCTGCGCTGGGTTTTACTTTGAACCGTCGCAAACGACGTGCGTATTTCAGAAGTCCTCGCTGGTCTCGGTGTTTGATTTGATGTTCTTGCTGACGAGAGAAACGCACATAGGAAAAGTGCATGAAGACCAAACCACCAAGCAGTGACAAGCCCTCGGTCGGACCTACTTCCTGATACGCCAGAATTCCTAAAACAAACCAAAGTGGAATCAAAACAAAGAATTGGAACACCCTTGCTAAGGCACTGGGTGAAAATCTCGGAGGCATGGCTTTGCGAATCGCTTCGTGGGCCACCACCATCACATTGGCGTTGAGTGCCTCGTCGAGACCACCCTTTTGCAAAAGAGGCGCATAGGAATTCACTGGGGCTGCATCCAACCACTTACGGGTGGTTTTCGCATCATCCAGCAAAAGTGAGACTTCCATATGTTCGATTCCTTTGCTACCATAACCAAAGATGACGGCCAATGCCATCACGCGAGGGTCTTGGCTGTCGCTTTTAATGAGTTCATCGACGACTGTTTTGGCGTCGTGCCACTGACCAGTATCCAATAAACACAAGGCAACGGCAATACGTGGACGCACACCAGTAGGGTCGGCACGGACAAGGGTCATGGCGAGTTCAAGAGCCTCTTCGTACAAGCGTTGGGCCCTTAACAACGCCACCATTGAGAGTTGGCCCACAAGCGAAATACGGTCATTGTGCACCATCATATCTTTTGGTTGAGGGCTCCAATATCGCATCATGTTCTGTAGCATTTGAAGGTGGTCTATCGTCGAATTGTTTTCCCAGTCCCACAAATCATCTTCGGTGACAGAACCATGCCAAGGGTCCAACCATTCACAAATGAACGACAAAATTTCAGGCTCGTCGTATCCATCACGCTGCTGCAAGCCATGGAGGGCTTCACGTGCCGCATCCAAACGACGTAACGCGATATATCCGGTAGCAATAATCATGCGTGCCTCGTCGTTGTCACCGCCGGATTGAGCCAAGAGTTTACGACTTTCCTCTATGGCTTCGGGCCAGAGTCCCCTGAGGGCTTTCTCCCACATGGATGCGCGTGATTGCTCTTGACGAATAAGCGCTTGATCACCAGGGAAGTCGTGATTTTGCACGCGAATTAACAGATCAATGTCCTCGTTGTAGGCAGCAGTTTCAACCAGGTGTTGCAGACGATCGCCGCCAGCTAATTTAACGGCACCTTCGCGGCGTTCATCTGGATTGAGGTCAAAACGCAATTTCCGCAGTTTACCGAATCGGCTGATTGACAACAACCATGCGAGCATGAAAACCGCCTGGCCAACAGCGATGAAGAGCCAGACCGTCAACAACCTCATGCCTTCATCAAAATCCCTTGCTTCAAGCCATGATGTCATCGGCATCAAGTCGCCAAATTCTTTGTAACAAACCAAAATCAACAACAGTACGGTGTAGCCTGAAAAACCTGCAAATGCGAACGTAAGTTGACGCGCTTGGGCTGCTTTTTCAGCACGTATCTCGCGTGGCGTATCAATCGTAACACCAAACATTCCACCAAAGGTCTGCCCTCCTAGAATCAGGTTTCTCGTAAGTTCAAAAATGAAGGCGAGACCGACAATGGCAATGTTGAGCGTCAAGTAGAGAGAGAGAAATTCGGGCAGTGATTTGATGAATTCCAAATGGAATAAGATTTCAGATATCAAGTCGATTTTAAGGTAAATCGAATACCCTATGATGCCACCATAGTTGAGAATCTCCGTGGCGTTGTCGGGCTGGTTGAGCATCACATGCAACACGGTGAGGATGCCGTTGAGAGCCGTAACGGGCATGGTGAGCAAAAACAAGACGAGAATGAAAGCGAACACGCGTCCAACAACGCCGTTTTTTTCCGGGTCAATTGGATTGAGGCGGCCTCGGGTCGTTCTCCATTTGCTGATGAGAAGCATGTTCCACGACGCCCCCATGATTCGACCGTAAGCAAAAATGGTCGGTGCCATAAATGAAAGCATACCGAAGGCAATCCATGTGGGCGTAAGTTTGCCTTCAACTTGGTACCCATAGACCAGTACCATCGCCGTGATGATGACCAACATGGCCAGCGTGGTGATGCTTCGGATGAATTCGGCACTCGCTGATTTCTTCGTTTCACGTTGTTTATTCGCCAATTGGCTGCTCAGAGATTGCCAAGGTGAGACGACCACAGGAACGAAAATCAAGAAGGCAATGATGTAGAGATTGATGCTTGAAAAAACCTCAGCATTGAAGAGCAATTCAGCGATAAGTATCAACACGCCAGTGAGTCCCATCATATACAACAAGACTCCAAAACCGGCTCTGCCTTCCTTCAAGAGTTTGCGAGAGTCACGTAATGTTCTCGTAATCCGATGAACCTCATAGAGGCCATCATCGATCTCAAACGCAACTTGAAGGTTTTTGATTTGGGATGGTATGAACCACTTTCTGATTACGACCGCCGCTGTCAATGCCAACAACAACGGAGCCAACAAATCCATGTTAATCCCACGGCTTGAAGAGACGGTGGAAGCGGAAACAGAAGGAAAGGACAGCGAGAGCAAAATTAGCCCTCCGAGGAGACTGGCCACCCTTCGCATGAACACAGAGCGAGGAGGGCTCCTCATCAATTCTTTGCCTGAAAGGGCCGTCATGAGCGATACCGAGTAAGGAAACGCTCGATTCGGTTGAAGGCATCGTTGAGTACATCGCGGGTTGCAAGGTAGACCAACCGTACGTGTCCTTGCCCGAGTTCGGGCGAAAAACCGCTGCCGTGTACCAACAGAACATGCTCTTCGTGCAACAAACGTAACACGAATTCTTTATCATTTGAGGCCCACATTGGGTCTGTCAATCGGATGAACATGTAGAATGCGCCACCCGGAGATTCCACCTCCAATCCCTCAATCTCATTGATTCGCTGCAAGCAATAATCTCGTTGGTCCTGAACGCGTTTTCCATAACCCAACATCCAATCTCGGTCCCCAATCAGTCCAGCGAGGTAGCCCAGTTGGGCGGGCGTAGATGCACAGAGGCGGGAACGCAACAAACGCTCAATGCCATCCCGCACCAATTCGAGACAGTGGCTCGGGTCGTGAATTGCCATGTATCCAATTCGCCACCCGGGAGCATAGTAGACTTTGGAGACGCCATTGAGGGCGATGACAGGTACATCGTTGCTACGGCTCGCAACCGATACATGACGACCTGTGAAATCCAGTCCGTCGTAGATTTCATCAGCAACGACAATGCAATTGGGATAGTTGCGAGCAATGGCCAACAATCGGTCAACCTCTTCGGCACCACAGACAGTACCGCACGGATTGTTTGGGTTGATGAGGACCAAGAGCCGGACCGATTCGTCCATTTTCTGCTCAATGTCGTCAAAATCCGGCAACCATTGGTTTTGACTGTGTAGACTGTACTCTACGGTTTGAGCACCATACATCTGGGGGTAGGCCATGTATGGAGGATAGTGAGGGCCTGGCGCCAAAACCTTGCTACCCTCCTCCAATACAGCAGCGAAAAGAATCTGCAAGGCTTCAGTCACGCCATGACAGACATAGACATCTTCGGGCCTTGCATCCCAACCTTTTCGTTGTTCATCTTGTGAAATGGCCATCCTAAGTTCGGGCAGACCATACGAGGGTGAGTACCCGTTGCGTCCGCTTGCGAGGGCTTCAGCATAAGCGTCCACCATGTGTTGTGGAGTTGGAAGACCGGGGTAAGCGATGGGGTCGCCAATGTTTAGTTTGATAATTTCGTGACCCTGCTGTTCCAAAAGCGTCGCAGGCACCACCACATCACGTATGGCGTACTCGATGGAAGCGGCCCGTGAGGAAACAGGAATCTGTGGACGCATAGACTCACCGTTTTACTTCACATCCTTGAGCGACATCCCCGCCATTCTAAGCACTTCTTCAAAGTGGGCTTGAGAAACAGATTGGACCGACAAGCGCTGCCCCTTTTGCAACAGGGCCATTCCTTCAAGAGCAGCATTGGCACGCATATCGTCCAACGAGACCATGGGAATTTCGCAGACGGGTTCAATGTCCACCATGAACCAACGTGGTGTTTCGGGTGTTGATTTCTCATCAAAATACTTGCTTGATGCGTCCCAGGATGTAAAATCAGGATACCCTTTACGAACAATTCGGGCAACACCGCCAACATGCGGAGGCTTGGTGTTGGAATGGTAAAACAAAACCAAATCTCCTATGTTCATCAAATCTCGCATCGTGTTTCGGGCCTGATAATTCCGTACACCATCCCAGTGGGTTTGCCCGTCTTTCACCAGTTGTGCATAAGGATACACATCCAATTCTGACTTCATCAACCAATGGTTCATGGTCCATCGGAGAAGCAAGAGGTCTATGGATTACTCGCCTACCAAGCATCAACGACATTGTCAAGCAAGGCGGCATCCATGACATCGTCTGTCGCTTGATGGGTCCGAATGAGGCCCAATTTCTTGGCCATGTTGTTTGAACCACTCACCGCCCCAATACCCATTTTTTCTAAGGTCACAAAGATGGCGGGAAGCAAAATGAGAGCACTGGCAGCGGCCACCCAGAGGAGAATGAGAATCACGGTAATGAACGGTTGAATCTCTGGAATCGGGATGTTGTAGGCGGTGAACATACCCAATGAAGTGACAACTGCTGCTTCAAACAACGACATACCTGTACCAACCGCAGCACTTCGGATCGCTTGAATCCCTCCGCCTAATTCACGGATACGGTTGGCAATGTGAATGGAAAAGTCAACCCCAACGCCAACCAAAATCGAACCAATCATCACCGTGACGAGGGACAATGGAACGTCCATGCGCCACATGACAAGCCATTGCAATGCCACCGTTGCAATCACAGGAGAAGTGGTCCAAATGGAATAACGTATGTCTTTGAACACCACGGCGAGGGTGATGAGTGTGAGGATGATAGCGAAGCCGAGTGAGGTCCATTGGGAGCCCACAATCAACTCATTGACTTCAATAGCAGTTGCCGCAACCCCTGTCAAATCCTCTGCGGATTCGCCATACGGTCCACTGAAGGAGGCGGCTTTCTCATTGACTGAGTCAACGCTCTTGGAAGTATCTGCAACCGGAATGAACGGCATGTCTACGTAGATAAGGGAGCGCCCGAAATCCTCACTGATGAAAATCTCACGGGTTTCCTTGGTGAGCGAAGCATAGAAGACATCGAGAAGGAAAATCTGGGTCTGCTGGGAACCAGGGAACCCGAATTCAGCCGGGTCGTTGAGCAAATCCCAGAAGGAAGCGTCGCCTGAACCGCTCTGATTAAACAAAATTTCAGCCGTTTCTTTGACATCCTCACAGGCTTCAGAACCAGCACACGGCACCAATTGCAACAATTCGTTGACTTGTTCGCCCGAGACTGTTACTTGAACACCTGAAGCTTTCATTAAGAAGACAACGGACACAGCCGTTGTATTTTCTACCATGTTCAAGGACGATTCAAGTTGGTCAATTTTCTTCAATAACGCAACTGGGTCATCGTTGGTTACATCGTTGTCGTTGAAATCCCCGCTCACATTGGCGTTGACCAAAATCATTCCCACTTGCCCTGCTTCAAATTCACGGCTGTATTGTTTCATCTTCACAACAGGCGATTCACCTTCAGGAGCCATACCCAAGAGGTCAATATTTTCCTCTACATTGGCTTGCCCAACGGTCGCAGAAAGTAAAATCAAGAGGGCAAACACGCCGATGACGCCTTTATTGTATTTGACGGGAACATCAACCAAAACATCAAACGCTTTCAACGGAGGATGTTTGGGCTTCTTCAAGTCCAAAATGAGGGTAAGATTCGGCACCATAAACATGGTGAGAATGTACACGATGACAATGCCCACTGAAAGGGCAATACCAACGGTTTGAATAGGCGCCATGGGCGTGAATACCAAGGAAATGAACCCAATGACGGTTGTTACGGCAGAAAGAAACACTGCACGGCCTGTCGATGTAAGTGATGCGCGCATCTTTTCGCTTTTCGTACCATCTTCTTCTGCATAACGATTGGTGATGTGCAAGCCATACGATACGCCGAGTGCTAACAAAATTGGGCCGACGATAATCACTGTCATGGTGACTTCATAATTCGTGGCCCCAATGAGACCCAATGTCCAAAACACAGCGCACAAAGTCGGCAGCCCAGCAATGACAACGACTTTGAATCCTTGAATCGGACGCATTCCTGTAATGCCTGCTTGCAGTAAATCCGAGTGAAAGACAAACAAGCCAATGGCCACCAAAACCACCGCAAGGGGGAAGATTTCCCAGAAGAGTCTAAACGAAAATTCAGTCACTGCATTGGTAATGGGCACCGGTCCTGTCAAAACCATACTCAATCCCAAGTCCTCCCAGTCGCACATCCCTTCCGATTCAATGGGGTCACCGTTTGCGTCAAACCGACAGGCGCGCTCCAATTTTGAGATAGCATCAAACACCTCTTGTGTATCTGCAATGATCTCCTTCGCAGGTCGATTTTCGGTTACTGCAATGGCCATGATGGCGCGGTCAAGCAAACCATCGGGTTGGCCGTCTTCACCTCCTTCGATATCTCTTGCGAGTTTGTTCAGCCCAGATGTGGGTTCTCCAGTTTCTTCATCGTACATTTCCCCAATCACAAGGTCAATCGTTGTTTGACTTGGGATTTCGTATGAACCACCAAAACGGTCGTCTGTTTGTTGGGCAAGCTCGTTGATGTTCTCTGCTAATTCGCGCGACGGACAATTGTCTTCAGGGTTGCTTGAGCATCCCAATTCACCGACCTCGGTGATGATTGCTTCGCGAATTCGGGGCGCACTTGAGTTCACTTCTTTCAAAACAGTTGAAAGTGAAAGAATGTAAATGACGTCGTCAGAATCGTCTGAGAGATATGGGTTGAGAATGTTTTCCACGTAGCTGATTTCTTGGAGAATTCTCTGGTCAGTAATGTTGTATTTCGATGATTCAATGTAAACGACCATGACATTGGTTGACCAATCCTCCTCAACCTTTCCAATCAACTCGGCTACTTGGCTCCCCTCAGGCAGATAGACCTCGAGGTCACCGTTTACATTCAAGGCAGGATTCTCGGGGTCATCATCAAATTGTGTGTCATCGAGGAACCCAGATTGAGTAACAAAGTAGGCTGTCAACAGTAAAAACACCATGATGGTCGGAATCGGGAACTTTGTTATGGCCCCTGTTGCGCCGCTTTTCTGCCATTCACGCTTGAATCGTTTTGGTGCATCTAAGACAGCATCAAGTGTTTTCTTTGAATCAATCGTCTTCAATTGTCCCGACAATTGGTCACGAACCGCCTTGGTACGCCCCGTTAGCGCATCCAAACGACGATTTCCGACGGATTCAGCGTCCGTTTGCGGACCATATTCGTCGTCCTCGGGCATGACCATGTGGGCACCTTACTTTGTGCGACACAACGGCCCTTCAAAGCCTTACCTTTGAACAGCATGTCAAGCAGGCCGAATTGAACTGTCTTGGGCCGACGGGTTGAAATGATGACCCTCATCCCGTGGGTTGGACCCTCCTCATTTACCGAGGCGGGGCCAGGTGAGGCACATGCCAGCCCCGAAACTTCCCGAAAAACGATGGTCAATTGACCTTGAAAAGACCATCCAAGAGGCTCATTATCAGGATGATGCGGCCTATTCCGGCCGGTATGCGTTTAATCCGAGCAGTGAGAAAGAATTCTTTGTCATTGACACACCACCCCCCTATCCTTCGGGCACTTGGCATATTGGTGCTGTCGCTCAATATTCAATGATTGACGTCCTCGCTCGAAGCCAGAGATTGCTCGGGAAAGAAGTGTTTTTTCCTTGGGGCGTGGACCGAAATGGCATCAACATTGAATTCACCGTTGAAAAGAACACAAAGCGCAAGATGAAGACCTACGACCGCGAAGAGTTTCTTTCCCTTTGCCGAACCACCATTGAAACCTACACACAAGCTATGCGAGAAACGGCCAAACGGGTAGGCCTTTCATGTGATTTCTCGAGGGAATACCTGACCGACGCACCCGATTACAGGAGCGTGACGCAATCCATTTTCGTAGAGTTGTTCAAGAAAGGCGACATCATTGAAGATTTGCGCCCGAACATCTACGACCCTGTTGAAGGCACAACCATTGCCGATGCGGAGGTAGAACGGCTGCCAAGAAAAACAAAGTTGGTCGATATTCGCTGGACCTGTGAAGACGGAACTGAATTGGTTATTTCCACCACACGGCCCGAGTTGATCTGCGCTTGTGGCGTTGTGGTGGTTCATCCCGATGATGAACGCTACAAGCACCTTGTAGGAAAGGAGGTTTCACTTCCCTTGGAAACCTCAGGAAGGTCGACCACCGTTCGTGTTCAAGAGCACCCCTCTGTCAAATCTGATTTCGGCACCGGCGTCCTCATGGTGTGTTCCTTCGGTGACCAAAACGATGTTGCTGTGTTCCGTGAATTGGGACTTGCTCCCTTCCAAGCCATTGACTTAGACGGCAGAATGACCGAAGTCGCTGGACCGTTGCATGGCATGACCGTGTTGGAAGCCCGCAACGCGGCCATTGAATTGCTTGAGGCAAGCGGTCGGCTTCTCCAATCGGTTGAACGTGACCAAGACATTCCAGTTTCAGAACGAGGCAAGAACCCAGTTGAAATCATTCTGCTGAAGGAGTGGTATGTTCGCCAAACGCACATACAAGAGCGGATGAAAGAGCATATTGAATGCATTCAATTTCATCCCATTCGCAACCGACAATTTCTCTTGGATTGGATGGACAACATCAGCATTGATTGGCCAATCAGCAGACGTCGTTGGTACCATACAGAAATCCCCATCTGGTACAGTGAAAACGAACAACATGTTGTTGTCCCACCTTCGGGGACCTATGTCCAACCTTGGAAAGATGATCCCCCCTCCGGAAGTCGAGTGCTTGACCGCGAAACACGTGAAGATTTGGGCTCCTATGAGGCGCTGAAAGCAGATCTCGGCAACCTCACCGGTGAAGAGAAGGTGTTTGATACATGGATGGATTCATCCAATTCGAACCTGTTCGTGAGCGGCTACCTCAACGCACCAGAAGTGTTTGAGAAGGCCTTTCCGACAGCCCTCCGGCCTCAAGGAAAGGAAATCGTTCGTACATGGCTATACTACACGCTACTGAAATCCACCCTCGTTTTGGACCAACCCGGATTCCAACATGTATGGATTGACGGACTTGGCATGGACCCTTGGGGCCGAAAAATGAGCAAATCTCTCGGCAACGGTATCGATGCCGATTCCGTATTGGAATGCGGTGCCAGTGGGCGAACTGGTTCGTGGAATGTCAAAGGGCCCGACGGGTCGGTAAAACTTCAAGCCAACAAAATCGGCAGTGAGTGCTTCAGACTCTGGAAGGCATGTGATGCACAGGTTGGCGATGATTTCCAAATTAACCCTGAGGAAATTGAAAAGAAGTATTTCGGTGTACTCACGAAATTGTTCAATGTCGCTCGATTTGCATCTCAATTTGAGGTCCCCGCTGACCTTGACCAACCACCAGAACAACTGAACAGCGAAGACCGTTGGATACTCGCTGAATTTCAATCCACGATGGCGACTGTTGAGCATGCATGGAAAGCACTGGACATCTACACGGCAACGCAGGCTTTGAAGACATTCGGGACGGGCCTTCTACCCAGCCATTATCTCGAGATGGTCAAATCAAGACTCTACGACGGAGATGAAGCCGCAGCATGGACACTTCACCGAATTGTCCGAGATTTCATGGCGGCTTTCAGTCCAGTGTGTCCATTCTTCACCCATCACATCTCCAGCACGGTGTACGGCACCTCTGCAGTAGATATCGACGCCTTTCCACCCCATCCTCTTGACGAAGTCGGACCAAGCACCGAGGAAGGAAAACGGCTCTGCACCCTCTCGCCAGCCTTGCAAGACTTCAATGGTCACGTGTGGGGTGCAAAAAAAGAGGCGGGGCTTTCCCTCAATCAACCCATCACAGGCATGGATGTTCCTGCTTCGCTCACTGAGTTCTCCGAAGTCTTGACGCGAATGCACCAACTCAGTTGAATCATTCCTCCTCAACATGGAGGGTTGTTTGGCGAGAGAGCGGGACCTCCAAATGACCCAAACGAAAACCGATGAGACGGATGTTCCTGTCCGAGTCAACATTCGTGGCAAAGAGGTGTTGTGCAAGTCGTTTGAACACCGAAGGGTCGTCCATAGCCACGGGAATACTCCGGCCTGCTGAATGGGTTTCAAAACCGGTGTACCTGATTTTGACCTCACCTAACCGACCAGAAACCCCCAGACCTATCGCACGACCCATGACGGCGTCCACCAGGTCGGTCAACCGGTCGAGCACCACCTCATGATCGCTCCTGTCCTGCTCAAAGGTATGCTCTTTGCCGATGGATTTGCGACTTTGAAGAGGACTAACATCGCTGCTGCTTTCACCCTCCACCACCGTCATGAACCATGAGGCAAAGCGCTCACCGGCAAGACGGGAAAGCGATAATTCACCTAGTTCGTGAAGTTCGTCTGCGGTCGTGAACCCCCATTCAGCCAGTTGCTGGGCGCGTTTTGGACCTATGCCGGGAATTTCTCTCAAAGATCGCCCCTCAAAGAACGATTTTACCTCGTCGGGCATCACACGGAAAATACCGTTGGGTTTGTTCACTTCGCTGCTCATTTTCGCGAGAATCCGAGTGGGTCCAATACCGAACGATGCCGTGAGACTCAAGTTCGCAAAAATTTCCTGCTGCAGGGATGTTGCGAGTGCAAAAGCAGCGTCCCAATCACCCTTCACACGTTCCGTGACGTCAAGATATGCCTCGTCAATGCTGGCCTTTTCAAACAAATCGGCTTCCCTGCGCAAGGACTGCATCACCTTACGACTCGCTCTGCTGTAAAGCCCCCGCGTTCCTCGAATGTAACATGCAGGACCAAACGGTGCTGCCGGACACCTGCGCCAAGCCTCTGAAATGGGCATGGCGGAATGGATGCCGTATGTTCTCGCCTCATAATTGCACGTTGAAACGATGCCGCGACCTCGGCCTTGCTTTGGGTCCGAACCAATGATGAGTGGCACAGATGGGTCAAAGCCATGGTGCAGTGTTTCTACGGCCGCAAAAAAAGCGTCCAAGTCACAATGGATGATGATGCGACCCTCAGCCGCGGACGGGTTCTTTTCCAGTTCACCCACACATCATTTCCTAAGCCAAAGGTGCTTGAACTTGATGCATCATTCAGTTCAACAAAGGGGTGTAGAGAACGATTGATGACCTCCGATGGTGACCGTCCATGATTGACATGACTGACATACCAAGCGGCGCAGCACGGACACATATCATCAAGCCACCTCTCCAAGAAGTGGACCTCTCGCTGGTGTCACCCCAAGCTGGACAACTCTACCATTTGTCTGGCCCCGGACACGCTGGACGCGGCATGCGCCCCGTAGCGGAGCATTGGGTGGTTGAAGCGTTGGTCCGAGGAGAAGTGGTGCATTGGGTAGATGGCGCGTGTCGTATTGACCCTTCGCGTCTTCTTCCTGCACTGGCTGAACGAAACGCAGACACCGATGCGTGCCTTTCCCGCCTCTACTTGAGCCGAGGATTTACATTGCATCAACTCGACCGGCAACTTGAGCGTCTTCCTCAAGAATTGGCCATCACACGTTCGCCTTTGGTGGTGATCGACGGATTGCTGGCCATGCATGGGGACGATGCCATTCGACGAATTGAATCAAGAGTCTTGTTACGACGCCATCTTCAGGTGATGCAAGACATCGCTGAACGACAGCACAGAGCAGTGGTCGTCATCACGGAATCAACCACCAATGACTCGCATCATCAACGTTTGATTCAATGTATTCATCGTCATGCACAAAACCATCTCGTTGGTCACTGGCAGGGTTCGCGACACAAACGAATGCTCCATCTACACCATCCACGAACCGGTTTGCGAGGCCTCTGGCGCAGCACACCAAAAAGCGAGCAGACCAATCTTGTCCTCACGTATCACCCCGCACATCTTCAGGTATTTTCGGCCTCGGTGGGCTGTTTGCCGTTGCTTCACGAAAAACGTTGAAGTCGTACAGTGTTGGCTGGCGTCCAACGCCACGCAAGTCTTCCTCGGTCCATCCAAAGGGCGCAAGAATCGCCCACACAGCCCGTTCGGCGAGGGTGGTGTAGTGGGTGAGACAGGCCGTGGTCGTTACAGGAACCGAAGGAAGTTCTTCGGCAAGAACGACCCTATCCAACGGCTCAGACGCAGAAACATCCACGACAACATAGCGTATTTTTCCACCAGGTGGTACATGATGTCCTTGCAGATGAGCGCGCATGAGCGCTGCGTAGGTGAGGTTTTTCACGCGGTAATTGCCCAGCGTGGATGTCACGCGTCGCGTCACGACGAGAGCGTCGAGCGGAACTTCACGGCGTCCAAGACGCTGGCATTCTGTGCGGTACAACCGCAACACCTGTTGTTGCCCTTTCATGTCGGGAATCCCGTTGACACGACCACTTGACGCAAGGACCTGAAGGGCTTGCTCTTGAAGTGTACCAATCCAAGAGGGCGTGGAGTGTTGGCGCATTTCAATGCCTCTGACCTTGAATTCACCACCACCGTATGCCCAATACTTGGTCAGCGAACCTGTTCCGTGAACTCGACTTGGAAGAAACGCAATGAAGTCGTAATGTTGCTCCAATTCCAGCGGTATACCGATGAGCGTTGTCATGCGTTCAGCAAATGCTGCGGCATCATGCTGCTGTTGCTCACGGGTACGCTGGGCTCGGTCAAGTAACCACACACAATCAACAATGGCGTGGAGAACATCCCATCCCGCATGTTGCGCTTCCTCAATGGTCGTGAGCAAAATGTCGCGAGACCACGCACAAATTGCCTCGTGCGCTTCGATGCGCCCAAAACGAGCATTGCGATAACCTGTGTAGCCAAAGCAGGTAACAAGCAACCATTTGAGAGCGTTTTGCCGCAAGTCAAAGGCATCACCTTTCTTCTTACGTTGACGTTTGAGTACGCTGCGACGCTCGATGATGGGAGCGACCACGCGACCCAAGAATCCATGCCGACGCCCGCAGGTATGGCTGCTGAGACCTGGTACACGCAACGCTTTCTCATGCGCCATGGGGAACAACCCGTGGCCAAATTGTGAGCGTAACCGCCGATTTCGAAAATCGGCTTCTGCATCGGACGGATGCAAAGGAACGATGCCTGTGTTGTTCGCCTCTGAAGGTGGTTGACAGCACGCACAATTCAATGTCTCCGGGGAGATATTTCGTGTCGCAATGATGCTTGGAAACAGGCTGGCAAAATCAAGTTCGATGACCGAGGCATACACGCCTGGACGGCTGTCAAGGTACAATCCCCCCCGGTCTGCCTGCAGAAGTTCCAAGGCAGACTTGGTGTCTTCAGGACGATTTTTCTTCCATGGAACAAGGACGCCATCGTCCATGGCCACACGCATTTGTATCGCACTGATGACCGAACCCGGAGAAAGACGCGAAATGACTTGAGCAGATTGACATGAATGTTGAGCCAATTCGAACAGACCGGCGGCTCCGCCTTCTTTGACGATGAAACTGTTGCGTAAATCAAGGTGCAAACGGCCTTCCAAAAAATAGGCACCGTGACGATGCAACGTGTGTCCATACGACTGTACGGTTCGGGCTTGTGTGGACGGTGAGAGGGGAGTTGATGTTCGTCCGAGACGTACCTCGCACCCGAGCCGTTGACCTTGTTCTACCAGCCACGGAAACAAGCGTTGGTCACCACCGTATGTCAACACAACATCGGGATCAGAGCGGTCATACAGATGCTGAAACGCCTCCAACATGGACGCAAACGAATCGAAATCCTCCCGCAAAAGAACCGTTTCTTGCACGGGATGAAGGGCCCTGAGAAAGCCTGGTTCTCGGACCGGTTTGAGACGAAACGCGTGCACGGCATCGTGCAACGAGGGAAGACCATGCGATGGAGCAAAATCAATGGCCAACTGAACCACGCGAAAAGGAGGAAACATGTCCACCTTTACGGGGGTTGTCGCCGCCATTGTACGCAGTTCATGGCCGTCCCAACGCACACGTGAAAACGGCTCGCACTGATGTTCATTCAGGAAACGCTGGGCCAAGTGCGCATCAACAGAAAAGAGCGTGTAGCGATGAAAATCTCCTCGTGCTTCGATGTGCTCGGCAAGCGCTCGTAAATGACGGAATGGCTCAATAAAAACTTCCAGCACCTTGACCCTGTCGTCACTTTCCAAATCCAGCCGCATGGACCGAGTAGAGACCCCCTTGATGCCGAAACGTGCGGCAATTTCGGGTTGACGCAACCAATGTGTCAAATGTCCAAGTTCACGGGTTGAAGCATGGACATGGAGACTTGCTCGCCACGGTATCTCGCAACCGTGTGCCGAGCCTTCGTCGTCAACAATCCAAACCACCATGCCTGTTTGCGAACGGTTTTCATGAAGGTCCAACAACCACCCTTCAATCATCGCAACGACCTTCTTCAAGCGCCTGCAGTCGTTGGCTGAGTTGCTCGTTACGTACCGCCAACCCCACCAACATGTTGAGCAACATCATGTGCCAGGTATCGATGGCTGGAAGCATCCCCCCGGCTGCACGACGCTGGCGAACATCGTTGAGCAACGCGTCGAAGATGGCGTGTTCTGATATCGGCAAGGCTCGCCTGTATGGAACAAGTCGTTCCAATTCCGCTTCCACTCGTGTTCGCCAAGGAGGTACACTTCGGCCCATAGCGACGAGAGATGCGAGAACATCCTCTTCCTTTTCTCAGACCCAGAAGTTGAAAGTGAAAGTGCTAGAGGTGCGAACGATTGACCACGAAATCACACGGCTCTCCGGCCAAGACATCCATCACGTTGGTGGCAATGTCCAATCCAACACGTCCTTGTGCTTCAACGGTGGATGCACCAATATGTGGCGTGCCGTGGAAGTGTTCCATCTGAAGCAGCGGGTGGTGAGGGTCGACGGGCTCATGCTCAAAGACATCAAGGGCTGCAGAAGTTAACGACCCGGAAGTAAGTGCATCGAGAACCGCATCTTCATCCACGATACCCCCACGAGCACAATTCACAATGTGGTTGCCGCAAGGTGAGCCGTCTTTCCCCGTCTGTGGCATGGAGGCGATGCGTTTGGCGTTGATGAGATGGTGGGTCTCTTCCGTAAGATTGCAATGGACGGAAATGTGTGTGCAATTAGAAAAGAGCGTATCGACCGATTTGTGGAGCCGTGTGTTCTGTGCTTTGGCAATTTTTGGAGGAAGGTAAGGGTCGTAGGCATGAACTTCCATGCCAAGGACTTGCGCCACTTGACCGACTGATTGAGCGATGCGCCCAAAACCGATGAGTCCCAAGGCCTTTCCGGAGAGTTCAGAGCCTTTCATCGAGGACTTTTCCCAACGCCCTTCTCTTAGAGAACGGTCGGCTCGTGGGAGATGACGAATACAGGCAAGCAAATGGCCCAACGTCAATTCCACCACCGACTGTGTGCTCGCTCTTGGAGCGTTGACCACAGCAATGCCCCGGGAACCAGCAGCTGCCAAGTCAATGTTGTCCACACCAACACCGGCCCTTCCAATCACACGGAGACGGTCTCCCGTTGCTTCGATGACTTGGGCCGTAAGCTTGGTTGCGCTTCGGATGATGATGGCATCAAATTCGCTTAGGGCGCCGGCCTGCAAATCGTCGGGTGAAATGGTCTCAAGAACCACTTCATGACCTGCTTTTTCAAGAAGAGCCACCGCTTTTTTATCCATGCCGTCAGTCACTGCGATTCTGGCCATGAACCAAACAATTGGTGGGGGTGTTAGAACATTGGGTTTTGAAGTCTCTTCAACCGTTGTCTTGAACAACCCCTGATGAGTGGAAGGGGTGAGGAAGTCACATGGCGACAGAGGTGCAAGAGTTGTTGTGGGGGGCCGGCATCCTTGCCCTCCCCCTGCTTCTTGCACTCCCTATGCGACTTGCTTGGCAGTTTTGGGTCGGCATCGGGCACGAAGTCTCGGAATACCGCACGATTGTGCGGCAAATCGTTGATTCCGGCCACCAAGTCGCATCGTTTTCCCAAAATTTGGACGACATCGCCCGAAACCTCAGAATTCCACCTGCAAAGCAACGGTTGATCGAAGCAGAACTTTTGCATCCGCTTCGTCTTTCACATTTCTTGTTGCTACCGGCCCTCCTCATTCTTCCACTTTCAGCCATCATGGCACTGCCGCTCGTTCTGTTGGGGTTCCCGTTCATGTTGTTCATGGAATACTTGCTCATTCGAAAGAACCTACTGATTTGGATATTGAAGGGCACCGAACGCGTCATGCACTGGCAGGTGATTCACATCCCAAAACCACACCGCGGCAACCGAGATAACAGGCGCTCATTGACTGAATTTTCTCAACACATTGAACATTTCAATTACGTCCCCCAAGCGGCATTTCTCGGCCTTTTTGCGTGGCTGATTGTTCACTGGGTACTCAATCTCGATTCATGGTCGATTGAAATTCTTGTTTCGGCCCTCCTGTACATGGTGTTGCTTTCGGTCCTCTCTGTGCTGAACACGGCTTTTGAAGCGGATTTGGTCTTTGTAGACCCTGCAAAAGGACGGCTTGTTCCGGTGAATCAATGGCTCGAAGGGGTGCTCAATCCCATCGTAGGTATCGGATTGCTCTTCCTCCTTGGAAGGAATCTGCTTGAAGAATCGAGAGCGGTGGATGGAAACCCAATCCTCTTTGCCACCGTGGTGCTAACCCTGCTTTACGGTGCTGCAATCGTAGGTATTTCCTACCGTTGGGGCTACTCAACGTGGCGAGGCGAACGTGTGCGGCAGCACTTTGAAACGCAAGTTGTCTCCCACCTGAATCCACTTTCTTATGACTTAACACGTTCAAAAGGCCGCATTGATTTCAATGTACGAATGGGCATGGAGGAGCGCTTGACAGCGATTGAGGCAACGAGTCCTCAACAACTCTCCTTTGAAGAATTACAAAACCTTCCTTCAGTTCCAGCAGGAACCAAGGCTCCAGCGAACCCACTGAAAAAATGATTCATTCCAACCAAGGAATGTGCTCGGGAACCTCACCGAAAAGATTGGCTGGAATAGCTGTTTTAATTTTAGAAACTCCACCGAGTTGGGCTGATGTCGAGGCTTGCCAAGCTGCGTATTCCTCAAGGGAAGACATACGCAAAATTGGATTGTGTTCTCTGTTCCACGCCAGGGATTGCATCAGCGTTCCTGGCGGGTCATGGCCCGAACAAACAATCGTTTGTTCCTCAAAGCGTTCCAGTACGGCCAATGCATCCCAATGGACATCAACTCGCCCGCTGGGCAAATCATCACGACCCACACCGCCGTTTCCGTTGAAAAGGAAATCACCCGTCATCATGTAGCCTGGAACATGAACGATCATCGAATCGTTGGTGTGTCCAGGGGCTGCGTGGAATTGGATTGGGACTGACCCGAGCATGATTTTTTCTTCATCGTCAACAAGCATCGTCACGCCGAGGCTTGCCGTGTTGTTGTACATCACATATTCACAGTCGTAGTGTTCCCGAAGCGAAAAACACGCCGTGATGTGGTCCGCATGTGTGTGCGTTGCAATGGCATAGACAAGGGTCAGTCCATCGCGCTCAAGGCGTTCGATGTACGATTCCAAATAGTCATAGACAGGGTCGACCAAAGCCGCCAATTTCGTGGACTCATCGACAATAAGGTAGGTCATGGCCCACACGCCCTCGTTCAGTTGTTCAAATCGCATCAAGCGTGGGACTGCATTCACGGTCTTGAACTTTGACCGCATACGATTTCATCATATACTGTCGGCACCATTGAAAATTCATGGTAGGATTGGTTGAATATGGATTTTTGATGCTCGGCGGGGTATTTGGTGGAATCATTGGCTGGTTGGTCGCCAAGCAATCAAGCTCTGGTGAACTTATTCGTGCTCAGGAACGTCTGCGGGCAAGTGAGGAAGCCGCTGCCATCAACGAGCAGCGCATACGGGCAGAAGTTGAGAACATCGGAAAAAAGGTCAGTGCCGAAAACACCGAGCAATTTCTCAAGTTTGCACAAGAACGTTGGGCAAGCAACCAACAAGAAGCCGAGCACGCCCTTGAAACTCGCAAAAAAGAGGTGGAGCACCTCCTAAAACCTCTTCAAGAAGAACTGCTGAAGTTGCAAGCTCACAACACCGAGATGGAAAAAGACCGAGTCGGTGCTTACGAGGGGTTGCGCCGCCACATCAAAGAACTCGGTGACAAAACCGATTCCCTATCAACCCAAACGACCGTACTCTCCACAGCCTTGACAACTTCCGGACAGGCCCGAGGGAATTGGGGCGAGGTCAAACTGAGACGCTTGTTTGAGATGGCAGGGCTCTCGGAGCACGTTGATTTTCACGAACAGGTCACGCTAGAAAATGGTACCCGGCCCGACTTTGTTGTTGTGTTACCAGAGCAAGCCGTCATCCCCATTGATTCGAAAGCCATTGGCGAAAAATACCTCGAGGCAGTGAATATTGACCCCGGGCCAGAACAGGATGCATTGTTGCTCAAACATGCAAGAGCCATGAGGAACAGAATCAGTGACTTGAGTTCAAAGGGCTATCAAGAGTCTATCGAGGGAGAATTTGACCATGTCATTATGTTTGTACCGAGTGAAGCCATGGCGGCTGCAGCGTTTACCGTCGACCCTGAACTCATGGAATATGCGATGAGCAAAGCCGTTTTGATTGCAACACCCGTGACGATGCTTGGCCTACTACGCACGGTTGCATTGTACTGGCAGCAGCATGCTTTGGCTGAAGGAGCAAGAGAGATTTACGATGTCTCGCGCGAGTTTTACAAGCGTGTGATGACCATGGTGGAACATTTCAACAAAGTCGGCGGTCACCTTTCGAAGGCAGCAAAAGCCTACAACGACACCATCAATTCCTACGAGGGAAGGGTCTTGCCTCAAGGTCGTCGGCTGGACGATCTCAAGGTATCTGAAACCCTACCGGCCACTCTACCGGAAGGAAACGACATTTCCGACTTCCCAAAAGAATGAGGGACTGCAAATACGAGCATTCATGTTCAACGCTCCCATCGCGTGGATATGCACCCGGAACTCGTTGTTTATGTCGAGCACGATGGAAAGGTGTTACTTGTAGACGTGAATGGAAATGGACCAATCCAGCCAGATGCAGGACGGTTGGACGGTAGAGGTGAATATCGGTTTCCTACCCCCAGCGAACTTGTAGAATTGGACATTGCCTATGTTGAGAAAGGCCATCTCACGCTTCATTTTGGAGACCGTCCCTACCAGGTCGTCAAGGCATATCCGAAGATTCCTTGGCCTGAATCATGGTGCTGGAAAGATGATTGTATCGCTGACAACGCAGTTCATCCAGTAGCAAGAGAAGCCATCTATCGTTCATTGCACCGTCTTGTGTCAAAGGTCATGGTGCGAAATCCGGACGGTCATATCCTCATGGGCAAAGTAGAACGAGGTCATTTCAATGGATTTTGGACCTTACCGGGCGGATACATGGACCACAACGAACATCCGGCAATCGGATGTGTTCGGGAAACATTGGAAGAACTTGGACTGACCATTGTTTTGGAGAATGTGGAACCGGTGATCACTCAGAAGGTCTTCAACAACGAAGGGATCTCCTTCGTTTCCTTCACCTACCAGTCTACGTGGGATGGAGATGTTGGTGAACTCGTACTCCAAACCGAAGAAATCTCAGAAGCAAAATGGTTCTCACCGGATGAAGCCTATGCAACCGCAGTATCTCATTTTGACCGCGAGGCATTGCGGTCTTTGTTGGAAAAACATCCCTAAACACCCAACAATTCCTTGGCGGCTTGTAGGGCATCGCTGAGTCCTTCTGGATGCGAGCCACCGCCTTGAGCAAAGGTCGGACGACCTCCGCCCCCTCCTTTGATATGAGGTGAAATGGCGCGGAGAAGGTCAACTGCGTTGTACCGTTCACTTGCCGCTGTGTTTTCGGTCAAACCAATCATCAATTTTCCACCACCATCAACAGAACCGAGTACGGCAACGGTCGGTAGGGAAGCATCCAGCGTCAATTCCTTGAGCATGGTTGTCATGGATTTGAGGTCACCATCGATTTCCATGACAATGATTCGGACGCCATCCACTTGGACCGCAGCATCTCCACCACCACTTGTCCGTAACCGAACGATTTCCGATTCAAGATGCTCAATGACCTTACGTTGTTCCTTCCATTCCTTGAAAAATCGTGCCGCAGCCTTTGGGAGGTCTTCGGCAGCAACGCCGAAAACCTCGCTGGACGAACGGAGCAAGTCTTCCTGTGTTCGTGCGTAAGCAAGGGCGGCTTCCCCTGCAACGATGTGGAGGCGCTCTACGCCATCTTGGACCGCAGTGGACCGGACGACACGAATGGAACCGATTTGACCTGGGTCATCATGATGGGTTCCACCACACGCTTGCGTATCGTGGTCGGCTATTTTCAAAATTCGAATTGAGTCACCCTTTGGCGCACCGCCTTGGTAGAGATCAAAGCCGTGTACAATGTCTGCGTCACGCCGATTCAATTCGGATTTTTCAGTAGCAACCACGGTGGAAAGAATCTCGTTCGCCATGTCCTCCATCGCATTGAGTTCTTCGCGGGTGAGCCGGTGATAATGCGTGATATCAAGACGCCCACTCTCCACCGAAAGATGGGACCCTGCTTGAAAAATATGAGGGCCGAGCAAACGACGTGCGGCGCCGCCTACAATGTGGACAGCAGTATGATGGTCCATGAGTTGTTTTCGTCGCTTCCAATCAAGTTCTGCTTCAACGGATTGGTTGACATTGAGCGCCCCGTTTGTATAATGAAGGACAACAGAACCTATTTTTTGCGTATCCATGACCTGAACGACCGAAGTCCCTTGACGCATCAAACCTTGATCTCCTTCTTGACCACCACCTTCGGGGTAGAACAGGGTTGACTGCAACACCACAGCATGCGTTGCTCCGTCAGGACCATGCCCTTCTGCCTCAAGGCAAGCGAGTACCGATGAAGAGAACGAGTGGGCGTAGACGTTGTCGTAGTAGAGGGGTTCTGTCGCCGCAAGGGCTCCAACATCAATGATGTTGGAAGATTGGTTATCTGTTTTTGCAGCTTCCTTGGCCATTCGTGCATGCCGTTCAGCCATTTCTGCCGAGAAACCAGTGCGCAACGCAACTTGCTCCCATCCCGCTGTTCGAGCCAGGGCCACAGCAATGTCTGGGGCGAGACCATGGGAATCGTTGAGTGTGAACAAATCCTCGTCGTTGATGGCATCAGCATCTTTGGGTACCTCTTTGAGTTGGGTTTGAATGACATGCACGCCCTTCCTTAACATCTCGCCGTATCGCTCCTCTTCCAACTGAAGGATGGTCAACAATCCTTCTCTGTGTTGTTTGTTCAACTGACCACCGAGGTTCACGTCAAGGTGGTGTTCAGCCAGTTGACTCAAGGAAACTTTCAACGACAATTCATCCCTCATTCGCAGCACACGACGAGCAAGCATGCGGGCAAGATATCCCGCTTTTGCATTGGACGGGACCAAGCCATCACCCAACATGTTGCAAAGAGCATGAAGGTGGTCAGGGATAGCGTAAATGTTGGCCAGTGGCTCGGTGATACTGGTGAACTGTTCGGCTGTTATTGTGATGCCTCGCTCTTCCAACTTTGTTCGGAAGAGGCTGACCAATTTGTCACCGTCAACCCCTGCTTCAATGTTCATAATGCCGTTTAAACGGCTCATTTCTCCGAGCAATTTGTCAAGGTCGAGATCAGACCATTGTTGTGCGATGCTGTCAAAACCTGAGAGGTCCTTCAGCCAAGCCACGGTTTCCGGGTAAATGGCTTCGTAGATGGTCGGCGTGCCAGCAGCGGCCCAACAAAAGCGCTCCAAACCATAGCCCGTGTCAATGATTTGTAACGGCATCTTTCGGTAGCGGTCACCCTTCAATTCAACATCGCCGGTTGGGTGCTCTTCCATGTCCATAAACACCAGGGTGGCCAACTCCAGTCCCCCAACGATGACTTCAACCGCTGCACCTGCATTTCCTCCTCCGCACCATGGATTTTCAACATACGTGATTTCACTTGGAGCAACGCCGAAGGTATCGGTGAGCATGCGGTGGCAGTGCTCAACACATGTTTCCATCCAATAGATCTCTTTGCCTTCATCTGGACGATTGAAGACATGGTGAGCCATCATTTCAAAGGTGGTCAAATGACGTCCCGAGCGACCCACTGCGTCCACGTCGGTAAGCCGAATGCACGGTTGGGACACAGCCAACGGGTTGGCAGGCGGTTGAACGGCACCAGAGGTCACATGGGGTTGGAAGTCTGCAATTGAAGCGATGGTCAAGTGGATGTCATCGCGCCAGCGTGCCAGCACGGGATATGGGTCAATTCGTGTATGGCCACACTGTTCGAAGAACTCCAAAAATGCCTCACGCATGGCATCTTTGAGTGCTTTTCCACGCTGCTCAAACCCACCGATAAGGGGCGCGCCAATGAAGGTGTATTCATCTTCTTCCGTATCGCCGCAGGTGTCCCGAGAACCATCGCAGGTCCAAAACCAGAGATTCGTCACTCTGCACTGCTTCCGATGGTAACCATTGTCGTGAAACACGGCCAAGTCAATCGGGGGTAGCGCCATAGGTACAACTCCTTCACGAGGTGAATGAACCTTCCAAAACGAACCCCCCCTTCAAGCCTATGCAGGAGTCGTGGCCCATGGCTTGATTTGTGAAAAGACTCAAAGCCATGCGACGAAAGGGTTTGACATGGATGCAACATGGCGTCAGCACCTCGTCAATGAGGGCAACGGGACCATGCGCATCAAGGCACACGGTGACATGTTGGTTGATGCTCGCATCGTCACTGACCAAGCCCACATGGACCTTCACGCCGATGACCGAGGCCCCGAGCAACTCGTCAACGCCGCTGGCTTGCCTGGTATCGTAGGTGAGGCTTGGGCCATGGCGGACTGGCATTATGGATATGGGTTCCCCATAGGCGGCGTTGTTGCGACGGACACCGAGGCTGGAGAACTCGGCGGTGCTGTCTCGCCGGGCGGTGTTGGATTTGACATCAATTGTGGGGTTCGTTTCCTCGCATTGGATGCAACATTGGAAGACATTCCAAATTTGAAGAAACTTGCTGGCCGTCTTGCTGGGCGCATCCCTGCGGGAGGGTCAGGTAAGGGGGGTATTGAACTGACTTCATCCCAACTTCAAGACATCCTCCAAGGCGGAGCGACTGCTGCGCATGAACTTGGTTACGGCCAAGCTGAAGATTTACCTGCATTGGAATCAAGCGGACGTCTAGAGACAGAAGAGGCAAGCCTCTCACAACGAGCGAAAGAGCGGGGACTGAAATCCCTCGGGACCTTAGGAAGTGGAAACCACTTCTTGGAACTCCAAACTGTTGAGCGTGTGGTGGACTCGAAGATAGCAAACTCATGGGGCTTATACGAAGGCCAAATCGTTGCCATGATTCACTCGGGAAGTCGGGGTCTTGGCCATCAAGTCTGCACAGACCATGTTCGGGCGCTTGAATCAACGTACAAGCATGAGGACGGACGTTGGGTGAATGACAATTGGGGGTTTTCAATTTCTGACCGCCAACTCGCTTCAGCCCCCATTCATTCTCATGAGGGACAAGCCTACTTGGATGCTATGAACGCCGCAGCAAATTTCGCCTTCGCCAATCGTGCCGTGCTTGCTGAGCGCTTGCGTACGGTATTGCGTCTTGAATTGGGCGTGGATGGAGAAGCTCGAACCTTGTACGATGTGGCCCACAACATCGCAAAAATTGAACACCACATCGTTGATGGAAAAGGTTGCACATGCTGTGTTCATCGCAAAGGAGCCACCCGTTCCTTTGGTGGCGATCATCCTGATATGGTTCCAGCCTTCCACACAACTGGCCAACCGGTCATCGTTCCTGGTGACATGGGAACGGGTTCGTGGGTGATGGCTGGGCCTACAACAGGCCAGAACATGGCCTTTGGCTCCTCGTGCCACGGTGCAGGTCGGGCACTCTCCAGAGCGCAGGCGAAGAAAACACTCGATGGAAAGGCGCTAAAACAACGATTGGAAGCCAAAGGAATTCGGGTTCATGCTTCAACTCCCAATGTCCTTTCGGAGGAAGCACCTGATGCATACAAAGATGTTGACGACGTCATACGTTTGACCCACGACGCAGGGCTCGCTCGCCCCGTCGCCAGAATGAATCCAATTGCGGTCATCAAAGGATGATCACATACAGACTTGCATCATGCTCTGACCAGGAATGGTCGGAGCTGCACCGCTGTGAACACCGTCTGGCTCCTCAACGATAACGCTGAGGAGTGTGTTAACCAACTCTTTGAGTTCGTCAACTTGGTGTTGAAGGTCTTTGACTCGCTGTTGAATTTCTACGCTGTTTTCTTGCTTTCGCTCCATGTGCATCCCATCTGAGAAGTTTCCTTCTCAACCTCTCATCGGAAAAATCACCTCTTATACATTGAGGTGAAGGTGAGGCTTCATCCATGGATTTCCAGCCTCTACGACACAGGCGTATGGAGCCACCGGCGAGATTTGAACTCGCGACCTCCTCATTACCAATGAGGTGCTATACCCCTAAGCCACGGTGGCAGTGGTTCGGCCACCCGCCAAATGAATATAATCGCTTCGCGGTGTACAACTTCATTCTGAAGGCCGGTAGATCTTCCAAGATGAATCAGGCACGCCGTCGCTTAGCGTGAAGGGCGCCTTTTCTGCAGCCACGAGGACCCATTGTTCATCACCAAACGGCAAATCAACATTTGGCGCGAGAATCAGAACATCAATGCGCACACTCTGGTCCTCTGCTAGCGATTCAAAATCATGAGGAGTGCGCCAATACGCATTGATTCCATTTGTTCCATCAAGGTCAACATTGGTCTTCAAAACATACAGGTGATGCATGGCCAACGCCTCCGGGGCAATGAGCACCAGCGTATCGTCATCTTCAGCCAAGAGGGACTCCAAATGTTCCCCCGCATCCTGCGACCAATGGTGTTGACCCATGAGAGAGGTGAAAAGAATAGCAGGGAGAAGCAGGAGAAGGGCGGCGCATAGGTGCTTCTTTGACACGGTTGATTCACCTTCCTCGACCTGCTCCCAACGAAGGACGAGTAAGGTCGGCAAGAGCAAGCATGTTGCATAACGACCATTGTTGCCCAGCAAGAACATGGTCTCATGAAGTGACTGGTTCCAAAGACTTGCTTCTAGCGTCCACAGTGCGGCTATGTAGGCAATCAAGGCAGCCAAGAGACCTGAAAGATACATGACCAACAACGTAAGGCCTTGACCACGAGCCTCCCGAAGCGTCCTCATAGACGGTAAAAGAAAAGGCCAAAGTGCAAAACCAATCAGTAAAAACAGCAAAACTGCATCCAATACCGCAACCAAACTTGCGTAGAGAAACGTCAACGGTTGCGTCGCTATGATAGAAAAGGTGCCGATGTCGCTTGTACTGCCCAGAGAAAAGATGACACCGTAAGAAACGAGCGCAACACCAGGCCCCATCACCCATGGGTTTTGGAGCCACAACATCGCACCCCGTTGAAATGAACGATGTTGGAGTTCAATCCAAACCATGCCGAGAATGTTGGTCAAGAGCCAACACATGAACGCCGTGAGCATGCTAAACCCTTTCCAACCCATCACCAAGAGCAAACTGGTTGCGAGTGTGAGAAGATGGAATCGCACCTGTGGGAGGGTCTCACCTTTGTTGTGGAGGAATCCACCAACGCCCAAGCCAATCAACAAAGCGATGACTGGTTCATCGTACCCACGCCCAGTAGCGAAGAGGAAGACTGGACTGAGAAGAATCAAGGCTGGCCACATTGGGTTAAAACGACGGCCTGATGGCTTCCAAAATGGTACGATACCGCTCAGAGCAGCAACACCAAACAACGCCGTAAGGGAGGTCAATTTCATAGCACTCTCAGATGTTGACCAAGGAGGTATGTAGCCATCATACTGGGCAGTGTTGTTTGGAAATTGGTCTGTGTCGGGTGCAATACGAACCGGGCCCCAAGTCAACGCTTGACCATCGCCACCCTCTGTACTCAAGGCATTTAATCGGACGTGGGCGTCCAAGCCAAGGTCGCTGTTGACAACGGCCAAAACCTGAGCCAAAATGCCGATGAGGACCAACACCAACCAACGGTTCCGTTGCTCAACATCAGCCTCTTCCACAGAAGTTCCTCTCGGGAATTGGTCAAGGACATTGCGGTCTCCAACAGCCGAACTTGTGGATTGGCGCCGAGAGAGAGATTTGAACTCCCGAACAGTGCACCAGTTCGTTGTTCAAACTCTTCTGGTCTTGACATGAACTGCTGTTTGGCGCCGAGAGAGAGATTTGAACTCCCGAGGGAACGGGCCCACGCGATTTCCAGTCGCGCGCACTACCAGGCTATGCGATCTCGGCTCTTGTTCGGGCCAACCCCAATCCTCGTTTAACCATCACGCTTTGAATCATAGAATTTCAGCGCTGGAAGCGAAAGGACTCAAAGGGGCAACCGCAAGGGCGTACCATGTCCGAGGAGGCAGTGACAGAGCAGGGTGTCGCCCTCGCTCACAAAGACCTCCCATTTCGGATGGCCGATATCGAACTGGTCAATCCATTTCCCGCAACCATGCCGATGGCCGAACCACTCAACAACATACGCAGAGAATGGCGATTCCAATTTCAACTTTTGAGGGCAGAGTGGAAGAAACCGCATTATATGGCGATGCTCTTTGGCATGCTTGCGCTGGCCTTGGGCTCTGTATCCACCGAATTGTGGGACGGTGGTGATGCCAAAGTCAGTGGGATTGAAGGGATTCTCGCCATCAATGGTTTCCAATTCTTCCAAATCTTGGTGTCACTCCTCTGCTGGGCCTGGTTTGCCTATCAAGCATGGATGCTGTTTCCGGTGATGAGAGTTCACGCCATGTCGTTGTTGGTGATGTGGAATGCCATGATGGGTGCGCAGATTTTCTTTCACCGTAACAACGGTACATTTCCCATGGGTTTCAAACTCTCGGAAATGATGGAAGGGACATTGATTATGCTCATCGTTTTCTTTTTCCTCTTTTTCTTCTGGAAAGCGGTCGTTGAAACACGAGATTTGCATGTTGAGGTACACCATCTGCATGAAGATGTGCGAGTCATGCAAGCCGAATTGGCTGAGCATTCTCTCAAAGGCTGGTCAGCAATGTTTGCAACATGGGTGTTCCTCATCACGCTTTCATCGTGGTCAGGATTACACCATATCGCAGAATATGGAGAAGGTAACTACGGGTTCCTTGTCCTGCATCTGCTGACGGGTCTTCCCGCAATCCCGCTTTTTTTGGTCGTCTTGTGGTACCCACAGCGCATGCTCGGGAACGAAGCACGTATCAGAACGAAAGCAGCAGTTGATGCAGCCTTGGAAATGGAAGGAGGTTCTGTGCAAGGTCACAATAAAGCAGCATGCCCGGATTGTGGCGCGGCTTCCAATGTCGCAAGAAACTCGGACGGAGCCTTAACCCACCCTTGTCTCTCCAGCGGATGTTCAGCCACGGTGGTCATCGGAACAACCTGTTCATCCTGCAAATCAGAATCACTGGTGTCAAATCGATTGGATTGCGGAGCATGTGGCGTTAACGCTCCTGCTTTGGACTTCTTACCCGACCAGGAGGCATGGTGAACATGTTGGAGCGATGTCGTCTCGATTTCCCCACACTTCAAGGTGATCATGCCCCTGCCTACCTTGACAATGCTTGCGTGACGCTAAAGCCACAATCGGTGATTGATAGCATCAACCAATATTACACCCAGACCCCTGGATGCGGTGGCCGCTCAGTTCATCGCTATGGCACGGCTGTTTCCAAAGGTGTAGCCGATGCACGCCAAAAGGTCGCGTCCTTCCTCAACGCCAACACGAGTAAAGAAATCGTGTTCACAAGAAATGCTACGCATTCCATTAACCAAATCGCGCATGGACTCACCTGGGAAAAAGGAGATGTGATTCTCACGACCGACCGTGAACACAATTCCAATCTTGTACCTTGGATTCAACTCAAACAAGAGCAAGGCGTCGACCACCAGGTGGTGCTAAGTAACGAAGACAACACTTTCGACATGGAACGTTTTGAGCGAGCATGTGACGATTCAAACGGAAAGTTACGCATGGTAGCAATGAGCCATGTTGGAAACCTTGACGGCGTTAGCATCCCCATTGCAGAGATCACAAAAATTGCCCACGACCATGGTGCGTTAGTGGCGGTTGACGGAGCTCAATCCACTCCCCACATGAGCGTGGATGTGCAATCTTTGGGCATTGATTTTCTTTCATTCTCCATACACAAAATGTGCGGACCCTCGGGCATGGGTGGCTTGTGGGGGCGATATGACTTACTCGAGGGTTTACGGTCCATTCAATCTGGTGGGCAAACTGTCAGCAGTTCAACCTACACGGACGCCCATTGGGCCCAACCTCCTGCTCGGTTTGAAGGGGGACTTGGAAATTTTTCCGGAATGGTGGCGACCGGTGCAGCCATCGACTACCTCTCAACATTGGACATGGATGCAGTGCACGACCATGAAGTCAAACTCAATCGAATCATGACCCAAGGCGTGAAAGATTTACCCGGTCTTGAAATCATTGGACCCGAGGACCCCAGCCAACGCGGCGGCATTTGCTCCTTGCTGATGAAGAACCTTCCAGCACACGAAGTTGCATTGTTGCTTGATGAAGCGGCAGGCGTGATGGTGAGAAGTGGGCAACATTGTGTCCATTCTTGGTTCAACGCCCGAGGACACCCCGAAGGGTCACTTCGTGCATCGGCCTACCTCTACAACTCTGAAGAGGATGTGCGCCGGTTTGTTGACACGATGGACGAAATTGTGCACACCCTTGGAGGTTAAACCCATGGAAATGGATAGCACCGTTCCGACGGATGTTGAGATTCATGTGCCGCCATGGACCAACATTGAGTCCCAACACACGACGGAAAAAAGAGTTGAACCTGACGACATGCGAATCACGAAAATCATCGTCACCATGACACTCGGCATCACCCTCGTTTTAGCAGCGGGATACCTGGCTGCTGTTGTTTTGAGTGATGGAGCAATCCTTCTCAGGCCAAGTGAAGAGGCGCTGGAACGACATGCCATCTACAACAGCATGGTCAATCACCCTGGCGAGGATGCCACTGGTGCAGGTGTTACGGCCTGTATCGTAGATTCCGGCATTCAATTGGACCACAGTGATTTGGCTGATGTTGAGCTCAAGGGATGGAAGGATTTCATCAATCAGCGAACGGTGCCCTATGATGACCATGGCCACGGCACAGCCATGGCGGGATTACTGGTTGCCAATGGTTGGCTCAAAGGTGTCGCAAAGGATGTGAACCTCTTGGTCGCAAAGGCACTCTCAAGTGATGGAAGTGGCGATGATGCTCTGGTTGCTGAAGCCGTGGATTGGTGTGTATCCAATGGCGCACATGTCATCTCCTTGTCACTGGGGGGGGCTCCGGGTGTCCTTCCATTCTCAATCGGATCCGGGAGAAGTTCTGGTGATGCCGCGAATGACGCCATCGATTCAGGGGTGTATGTGGTTGCTGCGGCTGGCAACGATGGCGGAGACGAAGACGATGGAGATGTCGCCCATCCATCAAGTGAAGCCGGTGTCATTTCAGTTGGGGGCGTGACCACGCAAGGGACGCATTGGTCTGGTTCGTCAAGAGGCGACAATAACGGTCGTGTGTTTCCGCTTCCTATTCTTCTTCCACGCGGTGACCCAGACAAGAAACCAGAATTGGTCGCGCCAGCACAAGGAGTTCCTGTTCTGCTGAAAGATGGAACATGGGGGCTTGCAGACGGTACAAGCGCAGCAACGGTCTATGTGACAGGAGCAATTTGTCTGCTGCTCGAGAGTAAACCCGAACTGAAAGCCGATGAATCGAATGGAGGGGCGGACAATGTGGATGCTGTCAAACGCTGGTTGATGCAAAGCGTCGTTCCAGAGGAGGGACAAACTGGCCATGATGACCTCTATGGATACGGTTTATTGGATATCAAAGGCCTGCTTGATGCGCCTCAATCCTCGTGAGGAAGCCAAGCAACCAATGTACCTCCGAACAATGGCATGAAGGCCACGTGATGGGAATGCTGTGTTTCACGAACCAACTCAATCCATGCATTGAACCCGTCAACCAGCGCCAGCCCTTCAGCATCGTCTTCTGCAACCTCTCCAGTTGGCATATCAGGCTCTACCGTGTAGAGGACGCCGTTTGACGAGAGAAATGGAAGGTAGGTTCGAACCAAGGCCGCCCGTTGACTTGATGGCCCATCGATAACGACTGCATCGTACATCTGTTCGAAAGGAGTTTGTGAGTGGTCTTGATTCGTTGTTGCCGTGAGTGACCATGCTTGGTGTTCAGCAGCCAACTGGAGGGGGTCACCGACCAACACCTTCGACCAAGAAAGCGCATTGTAACGGTTCAAGAGACGCTGCAAGATGACGCCAAATTTGCCTCCCTGTTCTACCAATGTGAATTGGCGATAGGGCCGATTCTGTCGCTCAGCGATGTCTAATATCCATGCTGAGCGATGGCCAATGCCAGCCCCAACCTCAAGTAATGACGATGGTTGTTGCCTTGCAATGGCATCTCGGAGTCTCCTCAGTACAGAGAGTGACCATGTGGAAAGTCCCATGTGTTGCAATTGTTCGTGAATGTTGGCCGCAATCAGGGGTTCATCCCTTGGTTGCTCATGGTCTTTGGAGAGAAGAGTAGCCAGAACAGCACCCCGTTCTGCCGTTGCAGCCTCTTCCGTCATGACCCTGCCTTCATCGCCCCAAACATGAAGCCTTGCACCAGGTCTTGCATAGGAGGATTGAAACACAAGCGGTCCAGCGGTGGAGGTGAGGGTGTCCCATGACTGACGACGATATGTGGGAAGAGGATGAAGAAATCCTCGACAATGCAACGCATTGTCCCTCATGCGACGACCTTACAGGCCACAGCATCCTCCGTGAGAAAAAAGTTGGAAGTGGAGCGGATTTCAAAGTCAAATGCGACGACTGCCAGCACATTCACACGGTGCAGTTTCGGCCACCACCCCCGGCCCAAATCCCCTTTATCTTGACCGATGGCCCTCATTCAGAGCGCGTCGTGTTGGTCGTTGATGCTGACGAAGAGTTCGTGGTTGGCGATGTCTTTGAAGAAGACGATAAACTATGGAAGATTCATCAAATTGAAACTGAACAAGACCAACACCCGCAAGCAGCCTTCGCCACAGACATCAGCAGAATCACGGCGCTCAGGACAGATATGGTTCGGGTAAAATTGACACTCACCCGAGGCGAAGCATCATCCTCGGAAGTGTTGGTCGTTCCGCAAGAAACTACCTTTACCGCTTCTCATCTTATGGAATATGAAGGTGAAACCTGGCGAATTCGGGCCATACATACTGGGACGGGGCGAACACTGCGAGGGACGGTCCGCGCACCAGATATCAAACGCATGTACCTCCACGAGCCACCTAAACCAGAACATTTTGCACCTCGTACACCGAGGGAACGTCGGCAAGCATGGAAAGAAGGGCGCTTGGGCTTCAATCCAAATCCTGAGCGCCCGAAGGAGCAGGTCAAAAAAGGCGTACATCCAAATGCCACAAAGAAACGGTCACAAAAGAAAAAGCGCAAGTGATTAGGGTCGGTTTGTCCAGGGCATCAAAAAAGCCTTGGCGACATGAGAGCCGATGGTTGGATTTTCTTTGAGCCTCCGAATGCTGTACTCGTACCACTTTTCTCCATAGGGGATGTATACCCTTGTTCTGTGACCTTGCTGCAACAGTTTCCGGCGCAATGGTCCTCGGACACCAAGCAGCATCTGAAACTCATAACCTGGACCTTTGTTACTTCGTTGGGGACCAGCATTTTTGCGAGGGTCTTCGCTATCTGGACCCATGCCATATGAGGCAATGGCTGAGAGGGCGTGGTTAATGATAGGTTGGTCATGGCTGGCGACTCCGACATAGGCTCCTGCAGCGAGCATACGATCGATTGCTGCGTTGGTCGCATCCACGATGTCTCGATAGGACTCGTGTGCAATGTTGCCCGGCTCGAGGTAGATGCCCTTGCAAATTCGGTAATCTGCATCTGGTCCAAGAGATGTTTCCAAATCACCAATGTCCTGCAACGTGCGAAACAAACGCCCTTGAAGAACCGTCCCTACATTGGTCAAACCTTCCTTGTGAAGCGCCTTGACAACCTCTATTGTATCCGTGGTTACACGATGATCTTCCATGTCCAAACGAACAAACATGTCGTGCTGACCCGCAGATTGAACCAATTGTCGAATGTTTGCAAGGCCTTGGTCTGGGTCGATTAACAAGCCAAAAGCCGTTGGTTTAATGCTCAGATTGGCATCCAAACCGAGTTCCTGAATCCGATTCATGACACGAATGTATTCTTCAAGGAAAAAACTGGCCTCTTCAAGGGTTGAGATCTCTTCTCCCAACACATCGATGGTGAAACAAGCACCTTCTGAAGAAAGGCGTTGCATGATACGAACAGCATCGTCCAAGGTTGGACCAGCAACATACCGCCGACTGACCCACCTTACAAACCACTTCGGCATTCGCACTGTGGTGGCCACCACAAGTCGCGAAAACCAACCCACCATGGACATTCCACCGAAAAGACGCTCTTTGACCCTTGCGTTTCAAAACGTGCTCATGCGCCACGGAGCAAAATTTCCTTGCTCGTGAGCAACGGAATGCCTTCCTCCTCAAGGAAATCCCTGATGGCTTGTCTCTGCCACCCTTTGAAGGCCTTTTTGTCCATGGAACACACCAAAAAGCCCTCAGGGAAGGCCATTCGTGTTGTGGCGATGGCTGCTTGGATGGCTTGCTTCCAATGACCTGAGACTCCGTTTTCTTCTTTTTCAAAAGGCAAGGCATAGGTTGCCAACATATGACCTAACCAAATGCCATCGTGTTCACCAAGGAGGTTTGCACGTGGAGCATAGTGACCGCCTCCTAGGGTGATCACAACTGTCTGACCGCGGTGTTTCAAAGCATTCCATACGGTTTCCTCAGGTTGCAAAAGAAGACCTTCACGCATGATGGTTGCAAGCACCTGTGCCGCACCTTCATGGCCCCATGTTGCTTCAGTTGACCCAACTTCAATGAACAAACAGGGCGTTTCCAGAAACGGCCCATGATGAGTGACTTCCAACGAAAGGTCAAAATCCGCTACCTTTGGGTCAGTACGACCAAGTTTGAGCAGTAATTTCCACCATGGGGCAAGCCGTGTAGACGGAGGGGGGGCATGTCCACCCCATCCACCGTATGGTCCCACTTCACCCAATGGCAGATGTGGGACTCCAATCGGGTGCAAGGTCAACGAGGCTTGTCCACTGGCTGCTACATGGCGGGATGGGAAAATCACTTCTCGCACCGTCTCTCCAGCGTGCGCAAACCAGCGTCGGTCCAGATGATCCTCAAAGAGTAAGCCATTTGGTAGAACCACCATTCGTACATCCCTCAACCCATAAGTTGGACATCCCTCGAAGGATTCCAATTCGTCCCATGAATCCATGGTGAGCAAAGCGTCAGCCTGATTGGTGCTCGCTATGTCTTTGCTGTTGACCGCTATCAACACCACGGTCGGCTCGCCCATGTACAGCGGATTGCATTGGTCTTTTTGACCTGACCCAGACGAGGCTTCACATACTTCCAATCCACCACACGCTCATGGACGAAGGACTTCCACCACGGATTCCTTTCCATCCTGACCTTGTCCTTCACCATGACGAAGGTTGTGTTGTTACGGGAATGGAAGGTGAAGTGTTGTGGCTTGACCAAGCCCTGCTTCCCAAAAGCGAAGTATCCATTCCCTACCCGATGCGAATACATCGGGCCGCCATTTCACAACAACACCTCCACGCCATGTGGCTTGATAGGGAATTGTTGTTGGCGCACATGGGCTCGTTGCCAATCGGAAGTTGTGAAAACGGTGTAGGCAGAGATGTGCTTCGTACCTCACTCCATACCTCCACCACCTACCGCCCAGCTGGCCATTCGTGGTCGCATGCCCTTGATGCCGAGCCGATGGCATTGGCCGCCCAAGGGGATGCTCTCGTCTTTGCCTTGTACAACCGAGGGCTCTATTGCACGAGTGCCGAGGCTTCAGAGAAATGGCGCAGACCTCCTCCAAGTTGGTCATACCCCAAGAAACGTCCTCGAAATGATGATATCGTGTCCATCCATCTCTCGCAGGAGCGTATATTCATCGCTTCTCGGGGTGGTCGAATTCAATGCAGGTACCTCAGTACTGGAAACATAACAGAAGAGTACCTCCTGCCGGGAGTTGAGGGGCCGATTGAACATTACTTCCGCCACGAAACCGACGAATTGATTTGCAATACCAACGGAGAAGTCCTTTGGTTTCGTGAACAACACCTGCTCCAAAAAGCCCTGCTGAGTGGTCCTGTGCAACATGCAACATGGGACAATCGTTTGCTTGGTTGGCGGATTGCAGGATGGCGAGAAGAGGCGGTGATGAGTGCCCTCCACACGGCGCGCCGACCGACAAACGAAATCCCTGTGCACATCCACCCCGTAGAATCGGGTGCGCTCATCCTGTTTAACGATGGTTCGTGGCAGAACAGTTCGTTTGAATCATCCATTCCTCGAGAGGAAGAATGATCATTCGTTCATGCTGGTAAAGCCGCAACGACCGCACGATTTTCGGTTTGCATGATTGGCAAGGAACACGCCTGGTCCACAATTTGGACAGTTTTCAGCGCGAACGAGTTTACCGTCCTCTACCTTGTACTTTGACCACTTTGCTTTTGCATTTGGACCGTCACCCATCACTCATCCCCTCCTTCGGTTTCTTCAGCGGTTTCTTCTTCCACAGGTGCTGCTTGTTCAGGAGCGGCAGATGCACTTCGAAACGATTCATGACGCTTGTGAATGTAGCCCGGTTCAACCGCCATGGCCTCTTCAGAGCCGTAGATGTAGGCCAATCCAGTGGTGAGGGGTTGGCCAAAGCGGGTCACACAATCTTTCACAACGATCCAATCTGGATTGGAACCTGGCTCAAGCGTTCGAACCAAGTCCATGACTTGTTGGCGAGAAGGGGTTGCTTTTTTGTCGTGTCTCCAACTGAATGAAATTTCTACCCTGTTCAAGACCTTATTTTCTTTACGTTCTTTGATTTCCATGACATCACCTCATCGAATATTGACTTTGAGAGCGTAGCGGCCTGGTTGTTCAACCTGAAGGCGCTTTGCAATTTCTGATCGCTCTGGCTGCATGATAATCACATAACCAGTCCAATCAGTAGAAACTTGTGCGGATGGGTGGCGAGGGCATTGGTCAATACCATCGTTGAGCACAAGGTGACACTCCCCACATGCGAATGGCATCTTGACCACTTCACTCACCACCGTCTTGGTTCTTCTTTTCCCAGTTGGGCGAACCGAGTCCGTCTTGCTTACTTGTTAGACCAATCTTTGAACGTCGTGGGTCTGAGGTATCGGGGGAAAGGGAAACGATGCGAGCTCTCACAAAGGAACCGATGCCCAATTCTCGCCCAGACTGACGCCCAGTAATTTTGTTGGCACCGATATTGATGTCAACAGGTTCGTCCATGATTTGGGACTTGTGAAGCAGCGCTTCCATGGGCCCAATTCGGACGAATGCCCCGAATTCATTGACTTCGGAGACCGCACCCTCGACAACCTCTTGGTCGTCCATGCAAAATAATACGGCATCAAATTGAACTTTCTGGTAAATGGCTCCATCTCCATGGATAATACGGCCACGGCCAATGGTTTTGTGGTTGTTTGTCACCAAAACAAAACGGTTTTCGGAGTCAAATTTCCCTTCAAAAGCATCCATGGAGAGACGGTCAATGTGCTGGTCTAGCGATTGCCCTTTCCGCATGTATTCCGCAGGAATGCGAATCGTGTCTTCCTTGGTTACGACCTTGTACATTTTTTCACCTCTTTGCCTCTTCCAAAGGCAAGGTGAAACACGGATGCTGTGAAGCGGTTCCGTCCTTCACCGGGGTTACCTCAGGAGAGAATGCGACCGAAGTCGTTCCTTCCACCGACGACCCCTATTTAATTGAAACGGCGAAACGAGGCTCAACACTGGAGGCGTCTTCGTGTTTGGCGATGAGTGATGCACCGAGGAAAAGGGGTTTAATGGATTGGAATCGCCATAATCCATAACAACCCCCCGAAGGCGGTGCTCCATGATGTCGGTGAAGCCGTGCTGTCCCCGAGGCAACAGCCTCCTTGCAGTTGGCCTTTCTCTGCTGATGGTGTTGGTGCTCTTCGTACCGCTTTCACACCCCTCACCCCTTACCAATGAACAGATGCCTCAGCCTACATCAGGCCAGGACACATGGAACGCCTATGAACAACCATGGGCGCAGTATGCACGCACACCTACCCATAACCAAAGCGTTCCAGACCATGGCCCCGACGGGGGACCCGGGAATGGCAATATCAGCGACGTCACGGAATTGGCCACACTTGAACACCCCACCATCAACTGGCAGGTCTTTGACACAGGCGACGGAAGTGATGCCTATGGTTCGGTCATCGGAGATTTCTCTCAAAGCATTTCAGCTACCGAGGCTGCTGTTGAGCGTTGCGGTGCAGGCACACTCTTTCCGGTCATGATTTCAAGCAGTACAGCGGATGGGACGTGGGAAAGTTTCCTCAACATCGTGAGCGGAAACGATGCAAAGGTTGCCTGGCGTGTCTCGCTTGGCGTAACCGAGCCCATTCGATCAACGCCGATCATCCACGATATGGACGACGACGGGCATCAAGAGATCATCGTCGTGTACGACACACAAGGTGCGCTCAACATTGACGTCTGGTCGCCTCGCCTCACCTGTACGGAATCCAACTGGCAGACATCTGGGCACAGCAACGAACTCGTTTGGTCATACGCTGATGCTGATGTGCGAATTGCGTCGCCTTCACCGCATTTCCAAACCGAGAATTCGGGACATAAAGCCGTCACTCAACCATTGCTTGCAGACCTTGAACTCGATGGGACTCCCGAACTTGTGCTCGCCGTGGTCGACGATCCAGAGAACAATCCGTCGGTGTACCTCAATGCCTACACCTTGACCAATGCACAACCATCAGCAGAAGATTGGAGCGTTAATTTGGACCGTGGCACCCACCCTTCTGACCCCGTCTGGGCACAACTTGACAGCAGCACCTCATCGGTGCTGCTGACCACCATCGATTCCAATTCTGGGAACATGTGGATTTGGAAAATTGATGGTTCAACCGGCTCTCTGGATTGGGAACGGGTTGCTGTTCAAGGCACTGATTCTGATGCGGATGCACCACGGCTTCGCTTACCCGGCCCCGTCATCACACAACTGGATAATGATGCAGCACCGGAAATGATTCTCACCGTTCCCACCGATGCTAACGGACGAACTTCCGGGTCAGGTGCTCGATTCATCGGCATGGAGATCACATCAACAACCGAGGTGTTTAACTTCCGTGCACAAAATGGCTACGCCGACGCTCAACCGCTGCCGTTGGATACCGATGATGATGGCATTTCAGACCGCCTTTGTTGGGTCACTTGGTACTCAGAGTCCACAGTGAGTTTCAATCGGAAGGGCATGCTCGGCTGCACTGATATCAGCGGGTCTTCCCCCGTCAATGAGTGGATACGAGATTTGCAACGTGGAAGCGGTAACGACAACGACGAAATCGCTGCATCACCACCGTTCTGGTTGGACATCGACGGTGAAGGTACCCCCGAGATTTTGGTTGGATTTGGCCGCCGGCTTTGGGCGTTTGACGGTGACACGGGAGCTTCTGCGGACATCAACAACGAGTGGTCCACGCCGCTAAGCATGCCCCATCGTGTTTGGACTGCTCCTGCGTTAGCTGATGTTGACGGTGACGGCCACATCGATGTGCTCTATGGTGACACCTTGGTCTCAACAAGAGGCGTTGACCTCGCACCGTCCTTCGATAACCGCGGTTTGTCTTTCAATCCTGCACAAGCAGATCCTGGCGATACGGTGACGGTGACAGCACAATTTTCCAATATCGGCACGAGCGAGGCTGATGACGATGTGGATGCTGCTATTCTGATGAACGGTGTTGAAATTGGCCGTGAACGCTTCACATCAAGCGAACCGGTCGCCCCCACGGCCGAAGGTGGGCCTCTGACCTTTACCGCAGAATTTACAGCACAACTCGGCGTCCATATGTTTGAACTCGTTCTCGATGTGAACAACAACATCACTGAGCAACGCGAAGATAACAATCGGGCGCAAGCATCCTTTTCCGTTGTAGAGCCCTATGTCGCTGAATTGGATGGTCCTCTTCAGACACCAAGAGTGCTTCCCGGTGGTTCTGAACAGGTTGACATCACCGTCACATCAACAGGCTCCCGTACAGCGGAGTGGTCGTTAAGTGTAGAAACAAATGACCTCCCGAATGATTGGACCTTTGCTCCATTGGTAGGTCAATCCATGTCGTTTGAATTGGTACCTCAAACACCACTCAATCTCGCGTTTGAAGCCTTTGTTCCATCCAGTGCCCTTGGAGACGAAGCGGGTGTTGTTTCATTCCTCTTGTACCTCACGAGCGACCCAACCATCAATACAACGCTTGAACTCCCCATTGAAGTCTTCCGCACTCGCGGATTGGACCTTTCTGGCCCCACAGGACTGAACGCTTCGAACGGACAGGGCCGGCCCGGAGAAGTTGCTGCTGCTTGGTTCATGGTTGAAAACCTCGGAAACGCTCAAGAAACCACGACATCCATCACATGGACTGCGCCATCTTGGGGCGGTTCGCCATCCATTCACGATGCTCAGGGGGCACAACTGTTCAGCATTACACTCAATCCTGGAGAAACCAAAGAACTGTTCGCACATCTGCCCACACCCGCCTCAGCAGCCTACGGAACTACGACACAATCGACGCTCACCTTGTGCATGGGCAGCGGTGAAGACCAACTCTGTGAATCAATGCCGTTCACATTCACTTCGCAGAAATTCGTGCTGGAACCGACCCATCACCGATCTCTGCCTGCTGCCAATCTTTCGTGGACGCTCACAGGCACACTGCCCACAAACGGCATGGTTCAGTGGAGTATGGTTGAGATGGGGATGATGCAAACCAACTGGCAGTGGAGTGTGACAGGTGACTGGAACATCAACGGAAGTTATCTTGAGAGCCAGGGAACTGGAGGTGATGTGGTGACGGGCGAAGTACGCCTTCAGTTGCCACCCAATGCTGTTCCCAAACGCCATGCGTTTGTTGGTATTGACGCCATGGATGGAGATGCTCAATTCAATGCAACGCTCCAAGTCCTCCAGATTTTCCGGGCAAATGTTTCCATCCTCGACCCACTCCCTCCAACGGGTGAATCCATTCTTTCTCTCAACGTCAGCGAACCTCAACGTTTCCTTTTGTTCTTAAGCAACCCCGGAAACGGCGTTGACACATTCCAGTTACAAGCAACGGTGTCTTCGGACCAACCCGAGTTCAATCCCGATGTTTCATTCACGTACTACGACCCCGTGAAAACACTAGGTGCATTGGCCACAGGCATTGGAACGGTGGACATCACACTCTCCGAAGAAACCCCTGCTTTGACACCATTTACGCTGACCTTCACGTGGTCCTCAGAGGGTGCTGAACATGCTGTTGACAGTATGAGTGTTGAGATTCAAGCGGCACCAAGTCATGAATGGCAGGTGACTCCTCTCAATGGAACGACACTTGAAGGACGACCTGGTGAAATCGCACATGTCCAGTTGAATCTCACGAACTTCGGGAATGCTGTAGACTCCCTCTTGCTTGTTCCTACGCTTGACGCGCAGCTTGCAGGCAACGACGCTTCAATATGGAGTGCTGATTCAGTGGGAGTTTCTAACCTCGCCATTAACGAGAGCACCATGATTGATTTCAGCATTGAAATCCCCGCTCAATCGTGGGCGGGTAGCAGTGTGACCATTACGCTTGCACACATGACAAGCGGCTACACCATCGGTGAAACGGCACTGACGCTTGATGTCGTGGCCGTTTCAGGGTGGAGGTTGAACCTGACCGGTGCTGACCTTGAAATTGCACCAGGCGGGGAAAATCTCACGCTCCAGCTCGTTCATACCGGAAACGCATACGAGACGGCATATTTCACCAAAGCCGGTGCGGGTTGGAACATCACCCTGCCCGATGCAAGTCTTGACATTGCTCCATTTACGACGACAAGCTTCATCGTTTTTGTTCAACCACCAGAAAACGCGATTGCTGGAGAAATTGGCGTCTTGCAGATTCGCATCACAGGCAACGATACGAGTGGCATGATAGAAGAAGAGATTCCGGTTAAAGTAGGAGCACAACCTCAACTGCATATTGACCACCGAAGTGCGTGGAAGGTCAACAACCTCGGTGGCTTTCCGACAGCATGGGTTGAAAATCAGGGCAACGATATCGCAATTCTATCCCTCGATGTCGCCGACCTTCCCGAAGGCTGGTCCACACAACAAGGAAGGCAACTCGTACTGGCCCCCGGTGAAATCGCAGGACTGCCTTTGGAATTGATTCCGGCTTCGGATTGGAATCAGCAGCGATTCTTGGTGACCATCAACATCCATCATCCGATTTTAGGAACCCTCCCTCATAGCATTGAAGTCGAGTATTCTGCGGTCACCTTCGCAGATACCCCCGTTCGCGATGCCTATGTTGGCGCACAACAATCCGTAGCCTACCACGACACCTCGGGTCAACAAGTGACGTTCTCCAGCAACATCGATCTCTCGGTTTTAGACGGTGAATTGAAGTTTATTCAACCCTCTACAACGGGTCAACAGGTCATCACATTCGCTTCAGAAAGTGGACAAGGCAACATTTCAATCTACACGGTTTCACGAACATATCCGGATGCTGAAATTGACTGTGACTTCCTCCCTTCGGTGTATGATAGACTCGGAATGGAGGCACTCCAAGGTGTCGTAGCCACATGCACCCTGACTGCAGGAAGCAGTGATGATTTGAGAGCCGTGCTCACATTGACAACTTCAACCGGCGAGCGTGTCAGTCTTGCCGACGACCGATGGACCGTGTCAGCCGGCATGACCGAGAGCGTCAACATCAGCATCGAAAATTGGGACCCGGACGCTGGCATCTTCTCTTTACAATTACGAGGCTATGACCAATTCGGGCGAGCCTTGGAATCCATGCAACAAGAAGTCATCGCACGTGAGAGCGGTTGGAACATTGGAATCAATTCGCTCTCAACCGACGGCGACATCCGAGTTGGGATTAAGCGAACAGGGTATGAACTCTTGACAGAGGCCGTCTGTGAACTCACGGTTGTCGCCTCTGGCGGATGGGAAACTACCTACATTGTTGATGTGGCCTATGCAGATTTTGCACCGGTTATTTCCATCGACAATCCGAGGCAAATTGAGAAGGATGAGCGAATTACAGTCAGCATCGCCTGTAGCCTACCGTTCGATATTGACGACAATCCCGATGATGATTCAATGAGTGCGTATTACAAGCCAGAAAGCATCTTGACCGTGTCATCCAACGAGGTTGGCTGGATTATCGGTATCGCCGCCGTTCTCTTTGCAGCGGCTTGGTTTGGAGGATTTATTCGTCCTGCGCAAGTTTCCAGTGCTTTACCAAGGAATGCATCCAAGCCAACGACCAGACGCCAACCATATGAGGGAAATGGCGAAAGCGAGCCTCAAGCGGAGACGCAACAACAAGAAATTGAAGATGTCTCTATTGAACAAAGCCAGGATGGCAAAGAACAACCTCCAGAAGAAGCCTTTGATGAGGAAAGTCAACAGGCGCAAATGGACCTCATCGAGGTCATTGAAGCCCCACCCACCGCAGACGAGACACCTGCAGACGCCAGTGGCCGATTGGCGTCACTTCGCCAAGAAATGGGGACAGAATCTCCGACTGAGCGAGAGGGTAAACTCGAAGACCGCATGAAACGATTCTTCGGAGATGATTGATGCTAGGGCAATGCAAGGGCTTAACCCAAAAGGCGTTCCGCCCCGTTCATGGACGAAAAAACTGTGTCGTCAACGACGCCGTTTTACACCTTGGATGCGTTCAACGGTGGCCTTGCAGGCGAACTGATGACGGCGATTGAGCAGGCACATCAAGGTGACACCAACACATGGGAGCAATTGATTGAGCGAGAGGAGTCGCTCGCACAACGGCTTGAGGAGCAAGGAATTCCTCAGCCAAACCAATTTTTCTCAATTACCTGGGACAGCGCGACCCTGTTGTTCACTTCATGTGTGGAATTGAACTCAGATGGACGTCCTACCCCGATCGGGGAACACCTGACTCGGGAACGATTCGGAAGATTTCCTCACGGAAATGGTTCTGCTTTGGAGTATTTGTTGGAATATATCCGTCCCAACAGAAGCATCACAGAACACGACGGTGAGAGCATCTACACAGAATTGCTGGATGGTCTGAACCAATTATCACAAGGTTGCCGAGAATCCTATCGGGGTCATGGGATGTTCGAGGATGGTTTTGGGGGCATGAAGATTCGTGGATTTTTATCAGCTACAGAAGTTCAAAGGCTTCGTAAGAACCTTTCAAGCCGCGCATGGACAGCATCCTATGACGAGCCTCTTGATGGTGGCGTGGCTGATGTGACAAAGCACCTCGTAGCGTTACTCAAAGCGGCAGAGAGGCGCCGGGTAGGTTTGGCTTTTCGAACCCACCAGTGAATCTAGAAGGTTTGCGATGTCAGGCGCTCATACATCGATGCATAGAGCGCTGCTGTCTCATCAATCACCGATTGGGGTAAAGCAGGGATGGGCGGCTCTTCCGTTCCAGCATCCCGAGCTGCCTTGAGATTGGCTTGATGACCGGTCTCAATATAGTGGGCTCGGACAAATTCTTTGGAGAGTTCAATGCATTCGCCGTTTGCATATGCTTCAGCATCCCACCAGCGGTCTTCGTCCAAGGTGCCGAATGTGTCCACCAAAACCACCTCACGATTCGTACCAAGTGCAAACTCTTTCTTTCCATCTACATGGATGAGTCCATTCTTCGCCGCCTCCCGCTCAATGATTTCATCAACCGCAAGAGCAGCAGCCACAATGGCTTCGTATTCTTCATCAGTGATGTTCGAAATTTCAAGCGCTTCTTCCCGTCCAATATTTCGGTCAAAGGTCTCGAACTTCGTCGTTACCTCAACGAAGGGTTGGGAGAGTTTTACGCCGTATTCACAATCAGCGGCAACGCCAAGTGCCTCGGCCGATAACTCTCCACGTTGAAAGCGACGCCAAGCAGAACCAGAAAGATAGTGCCGAACAATCACTTCAAGGGGCACGAACACCCATTCCATGTCTCGTGGAATGGCACCAGGTTCTTTGATGACCTTGACCTTGCGTACAAGGCACCGATCGGCGTGGTTGACCTCAATCAAGTGAGTTTTGCAAATTCCTGCCTCTTCAACGAGGTTAAACCAATGGGCTGTCGTCCGGTTTAACGATTCACCCTTACGAGGAATCAGTGATGGGATAATTTGGTCGAACACAGAAATTTGATTGGTAAACCGGAATTCCAACACTTCAGGGTCATCGGTTGACCACACTTGCTTCACTTTGCCTTGATAGAGCATTTCGCCCATGGTAGGTCTCCGCTGAAAACGGCCTTTGAACCTTTCATTGCGTCTTGATGAGGTGTTCAAAGGAAGCCCAATGCGTCTTCAATACGGTTCAACTCAGGTCCTGTCGTTTGCGTACCGCTAAGCGCTCCAGTATTGGATGCACAAACTCCTGCACCAACATAGGGTGAACCAAACGACACAGTCCCGACCATAGGCTTCACCCCCAACACTTCCTCAATCAACATGGCTTCGTCAGGGGTGACATCGGGATGAAGCAAAACACCGTGATCATTTGCTGCTGCAAGACTTCCAACGACATCCTGGCCCGCAACGGTGGTGGAGGCAACATCAACTGCAAGCACCTCCGCTAGAATTTCAAGGCCTTCGTGAGGAATGCTTGGTGAGGCAACAGCACCTTGTTCGTTGATGACGAGGAGGTTTCCTGCCGTGTTAACACCTCCCTCCATGACAACCACATCTCCATAGGAGGTGAGGCGGTCGATGTCTCCATCCGTTGCGATATCCGCTACAGCAATGCCGCGACTGTTGCCACACACCAGCGCACCCACCAAGTTTGAACCTCCGATAGAGAGTGGTTGCATTTCAAGCGACAACGTGGCTTCAATGGTTTCGAGGACGGGTGTTGGCAATTCAGGGGGATGGAACACAACTCCACCGACAGCAGCGAGGTGAATGCCTACTTGGTCACTGCCGAAGATGTCAACTGTATCTATCGGCATGTTCTCGTCTCCAGCGGGTGTTGCGAGTCCTAAAAGGTGATGCTCAGTAGGTCCGTGGAACGCAAAAAAGGCCGGCCTCCATCGGAGGTCCGGCCTTAAGCGCCCTTACGGGGTCGAGGAAACCCGAGGTGAAAAGAGAGGGGCACAGTGACTTCCTTTCCCGTGGACTCTCGTAC
>JAYPCE010000005.1:0-59466 GCA_038124565.1 Candidatus Poseidonia sp.
AACCCTCGATCAACTCCGTGTAAGGGAGGTGTCATAGCCGCTAGACCACAGACCCATCCCACCCTACGGAACCTCCTTTTTCAAGAATACGCCACCTGCGGTAACCTCAAGACATGAAGCCATGAGAGTCGGTCAATGGATGCGAATATCCAGGCAGCCGCCGCTCGGCTCAGCCGACGCCTCAAGAAGGGGAATTACACACTCACATTAGCCGAATCGTGTACGGGGGGCTTGTTGGCCAGCACCCTCACCGACATCTCTGGTTCAAGTGCGTGGTTTCAACGATCCTTCATCACCTACGCCAACCAAGCAAAAATTGAGGAGTTGGGTGTTGACCCAGAAGATTTAGCCACCAAAGGGGCTGTATCGGCTCAAGTCGCCATTCAAATGGCCAAAGGAGCCCTCAAGCGGGCGAACGCCGATTACGCCATCTCCGTCACGGGTATTGCCGGTCCCACCAACGAAGGAAGTTCAAAGCCCGTAGGAACGGTTTATGTCGGCATCGCATCCAGAACATGGGCGAATGCCAAACGAACCCAAATCGGTGGAACACGCGCCGAGAACAAGGCTGGCTTCGTTCACTTCGCCCTTCTGACCGCCATGAATTGCTGGGACGAAGCCATGGTTCGGATGAAAGAACAAATCGCCAAGGAAATCAGCGACATCGAGGAAGCACTGCGTCTGCAAGCCGAGCGAGAGGAAGAACAAGCGCGCCGCAACGAAGCGGCTCGCGAGCAAGCGCCGTGGCAGGATGAAGCCTGGGAAGCAGAAGCAAAGGGTCCGAAGTTTGAACTTGAAGTGGAATGGACCGACAGTGAAGAGTGAAGTTCACTCCTTCAAGGAATGTGACCCACAGACCTTTTGAATCGTCGTGAGTCTTTCGACTCATGGGTGAGCCATGGTCCAACATTGCCGCCCTGCTCAAACAGCAAAAATTGCTGGCGCCCCAGTCCCTTCACGAACGTTTGTTGGCCCTTCAACACCCGAAACTGGTCATTCAAGCTGCGAGTGAACTCAACATTTCGGGCGGTGTACTCACCTCTACCATGCTCGATGACATGATCGCCCATGTTGCCGGCCAGGGCGCTTCGACCCCACCCAGCACCACCATTGTGACCCAACAAGCGACCGATTTAGCCAGAAGCATCGCACCCCTTCACGAACCAGAACCCGTTGATTTGCTCTTGCGCAATAATTTGCCCGACTGGAATCAGACAGACTTCGCCATGCACGCCAGTGATGCTGCCTCCGACATCACCGTTCATTACGACATCACCGGGAACTCAACAACGGAAGGGAAAATGTCGGACATCACGGCGTGTTTTAACGACCGACTCAACACGATTCGACGCCTCATCATCCAGAATTCAAGTCTACCGAGAAAGCACCAGGAAATTTCTCGCCTTCAAGCAGAATTTTCTCGCTACCAGGGTCACGAAAACAAAGCGGTCGCCATCGGACTGGTGAACGAGCCTCGGTACACGAAAAACGGCCATCTGATGTGGGGTTTGGAAGACGAAACGGCTGAAATGACCTGCCTGTTAACGAAGCGAAGTGGTGATGACCGTGACCGAGCCCACGAAGCCATCCTTGAGGCAGGGTTGATGCCCGATGATGTGTTGGGTGTTTCCGGCACGTTCAGTCAAACAGGCGATGTGTTCTATGTGGACGACCTCCATTTCCCACTTGAAACAAAACACAAGAAAGTCAACGCAGAACAAGGCGTGAGCGTGGCCTTCCTGTCCGATATTCACGTCGGCTCGAAGACGTTTCTCGAAGCCCAGTGGCATAAGATGGTTCGGTGGTTCCACACCGACCCACTTGCAAAGACCATCAAGTACCTCATCCTTTCAGGCGATTGTGTTGATGGCGTGGGCATCTATCCTGGTCAGGACAAAGAGTTGGCCATACCTGACCTGTTCAAACAATACAGCGAATTTGCACGCCTCTTGGAACTTCTACCCGATTGGGTTGAGTGTTTAATGCTGCCAGGAAATCATGACGCTGTGCGGCCTGCTGAACCTCAACCGACCTTTGAAAAGGACATTCAACAAGATTACAACACCACGACCTTTGTCGGCAACCCCTGTGATTTCTCACTTCACGGTGTTCGCCTTCTGTCCTACCATGGGAAATCCATCGACGACTTCGTAGCAGGTTTGCGAACCGTCACATACGCCGACCCCGTTGAAGCGATGAGAGAGATGCTCCGCCGCCGTCACCTCGCACCTCAATGGGGTGGAAAGACACCCCTTTCACCCGAGCCAGAAGACGGTTTGGTGATTCGGGAAGTCCCCGACATCTTCGTGACCGGTCACGTGCACGGGCACGAATGTGTGGATTTCAGAGGCACGACATTGGTCTGTTCGAGCACATGGCAGGACCAGACCTCGTACCAGAGGATGTTGGGGTTCCAGCCCAAGCCCTGCATGTTGACCATCATCAACTTGCAGAGCCACAAGTCGATTTCCATACCCTTCGCGTGAACATCACTGCCATGGGTCGTCGTCCTTCGGTCCGTTGCGAACCCTGAGGAAGGCAAGGAGAACGAGCAAGATCACAACAAGCGCCACCAGTTGAATCGACGTGTTCGATACGCCCGTGGCCTCGTTCTCTCCATCATCCATTGGTGAGCCATCGTCGTTGGTAGGGTTGTCCACCGTCGCTCCAACCGATACCGTGAACGTTAAGCTGTTGCTGTTGCTGTTGCCGCTCGCATCTGCGCTGACGACCTCGAGGTCGTAGGTACCATCTGGCAACACATCGGTGGTAAAGGCGTGGTTCTTCTTGGTCGCAAAACCGTCCTCATGCACCGATTGGTCGTTGAGGAGGACGGTTTCAGTAGCGCTCTCCGAAGTGTACCAAGTGACCGTTACGCGCCCGTCTTCAAGCACCTCTGCAGCGAGGTTCAAGACATCCGGAGGCGTTTCATCAACCACGGACCCGGTCATGAAGGTCACGAACACGGTCTCGGTTTCGTTCGCACCGATATGAGCCACATAGGTGGTGTTGACCTCCAAGCCGGTCAGGGTTACGGCGTGATCGGTCCCTGGTGCAGTCCAAAGGCGGTCGTCTGTTTCGCTCGGTGTTTGCCCCTCAACAGCGAACTGAACCGATGTCGCATCGGCGACGGTGGTTGACCATGTGAGGACGGCGGAGCTTGCCGTAACAGTCTCCACCGATGCGCCGAAGATTTGCTGCGGCACTTCGGGCATCTCAAAGCCGGTGAGTTGAGCGTAGGTGTGTCCTGCGACATCGTAACTCGAGAGCATAGCAGTTTGGCCATCGCCGTCCAGGATGACATCGATGATGTTCGGGTCGTAATCAATGCCGTCGTCTGGCGCAGGGTTGGCACCGCCTCCCAGCGTCCACGTTGCGGCTTGTTCCATCACGTCTCGCCACTTGCCGGTGCCAAACCCGTCTTGGCTTCCAATCACGATGATGTATCGGTAATTGGGGATGTCCGAACCAATGACGTCTTTGCTGACGGTGAACGTGATGGTCTTGGCCTGAACATCGCCGGTCACATCAATGCCACGAGCGGAGGCACTTCCGGTTTCAGCTTGGACTGCTTGCACCGCACCCGGTTCACCCGTCCCGCTGATGGCCACTTCCCAAGCCCAGTCTGGATGGACCTCAGCATTGGCACCGGTTAGCATGGAGGTGCGGCCGTAGGTGGTCTCACCTTGGTCAACGTAAATCTGGACAATCTGGTGGCTAAAGCCATTGGCCAGCCCCCAAAAATCGGTCATTTCACTCATGGTAAGAATAAACTGCGCGTTCCATGCACTCTGGCGAATCGTGAGGTGCGTGGCGTCCCAAAGCCCACCTCCTGAAGGTGTGTTGAAATCGGTTGCGAGCGGATAGACGTAATCGCCATCACCCGTTTCATCGCCAACAGCGTCGTCCAACTCCAGCAGCGTCACCCATTCTTCGAGGTCGGGCAACACCATTTCAGCAGGGGCTGGAGGGGCCATTTCAGCATCAATTCCATCGCCATAGGACAACGAATCTCGCCAAGAGGTGACGACCTTCACGCGAGTGGAATAACGGGGTGCAAGACCGATATCTGCCCATGGAATGGCAAATTCATACACCTCATCAACGGCACAGCCGCCGAGATTGGAACTGCCCGAAAGCACCCAACGCTCCTGGTCACCAACTTTGCCTTGAGCACTGAACAAATTCCACTTCGCACGGCCGTCCTCACGTACCGTATCGAAGTCAAAAGCCACCATATACTTGGATGGGAATCCAAGGATTTGGTTTCCATAGTAGGTGCGGAAATTGGTTTGTGCTTCGTTGAAATTGACGGCGTTTGGCTGCATGAAGTAAATCGCCAAATCGGGTGAAGTGTAGGAACCTTCCCCGGAAGCGTTGGCGAGTTCCTCGGTTGTGGCCGCATCCACGCGGAAGAAGACATTTGATGCGTCGTAACCGAAGTAGAACGATTCAATATCAAAATCACCACCGGAAACCGGAGCATCGTATCGGGCTGCACCGTCCCATTCACCAGGGAGTGCAACGCCGTCGATCATGGGCTCAATGATGCCGCTTGCTGCGGGATTGGCAACGGCAGGATTGGTCCACAAGTCCTGGAGGTAAGGTGGAAGGTCGAGGTTGATGGCGCGGTAAATGTTCGACAAATGCACCTTGAACAGCACGTCCCAGTTCTCGTCGTAACCACTGTCTTGGTCAAGGCCGTACCACCAATACCAGTCGCTTCCTTCGGCGATGTACAAGGATTCCCAAGCGGCGGGAAGGCCAGGGTCGTTGGGATGACTTTCCTCAAACTCCACCAAGGCCTTCCGGGCTTCAACGAGACGCTGCCAAGCCAAGCTCTCTTCTTCTTCCCCTGCCCATGTGCGAAGGGTTCCATCAATCCACGAACCGGTACCGATGGTCTCGATGGCCGGAAGAGTGGTGCCTTTGGTCAAGAATTCTGAAGGCGTGGTGGTGATGATGGTTGGGTGGTCGGCCAAACGTCCGTACCATTCGGCCATGAAGGGACGAGCGTTATCCTGATGTTGGAATTCTGACATGAACATCCAGTTCTCTCCGTCAAGGGCCACGGTCAGCAAATGGTCGGACGGGTCTTCGCCCGCATCGAGCAGTTGTTGCCGAACGTTGTCGATGTACGCAATGAAATCGGAAACGGCGGCCTCAGGCGTCATAGTGCCGTACTGGAAGGCAATCCGGTCGGAAATTACGCGGTCTCGGAACACCACGGCCACTTCACCGCCTTCTGTCCCTGTCACGGTCCATGGCGTGGCCAAATTGGCGGCATCCTCGACATCGATCAGTTGGCCGTTGCTATCGGTTGACTGCTTGAGAATCTCTTCGTCGGTGACCATCCATTGGATGCCTACATCACTGACCGGTTCGACCATTGGAGGAGAAACCGCCTCCTCGCTTGGCCACATGCCGGTCGGGCGGAATCCAAGTTCGGCCTCAAACAAGTCCATGCCCGTCACCAAATGGTTCTGAACATCCTCAGGCCACGCTTCTTTATTCACGCGGATGCCATCTTCCATGGTCCAACCATCCATCATCAGCAACGGCATGATGGGGTGATAATACGGAGTGGTTGTGAGTTCAACCTGCCCGTTAGCAGCCAGTTCGCTGTACATGGGCAGGACATTACCCATGTGCGCATGTTGAGCGTCCAACACATAGGCGAGGTCAGACAGGTTGTACTGTCCGTTTTGCATGAACAATGCGATGAGCCCCTCGTCTCGATGGCTTGCGTTGTAATCGCCCAACACATAATCGGGAGAAAACTGGTAGAGGTACCAGAGCACCTGCAAATCGAGGAAATCTTGGGGCGCCAGCAATTCATCGTCCATGATAGTGGCGGGTTTCAAATTGTGAAGCGTCATGTCGTAGAGTTCTTTGTAGCGAGCGCTTGACGGATAGAGCCAGCCCAATTTTGCATCGCTCTGAGATACATTGTAAATCCACCCGCTGTTCCAAAACGACTGGAATTGCATCGTGTGAAGTTCGAGGTCGGTGGCGTTGGGGTACCCGCCCTCACTCCAAGAACGCTTGGCAATGTCGGTATGCACGTCCAGTGTCTCTTCGGTGTGGTAGTCGACAAGTTGCTCAATGAACGAAGGCACGAGGTTGTAGGTCACCTTGGTTTCTGTATCGGCGAGGATGCCGGGCGAATCCACGTATTCTGTCATAGCGTGCACGCGAACCCAAGGCATCTCGTACATCCCGGTAAGTTTGTTCTTGTAGTACGGTTGATGTTGGTGAAAAATGATGGCCAAATTGAGCGCATCGTCCACCTTGTCAACCCCTCCTGATTCAACAACTGGGATTGTTTGTGGAGACGTGACATTGGTGATGTTGTCCACATGCCAGGCGTGCGTGAAGGTTTCAGCGCCGTTGTTGGATGAAGGATTTTGCAAGGGAAACGAAGTCCAAACATGACCCTGGTCTTGCCATTGGGCGTAGACAAGGAGTTCAAACCCATCGGGTGAACCAAGCGCCTCCCACGGCAGGGCAAGTTCGGTCACGTCGTTGTCAGCCCAACCTGCATACAGGTCCACATCGGTGGATATGTCTTGCCATGAACTCCCGTCGTGAGCGATATGCCGGAAGTAGGTGTCGTCCTCCAAGACAAAACCGTGGTCGGCTGCAAAGGGCAGGGTATGAGCAAAGCCCCAATCCCGAGCCAGCACAGAACCACCTTCGGAGGTGTTCAGGTACACGAACAAATCTGCACCAGAGGTCGTGGACTTCCAATCGGTTCCTTCCCAACCGATGAAGAGCATCGTCTCGTTCCATGTCAGCCGAAAGTCAACGCCGTTGGCGTCGGTGGCCATGAGCGTGTCTGAATCCCAATCTGCAAACGACCCGTCTACGGTGATGTCTTCCGGTGTCGTTCCCTGAACACTTGATGCAAAAATTTATGCGAAAAATAACATCAACAGGAAGTTGGCCTTGAGCCGCATAGTTATGGACGAGAAGTGATAATTTCAAAGGCTTTGGCGCTATGAAGAATGTATGGGACCCAAAGGTGTGCTTTGCCACCTCACCTCACTCCCTGATTCTGGACTTGACGGAGCTCGACGCTTTCTGGATTGGATGAGCGACGCTGGGTATTCAGCGTGGCAGATGTTGCCGGTCACGCCTCCTGACGAGCACGGCTCCCCCTATGCATCGCCATCGGCTTTTGCGGGCTGGCCCGAATTCATGCAGAGTCACCGCATGGAAAGAAACGATGAAGACGAGTACTGGATGGATGACTGGGCCTTGTACGCCGCCATCAAACAAGCGCACGAAGGCCAGCCATGGTTCGAGTGGCCAGAACCATTGCGAAACAGGGATCATCAGGCACTGGAAGCCTATCGAGAAGATGCCCAAGTTCATCTTGAACAACAGGTCCGCTTCAACGCTGCTTGGGCCGACCTCAAACAACATGCTGTAAACCAAGGCATCCACCTCATTGGCGATGTTCCTATTTTCATCTCCCACGATTCTGCTGATGTGTGGGCGCACCGGCATCTCTTCCAACTGGACGAGCAGGGCATGCCAACACATGTTGCTGGTGTCCCGCCGGACTATTTTAGCGAGGATGGACAGCGCTGGGGAACGGTGCTTTACGATTGGGAGGCGCACCGCCAAGATGGCTGGCGATGGTGGAAAGAACGAATGAAGCGAATGTTCCGACTGTTCGACACCGTGAGAATTGACCACTTCCGCGGTATCCATTCAAACTGGGCTATTCCGGTGGAGGACGAACATGCCAGAAACGGCCACTGGCAAACCGGGCCAGGCGAAGAATGGCTTCAGGCCATCGTTGCTCTTGTCCCTTCACCCGAGAACATCCTCGCCGAAGATTTGGGTATTATTCCAGATGAGGTAATTGACCTGCGCCGGCGCTTTGGCCTTCCGGGCATGGCCGTTTTGCATTTTGGTTTCAACAGTGACAACGCCAACAACCCTCACCACCCCGCCAACATTCAACCCGACCAAGTGGTTTACACGGGCACGCACGACAACGACACGACGATGGGGTGGTGGGACGCACTCGACCCGTCCACTCAATCCGAAGTTTCATCGCTCATGAAGCCCAATGAATCCCCCTCACAGGCCCTGATTCGTATGGCACAATCATGCAATGCAAGGATGAGCATCATTCCGTTGCAGGACGTGCTAGAATTGGATTCGTCTGCACGCATGAATACGCCGGGGACAGCCTATGGCAATTGGAAATGGTCATTTTCATGGGACGGTTTGTTACATGGACAATCATGACGACCGTGAATCTCTTAACCCGTTTTTTCTTGGAAGGACCCAATGGTCTCAATTGCCTATTTTACGGCCGAAATTGGGCTCTGGTCTGAACTCCACACCTATTCGGGTGGATTGGGCGTTCTGGCAGGCGACCACGTCAAAGCAGCAGCCGATGCTGAGTTGCCACTTGTGGCCATGAGCTTGCTTTACAGAGAAGGATATGGAAAGCAACATTTGGATGCAAAGGGAGAGCAAACCGAGTCGTACGCCCCCATTGACCCTGCGGACCATTTGGTCGATACCGGTCAAGTGATTCAGCTGCCGCTTGACGGAGAAACCCTGTACGCCAATGTTTGGAAAACCAACGTGAAGGGCGTCAGCGGCCATGTGGTGCCGGTGTATTTCCTTGACACCCACCACCCCAACAATTCCACTACCTTCATTGGACTCGGTTCCCGTTTGTACGGTGGTAACGACCAAACACGGATTCGTCAGGAATACTTGTTGGGCGTAGGTGGGGTTCGCACCCTTCAGAAACTCGGCTACAACTTTGCTGGGATGCACTTGAACGAAGGGCACTGCACGTTTGCTATGTTGGAAATGCTCAACCAAGGCTGGACCAGAGAGGAGCTCGCACAACGCACGTTGTTCACCACGCACACCCCTGTTCCCGCAGGCCACGACCGGTTTGAATGGTCAGATGTTGAAACCGTGATGGGGCCTCTCCTACCTGCGGATGCCAAGGACTTGGTCAAAGGGGCAGGTGACCCTGAAAAGGGTGAACGATGTTCAATGTCCCACCTGGCCGTGGCATTGGCCTCCTCGGTCAACGCTGTATCCAACCTCAACGCTCACGTGGCTTCGTCGATGTTTGCCAACGCTCACATTGCACCCATCACCAACGGTGTCCATCACATCACCTGGACCTCCCCAACGATGGGGCAATTGTTTGACCAGCAACTGCCTGGTTGGAGGGAAGACCCTAGCCAATTAGGCTATGCAGGAAGCATCCCCGACGCCGCACTGCTCGATGCAAGAGCCACCAACCGGCGCATATTGCGAGAATTGGTGAAACTCACGACCGGCGTTGAATTGGAAGAGCACCGTCTGACCATTGGATTTGCACGCCGATTTGCCACCTACAAGCGAGCCAATTTGGTGTTCAGTGACCTTGAACGGCTTCGCGCCATCGGTGCAGGCAACATTCAATTCGTCTTCTCTGGAAAAGCACACCCGAAGGACGAAGGTGGCAAACAATTGATTCGAGACATCTTCGCCTCTGCAGGCGAGGTGGCGCACGATATCCCCGTGGCCTTCATTGAAAATTACGATATGGCCACCGGCTTGGCCATGACCAGTGGCGTTGATATTTGGCTCAACAACCCCATCCGACCGTTGGAAGCCTCCGGAACCTCTGGCATGAAAGCCGCTATGAACGGTGTTCCAAATTGTTCGATTCTTGACGGATGGTGGCCTGAGGCTTGCGAACATGGCGTCAACGGCTGGCAAATCGGTCAAGCCGAAGACGACCGAAACGATGAACGGGACGCTGAAAACATCTACGCTGTCCTCGAAAACGATGTGCTCCCCATCTGGAAAGAAGGCGATGCGAGGTGGGCCAAACTGATGCGGGCGAGCATCGCCACGTCTGCCCGCTTCACGGGCGCAAGGATGATCACCGACTATCTTCACTTCTACAATCAGTTCTCGTCGTGAAGCGCGTCCTGCTCAACCAACGTCTCGACCACCTCTGGTGGCCGACGAGCGCCCACCCAGAGCATCAGGCCGACCACGACGATGAGGCCGACCAGCACGTTTCGAACAACCGTTGCTGAGGAGGAGGATGTCGTGGCGGTTTCATCGCACGCGGCACAGTCGATAACCGGACACACCTCATCACTCGGCACTTCAAACGTGTCTCCACAGCATCCTTCACAGGTCTGCATCGTTACGTCACCGTTGGTTTCGTTGGTGTCTGTTGAGCCTGTGGTGTTCCCGGTGGTGTTCGTACCGTTTGACCCGTTGTTGTCCGAGCCTGAGGAGTTCGTGCTCTGATTGGTTTCTGTCCCGTTGGTATTGGGGTCGGGTTCGTATTCGCATCCTTCATTCACCGTTGCCAGCGGGTCGTAATTGGTGGCCGTGGCATCGGTGCACCCCGCCACAGGGTCGGGCGGGAATTCGCAAGAGCCGTCGTCTACGGTCGCTTCACTGTTGTAATTGGTAGCCGATGCATCGGTACAACCCGAAACTGGAGGTGGAGGATATTGACAGGAGCCGTCGTCAACGGTCGCTGTGTCGTCGTAATTGGTGGCTGAGGGGTCGGTGCAGCCGAATACCGTTTGGTTGTGCTCAACGCTCACGCTCACGTCCACCACGGTGACCGAGTGGGCCGGAACCGAGAGGCTGGTGTTTTCCAAAACGGCTTCGCCGAAACGAACGGTGTCGTTGCTGGCAAAGTCACCAACGGTGGTTGGCCCACCGCGATTGAGAACAACCGCCATGGTTTGACCGGCGTGGCTCATCTCATAGACAAGGAGGTTGGGCATGGCAAGACGAGTGGAGTAGGTCCCCCGTCGAAGTGCCTCGGATTCCGCCCGCAACTGGCCGAGTTCCGAGAGGTTCTCAAACAGAGATGCCTCGTGAACACTCCACGTGGAGTTATTCCGGTACATATGGCGATTGTCAGGGTCAGCCCCACCGTATTCACCGTATTCATCTCCGTAGTACATCATCGGCGCACCCGGGGTGGTCAGCAACCAGCCGTAGGCCTGCAGAGCAGCATTGTAAGCCGAAACGTCACCGGGTTGACCCGGCAATCCATCTTCCGCCCACTGGTTGTTGGCATCGTTGGTGCCAGTATCGGCCCGGCTGGTTAACCGAGGCACATCGTGGCTGCCTACATAGGGGACCATCAGCGACCCTGGCGTGTACTGGTCCTGACTTCGGTTGGTCCAATAGTCAAGGTGCTGGTAGTTTTCCTGACCGCTGACAAAGACGTTGTTCACCACGGCATGATAGAGAACAAAATCGGCTTGACCGTCCAGCCCATCCGGACCCATGTAGGCGTTGATGGCAGCATATTGCTCTTGGTTGGCATCCAAAGAATGACCCGACCATCCCATGGCGGTTTCACCTTTGAGGTAGATGTCTGTGCCAACTGTTTCAAAGCGCTGATTCATTTGCGAAACAAGGTTCGCCACAGCAAGGTTCTCGACATGCTTCACAGCATCGATTCGGGCACCATCAAGGTCAAACGTCTCCATCCACCACAACGCGTCAGCGATGAATTGTTCCGAAGCGTTCCGGTCTTTCCAGTTCACATCAGGCATGTAGGAAGTGAACTGACAGTCAAGGCGATGCTCGGTCCAATCGCAGTTCGGTTGACCGCAAATACAACCGGTGCTGAACCACTCCGGATGTTCTTGGAAGTAGGTGTGTTGCTCGTGAACATGGTTCACGACGAAATCCATCATCACCCGGATACCAGCGTTGTGGGCCGTGTCAATCATGGTCTCCAACTCTTCAGGGGTACCCAAACGAGGGTCGACCCCTCTGGCTTCAACAGGCCAATATCCGTGGAAGGCGGCCACGTCATGAACACCATCTGCAGCCTTGCCCGTGCCGTTTGCAGCCGTGTTGAACGGGGTGAGCCAGAGCGCGTTGACGCCAAGTTCAGCAAAATAGCCAGCGTTAATCATGGAGGTTACACCGGCAAAATCGCCGCCTTGCCAGTCAGCACCTTGTGCAGCACCGGTTGTTAAACCGTCATTGCTGAGGTTTCCGTTGACAAAACGGTCGGTCATGATCATGTAGATGAGCGCGTCATCCCATTCAAACTCGGCATATGGGCCTCGCCAAAACGGAACCAGGAGGTCATAGGCGAGGTTGCCCTCGAGGTCGCTACCTTCGACACGGATGGTATGTTTTCCATCACCAAGTGCGGAAACATCGTACACCCATGCGGAAGCGTTCGCCGACCATGTTGCTCCTTCCAATCCCGATGGGGTGCCGTCAGGGGCTGCGCCCGAAGAACCGGGGTGGTAGGTGACGACCAATTCATTGCCGTTGAGTTCAGCCGAGTAGAACGGGCGGGTGTGGTTGCGAACCCGAAGCAAGGAGTTTTCATACTCGCCACAGTAGCCACGTTCTGGATTGTTCGGGTCAAAGATGTAGGCGCCGTCCACGATAAATTTGTAGCAATACAGACCCTCATCCAACTCGAGGGTGGCTTTCCAGACTCCATTGGTTTCAACCATGGTGACGGGTTGGGCCCAGTCATCCCATTCTCCCGCAACCTCAACCGTTTGCGCTGAGCCCGTGTACTCAAGCACCGTACCCGTCAAGGAACGTGCTCTGTTGGCCTCGGCGTCGTGAGCCATCATGGGCATCGCTGCAACGAGAAGCATCATGAAAAGAACACAAAAGGTCGTTTGGCGCATCGTTTCAGTCCTCCTTTGTGGTGTTGACCGGCCGGAGCAGGGCGTTGGCCGTCTCAACCAAATCGTCAAGGTGGCGACAAAAAAAGGACTTGACAAAGGCATTGGCGGGCTCGTTGTAAGCGGTCAAGGGAGCGTCGTGTTGCTGCAATTCACCTTGGTCGAGGATAGCCACACGGTCGGCCAGCGTCATGGCTTCGATTTGGTCGTGCGTGACGTAGATGGTGGTCGTCCCCAATTCATCGTGAAGGCGACGAATTTCAGTGCGCATTTGATGGCGGAGTTCCGCATCCAAGTTTGAGAGTGGCTCGTCCATCAGGAGCACTTGCGGTCGGCGAATCAGCGCACGGCCCAGGGCTACGCGTTGGCGTTGACCACCGCTCAATTCCTTGGGCTTCTTGTCCAGGTGTTCGGCCAGTTCCAACATGGAAGATGTTTCCTTGACACGCTCGTCCATTTCTGCAGTGCTCAATCGATCTTCGCCCTTCACCATTCTCAATCCAAAGGTGAGGTTGTCACGGACGCTCATGTGAGGGTAGAGGGCATAGGACTGGAACACCATACCGAGACCACGGGCGCCTGCTGGAAGATGATTGACCTTGACGCCGTCGATCAGGATTTCACCATCGGTGACTTCCTCAAGACCTGCCAGCATCCGGAGCGTGGTGGATTTGCCGCATCCAGAAGGTCCGAGCAGAACCAAAAATTCCCCATCCTCAATCTCAAGGTTTAACCCTTTAACAGCCTCAAAACCGTCTTCGTATTGCTTCAACACGTTTCGAAATTCTACACTTACCATCTCATCACCCTTTCACTCCACCAGCAGAAAGTCCCTCGATGAGGAACTTCTGGAAAAACAAGAACAGCAGAGCGACCGGCAAACTCACCAGCAAACTGGCTGCTGCAAAATCACCCCACGCCTGGCCGGTGCTGGAAATCATCGAAGCCAGACCTACGGGAAGGGTGTACATATCGTTGGAGGTGTTGAAGGTCAACGCCAACAAAAATTCGTTCCACGCTGCAAGGAAACTGAACAAGGCCGTGACAGCAACCGCAGGAAGCGACAACGGCAGCACGACCTTGGTGAACACCTGGAATTGGTTGCAACCATCCAGCAACGCTGCTTCCTCAAGTTCTCGTGGTACCGTGTCAAAGAAGCCTTTGAGCATCCAAACACACAACGGCAAAGCCGTAACACAATAGGCGAGGATAAGACCCAAATGAGAATTCAACAAGCCGAGGGTTTTCATCACCAAGAAATATGGTACGAGAATGATGATGCCTGGGAACATTTGCACGAGCAAGAAGGCAAACATCGACACGTCCCGTCCGGTGAATTTGTACCTGCTAAAGGCGTAACCTGCAGGGATAGCGACCACCAGTCCGAGCAAGGTTGTTCCAAGACTAACGATGAGGGAATTGCGCATCCATGTCCAAAAGGATGCGCTGCCCATGATTTTGGAGAAATGCTCGCCCGTCATCGGACCGCCAAGTGACCCACCTAACGCATTGCCTGGCGAGAGGGCGATGTCCAAAATCCACACCAGCGGAAGCAAGGTGAGCACGACGAAATGCAACAGCACAACGTGAGCACCAATGGACCTCAACCGGTGTTCAAGGCGTTGGTTTCGTGCTAGACCAAATTCGATCGCTGAACGGGACAGGGTTTGGGTTGACCAGGCCGAAACCGGTCGGCTCGACCCCCAAATTAACGCAATGGCGCCCGGACCAATCAACCACCCCTGCATCCACACATCGAACGCTGAGCGTGGAGAAGCAATCAGGCGAAGCAGGCCAATCAACAACAAACCACCACTCAAAACCAAGGTCGTGTTTCGCGAAGATGGCATTGCCTCCTCTGGAAGGGTGTTCAACATCAAGCCGATCAGCAGCAGACCCGCCAATCCCAAAGCGAAGGTCCCTCCACCCCTCAGAACATCAACGGAAAGGAGGAACACATTGACCAGGAAACTTACGATGAGCCAGCGACGCAATGTGGTCACCTCAACTGGGGTGTACCATGCCCGAACCGTCGACTCGTCGATCATGCTGCTGCCTCCGTTGCATTGGTGCGCTTCATGTACGTCCACGAAAAGGCGAGTAGCATCATGAAAATGACGACTGACCATGCCGCAGCCACACCATAGGCGCCGTCACGGAAGGCCACGTCGTACACATATGTGATGAGAATATCCGTTTGGCCGGGCTCACCGAAATACAGGTCTGGACCACCATCGGTAAGGAGGTAAATCACGTTAAACATGTTGAACGTCCATATGAAGCCCAGCAACGAAAGCGGAACAAGGGCACTTTTCAGATTCGGCAAGGTAAGGTGACGGAAGGTGTCCCATGCGCCAACGCCATCCAATGCCGCAGCCTCGTACATTTCGCGGGGGAGTGCTTGAAGCGCACCGCTCAAGGACATCATCATGAAGGGAATGCCGAGCCAGATGTTGACAAAAATCACAACGATTTGAGCGCCGGTCGGTTCAGCGAGGAAGTGAATGTTTGTCCCCAACACCTCATTGACCAAGCCCTCGGGTTGGAACATCCCTTTCCAGACGAGTACGGAGATGTAGGAAGGAATCGCCCACGGCAGGAGCAGGACCGTTCGATAGGCTGTTTTGCCCCTAATGTTGGCCCGGTGAAGGACCAGCGCAAGAAAAAGCCCCAATCCGATGTGAGCAGAAACGTTCACGACGGTCCACACCAAGGTGAACAGGGTCACACGAAGGAATCCGGACGAGGTAAACACCTCAAAGAAATTGGACAATCCAATGAAGGCTTGGTCACCCAAATGGGTTGCATCGGCATCGGTAAAGGACAACCAAAAGCCGTACAAAACCGGGTAGAAGGTCAACATCGCCAGCGCAAACATCGCAGGTGCGATGTAGAAATGGGCAGATGTTGCATGCAAGCGTCCGGCCTTCACATCCATTGCACGCCCGTATCCCAAAAGCACAATCAGCGAGAGAAGGATAGCGCCCAGCGCAAACATCACCGGAGAGGTGTCGCCCGCAGAAGGGACAACATCGCCTACACTGGTGCTCAATGTCGTGCTGAAGAGCACCCCATTGTCCCCAAGAACGGCAACGGCATGCTCAACATTGGGCAGCATGCCCGTCAATTGGCATTCAACGCTCTTGGTGTTTGTCGGAAGCAACCGAGTGGAGGAGGTTCCCGTCATTTCAACACCGTCCGCTTTGCAGGAATCGTAAGCGGGGAGCGAACTTGAGGCATGAGGCTCGGAATGAAGAGAAGTGTGTAGGACATCATCGACATAAATATCGTAGGACGATGAATCATCGAGCGTGAAATTGAGGGTTACGGTTCGATATCCTTCGTTGGAGGGTGGTGGTGCTGCTCGTTGAAGATCGTCCATCAGGGATTTCAATTCAGCATTCGCCCCCTCAAGAGCAGTCTCTGCTGTGGCAGATTCCGTGTAAGCCTGTTCAAAGGCCGTGACGAGAGGGCCGTACACCATCGCCATACCTCGCGTGGTTGGTGCTGGGGTGCCCACCTCGATCTGGTCAAGGAAACCAGAGAGGACCACGTCGTTGTTGATGTCATCGTCGTCGGTTAAGGAGACGTGGGTTGGCAGCGTGTAGGTTTCCAACGCGAAGGTCTTCTGAACCTCCCGGCTGGAGAGGTATTGAGCCAGTTCAACAGCAGCGATCTTGTGAGGGCTTTGCTTACTTACCGTCCACCCTTTGTACGTGACCAAAGGGGCAATGCGTTCTCCCGTTTCCTCAATGATAGGAAGCATGGATTGCCCCACATCCAATCGGCTCGCTTCATAGGTTGCCCAATTCCACGGACCATCGACGATCATGGCGGCTTTTGAGGCAATAAACTGATTTTTCATGCCTTCCGTTTGGGTACCTGTAGCCACCACTTGATGTTCCAATTCAAGGTCAAGAAGCCAGTCAAGAGCGGTTCCCGAGCCGTTGGAATCAAGGGTTGGCTCGCCTGTCTCATCGAACAAGGTACCGTTGTAGCCGGCTTGGAATCCGAACCACCAGTAAGCAGATTTCACAGGGAGGGCGAGGCCTTGAACGTCTTGGTAGGTCAGTGTTTGAGCGGCTTCTAGAAGGTCATGTTGGGTCCATGTGTTGTCTGGATAGGATACACCACGTGCATCAAACAGCGCCTTGTTGTAAATCAGTGACAGGGCGTCTTGGCTTGCAGGAACGCCATAGAGGGCGTCGCCGTAACGCATCGCATGAAGTGCCCGCTCATCGTAAACGCCGCGTTCGGCTGGCGTCAAATGTGGACGCAAATCCTCGAGAAGGGGAAAACCATCAACCCGTACCTCTCCGATAGCCCCTAATTGGTCGCTTGATAGACGCATCAAATCAGGAGCCTCGCCGCCCTGCGCTGCGGTCATGAAGAGGTTGTCTGCATCGCCAAAAGGAACGAGCGCAACCTCAATCGTGATGTTGGGGTGAAGCGCTTCAAAAGCGCGGACGCTCTGCATGAAGACGTTTTCTTCCTTACTTTCGGCTGCAAACGTGTGCCATACTTCGAGCGTAAGAGGGCCGTCGTCGCCGCTTCTGTTGAGTCCGGTAGACCCAGCATCTCCACCACCAAGGCATCCAGCAACCATGAGATTGGTCAGGAGCAGAACCCCAAGCACGGCACGGCTCCACAGATAGGATGAGCCGTGAGCCATGTGACTGCCGCAGTTGTAACCCCGCTTAAAGGTCGTGAGCGTGGCCATCAGTCCCCTTGTTCAAGGCCCAAAAACGGTAAGATTGCCTGAAGATTTCGCTGCCGAATCACAGGTACGCCTGCAGTTTCAAACGCTGCTTCCGAAGAGGCACGACTCGGATTGAAGCCAAGGAAACGGCTCCCCTCAACATGCATGCTGAGGTCCATCTCGGAATCGCCAACGGATACACACTGCGAGGCTTCAAACCCGTTCATCTCAAGCAACCGATGAATCACCTCACCCTTCCCGCTTGCGTGAAGGCGACACACGCCTTCGTCGGTGAGAAAGCCGTCGTCATCAAAGACGAAGCCGTTCGCAATCCAATCGTCGACCTTGAGCATGCTGGCGATTGAACTCACGAACAAATCCACGCCCGCACTTACGATGGCCACGAAGATACCTTCCTGGAGCAGTTGTTCCACGACCTCCCGTGCGCCAGGCATGAGTTTCACGCCTGAATAGGCCCTGAAGAGGTCGTCCCGATGAATCGGGTCTTGGATGGCTTTCCACATCTGGATGTCCGAACGCATGAACTCAACGTCGCTAATCTCACCACGAATGAATCGAGTGAGGTTCACGGCGTTGTCCGTGCCAAAGGCATCATGCAGCGTTCTCCATGAACTCACCGCATCCACCAACACGCCATCGCAGTCAAAGACGACGATGCTGGGTCGGCCAACGTGTTCGTCCATGACATCACCAGCGTACCGGCCCTTGAAAGCCTTCGCACATCAAGAGACACGCCCCAAGGAGCGGGAGGCTGTGGCCTCCCACTCCAAGGGTTCCACCGAAGCGGCTACGCCTGCTGAGCAGGCGTGACGTGGTCTTGAAACCAGCCTCAAGCCTTCTTGTTGTAGCTCAGGTCGTCCCACTCGCGGAGCAGTGCACCCTTTCCGTTGATTGGGGCGTAGCTCAGGGTGATCGTAGCGTCTTCAAGAGGCGTGCCGTCTGGTGCGTGGGTTCGGATGAAGATGGTGTCTCCGGCATTGAAGGTCGAGATTGACCGAGTCTCCGTCTCAGAGATTTGTTCTTTCGTCACCGAGTCCACGAACGTCACGAAGGCGTCGCTGTTGGCTGGGTTGAACCCGTACACGCCGGCACTGTCTGCTAGATTCACCGTGTAGGTGTTGAACGCACCCGTGGCGTTGGTGTAGAACACCTTCACCTCAACTGCTTGGGTTGCAAGCGGCGTTTGGGATTGCTCAACGGTGATTCGCCAGTGGCCCTGGTCTGCATCGAAGCCGTTGATGTCTTCAATGTCAAAGGTCACACGAGGCACACCCTTCACGTCTGTCTCAGCGAGGCTGGATGCCCAGACATAGATGACACCGGACAGGACCACAGTGATGGCGACCATGAGAATGGTAGCAATCACAGGGCTGACTGCAGCGTCATCATCGGCCATGGATTCCGTCTCTTCTTCGTCATCAGCACGGCGGCTGGAGAAGGAGAGCGCACTCACGAAGAGTCCAGCGAGAGCCACAGCAAGGATGCTTGGGGCAAACGATGGAACAGCGCTAGCACCGATGGTTTCCACAACATCTGGCAGGTTCTGGTCCGTGGACAAGAACGTGCTGGCAGGCTGGTTGGCGTGGTTACACACGTCAGCTGTCTCAAGCGAGGTCATGATGTTGTTACACCAGTTGCTGTCTTCGAGCAGTGGGCGGCGCTCCGAGGTCTTCGTTGCGTTCTTACCGTATTGACCAGGCTTGGACCAAGCATCGTTGCTCTGAATGTTGTTGATGATGGCGTAGTGAGAGCCAGGCTCGTCAGCTTGGAAGCGGTCTGCAGCGGTCACCGACATGTCACATGGGTTGGCCAGACAGGTCACCACGTCCATCTCAACCCACACGTGGGTCGTGTCCTTGGTGATGTAGACGTCTTCCGTGTACTTCACGCTTGCACCGTAGTCAGGCACAGCGTAGTAGCGGGTCAATTCAACGTCGTTATGTCCGTCCGTGTGATAGGTGATCGCCAGCATGTGGTCGTAGCGGTATGGACCTTCGTCACCACCGCCACCGACAGTGACGGTGACAGGCACGTAGGTGCCGGTCATGACGTTGGTCACGCCGTTGAAGCTGAAGCCCGTGTTGTCGTCGAAGAAGTAGTCAGGCACTTGCTCACGAACGTTCTCAACACGCACACCAATTTCCTTGGTGGCAACACCTTGCTGGTAGTCTGCAATCGGCATCACGCTTGGGTCGTAGTTGGGCACATAGGTGTTGTACTCGCCCTGAGTCGTTGGTGCCGTTGGAGTGTCACGCAGCACGAGGCGGATGTAACAGTACTCTGAACCGGACGGTCCAATCTGGTGGATACCGTTGTTGTTCAAGTAGTCAATCTCCCAATCGTTGGCGTTGGTGGTAGCGTCTTCAATCAGCGTGAACACGAGGTTGTCGCCCACAATGCTCGTGGTGAAGTAGTTCGTGTAGACACACTGGTCGGTGGACTCAACTTCCCAAGTCAGGTCGTCAAGGTCGTGGTCAACGTCTGCCTTGATGGCGGAGAGGTCGTACGTCAAGTTGTCCAGGTTCGTGTCATCTTCCATCAAGGAAACGGACCACTCAAGAACAGGGATTGAACCATTCGCAGCCTTCATCACCGTATCGGTTGTGCGGTTCCAAGTCTTGATGACTGGAGCGTCGTTGACTGGAGCCACGGAGAACACGACGTCGAAGGTCTCGCCGTCTTGATTCTCTGCACCGTCATCAGCCAAACCGAGGGTCACGGTACACTTGCCACCGAGTTCGTTGTTGGTGTTTTCCGTGATGCTCAACTCGTTGTTGTTCACAGCGACACTGAAGGCGGAACATGCATCGGTGGTGCCGATATCAACTGCCGTAGCCGTCCAGGTGTAGACCTGTCGGGTTGGCGCTTGCTCGTTGGCCATGTCTCGGATGTACGAACGGGTGGCGTTGGAAACATCACCCAAGAACTTGGTGTGAGTACCGAAGCCTTCTGGCAGGATGTTGTAGTTGCCATCGTCCTCTGAGAAGATTGGCATACAGTCAGCACGCTCAACGTTACAGATGACTGGAGCGTCGTTGATGTTGTTCACCGTGTAGGTAATGTTGTGCCTGTCGGTCAAACCGTTGCTGTCCGTCACCTCGAAGGCGAACACCATGTAACCGAACTGGTCGTTCAGTGGGGTGATCGTCACATCGTGGCCGTTCTGACTCCAATCAACCAAGACGTTGTCGTAAGCAACCAAGTTGCCTTCAACGACATCCCAGGTGAGGTCGGCTTCTTCGTCCTGCACGTCATCAGCCAAGTTGGTGAGGCTGAAGGTGAAGGCACCGGAGTCCTCGTCCTTGGAGAAGTCAACAAGACCGTCGTCCGTGTCAGCGCCGTCCGTGTCAATGACTGGACAGGCTCGCTTGATGTCAATGGTGCTCTGAACGTTGGTCGTGTCACCAGTTCCAGCGACATAGGCGTCGTCAAAGACCACGTTGGTGGACATGGAGATGTCCTCAACGGTGGCCCAGTCGTAAGCACAGTCGGCTTGGGTCTTGACCATCAAATCGTAGTTCTTCTGACCGGATGCGGTGGTGCTGCCCTTGTAAGACTGGTACACCAAGACCTCGGAGGTCAAGGTACCGTCAGCCAAGTCATCGTGGGTCAATTCCACGGTCATGTACTTGGTCAGCGTCTGCAAGGTCGAACTGCTGTTCAACGTCTGCGTTGGGTGGACCACGCTGATGTCAGCCGTTGTCTCAGCCTGCACGATGGCGACGATGTCAATCTCGTCAGGCATACCGCCGAGGCGGCTCCAAGGCACACCGAACTCAGCCAGCGAGGTGGAGAAATCCGCCTGCACGTTGGCCGTGCTCAGGCTGGAAGGGCTCCAGCCGAGGAAGCCGTAGCTGTAGAGGTCGTACGACGAGGAACTGTCTGCCCAAAGCACGTAGTTCGCGCTGAATGGCAGGTTGTGAGCTCCACCGAGTCCGTTGTAACCGACATCGGAACCACCGCTGCCGGTGCTGATGTAAATCAACACGTCAGAGTTGGTCAGGTCGGAGTTGGTGATACCGAAGTACAAACCATCACCTTCGATGTAGGTCACGAGGAAGTCGTCCGTGCCGTCGCCGCTCATTACGCCAGGCATAGCATAGCCGGATGGGTTGAGGGCGTTGCCACCGACCCAGTCGGTGTCGTCACCGTCAACGGTCATGACATCGGGCTGGAAGGTAGGCGAGACATAGGAAGCACGCTCATCGTCGGTTGAGGTCAGCAACAAAGCCACATCGCTGGTTGGAGCAGCACCCAAGTGAGTGGCCTCAAGGCTCAGCAAGTTGGCTTCATCAATGACAGCCGATGAAGCGACGTTAATCTTGCTAGAGTCCAACGTGTTACCAATGGAGGTCACGTGAGCGTTGGCTCCTGCGTCAATCTGCGTCGTCGAGGCGGACCAGGTCAGGTTCTCTACACTGCCAGTAGCATCAACCACAGAAATTGCGGTCGTAGCGTCGGAGGTACCTCCATCCCAGCGGAATGGCGTGTTCTCAATGTAAACACCGATAGCACCGGATGCATCCATTGGGTAAACCCAGACATCGGTGCCGTCTTCAACATGGAGACCCGTACCGGTGGAGCCACCGTCAACGTGTGCGTCAATGGCCACCACATAGGTGTCTTCAGCATACACTGCGTAGTCCGTACCAGCGATGCTTGCACCGCCAATCATCGAGAGGTCACCGCCCTCTTTGTAAACACCCGTAGCGAAGCCACTGATGTCCGTACCGTTGAGGGTCAGAGCACTGTTGGTGTCATCACCGAGCACACCGAAGGTGGAGGACAGGCCTGCACCGGTGAGGGTAGAGCCCACATCGTTGAAGTCACAGTCTTCAATCACCATGGCGTTGTCATCAAGAGTGATGCTGTTCGCCGAGGATTGAATCGTGACACCGTCACAGTCCACGGCGTTGATACCAATAGCGTTAGGCGAGGTGCGACCAGAGGACAAGCCGATGGTGTTACCACTCACAACAGGTCCTGAATATCCCGAGCTGCCGCTGGTGGATTCAAGGACACGGATGGTAGCACCACCGTCACCATACGAGTCACGAACGGTCAAGGTGTAGTTTCCTGCATCCGAGTAGGTTCGAAGTGGGCTGTACTGAGCGTTGCTCGCAAAGGAGTACGTGCCCCAGGTGTCCTTGGTACCGTCTGGCTTGGTGATTTCAATGCTGATTTCGTAGCCCCAACTGTCCGTACCCAAGTTCACAGCAGCACTCTTGCCGGAGGCCAGCGTCCAAGTACAGGAGTGAGGTCCTCTTCCGTAGTCGTTGCTATCGATTGAACAGAGCGATGAAGTTGGAGAGGGTGGTGCTTCTACGCTGTCAAGGTAGATGCCGCCATCTGCGTCCGTCAGCGTGTTGTCCGTGATGTTACCGCTGCCTCGGAAGATGTACACACCTGCCGATGTTGGGTCGCTAATTCCTCCGATGTCGTTGTTGTCAATTTCGTAGTTGTGAACACGGTTGAGGTAGATAGCGTTGTCACCGCCGGTGATGGTGTTGTCGGCAATCAAGACATCTTTGGTGTTACCGGAGTAGATGGCAATCGCATGTCCGTTGCTTGGGTTGATCTCGTTGTCCGTGATGGTCAAGCCCTGAGCTTCGTTTTGCGAATAAATCCAGATGTCGGCGATTTCACCACCATCGTTGAACACGTTGTTGGTCACCGTGAGGTTGTCCACACCGATTTCGCTTGAACTGTGGGTGTAGTAGTACGGTGAGCGTTCTGCGAACACACCGACACCACAGTCAACGAAGGTGTTGCTGTCAACGATGTTGCCGTCTCCACCGTTCATGATCATACAGATGTCGTTCATGTAGATGGCGTTGTTCAACGGGAAGTAACCCTGGTAGTGAACCAACGTGCTGTTGGTGACCTTGAACCAGTCCAACTCGTATTGGCTGTAGTAGCCGTAGCCCATGGCGCCAATTAGCGAAGCGATACCGGACATCGTCGTGTTGTCGATGTCGATGTTCAACGAGTAGTATCGGTATCCGATGGTGTAACCTTGTGGGTCACCACTGCTTGAGAGGGCGACACCAGTCCACGAAGCATCATGCATGTAGAGCGAACTCTCCCCGTTGTAGTAGGGGTACATGCGGCTTGCGCCGTCGTAATCGTAGGAAGCCGTGGAGATGAAGGTACTGCCGTTCCAGTTGTGCTTACCTGGGTAAAGGTACATGAACGGAGCGTCCATCATGACAGTCTCACCGGCCAAATCATTTCCGCTGTGGCTCTGGTAGTAACCGTACTCCACCAATCCGTTGGTGAACGTTCGGGTGGAGGAGGTGCCCAATCCACTCGCACATGGTGCTTGCTTAACGTAGGCCGTAGAGGAGTAACAGATACGAGCCGTGAAGGTATCCTCCAAGTACATCGTGTCGGTGTTCCCCGATGTGTCGGTCAAGGTGAGCGGGTGGAACGCATATCGGAAGTCAGCATCGTTTTGACCGGTGTTCGGACCGTTCCAGTAATATGAAATCGTCGCAACGGTGGCGGCTTCGTAACCAGTCAATGAGAGGTTACAGACGCTGGTACAGGAGCCACTGTCCACTTTCTGAGTGGCGAAGGTCAAATCGTGAGCCACACCGTTTGCGTCTGTGACAGCTTGGCCCGTTACCGTACCCACAGAGTCCTTGAGGATCACAGAGGTGCCATCAACATCTTCAGTCACGCTCGAAACGTTGGCTTGAACGGTCACATCCAATTGTCGCATGCGGGTGAACACACCGGTTCCGGTCACTTCGACCGTCGTGGTGTCAATGTCACCTTCGATGTAATCCATGTTGCTTGAGCCAGTGATGGTCACATCCTTGGTGTTCGACAAGGTCACATCTGTCAAAGTGAAGTCACCTGAACCTCCAGCATCAATACCGATGGCGTTACCTGAAATGGTAATGCCATTCATTTCAACGTCATTGGCTGTACCGGTTCCATACTTGACCGCAGCCCCGGACGACCCGGTCACCAAACCGGAAAGTTCGCCGCTGATGTCGTTTTGGTAGTACACACCAGCGTTGACTTGGTTCTCAAAGTCGATGTTCTCAAGGTCCATGCTGCCTGATGCCGTGCTGGCAATCAGGGCACCGTAGTTACCTCCAGAGACATTGAAGCGGTTTGAGGTGGCGGTCGTTTGACCATTGACGTACAAACCAGCCTGTGTTGGGTTGACAACATCGATGTCCTCAAAGTGACCGGCAGCGAATGCACCGCCAACCTCAACACCGTAGTCGGAGTTGAGGATGGTACCTTTCTTGAACAGAGGCGTACCGGACTCACGAACGTAGTCACCAAGGTCGCTTGGGTCGTTACCCACACGGGCCACGAAGTCGTAGCGGTCTTGGTAGTTGTCGTTGCCTCGGTGAATCACATCCATGTACAAGTAGACCTTGGAGATGTTCCCGCCGTTGGCCACGGCGTTGGAAATGTCAACGATCGGGTAGGTCAGGCGAGCACCTTGTCCGGGACTCATGTAGTAGGTGTAGGCGTAGTCGAGACAGACACCGTAGTTGTTGGGGTATCCACCAGATGCATAGCTTGGTCCACTGAACTGACCACCAGGTTGACCGGGTCCGCTTGATGGCTGACCGTTGGAACCTTCGGGTGGCGAGTAAGCACCGCTGAAGTATGCGGATGGGGAGTAGTAGCCCCAGTAGTGGTATGGGTAGTAAGCGTACGAACCGGTTGGCGAGACGCCAGCGATGTTCTCCCAGCCAAATCCGAACTCGTCTGGAGCTTCGTAATATCCGGGATAACTCACGGATTGACCGAGCCAGAAGTAGTAGAAGTAGTAGAAGTAGCCGTCAAAGGACTGGTAGTTTGGTCCGTAACTGTAGCTGTAGTAGTTGCAGTGCCACGATGGCGCACCACCTTTACCACCTGAGTAGGTGTGGGTGCCTGCTGTGACGGCTGGGTCGTTGTTACCGTAGGGGTAGTATCCTTCGTGTTGCGCGTTCGTGACGTTCCAGGAGTTGCCTTGGTCGTCCTCAAACATGATGTTGAGTCGGTCCGAGACCCAGTAGTACTTGCTCGTAGCGTAGTTGTACACTGGGTGAGCGTTACCACCGCCGTAAATCGAGTTCGCACCGACTTGGAGGTAGTCACCGGTTCCCAAGAAGGTCGACAGGTCGATCTTGTAGGTGTGCCATCCAGCGCTCATACCTGAGAGGGCGGAGCTGCGGTAGATGGTTGGCAATGACATTCCGCCGTAGACATCAACACCAACGGTGTTGCCGTTGGAGGTGAAGCCATCCACCTGTGGGGCACCGTTGTAACTCTGGATACCAACAGCAGCGTTGCGCACGATGATGTCGGTCAATGAAGCACCGGAGTTTTCCACCCAGATGGCGGTTCCCGTTTGACCCACGTTGATGATGCTGGAGGCATCGATGGACGCCGAACCACCGTCAATCTTGACGGTAGCCATGTCATCAGCGCTTGCACTGGAACCGTAAACCGCTGCGGAGTCCATCATGTTGAACGTAGCGCCCATGCCGATGTACAAAGCAGACTTGGTCGTAGCGTCCCATGCGACGTCACGCAAAGTAGCGTGGTCAAGGGTCAACACACCACCGTCTTGGATGTCAAGGTGCAGTCCGTAGGTCGAAGAGACCGCACGGATGGCCGCTGGGTTTCCAGAGGTTCCGTCGTTGTTCGCCGTGATGAACCCGTCATCCTTGATGGTGATGACTGGTGAGGAGGTCGCCGTGCTCTGAACACGGAGCGAACCGCCTTGCAATTCAAATCCACAGGTGTCAAGTTCAAGGTCGGCAGAGACGGTAATGGAGGTGTCATCAAAGGTGAACGTATTCACACCGTCCCAGTTACCGCGCAGGTCGTAGCCACCACTGCTTTGCTGCTGACCGGTGTAGAACGGGTCATTGATCAGCTTGTAACAGTCCAAGGTGGGGTCGTTGAACACAATCGGGGCTGGTTCAAGCAACAAGTCCAGGTGGGTACCCACAGTGACACCACCGCTTGGGTACCATGAACTGGCCAAGGTTGCATCGGGGTAGTTGTCAGGGTAGGTCTCGTTCTGACCTGCCGTACCGAAGGCACGAACCACGTGGTCAGAATAGGTCGTTCCGTCACTGTCTTCAACGATAACCCAGAGGCTGGTGTTTCCGTTGCTGTCGGTGATGTGACTGCCGACTTGGAAGACTTCATTGAGGCTTCCGTCAAGCAGCGTGGCGGTGACAACGTGGTCAGCCTTGTACACCCGGGTTGAACCTGCGACACGGTAGACCGAAACATTGCCCAAACCACCGAAGTAAATCATCGATGGGTTGGAGGTCGTTCCCGAAACGTCGTAAGCACAGTTGCCGGTGTCACCGTTGGCGTCAGAACAGTCGTTCCCGTTGAGGTCGGACTCGATAAGCACGATGTTCGTACCCGTACGGGCCTTGGCGACTTCTGTGGTGCTTCCAGCGGTTGAACTTGTGAAACTGGACTCACCCACAGTAATGTGAGAGTTGCGTCCGTCAATCACGTGGTCGGAGCTGGAGCCGTGCTGGAAGTCAGCGTTAGCGATGGACACCGTGTTCTTTGAGGATGAACTCGAACAGGTGCTCTTGAACGACTCCAAACTTGGAGAGGCCATGTCCATGGTCCAGCCGCAACCAGCGACCGTGAAGGAACCGATGTCCATGTTCGCCATAGCGAGGCGGCTGGTCACGATTGCGTTCCCAGAGAGGGAAATGTCTTCTGCCGTGATGTCCGTAAACGTGCTTGGATGTGTTCGCTGGATGGTGATGTCGCCCGCGGTGACGGTGTCAAACACCGAGTCAGCGCCAGATGGACCGTTACCCGTTTGGGACCATCCACCGGGGATAATCCACAGGTCAGCGGAACCAAGGTCGACATCCATCATCTTCAGACTGCTCATCGCGTTGATGCCGGAGTTTGCGTAGGAGTCAACATCAACGTTGTTGATGTAGACATCTGAGCCAGTACCATGCATTGAGTCAATAGCGACACCCGTCTGCGAGGATGGGTTGGTCACAGTGATGTTGGACAAGGTCACATCTTGGAGGTCAACGTCGATGAAGTTCACGTAGGAGTTCTCAACCGTGAGGTTCTCTGCGTGCAGCGAACCGGAGGTGGAACCTGGGTAGTTGACGATAGCGCCACCCCAGGTCTTCCCGTCGGTGTTACAATTCTTGATCGTACCTTCATGCAGGGTAGCGATGGTGTTCTCAGCGAAGTTGAAACAGGCTTCGTCGGCACCGTTCACGGAGAAATCCGAGATGCTCACAACCGTACCTTGGCCGCTGCCGTGCGTGAACACAGCACCAACGTTGGTAAACGTCACATCGCTCATGGTGTAGTTTCCAGTATTACAGTTGGCCGTTGAACTACCGCAGGAAGGACCTGAGCCGTCGTGTCGGCTACCGGATTGGAACAACGCATCGCTGGTGTTGGCGAAATTCACATAGCTGAACTGATGTCGGTCATCGGTTCCGCCGGCGGTGGTACAGTCATCGGTGAAGGCCATACCAAGCCACTCGCCTCCGTTCATGCCGGAGATGTTGATGTTGTGCGTCGAGTTGCCCAGAGCGGTGAACTTGGTACAAGCACCGTCAAAGGAGATACCCTTGCCAGCAGCAACATACACTTCAACACCGGGCTTGATGGTTAAGTCCGATGAAACAACGAGGTACTTGTTTGATGGGTTGATGCGGATTGGGCTGTCAGTCAGGTCCCAAATTGGGTCCGAGGTGATGTCAGCCGTAACATCCGTTCCCTTGCCTTCGTAAGGCATGACACGGTAGTACACCGAACAGTCCTGGTTGGAGTTCACGAAACAGTAGTAGTTGTTGTAACCCGTCCAGAACGGTGCAATGGTACCGGGGCGAGCCAAGCTGCTTCCGGAGTATGGCAGAGCGGGTTGGTGGTAGGTCCACAAGTTTCGCTCGACGTTCGTGTTCCCGTTGGAGATGAAGTACATTGAACCGCCACGGCCGAGTTGGACACGGTCGTTGCTGTCGTCCCCATCGTAGGTGGTGCCGAAGTATTCAAACTCAAAGCCTGCTGGAAGGTCAATGTTCGCGTTACAGTAGTTCTTGTACGAATTCCAGTAGTAGGAAGAGATACAATAGTAGAGGTATGGATATCCGCTGGATTGACCAGACATGGCCGTTTGAGCGTTCGTCACTTCAACCAAGCCCTTGTCAAAGGCTTCCCAAGCGTGCGACGAAGAAGTCGTCGAAATTCGGAAGTTTGAGGTGGTGGGCACGTGGCCTGGGTTGTTGTTGAAACTGGTCGATGACTGGTGAGAGATGCTTGCACCTAGGTTTCGGGCTTGGTTCATGTATCCAATGGACCACGAGTTGTAGGTGGTACGACAGTTGGAGTCATACTTGAACTCAATCTCGTTGGTCACGTCATAGAACAGAGCCTGAACGGTACACAGTTGTCCATAGGTATAGTACGACAAGTCGCGCCACTCCACCACGAAGATCTTGTTGGGGTCTCCGCGTTGGAAGGAATAGGTAGACGAGGTGTTTGAGTTGATACCTGAACTGACTGTCGAGGTGTCACGGGCCGTGAAGTAGTACTCCACGGTGTCGTTCACTTCCAAGTCTTCAATATCAGCAGACCATGTACAGGCACCCAGACTGCACTGTGCGCGGGTCTTGTCGGATTGCTGGGACATGGGCGTTGAGGTCCAACTGCCTGCCGAACCGCCGTCAGGCGTGATTCGGTGGTAGAGTGTTGGGCCCACGCCTGCAGCACTGCTGACATTCAAACCGGAGGCTGGGTCACCATCATCCATGATGCTCACGGAAACCACACGAGTCTTCGAGTGCGAATCCTGCATGGCTGCGTGGGTAAACATTGGCTTGAAAGTGTCAGGCGTTGGTGCGACGTTGCGGACCTTGTAGGTGATGTCACCGGTCGAGGCTTGTCGGCCGTAGTAACCTGTACCCAAAGCAAAACCACTCCATCGGTAGGAGGAGGTCGAACCGTAGACCATGTAGTACGCCGAAGTACAGCGGTCGTAGGAGGTTGCCCGGTAGAAGTAGTACCAACCGTTGGTCGTGACACAGAGCCTGTTAGCGGTGGTGGAACTTCCCGTTGCGTTGAACTTGAAGTTGCCGAAGTCACCGGTGATGTCACCAGGAATAGCGAACTTGTAGGCCTGCGTGTAGCCGTAACTGACCGAAGCGGTGGCCTTGGAACCACCGGTCAGTGCAGTGTCAATACCAGTTGAGGTGTCAACACCGACCGTGGCCCAAGCGTTCTTAGCGCTGTTGTAGACGAAGATCAGGTTCATGCCTGGTCCGTGTTGGGCACCGATTTGCAAGTAACCGTTACCGTTGTTGCTCCAAAGGTTCTGGTTAAACTTGTTCGTACCGGAGTTCATACCGTAGGAACCGGTGGCTGGGTAGAGGTTGTTTCCACGAGCCAACCAGTTGCCGTAGAAGGTGCTGGTGCTGGTGTAGAAACAGGATGAACCACCCGTGCCACAACCCGAGGTGTCGAACTCAAAGAAGTACTCGTCCGAGTGGCTGTAGTAGGTCAACTGACGGTCAAAGAACCCCTGTGGCGTGTAGTAACTGCCTGCGTGGACATCGGTAGTCAGCACGGTCATCTTCTTGTGTGAAGTTGGGGCGTTGGCTGGGTCAACGATGTCAATTTGGTAGGGCGTAGGCGTGGTTTGGGAACCGGTCAATGCAGGTTCGTAACCAACGTTCTTTCCATTGCTGCCTTGGTTGAGGTCTTGGTATTTCCAGTAGTATCGGAGGTCGTCGCCATACGAGAGGGCAGGCGTTCGGGCCATGAAGCGGCATTCGGTAGAGGTGCTGCTGCACGAACCGACGGAAACGAGTTCGCCACCGTCGAATTGGTTGTTGGAGCCCAATCCGTAGGTGGTGCTGGACCAGGAGGAGCCGCCGTCGAGAGAGTAGTACAACTTTGGTGCACCTGAACTGGTCGTGTCAATACCCGACATGTCAGTGAGCTTGATGAAGAAAGTTCGCTCGCCTTCAATGTACGAATCGAGACCGGTGTACGGAATGTAGTCGGCCGTTGGGGGGTCGGCATCCGTACCGCCAGAGTAGGTGATGAGGAAGTGGGAGTTGTAACTGCTTGCGGTGTAGGCATAGGTGTAGAAGTAAGCGCTGCTCATGTAGCGTTCACCAACACCAAGTGTCCCTGCACCGTTGGTCACGGCGTTGGCGACGTGCGAGATACCACCAGAGGATGCACTGCACGCCGAAGCAGAGTTACACAAGGTCAGCGTCTTCCAGCCAGTACCTGTGCTGCCAACCGTCGCCGCAGCAGGCGAATTGCCCGCTGCAGAAACAACGCTTCGTGCAGCCGTACCGCCGTAGTTGGAGGTGAGGTAGGAGGCTGAAATGGGGCTGCCGTTACAACTCCTGGAGGTGATGCCGTAGTTGTACCGAGCGTCAAGGCCACAGCCTTCCAGCACGCTCATGGTGATGGTCCTGGATTGGCCGTAAGCGTAGGACATGTACTTCTTCCACTCAATCTTGTCAATGGTTGCACCAGAGGGCAACTGGTTGGAAGATGTGAAGGTGTACTTGTGCCAGGGGAGGTAGTAGTAGTAAGAGTAGTATCGGTAGTGGTAGCGGTAGGAACTGGAGTAACAGTAATTGTAGTAGATGTAACAGTAACCACCTGCGTTGGAGTTCACTCGGATACTTGGGTCAAGAGCCAAGGGGTACTTGCGGTCTTCGTCCATCAACCACTCGGCGTCAACCACCGTGATCAACAGGATTTGAGGACCGTAGACCTGAATGAAGAAGGTACCGGTGTAGGGCTCTTCTGCTTCTGGCTCCATGATGACGGGAGCAGGAATCTCAACGAGGAGTTCACCGGTCTCGACGTGGCGAATTTGGAGGTCTTCTTGCGTGGTGAAGAGCTCTTCGCCGAGCATGGTCTCGCCGTGATAGAGGGCGTAGCCAGCAGGCATGCGGAGGCCTTCGCTCAAACCAAACCACTTTGCAGCGTCTGGAAGGACGGGGGCCTCTCGCAGGATGAGGTTCTGCTTGACTTGGTTGGTTTCAACCGTGTAGTCAAGGTCAAAGCCCTCTGCAAGTGGGTAACGGATGACGTTACCGCCAACTTCAATGCCGTTGGAGGCGGGAGGTGCGATGTAGGGTTCAGGAGCGGAACCGGTCTCATCGAGTGTGATGAGCATCGGGTTCAATCCTGAAATCACAGGGTCCACGAATTCATTGACTTGAACCGAAATTCCGCCGGCGACTTCAGGTGCAAAGGTGGTCGTGAAGAGGTTTTCACTTACACCCCAGCCTTCAGGGTATGCCTGGATGTTCAGGTCGATGTCTTCCCACGTACCAGCATCGGAGACGTAGTGAATGGGCTCACTCGTCACCATCTGGGTGATGCTACCGTCCTCATTGAGGAAGGCTTTCGTGGTTTGGTCTCGCATCCCTTGAAGTTCAAGCGATGGGTCATATTCATAGTCTGCTTCAGCGATCTTTTCGGGGAGCTTGAAGTAATCATCAGCTCCAGTCGAACTTGCTTCCACAAGTTCTACGGTCGTACTGTTGTCGTTGTCAACGTAGCCGCTCATTGGCATGAGCACCATCAATGCGCACAACAACAGCGCAACCCCGATACCGCCGAAGACGGTTTTCTTCTGGTTTTTCTTGTTTCCCAACATGTGTCATTCACCCCATACGGACTGTATGCACTGCATCCCACGACTTACACCATTTATAGGAGTTGGGGTGCAATTCGTTTGAAAACAAAATCTAGACCGCGGGATTGCTCCCCATTTTTTGACACAAATGGACCGTGTCATAAGGTCTACATCAACAAAAACCTGACGAAAAAATATCATGTGATTTTCCTGCTTTTGGCGAGGGTGATATCACCCTCTATTGGGCTCGTGAACATGGAAAGCCCCCTGTATTGGCTGCGGATGTCATGAGCGTTCGTTCCTTCGGCACGCGCTCGTAAGACATGAAAAGGACAACGCCTCTGCTCAATTTCAAACCCTTACAGGAGCACATCGATGATGCGTCTTCGCTTTTCAAGGATGATAAGACAGTTATGTATCTTGGCTTGAACAAGGGGAGGCACATTGGCCGATGCGTACGCACCTCTGCATCATTTGTTAAATGAAAGAGAAAAGGCCAGGGAGGCCGCCTTGGCGACCTCCCCAGCGTTGTACACCCCAGAGGGGTGGAGAGGCTTTTCAACGGCTGAGATCAGTAATCCCAGTCCTTGCCTTCGCCGCCTTCACCGTCTCCACGGGAGAGGATGAATGCACCTGCGATGAACGCAACGATGACAACACCGCCGATGAGGCCCCACGTCCACGTTGGGACGCCAGCAGACGCATCGTCGCCACCGTCACCAATGGTGCCGTTGCCGTCATCGATGTTGCTGTTGTCTTGTGTGCGGGTGTCCTGTGCTTCGTTCAATGCAGCTGAAGCGTCCATGTTGCCCTTGTCGTCCATACCGACCACCGTGAAGTAGTACGATTTGCCGTTCTGGATGCTCACAGGCATGGCAACGTTGGTGCTGGTCGCGGTTGCGGGTGCACTGTCTGGACAGGCCGAAGGCATGTTCGCTGCGTCGAAGTCGTCAGACATCCAGCAAACATGCCACATGTCCACATCGCTCGTGTCGCCGGTCACCGTCCAACTGACGTCCCAACTGGTGCCGTCAGAAGCAACACCAACCGTGAGGCTGACGGTGTAGTCACCATCGACCTTCTTGTCAGCAACCACGGTCGCCAAACCTGGTGTTGAACAACCTTGCTCGTTGCAAACGGCAACCTCCACGTAGTACGTTTCACCGTGGGTGGTTTGGGAACCACTGTAGGTGTATGAGCGGTCTTCGTCGGCCACGGCTTGCGTGAACGGAGTTGCACAGTCTGCAGCGCCTTCACAAATCTTGACGGTGATGCTGTCCGAGGAGAGCAAGGTACCCGTGATGTCCCAAGCGAGAGCGATAGCCCCCCCTTTCTGGGCCGTTGCGCTGAAGCCGCTCACCGAGGCGTCGGGGATGCTGGCTTGAGCGAGTTCGCCGCCCATCAAGACCAACGTGCCTCCTGGAACCACAGGAGAGTTGGCAGGGATGTCGTAGGTGAACATCTCGGTCGTAGCATCCACTTCTTCGGAAGCGTCCGAGAAGAGAATCCACTTGCCCGAGCCGTCAATGTACCACAGTGAGGTGGCCTCAAGCGAGGTGTCAACGATGACGGACAATTCCTGTGCGAGGATGGCATCGGCCGAGAAGGTCGTGCTTGGTGCATAGTCCAAGGCTGCAACAGCGGCGTAGGTGCCCGTGAAGCCTTCAAGCTGAACCGAACTGTATTCAGAGGCATCGGCGTCAGCGAAGGTTCCGATGGTGAACTCGCTCAAAGCGAAGTACTGGAGGGGGTATTCAATGGTAATTCCAGCATCGCTCGTAGCGGTAGCCACAGCATCGTTCCAAACATCGATTGACATTTCTTGAGACACCTGCCCGGAATGAGCATCGGTCACGACAACCGTGACGATGAGGTTCCCGATGAACGAGTTCAACACAGGGGTCGTACAGGTAGGGCCGCCTTCTGTCTGGGTACCGTTACAGCCACCGATGGCCCCGCCTTGGTAGTTGTACTCAAAGAAGAGACCGTCACCAGATGGATCATCCACGTCAAAGGCTGAAACCGTCAATTGGAGCATGTCCTGCTGGCCAACAACGATGTCGCCTTCGGTCACCATTTCAAAGGAGGTGATGACGGGGAGGTTGTTGAGCACGTCGGCGACCATGGTCACATCGTTGTTGCTCGACCGAGCGTCACCGTCTGCGGCTGCGTCCCAGGTGACGCCGTTGGCTTCACCGGACTTGGTGTCCATGACCAACGAGAAATCAAAGGTGTATTCACCGGGTTCAAGACTGACGAATACACAAGCGGACCCAACCAAGTCACCCATGCCACCGAGAGGCATGTGCGAGTAGGGCATTTCCACACCGGAAACACACTCATCAATCACGCCCGAGTCAACCACGCCGAGGGTGTCGTGGGTGATGGTGTAACTGATGTTCCAATTGTATCCCTTGGTGGAATCGCTACCCCGGTGCTCAACGTCGGCATAGACCAAACCACAGCCCACGTTGAGGTCACCGCCGAGTCCTTCCTGGGTGAAGGTCACAGCTGTACCGGTGCAGTCCTCGTCAAAGTTGTAGCCTTGGAAGACGCCCATGCGCGAAATGCGAATGTCGTCGAAGGTCACCTTGCTACCGGAAATCTCATCGAAATCGGTCTTAGGACGGTCGTCATTGCTGGCCGAAACTTCACAGAAGTGTCGCAGCGTGGTGGAGTTGGTTTCGTTGCCTTCGCCGCCGTCAATGAACTCCTCACAGTCGGTGAATTGGCCGTACATGGTGTACTCCACGACTTCAGCCGAGATGGTGAAGCGAGCATCGCTGTTGCCGTTCGGCACCAATTCACCGTTCACCGACCAAGGCGTTTGGTAGGAAAGAACCGAGCGAGAGTCTTCGGTGAAGTTCAACGGGTCGCTCTCGTGCTCAAAGGTTCGCACGGTGTCGGAGGTGCCAGCGGTGATTTGATAGTTTACGCCACCGCCTTGCATCAAGTCGTCGCCGCCTGCTGTGGCCGTTGCAACATCGCCGGTCACGTCAACACGAACCACTACATTGCGAGGAGAGAAGTTCTCTGAACCGTTGGCCGTTACGGTCAACGTGAACTCACAGGAGCCGCCGCTCGATGCGTCGCAGAACTCGGTGTTTTCACCGGTGGTCCAAGAGAGGTCCACTTCGATGTCGTACCAGTCCTCAACCACCACATTGACGAGTTGGTTGTTGTTGGAGGCGTCGGCATCGGTTGGGCTGGAGACAGCCACTTCCACCACATAGGAACCCTGTGTTGGCGTCCATGTGATGTCGCCGCTACCGCCCTGAAGTTGGAGGGTCAACTTACCGCCACCGAGGAAGGCGCCGGATGAGAGAGGGTTCGCCGAGGAGTCAAAGTCACAGACGGTTGCATCATCGCACATGGCGTCAACGTTCTGCCAGCGCAAGTCGTTGCCGCTGGAATCCTTGGCGATGTTGCCAGGGTTGCCATTGAGGTCAGCCAAGTAGACGGTCACGGAATAAGACAACTCCGTGATGTCGGCATCCCCGCTGTTCTTGATGTAGGCGGAGAAGGTGGTTGCCTCTCCGACTTGCAGGGTGTTTCGGCATCCGTTGATGTTGTCACACGTGGTTTCTTTCGGCGTTGTGATGGCGATTACGGAGGGGTCGCCGCCTGCGCGAGCGCCGCTCTCTTCAATCACCACTTGTTCTTCAAGCTCGTAGAAATCAATGCCAGCGAAGAAACTCGTCAGCATCAACAACCCGAGGATTACAGGTGTCATATTCTTCATATCAATACCCCCGAAGGTTCGGTGTCCCTCCCCACGGCATGCGTTGTATTTATACTATGGGAAGGCTGAATCTGTGTCAATTCATCCAAAAAACGCTGTTTTTTGCATAGTTTCGGCTCTTCATGTGCCGCTTCTCACTTTGAGTGGTGCAAAATTTTTGTTTTCATAATATCGCTTCAGATTTCGTAATTTTTTAGCCTCTGCCCAGGGCCCTAACCCGTGCGCAGGGCAGCAGAGGGTGGAATGTTGGAGGCTTGCCGAACGGGAATGAAGGTGGTGATGAGCACCACAAGCCAACCCACCATAAAGAGGGCGAGCGTAGAGAACCAAGGGAAGGAGAAGTCCACGCCTTCAGATTTCCACAACGCGTTGTACAGCACAACATGGAACCCATAACCGATGACCAAGCCGTTCAGCATACCGAGGACGGCTACCCACGATACTTCAATGGAGAACATGCGCCATACGTGACGCTGACGGAAGCCGATGGCTCTCAGCATGCCCACTGTGCGACGCCGTTCACTCACATTCCGTACGGTCACCACGCCAATGCCTGCCACGCCGACTACCAGGCCCAAAGCGAGGTACCCCTCGAAGAGCGAGAGAATGGCGAGCACCAATGATTGGATGACCATGATCTCGTCCGCTACTGTTTGAACATTGATGTTTTTCGAGGCCAACTCACGGTCGAGAAGGTCTTCAAGTTCTGCGGCGGCTCTGCGTTCATCCACGGTTTTGCCCTGAGCGGCAATGGGTGCTTCAGCAAAGTCCTCCGTCCTTGGCGCTGCATCGGGTGAAACACTCACGTACATTCGGGTGATTTCACCGTTGAATTGTTCCTCGACGACTGAAGCGTGCATCCAAACACCTGGCGAAAAGATGTAGGACGACTGTTTGAGGAAGCCTCCCACCCTGACTTCACGGATGTTTTGTGGGTTTGAAAAATCAATTAGAAAAATTGAATCTCCAATTGAAAATTGCAAGGGAACAAGGGTGCTGCCGTCGGCCGTTGATTCAAGACCAAACGAAGCGTCCAAGAACACCACATCGTTGAAATTTTCAATTGAAATCCACGCTTCATCCGAGGTGGCTCCCAACGATTCATCCCAAAGATGCAACGGCAACCCGCCGTGCGCCAAGAAACCGCTATCAACGCCACGCAGCAGATAGGGCATCCGCTCACCTTGTTCATCTTCAAGATGAACCGGCGCACGGTAGACAGACCCCACCGCATCGATGTTGTCGAGGATGGAATCGTTGAGGCCCCACGCCGACGGGTTCTCTCCAATGGTGATGGGCCTGGCCCGACTGGATGTTAACAACAGCTCAAACTCCCCTTCCGCCTCTTCCACAAAGTCGGCAGAATAGGTGTCAAATTGTTCAGTATAGCCCGCGAGCACGACAACGGAAAACATGGTGATGGAAAACATGCCCATCACCACAGCGGTGCGAACAGGATGAGCCAGTGGATGGGCGAGTGCGACCGCCCGCACCGGTCCGCCACCGAACAGACGGCGTTTTGACAAAGCGGCCACGAGCATGGGGGCCCAACTGGTCAAAACCATCACGCCCGAGAGAACCTGAAGAAGACCCAACACGATGAATGACAATTCGTTTGGCTCCATCTCTTGACGCCACGGATCGATGGGCGCTAAAACCAAGGTCCAAACCAAGAACAGTACACCCACCGCACCCAATGAGTTTCTTGCTGCATATCGTGTCCAACGTGTGGTCTTACCACCGGACAACCAAGTCGGAAGTTGCCAAGTCACGATGGGCGTGAGAAGGAGGATGAATCCAACCCCAGCACCAACATAGGCCGCATAGGAGAGCCCGCTGTTGAAACCAAACAGCACCAGTCCGATGCCGCACATACCCAGGCCGCCCAAGCCAATGATTTGAGCGAGGAAGACACCCCATGGCACACCCGTCTTCATCGGTGCACGCCCGTCTTTCAGCGCTCGTACGATGTTGAGTTGAGCGTTGTAGGCTGCGCTGAGGCTCAGCAAGAGCAACGATAACAAGGCACCCCAAATCCACCCTGCAAAGAAGGAATCTACGGTCCATGCAAAGGCGAAAGATTGGGCGCCAACGCTTTGGAAAATGGTGCTGAAACCAACCGAAATCACCCAAGCCAACCCCAAGCCGACCAACGAACCCACTGCACCAGAGACCAAGGCGATGGCCGTGCCTTCCAGCACAAACATGGCACGAGCATCGCTTCGTTTGAGCCCCAGCGCACGTGCCGTGGCCAACTCTTTGCGGCGCACATCGGCGAGCAGCATGATGATGGTCAGCGAGAGAAGCACGCCCGCAGCGATGGTGAACGTACCAAACACCAAGAACATGGCCGACAGCAAACCCGAGGAGGCTTCTGCTTGTTCGGCAGCGTCCAATTGTACCGCAGATGTTTGAAGATGCAGGTCTTCTGCCTTGCTTCGTTCATCGAACCACGCACGGAGAAGTTCGGTGGAGGTTCCGTTTTCTTCGGCGAAACTCGGTCCTGAAAACATCAGAATGGAACGGTCGTCGTCGCCCGCCAGCGCCAAGGTCTCAGCGTCATTCAAATGGACCAGCCCGAGGACGACGGCGTCCAAATCGGCCAATTGCTCAAAGCCGGGCAAGGCAGCATAGAGGCCCTCGGAACGCAGCGCAACCGCGCTGTCGTTGCCGTAAGCGTAGGGAAGAATCCCTTTGACCAACAGGAGTTCTTCCCCCTGCTCAAGGTTCAGCAAAGCCAACCGTTGCGAGGTAAGAATGGTGCCTTCTTCGACGGACAGGCTGGCGTTGTCGCCACCAAAGGCCAGCACCATTTGCGGATATTTTCCAAAGCCAGGAGCATCGGAAAGCACGGGTAGGCGGAGGCTTTCAACCGCCGATGAGGTGGTGTTCCAACGCAACAAACCGTGCTCCCAGGTGCACCAACCATCCGCATCGTTCACGACAAGAGCAACCACGCCGTCACAGGCCTCATGCGCCTCTGTAAGTGGAGCAGCATCCTCTGTCGGCCACTCGCTTTCATCGATGGCGGTGAAGACTTCCAAACCTAAGTCAGCAGCATAACGGTCCACCGTGAGCAAGCCTTCAATCGCAAGATAGAGGCGGTCGTCGGCCTCAAGCGAATAAGAGAGCACCGTGTTGGGCAAGGGAATGGACAAGGTGGTGGTGCTGACCTCGGCAAGATGCTCGTCAAAGGAAGTCAAGAGCAAGGCGCCATCTTCTTCGAGAAGGGCCAACCAACCTTGTTCGGTAGCGGTAACGGCCACCGCAGGATTTGAACTGTCATAGGAAGCACGTTCGTCTTCATCCACAAAGCGTTCATCGGCCAACACGAGACCTTCGTCGTAGGCCACCACGGCTGCTCCACCGGTACTGTTCCACGCAACGTCGTTGACCCGTTGGCCGTCCTCAACCTGCCACATCCAGGCTTCACCGTCGTTGAGGAGCTCAAATCCGAGGCCGTTGGAGGCAACATGCCACAAGGCTGCGTCGCCCAACCGAAGGGTGTGGATTTCGCTATCAGCGAGCGTAAGCAAAGCCTCATCGTTCACTTGCGCATCGATGAGCGGTGCCTGCATCACTTCCAACATAGCAGCATCGGGAGCAAGGCGGCTGCGGTTTTCACGAAGCGCGACGACATCGTCTCCCGCAATCCGTTGCAGGCCGACTTGGGATGAAATGGATAATGAGGCCGATGCTTCGTCCACCGTGAAGACCAAACCAGCATCTTCTGCGGTCAACACGTCGTCAAGAGCCTGAGAGACCGCCTCGTTGAGCGAACGCACCTTTTGCGCAGAAACGTCATCATCCAGTGCGAAGGCCAAGCGATTCAACCGGCCCTCAAGCCCAAGCAGCGTTTCAGCGGAAGACAACGCTGCAAAAATGGCGGGAGACAGCGTACCGGCCATGGCGCCTTGGCCGGTGTTTGGGACGATGGCGTGAACACGAACCCATTGGGTGGTACGCACCCGTTGTTCATCGTTAGTGATGAACACCCCCATTTCCAACATGTCCCCCACGTTGGCTTCAAGCATGTCCGCTGCGACCTGATTCAGAGCCACGTGGGTTTCACTCGAAGAGGCATCAAGGGCCTCAAGGTCTGAAAAGCGAAGGCCGGTGTTCAAGTCCAACGACGCCCAAATCCCAGCATCATCAACGCTGGCGTTCCGTGCAAAAAAGGCCACAGAAGGTTCAGCCAAGCCGCTTGGCGCCGTGAGGCTCACCATGCTGGTCAAGCCGTACTGACGGCCAATCAAGTGAGGCGCAATGCTGTTGTTGGCTTGCAGCACGCCCCATAAGGTCTCACCGACCTCGGCGGGAAAATCAACGGCCACCCCGGTCATCGGGTCAAGTCCTGAGACGAGCAGGTCGGTCTCTCCCCACGCCGCACGAACTTCATTGGAGACGGTGGCGTCAAGTGAGTCGCCGACCACCAACGAGGACGTGATGATGGCGGAAGCGATGACCAAACCGGCCAACATCAACGCTGTTTGTCGACGTCGACGCAGGATGTTTTCTTTTGCAAGGCGCCAAACCAACAAACGTTGGGGCATCAGCATGGGTTGCAAGAACATCATTGACACCAACCCAAGCAAAACTCCGCCAGCCAGACAACTCGCTTGCGAAAGGTCAAGCCACGCCAACACAGCGTAGCCGATCATTCCATCAACAGGGCCTCCAAAGACGAGGATTCCGCGGTGGAGCCACGAAAGCGAAGACCATTGGGTGGACAACAGCAGGGAGACGATGCTGAACACCAGCACCACTGACCCCACAATCGCCAAGGAGAGCAGCAGAATCATTCCTCCTCTTTCGGATGCGTAGGCGTGGTGCTGACCACCATGCCGTCTTGCATGGTGATGGTGCGCTGGCATTGTTCAGCGATGGATTCGTCGTGCGTGACGATGAGGAAGGTCGTGCCTTCATCCCGATTCATCGCTTGTAGCAGAGCCATGACTTCTCTGGAGGTGGCCGTGTCAAGGTTGCCGGTTGGCTCATCGCACAAGATGATGGAAGGCGTGTGGACGATGGCCCGCGCAACAGCCACCCGTTGTTGCTGACCTCCAGACAGTTCGGAAGGTCGGTGTTCGCAACGGTCCAACAAGCCAACACGCGTCAAAGCCTCCATTGCCGTGGCCCGGGCATCGGTTGAGCCCATACCCTGAAGCAAGAGCGGAAGTTCAACATTTTCAACTGCAGAAAGCACCGGGAGGAGGTTAAAATCTTGAAAAATGAACCCAAATTGTTGTCCACGTAAATCCGTACGGGCGTTGTCGGAGATGCCGTACAGAGGCTGCCCGTTCACCATCACCATCCCCGAAGTTGGCTCGTCAATCCCAGAGAGAATGTTCAGCAGCGTCGTTTTGCCGCATCCCGACGGACCCATGACCGCCACCATCTCACCTGAGCGGACCGTGAGGTCCACGCCACGAACGGCTTCAACCGTGGATTCGCCGGCCTGATAGAGTTTCCAAAGACTGGAGGCTTGCAAGGCAGGGGTCATGGATGAACCAAAGGGAATTGCATTCATAAATCCCTGCCCGAAAGGCGCTGCATGAGCACGGAAGGACCCGCGATTTCCATCACCGTGCTCGCCTTTGGACCGCTCGCTGAACGGTTGGGCGGCAGGCAACACCAATGCGAGGTCGAAGTCAACAGCACCGTCCGTGAACTGGTGCTTGGTTTGGGACTGGAAGAGTGGATTACCTTTGGGCTCTCGGTAGCGGTCAACGGTGAGCGATGCGCTCTTGATGCCGTCCTTGCTGAGGGCCAAGAGGTGGCGCTGCTACCGCCCGTCAGCGGCGGCTAAGCGTTGACAGAACCCGACATTCAAGGAAAGCCTTCAACAACGGGAAGCGCCACGCTTGACTTGAGGAAGAACCATGATCGGTGGACTCGGACCGCTTGAATTGACCATCCTGCTCGGCTTGTTCTTTGTTCTCTTTGGGGCTCAGCGACTGCCTGAGTTGGCCAATGCTCTTGGACGCTCCAAGGGTGAATTCCAGAAAGGCTTGGCCGACACCACTTCGGCTGCCAAAGCGGCCACCACCGTAGCAGACCTTGAGGCTGGGGGCCGAACCTCCGACCAAGTGCTGATGGACCGAGCCAAAGCGGTTGGCCTTGACCCCACAGGCATGCCCGTTGAGGAATTGGAAGCCAAAGTCGCCGCCTTAGAAGCCCTATCTGCCTCGGAAAACGAAGAATGAATCATCCTCGTTTCCGTTTCATCACCATCGGCGAGCCGCACCGTTGACATTCGCCTGCGGCTTGCCCTTTGGAGCGTTTTACACCTTCGGGCACCTCGCTCACGTCGCGACAACCTGTGCAGCGCAACTCCCACAACCAGACGGCGGTTGAGGGTGCATTGGCCACAGCAACGATGGCACCCCCCGCATGCTGTACCGTATTCTGAAGGCGGTAATCATCGGTGACCAAAGGCAACTCCAAGCCCAAGGCCAGGGCCAAGACATCGAGGTCAACATCGGACAAACGAGGAAGGTCACCGGTTTGTGAAGCCGCGTCTTTCGCTTCATTGAGCCATTGAGCAGAGGGTTGTCGCCATGTGAGGTCAGCTCCTTCCACCAACATCAGCCGAGCGGTACTGAGTCGCTCCAACTCCAGACGTTGGGAATCAGCACAGACGCCTCCTGTGAGTTCCTGAACAGGCCAATGGAGCAACGCCGCCGTGTCCAAGACTCGCTGCATGGCCTTGACACAGGAATCCCTCTCAAGAAGGCACCGCTCACCCCTATCTTCATCAAAGAAGGGTGTCAGCGCAAAGCATGAGTTGGAAGCAGAGCGTCCTTGAGGCCTTTGAGGTCTTTGGGCCGGCCAGCCTCTTCCTGCTCTCCTTCACAGAGGCCATCGTTCAACCCTTACCGCCTGATGTGCTTTACATTCCGATGTTGGTGAACGCCATGGGCAATGTCCCGCTGGTGCTTTGGCTGTGGGCGGTGGTCACGGTGGCGTCTGTACTTGGCTCCTTGGTCGGGTACTTCATCGGCGAGCGATGGGGGACGTCACTGATGGTTCGGTTCGGACAGGAACACCACTTGACCAAACTGGAACATCTCACGCTTCGCTACGGTTCGGTCGGCATTTTCATCGCTGCCTTTTCACCCATCCCCTACAAGGTACTGGGGTGGATGGCTGGGATGGGTCACATGGCGAAGAAACCCTTCATCATCGCTGGATTGCTTGGGCGAGGTCTTCGGTTTGGGTTGGAAGCAGTGCTCATTGGATTGTACGGTGAGCAAGCCCTCGATGCGATGCTCTGGTTCTTGGACAACGAAATCTTGCTCGCTGGCGCATTGATCCTCAGCGGACTTGCAGGCTGGTGGCTCTGGTCTTGGTGGTCAAGTCTCGGGCACGAGCCCCCGACAAGTGAATCCGAGAGCCTTGCATAAACCGAGGCTACGGGAACGGTTATGAACAGGCCACCGATGGCCGAACCGTCGCTGGTGTGGTGTAGTCAGGTCCATCATTACGGGTTTTCATCCCGTCGACCCGGGTTCGAATCCCGGCACTAGCACTCCTGCCATTCAGTACAGCGTTTAGGAACAAATACGAGGGTTTTTTCCTTCGTGGCGCTAACCCCCTTACGGTGAAGATTAAGGGGTCGTGTTCACCCCGAGGTTCATGGTCACCGTAGGAGACACCGCCCCCGCCTTTACCCTCACCGCCACAGACAAAAGCAACGTCAGCCTGTCCGATTTTGCTGGCCAACGCGTGGTGCTTGCCTTCTACCCCGCAGCCTTCACCGGCGTGTGCACCACCGAAATGTGCACCTTCCAGGACTCCATGAACCAGTTGAACAATGTGGGCGCCCAAGTCTTTGGCGTCTCTGTTGACTCGCCCTTCTCCAACGGCGCCTTCGCAAAGGAAAACGGCATTGAATTCACGCTGTTGTCCGATGTTCACCGCACCATGATTTCGGAGTATGGCATGACCTTCGAGAACTTCGTCATCGACGGATATACTGTGGCGAACCGAGGCGTGGTTATCGTTGAGGCCGACGGTTCGGTCGGTTATGTTTGGACCTGCGAAAGTTTAGGCGAAGAGCCCGACTACGAGGCCATCATCGCCCACTGCTCGCAGTAATTCAAGCCAGCGTGCCGTTCTGGTAGTCCTCAATGGCCTGGTAGATTTCTTCGCGGGTATTCATGACAAACGGTCCATAGCGTGCGATAGGTTCGTCAATGTTCGGACCACCCAACAACAAGCATTCCGCCCCTGCCTCTCCCGCTGTGAGCGTCACCTCGTCACCTGGGCTCAGCAAACCAAGACCGCCGTCCTCCAAGAAGCGTCCCTCAATCTCCATCGACCCACCAAAAGCATAGACCATCAGATTGTGCTGAGATTCACATGGGTGGGTGTAGGTGGACCCTGGTTTCATGCGCACGTGAATGTAGGTGATCGGGATGACCGTATCAATGACGGCTTCCACGCCAAGGGCACGGCCAGCGATGACGTTCACCCAAACTTGTCCGTCTTCAGAGACCGCCTCAGGAATCTCGTTTGATGGAATATCTTGGTAGCGCGGCGCCATCATCTTGTCTTTGGCAGGCAAGTTCACCCAGATTTGGAAACCGTGCATCAAGCCACCGTGTTCCATCATGTGGTCTTGTGGAAGTTCGGAATGAATGACCCCTCGGCCTGCTGTCATCCATTGAACATCACCTGGATTGAGGTCACCGCTGTTTCCTGCAGAATCGGCGTGCTTCATACCACCCGCAAGCAGGTACGTCACGGTTTCAAATCCTCGGTGAGGATGGTCCGGAGCACCGATGGCTTCGCCAGGGCCGTAGTCAACAGGACCCATTTCATCGAGCAACAAGAACGGACTCATCAGGCGCCCCATCGCTACGGGCCGTCGAACTTTGAAGCCCCCGCCTTCCAGCACGGTGTGGGTAGGGACAATCGAGGTTAACGTCCGAATCAAACCATCAACCCCTTGGTAAGCTCCCTAGCATCGCATCAATGGTTTCCGGGTTGGCTGCCTTGTTGCGATTGGTAACGATGGAACGTCCAAGCACAATGCAACCGAGGTAAGAAAATTGTTGGCGCATGGCCATGATGACATGTTGGCCACCGCCCCCTGAGTGTGTGGCCAACGCCACGGTTCGGTCGCGAAACAAGCGGCGGAAATCGTCACCCTCTCGACTCAACCATGCAATGGTGTTGTTGAGAACAGGTGGCATGGAACCGTTGTATTCAGGAGCAAAGACAAACCATGCGTCGCCCTGGTCCAAGCGTTGAATGAGGTCGCTCATCCCCTCTAGTTCGCTTGTTTCACCCTCCCGTTGTACGGTGTAGACCGGGAAATCATAGGCGCTGAGCGAAATGTGGTCCACGGTGTGACCCAGAGCGTGGGCGCGCTGCGCCACTTCGCGGGCGAGAGCGGCATTGTTTCCGTCTGACGCCAACAGAAACGCCAAGTGGGCCATGAACCGTGGAGGTGCTGGTCGCCTTTATGATTAACAGTTTCACGGCAGACACCGATTTGCTGCTTCGTTAGGACTGGGCGGCGTCGTTGAAGGCCGAAGTAAACCGCTCCATCCAGGTGTCACGCTCCTCATTGGGGCTGGACATGATGTCTTGGTGGGCTTCAAAATAATGCGGCATCATGATGGTCAACATTTCCCGAACAGTTTCGGCTTCAAACTCGATGGACCCGCAATCAATGCAAGCCATCCTGACCATGCAAAGTGCAGGCTGCGCTTGTTAATTGAAGTTCCCCATCTGCTCTGATTCCATGCGATTTGAAGTGGAACATGGCGAGGAGGTTATAGCACTCGGGCGACCCATTCACCATGTGTCAGAAGGCCTGATTTTGGAACACGCCGCCGCAGCCAACACCGATTTCTTGGTCTACACGGGTCATTTTTGCGGCTATTGTCGTGCCTTGAAGAACCTGCTGAACGAGAAAACGTTGTCGTTCACCGAGATCAATTTTGATGAACAACCCCCCGAGATGCGCCATGCGGTGGTGCGTGCGACGGGCCATCGCACGGTACCGGTGGTGTTTGACCTGCGAGAAGACCAACCCATCTTCATCGGCGGCTTTGACGAAACTCGACGCTATCTCAAGTGAAGGTGGCCAACCATTCTTTGAGCGCATCGTGGTGCTCGGTTGGAATCATGTGACCTTTTTCATGTTCTACCAATTCTACCGACCAGCCGCCGGTTTCGAAGAGATGAGCCACGGCCCAGCCATCTTCCATCGGAACACGGACGTCTTTGTTTCCATGCATCCAAAACATGCGTTTGGAACCCAATTCTTCCAACCGAATTCGCAACTCCATCGGACGAACAAGCCGTGTGGCGATGCAAATCACACCTTCAATCCGGTCGGCCACAGGCAATTGCAGCAACTCTTGGGCCATCGCACCACCTTGGGAAAAACCTCCCACGACCAACGGCCCCAACGGGGCTTCTTCGGCGATGAGTTTCTCGAGTTGAGACAAGCTTGCATCAACGTCAATTAACTCCTTGCGAGAGAGGTTCAAGCGTCGTGTAACATCAGCGTCGTAATCCTCGTACCGCCACCAAGTGTAGCCACGGTTCGGGTGGGGGAAACGCGCTTCCGGAACAAGCAACGTCCAGCCCTCTGGGAGTATTTTTTCAGCAAACGGTCGCATCATGGATGCATCCCCCGTCATGCCATGCATCATGATGAGCGTGGGCATACGGCTCCCTCACAAGGTCCACTGCGTGACGATGGCGCCAGCTACTTTGAGATGAAGTGACGATGCTTGACCCCGCAAGGTCACGGTCAGTGAATAATCGCCTGAGAGGGAGGGGATGGTGCCGATGGCTCCTTTTTCGGTCGCCCCCGAACCCCAAGCACGGGTAAGCGGAGAGGCTCCTTGATGGTCTTTCATCGTCAGCGTACCCGAGCCGCCGGCGGCGATGTCAACATCAAGATACCACACCAACACATCCCAATCTTCCCCATCAGGATGACCGCTGTCGAGGAAGGAATCGTAGATGTCGTTGTCGTTTTCCTCATAGAGGCTGTCGAGTAAATCCCGCGCTTGGTAGAAGTAGACATCCCCCTCGTAGCCTGATTTTGATTGCGTGAGGGTCATTCGCAATTGTTCAACGGAACCATCGTCGGTCCAAACAAGCGACGACAGGAAGCCTTGACGCCCACTGAAGGCGTAGGTCAATCGATGTTGCTCATCGGATTGTGCAACGACATTGACCACGCCGTTGTATATGGAGACGGTCGAAGCAGACCAAGCCTGACCGAAGAGGGTGAAGGTCCAGATGCTGTCTTCCTCCCATGGGAAGTTAAACACCGGTTGGGCCGTTCCTTGTTCGTACACTGAAAGACCGTCCATGGTGATTCGGCCAAGGAAGGGATTGTGGTTGATGACCGCATGCCGTTGTGCCTCTCGCTCGTTTGAAATGCCCACTCGGTAGAGGCCTTCATCTTCATCCACCTCGGCAACGACCAGGCGTGCACTGTCTTCACCGAATTGCGGTGTCGTGAAGGTGTAGAGCCATTGGTCGCCCACCTCCCATACAGGCAGGGCCAATTCTGCTTCGGTGGTATCACCCATCCCGTTGCTGCTGATGCTTGGCCCTTCAAGACAGCCCGCCATGCTCAGCGAAAGCATGAGCGACGAGAGGAGGTACACACTTCGCATGGTCATCGGTTCATAGCCTCGCTTGAAAGGCTAACGCTCTGCAGAAGAGAATCAACTGTGCTTCAAAGCAAGCCATTCTGCGTCAGAACATCGGCGCCAGCAAGCACGACAGCCACGATGGACATCAGCTTGATGAGAATGTTGAGCGAAGGCCCGGAGGTGTCCTTGAACGGGTCGCCAATGGTGTCACCAATAACAGCAGCATCGTGTGCTTCATCGCCTTTCTTGGCGCCAGGAATATGGTCTTGCTCAATGGCTTTCTTGGCGTTGTCCCAAGCACCACCTGCGTTGGCCATGAACAGAGCGAGGAGCACGCCGGTCACAAGAGACCCAGCAAGCAGGCCGCCGAGGGCGTCGTATCCCAATCCATACCCGACCACAACAGGAGCGATCACAGCCACCACGCCGGGGCCGACCATCTCACGGAGAGCCGCCTTGGTCGAGATGTCAACGCATGTTTGCGAGTCAGGCTTTACACCCTCTTTGCCTTCCAAAAGGCCAGGAATTTCCTTGAATTGGCGGCGGATTTCAACCACCATGTCGCCAGCCGCCTTGCCGACCGATGTCATGGTCATAGCGGCAACCACGAAGGGAAGGCCACCACCAATGAGCAGGCCAATGACGACCATTGGGTTGGTCAATCCCAAATCAAGCATACCGCCGTTGGCACCAATGGCCGAGGTGTAGGCTGCGAAGAGGGCGAGGGCCGTGAGAGCGGCCGAGCCAATGGCGAAACCTTTGCCGACCGCTGCCGTGGTGTTACCGATGGAATCGAGTTCGTCAGTGATGGCTCGGACATCATCGCCCAAACCGCTCATCTCGGCAATACCACCAGCGTTGTCAGCCACGGGGCCGTACGCATCAACCGTCATGGTTACGCCGACCGTCGCCAACATGCCCATGGCCGCCATAGCGATACAGTAGAGCCCGTAGGTGTCTCCACCCAACTCGTTCGCACCCAAAATACCCAGAGCAATGAGGACGACAGGAATGAACGTGGACTTCATACCAACGGAAAGTCCGGCGATAGCGTTGGTAGCAGGGCCAGTCTTCGACATCTCACCGATGTGAGGAATGGCCTTGGTCTTGATACCCATGACAGGCTCAATGCCAGTGTAGTACTCGGTCACCAATCCGATGAGAATACCCACGATGCTACCGAGAACCACAGCGTGCATCACGCCGATTTCAACAGCGATGAGGCCTTGGTTGATGGCGATGTAACCACCGGCCCAAAACAAGATGGCGCCGATGAAGGTGGTGTTGCGAAGGGCCACGGCAGGGTCTTTGCCGTTCTTGAGGAAGGCCATGGAAAACACCCCGATAATGGATGCGAGGTAACCGATGAAACCCAACAGGATGGGCATCATGATGTAGTCGGTGGCGAAGTTGTCCGAACTGGCGATGATCATGGCGGCGATGATAGAGCCGACGAAGGACTCGAAGATGTCGGCGCCCATACCGGCTACGTCGCCGACGTTGTCACCGACGTTATCAGCGATGACACCGGGGTTGCGTGGGTCATCTTCAGGAATACCGGCTTCAACCTTACCGACGAGGTCAGCACCGACGTCAGCCGCCTTCGTGTAAATACCACCACCCACACGGGCGAAGAGAGCGATGGACGACGCGCCCATGCCAAACCCTGCTGCAGCCGAGAGGTCTGGGCTGGTGCCGTCAGCACCGAGCCAAAGCGCCACAAGGGAAATACCGAGGAGACCAAGACCGCCCACGGAAAGACCCATCACGGCCCCGCCGTTGTAGGAGACAGCGAGCGCCCCTGCTTGTCCTTCGGACTTCGCAGCCATGGCTGTTCGGCCGTTGGCCGAGGTCGCCGCTCGCATACCCGAGAAACCGGCCAAGACCGATGCAACAGCACCTGCAAAGAAGGCGATGGCCGTGTCCATATCGTTGATGACGGCCAAAACGGCCCCCACGACCACACAGAAAATGGCCAGAACGCGATATTCTGCAAAGAGGAACGCCATGGCTCCTTTCTGAATTTCTTCGGTGATGTCGGCAACCGTTTCGTTGTCGATCTTCACTTTGTTCACTTGCTGGTAAAGCATGAACGCAATCAGCAATCCAACGGCTGCTGCGCCTGCCGAAATCAGTGCAATGTTCTCCATCATCAATTAACACCTGTTGCCCTGCGCCACTTAGGAACCCTTGATAAGCCGTTCCCCCTTCATACAACGCTCTGTGCTGGTTTTGTTCTGTCGTTGCAACGGCCACAACGAAAAACGATGATGACGAGGCAATCGTTCAAAGAGGTGGAAGCAGTCGCCGAGGCATGAGCATCACAGCCGAGGAAGTCCTCGCTGAGGTCGGCCCCATTCAAGCGACCTTGAACGCTCATGATGGCGTTGTAACGGTCATTGATACCACCGATGGAAACATCATGCTCTCCCTTGATGGAGGATGTACTGGCTGCTCATCAACGCCGAGTACAGCGATGCACATCTACTACTCGCTCAAGAAGTTGGAACAGGTCAACGATGTCATCTTTGTCAACGGAGAGTTGCCCGAGTTCATGCGCACCTTCATCGACCAAAAAATGGCGAAAGAAGCCGAAGAGGCCGCCGCAAGTGAACCATCATCTGCTGGCGATGACCGTGAGCCTCAAGGAGAAATTGTCTGATTATTCCTCTTCTTTCATACGACCGATGCTGTGTGGATTGGCGCCAAACGAGACGTTTTCTCCTTTGATGTTCATTCTCGCAGAGATGGCGAGAATCACGCAAAACAACGCCAGCGGACGGGGAAGATAACCCGAACCCCACAGTTCACCTCCTAAAGTTGGAAGCCACCACAACACCGCTGCGGCCGCCATCAAACAGACAAAAATGATGTTTTGAACGGCGGTTTCAGCACGGGGAGAACGGGAAAAACTCGCAATGAAGGTGAACAGGACAGCTGAAATGCCGCACAGGGATTCAGCCAGGAGTTCAACCAACCCGACATCCACCATGCTTGACGCAACCGCCAGATGTTCTTGAAGATGGGCCTTGGCGAACCTTTGTGTAGGGTCGCCAACCTCTTCTGTGTATGGCAGGAGGGACGTTCGCACTTCCCAAACCGAGACCGAACGGCCCGCCCTATTTTTCGCGCAACCAAATCGCCAATGTTCTGCACCAAGTGGCGGTGTTGTTGGAACTGCAAGGCGCCAATGTCTTCCGAGTCCGGTCCTACCAAAACGCCAGCCGTATGCTCGGGAGCATGACCGAAGATTTGGCAGAACTGGTGGCCAGCGGTGAAATTTACGAAATAAAAGGCATCGGCAAGGGATTGGGCAGCGCCCTTTCCCAAGCCATGAACGATGGTGAATGGCCCGATGATTGGGTGGACCTTCACACCCAAACGCCACCTGGACTGATCGAGATGCTCGGGATTCCTGGACTCGGCCCAAAACGTATCAAAATCATGGCCGATGAACTTGGGGTTGATTCGGTTGCCAGCCTCAAACAAGCGGCGTTGGACAACAAGATCGCCCCGATGAAGGGCTTTGGAGCCAAGTCTCAACAACGCATGCTTGACGGCATTGAATTGCTGTCTCGGTTTCGTGCTCGCCGTCGTCTCGATATCGGTTTGCGGTACGGCGAAGCCTTCCAACGCAAAATTGCAGGCCTAAGCGGTGTCCACCGGGCGACTTTGGCGGGGAGCGCACGGCGACGTAAAGACACGATTGGAGACCTGGATGTCGTGGTTGCGGTGGATGAAGCGGACCATGACAGCGTCGCCAACGCCATCCTCAATCTTCCCGGAATTGCCGATGTCAAGGGAGCTGGAGATTCGAAAATCAGCCTCATTCTCGACACCACCATCTTTGACGAGTCGTTTACCGTGGGACACATTGACCCCAATGTGCTGGACGCCATCGGGGGTGACGACTACGAACAACTCGAAGCCGGTGGGACCATTGACGCACAAGTTCGGCTGGTACCGCTTCATGTTGAACCGTTCACGCTGGCATACTTCACCGGAAGCAAGGAGCACAACATCGCCATGCGACAACGCGCCATTGACCGTGGCCTACGCCTCAACGAGTTCGGGTTGATTCCTGAAGCCGAAGCCGGCGAACTGAAAGGCATGGATGCGGCGGTGCACTCCCTGCAAGCCGCCGATGAGGCCGCTATCTACTCGCATCTGGACATGGCGTGGGTGCCTCCTGAGCTACGCGAGGACATGGGTGAAGTTGAAGCGGCGGCAGCCAACAGTCTTCCCAACTTGATTCAAACGAGCGACGTGCGAGGCTCCCTGCACAACCACACGACGCTGTCTGACGGTGAAGCCAGCCTTGAGGTGATGGCGGATACAGCGCAGAAGATGGGGTGGTCGTGGCTTGGCATTGCGGACCATTCACCAACGCTGAAAATTGCTAACGGCGCCAGTGCCGGCGACCTTCTTGCTCAAGGTCGGACCATCAAGCAGTACAACGCCGATTGGGCGAAGAAAGATGTTGATTTCAGACTGTTTCACGGGGTGGAGTCCGACATTCTTGAAGGTGGAAAATTGGACCACCCCGACGATGTGCTGGCTGAATTGGATTATGTGGTAGCCAGCGTTCACGCTATGACCAAATGGCGAGGTCGTGACGAGGTGGAAAACACGGAGGAACTCATGAAGGTCATCGACCACCCAGCCACCACCGTCCTTGGCCACCCGACCGGGCGAATTCTCCAAGGAAGGGAAGGGTACGAAGTGGACCTCTTTGCCGTGCTTGAACACATGGCGGAACACAACGATGAGGGTCGCCTCAAGGCAGTGGAACTCAACGCTAGCCCCTACCGATTGGACCTTGATTGGCGATTGTGCAAGCATGCCAAAGGCCTCGGGGTGCCCGTGGCCATCAACCCGGACGCCCACTCGATTCGTGGCCTCAGCGACATCGCCTACGGCGTCATGACCGCTCGCAAAGGATGGTTGGAGGCCAACGACACGCTCAACAGCATGTCAGCGTCAACCCTTGCTGACCGATTGAGTCACCGGTGAGGAAGCACACATTCATGACTCCCCGTGGATTGGAAGCGTCATGCGAACCCTCCGCACCATCATCATGGGCAGCGTCATGGTCATTCCGGGCTTGCTCTTGGGCCTCCTGGTGTGGTACATTGCTGGCAAGCCAGAGACCGAACCGCTTGAGACGCTGATTTGCAACGGTATCCCGCTCACGTCAATTTTTCTCGGCCTCTACTTTGGTTGGCAGACCGGTGAGGAATACAGTATGACCTACGAAGGCTAGGTGGGTTTGTGAAGCGCAGCGAAAAGGCGGAACGGATTGCAGAGCAATTGGCAGGCTTGTATCCCGTCATCCCCATCCCCTTGGACCACAGCAACCCGTTTGAACTCCTGGTCGCCGTGCTGATGAGTGCCCAAACGACCGACCTCAAAGTGAACGAAGTCACGCCGGCTCTTTTCGCCAAAGCCAACTCAGCAACGCGTATGGCGGCTCTTGAGGTTGACACCATCCTCACCGACATACGTCAAGTGGGCCTCGCTCCGACCAAAGCCAAGAATATCAAGCGACTCTCTGAGATACTCGTTGAACAGCACAACGGTGAGGTCCCCGCCTCATTTGAGGCTCTTGAAGCCCTGCCAGGCGTTGGCCACAAAACTGCGAGTGTGGTCATGTCTCAGGCCTTCGGCGTGCCTGCTTTTCCTGTTGACACACACATTCACCGTCTCGCCGCTCGCTGGGGTCTTTCAAACGGCACGACCGTGGAAAGAACAGAACACGACCTGAAAGCCGTCTTTCCTCGAGAGAAATGGAACGACCTTCACCTGCAAATCATCTTCTTCGGCCGGGAGTATTGCCCCGCTCGTTTCCATGACCTCACGCAGTGCCCAATCTGTTCATGGGCTGCCTCAAAGAAGCGTATTCGCGAGGAGATGAAGCGTTAACGCCTCAGAACAACGAGAACCCACGACCAACAATGCTCGTGATCAATACAACGGCGGCCAGCATGAACGCAATACGCATGCCGACATGTTGTCCTTGTTCTTCTTGTGCTTCTCGCACAAAAGCATAGCTGAGCATGGTCAAAGCACCGGTTTGGAGAACGGCACTGATGGCACCGAAGAAGGAGATTTGGAACATATAACTGTCCACATCGTCTGCGTATTCTTCTGCTTCCTTGGTGTCAGTCATGTCGTAATCGGCCATGTCAGGCATTGAAGATGTGAATGGAAGTTCTCCGAAGGCGGCGGAAAACACCAACAAAGCAAGGCCAATCATCAACCATTTCTGAAAGGCGTAGATGTTTCCTTTCAACATGCCCGAGGCGGGAGGCTGATACGGTGAGGCTGCTGCTGGGGCCATAGGTGCGGGGGCTTGCATGAACCCAGATTGGTATAGAAAGGAAATGAATGTTCCCAATACACTAGACACTGAAAATACTGCTTGCTCGTTCAAGCAAGACCGCAGTGACCCACGAGGCTAAACCCGCGACCCAGGTCAATTGAATCATTTGACCCAATGCGCTCGTCTTTGTGCCTCCACGAAGCCGAGTGGCGATGGAAGACACCGCCACGACCTGCATGATGATAAGGATGGAGATGATGATTTTGAACATGCGAATGTTGTCATCGACCGAAGATGCATCCTCCATCACGGGCAGGGCAACACCTCCCCCAAAATCGGACAGCTGACTCACGTCTTGGTCAACAAACCCGCTCGCTACTCCGGCGATGGCCTCGCCGAGTTGAAGCACGATGGTCGTCGTGACGTTAAGCGAAGCAACGCTCGAGATCAACAACCCAAGCGCAACGCCCCACATGGTATTGGCCGACAATGCACGACGGTTGCGCAGTGAAAGGAGGTTGCCTACTGAGCGAGAAACCATTTCTGCAGTTTCGGCTGGTTTGCCTGATGATTGCGACCCTTCGATGTAAATGCGAGTGTACCGAGAAATGACCGCAGAGTTGGTATCGGCGGTGAAATAATCCCATGCGCGGTCCGAATCAATGCGTGTGGATAACCGCTTTTCAAGTCGGTCAATGGAATTATCAAGCATACCGAAATCAATACCTCGCAATGCTTTGATGGTGGCTGATGGTTCCGCCGACCGCGCTTGTGCCGTACCGCCAAGAGCCCGGATGAAATCAGGATAGGTTTCATCCCGTCGCTGGATTTGACGCTCCTCACGCCGAACCATCATCGCAGGGATGAGCAACGGGGAGAACGGGACGGCGATGAACAACAGCCCGTACTTGTCCCATTGGGACGTTAAATCGTCCCACACCCAAATCAAGGTGAGCACAGCCAACACCAACAGGCCAATCGTGATGGCGCTCGACAACAAAAACGAGCGTCGAAAGTTGATTCTGAAGGGCGTATCCATTTCGTCACGGGCAAAAGTTTGGTCCTTGGGAATCGTTGCTCGGAAGGCGAACACTGCACCTATTTGTATGAAACCAAAAATCAACGATGCGAGCAACAAAAAGCGCAACCGGCTTGCCACCTCAATGGGCGTATCGTTCGCACCACCCACCTCAAACAAGACAAGATGAATGCCTGCAATCACCAAGCCAAACAACCCGGCCGTGACCAAGGAGACATAGATTTCCTTGAGCGTATCAACTGATTCCAAACGGGTGTCATACAGTGTGTTGTATTGTTCGGCAATGGTTTCCTGCTCAGAACGCATGAACTCGTCAATGGGTTGGCCGGCTTCAATGGAGAAGGCCATTCGGTCAAGGAAATCGGACCAAAGAGGACTTGGACTTTGTTGGGCCACAATACGGGCTGCTTCAGGCAAAGAAGTGTGCCACTTGTCGACCAGCGTTTCGATGCGTTTCACTTCTGAAGCCAATTCCCCATAATCCCGCATCTGTTTGAGAATATCAAAGATGGATTGAGCGCCAACCTCTCCGATGGAAAGAATGCCCATTCGAGTAATGAACATGTGCATTTCCGCTTCAATAAGTGTGGCCGAACGCTGGACTTCCAAGAGAGGAAAGGCCACGGCTGCAATTAACGACATAAGCGTCAACAACAAGACAAAGAGGACACCGGTAAAGCCGGCAAACAGGGCTCCTTCAGCGAGGCCTCCAGTGAGGAAGACCAACACGATGGCGATCAAGAATGTTGTAGCCACGATTGGGGCGACATACAGAGCGAGAAATCGCCCGACGGGCATTTCAAGACGACGTAGGGCAATGTGCCAGATTGGCATGCGCTCCATACTTCATCATCCTCACTTGTGATTGATGCCCACCCAGGTATCGATGGCGCGGCTGAAATGCTCCCATCCGTTTGAGTAGTACAATCCCAAGAGGTCGAAGACATCGTCGTAATGGGTCAAGTCCCGGTCCGCCATGCGCTGAATCGCATCAGCACGTCGCAGCATTTCATCGTAGATATCGCGCTTGTTGGCGAAACCAGCCATGGCGGCGATTTTGTTCTCCAGCAAATGGGATTGGAACATACCACGGAAGTAGTGCTTGTCTTTGACAGGGTCCCACTCAAACATGCCACGGGTCAAGACACCGTCACTGTGTTTGTTGTACCCGATGACTTCGTCAATCCCTGTAATACGACGGGCGATACCACCGCCGGGAGCCTCAACAACTTCTTGGAAAATCGCGAAGTTCAAGTTGTCAAAGAAACGAATTGGAACATTGATGGGGTCGCCCGTGAAACGTTGAATCATCTTCACAATGGACGAGGCGTGGAAGGTCGCAATCACAGGGTGACCCGTTTGCATGGCTTGGAACGCCGTAGCCCCTTCTACACCACGGATTTCACCGATGATGATGTAGCGAGGACGGCTTCGCAGGGCGGCTTTGAGCAGGTCAAACATCTCGACCCGGGATTCTTCGTTTTTCGCATCACGGGTCACCAAACGCTGCCAGATTTTGTGCCGCACCTTGACTTCAGGCGTATCCTCGGCTGAGTAAATCTTGACGTTATGGTCAATAAACGGCAGAATGGCGTTCAGGGTCGTGGTCTTTCCAGAAGCCGTTTCTCCCGACACCAAGACGGACATACCGTATTCCAAACAAATCCAAATGTAGGCGGCTTGTTGTGCAGACATCGTACCCCACTTGATGAGTTGAATCACCGAAATGGTCTCTTCAGCAAACTTACGAATGGTGAACGATGGTCCGAGCATGGACACGTCGTCAGAGAAAATGATGTTGATACGTGAGCCATCCAACAAGACGCCGTCAATGATGGGTTTGTTGTCTGAAACAGGACGGCCGATACGTTCAGACATGGCTCTCAAATACCGCGAGAGCAGTTCCCGTTCTCGGAATCGGATATTGGAGGTCACCATACCGAACACCTTGTGGTCCATGTGAATGTGTTTGAGCCCCACCGAGTGAATGTCCTCAAGCATCTCGTCAGAAAGCAACGGCTCAAGAGGACCGTTTCGGATGAGGTCGCGAATAACCACATAGGTCAAGCGCTGGCGTTGCGCTTGGGTTACAGTAAGTCGTTTGTCATCCATCCCAACCAGTTCCCACAACCTTCCTTGCCGGCGCACAAGGTTGTTGGCTTCGGTATCAAGAATCGTGTAGCGGTCAATCATTTGTTCGAGGATGTTTTCAAACTCGTTATCTGTGGTAAACGAAGGCGCGCTGGGTGCTTCCTGAAGCAAGGTTTCAATCAACTCACGGCGGATGTTTTCTTCCTCTTCCGTAAGTTGAGGCTCCAATCCAAACCACAGGATGGTTCCGCCACCTTCGTCGTCCGCAGGGGGTTCGTAAATATGGACAAAGATGGGTTCTCGGGTCACATAGATGAGGTTGAGAGGACGTTGTTTCTTCGCATCTCGGTCGAGTTCACCGTAATACATTGGCCGGGTGCCATAGCGCATTTCGAAGTCTCTGACCCACTCGGCCACGTGCGGATATGCCGTCATGACGCCGTTGAGGTCGCCCTTTGCAAACCGTGGCTCGTCGCTCATCATCGCTCCCTCCTCAGCTCACCGCCGTGATGTCAACGATGAAGCCCATGCCGGGCTCAACACGCCATCCAATGGATGTTTGAAGCGGACCTGCAGCACGCAAGAATCTTGTCACGACGATGTTCCGTTTGATGTCGCCACCGATCATCGCGTTTTCCAAATCCAACACGACCTCAGCGGACACCCTTAACGAATGCAACAGAGAAGCATCCATTTCTTCGGGGTCTGCACACAACATGAACGAGCGCCCATCGGAAGCCAATTTACGGAATTGCTGAATCAAAGCGACCTGGTCGGCTTTGCCGACGGATTCGGGCATCAATGAACTCGCGGAATCCAACACGATGACATCGGCTGCGGGAATCGCGGGGCTACTGAGTACTTCTTGGAGGCTGACATCGGTGCGTGAATCAGCCACAGTTCCGTAGCGACTCATGACCATCACGCGCCCTTCCCGTATGTGTTCGGTCATGCCGTAGCCAATGCTCTCCATCTGTTCTATCCAACCGCGTGTGGTCAATTCCGTTGTAATGACGAGAACTTTGACGCCATTGGCGGCCATGCCGTGAATCAGGCGTTGAGCAATCAGCGATTTCCCCGCTCCAACCTTACCTTGAAGCAAATACAGCGAGCGGTTTGGCAGTCGGAGGCCCATCGCATCGGCCAGAGAATCCGTTTCTACCTCAAATGGAAACCCATCCTCAACCGGCTTGTGGGCCGTCATGAAGGGATGGTCATCAAACGACATGAAGCCTCACCTCTCCGCTTGTGGTTGCCGAATACGAAGCACCGCTTACTGACTCTGAGACGCCGACAAAGAACACGCGCACATCGTCGCCGTCCGCGAAGGTCCAATTCGTGTTGGTCAATTCAACCTCCAACAGGCGTCCGGGCTCCCAATCCGTACCACTCGGAAGAACGGTTTCGGTGGTTGATGTCGGCGCTGCCCCATTGATGAGCACTTCATAGTCAGTTGTCTCCAAGGCAATGTTCCCCGAATTCACAAAGAACAACGTGATGGTCTTGGTTGTGGTGTTGTATGCTACCATCGCAGGGTCACCTGCGAGGGCGACATCAACATCTCCTTGGGCGATGGTCGCACGGTCTTGAGATTGAACAACACCAAGAGCATCACTCCATTGTGAGAGAAGCAATGCACTGGCACCTCCAGAAATCAACAAGGCTGTAATCAGCATAATCATCGAGGAAGCGCCGCCGTCTGCCATGAATTCACCCCATCAAATGTCCTACCGTCGTGGAGCCGACTGTCAATGCCAAGCGTTCAGACGCCGTATGGCCCGTGTTGAACCATCTGAAGTCAATCGTCTCGCCTGAAAACCAATTCTCTGAGTTGATGTTGGACGAATAGACGCTGGCGAACTTCGTTGCATTTTGTCCGTCAAGGAACAACCACATGTCGTCGTGATGAATCGTTGTGGAGCCAGTGTTGGTGAAGTTAGCATACACCACTTGCCCAAGCGTCGCACTGAACGTTGCTTGGGAAGTCGGTGAACCTCCGCCGTTCACCACCAAGGTGGGGGGCGATGAATAATTTCCGTGGCTGGTGATGACCACGGAGATGATGGCCCCTGTTCCGTTGATGGTGTAGGTGGCTGCAAAGCCTCCGTTGCCGGTGGATGCTTGAATGGTTCCTCCGCTGCTGTAGCCTGCACCACCTGAAGTGATGGCAACGGCAACAACGGCGCCTTCCCAAAGTTCTGCGTTGTCGATGCTAAAGGATGGCGTGGGTTGGTCTGCGTCTTCAATCCGGTCCAAACCGGATTCAATTTGCAACGCAATGGCCTGATAGGCCATGGAGAAGACCACCAGCATCGAAACACCGATGATCAATCCACCCACACCAACTGAAGCACCCATCTCACTCTTCACCCCGTAGCGCATGGAGTTGACGCCAAGCCGACACAAGGGCTGAGAACACCAACAACTGCCGATGAGGCAAGTGGTCCTCTAACGCCGTTTCAGGGTCACCGGGTTCAGCGAGTTGAACGATGGCGAGAACAGCATGTCCTTCATCTCCGGTCAACATCCCAGATTCGATGGCCTTTTGCGTGAAACTCACAGCGGCCATGCCGGACATGTGGTCAAGCAAAAGAGCCGCAA
>JAYPCE010000006.1:0-55697 GCA_038124565.1 Candidatus Poseidonia sp.
GAAACCGACCAAACCGATGCCGAGGCCCGACGTGATGTTTTCGCCCCACGTGCGGAAGAACATGTCCTTGCTTGACTTTAGGGACTGACCGACGGGCTGGCCTTCCAAAATCAGGTGCGGCAGCATGAAGAAGGTCATGACCCACCAGGCAAGTCCACCAATCAAGTGGACGAGCATCGCAACGGCCTTCATCGCATCGTTGTCGCTGCTACGGGCAGCGCCTTCCAAGGCCTTGAGCAACAAGCCGACGGTACCGGCGATGACGCCCCAGAGGATGATGATGGGAAGGCGCTTGACCGCTGCACTGATGCCGTCGGCAAAGGAGGGGTTGCCTCCCGTCAAGCGAATGTTGGCGTTAGCGATGATGGCGCAGTTCCAAAACACCACGACGATGCTGAGCAGCATGTAACCCACAAAGGAGAACATCAGGTAGGAAGAGGTGAACGACCCGTCAGGGTTCACGGCCCATTCCATTTCCAAAAACTGCGGGATGGACATCCCGACCAAGCAGGCCAGGCTCATCAATCCGGCCAGAATCATGTAAACCATCAGTTCGGGGTCTTTCTTGACCACGCCCATGCTCAACTTGCTCATTTCCCAGCCGCGACCCACCGTTGCGAAGAATCCCATGGTGGCGAAGTCGGGAACGGGCGTTTATCTCAGTTTTCCCGTCCTTGGCGTTGTCGGAGGGCTTCCACGGCCATGACGCTGACCGCCACCTGCAGATTGTAGGAGGGCACGAACCCATCCATCGGGAGTTTCACCACGGCGTCGGCGGCTTCCAAAACGGAGGCGCTGACCCCTTCCCGTTCAGCACCAACCACGAGCAGTACATCGCCTGTGAGGTCCTCGTCCCAAGGGCCGTGCGTGCCGATATCTTCGGCGGCCACGATGCGTATGCCGTGTTCTTTGGCGGAGGCGAGGATGGCTTCGGTGGTCGTGTAGATGACGGGAATGAAACGGTCGGCTCGCATGCTGGCGCGGCGAATGGTGCGCCGTTCTTCGTGCGTTTTCTCAACGTTGAGCAGGACCGCATCGGCGCCTGAAACCTCAGCGGTTCGAATAGCAAAACCGAGGTTAGTCGAGTATTCCACGCCGTCAAAGAACCAGAGACAGCCTCCTGCCCGCATCACTTCTTCGAGCGTTTCGTGTTGCGCCCGACCGGTGAGGGCGAGAGCAACCTGAGCCCCGTCGGCCGACATGCGCCAGACATCGTTGGCTGAACCCTCCTCTACAGGGATGTCCGCTGCTTCGCACAGCGCCCGTAGTTCGCTGGTGTCGTGGTCACGGTCGACGAGCACACGGTCGATGGCGACGCCTTGTCCAAGCGCCTCCATGACCGCTTCAAGACCCGTGATCTGTCCAGCCATGCAGCGGGCTGGAGCGATGTCCTCAAGAGGCTACCTCTTGTCGCACAACCATGGTCAAGCAACACAGCCCTCGTTTCCTTGCCATATCGGAGGTCGCCCGTGCCGCCGTCAACGAATGCGAGGCCCCAGAACTTCGGCTGATGATGGAGGATGGTCAGCCCTTGGTGGTGTTGGATGTGCGTGAAAAAGAGGAGTTTGACGCCGGCCATCTTGAGGGTTCGGTTCATCTCTCAAAGGGCGTGCTGGAGCGCGATATCGAAAAGCTCGGGTTGGCCGATGACGCACGCATCGTGCTCTATTGCGGAGGCGGTTATCGCAGTGCTATGGCGGCCAAGGCCATGCAAGAAATGGGTTGGACCAACGTGATTTCCCTGTGGGGCGGTTGGCGAGGTATTCAGGCCGAAGGCTTGCCGTTGTGGCTGCCGTGAGGGCGCTCAAACCGCGTGGGCAGGCTCATAAAGGGGAGATTGGTCGGCTTGATGCTGAGAAGCGACGGTGAGGTCCATGGCACAAGGTTTGTACCAACATGTTCGTGAAACCTGGAAGCGTCCAAAAGACGCACTGCCCCACATGTACCGCCAGCAGCGCATGGCTCAATGGCGCCGCGAACCCGTCAACTGTCGCATCGAGCGACCCACCCGTTTGGACGCTGCCCGCCGCATGGGATACAAGGCCAAGCAAGGCGTGGTTCTCATCCGAACCCGTGTTCGCCGTGGTGGCCTTCGCAAGGGCAAGGTCCACATGAAGCGCAAGCCATCCAAGGCTGGTGTCTCCAAAATCACCATGGCCAAGAACACACAGCGCATCGCTGAGGAGCGTGTTAACCGCCACTTCCCCAACCTTGAGGTTCTCAACTCCTACTGGGTTGGCCAAGATGGGAAGCACAAGTACTACGAAGTCATCCTCATTGACACCCATCACCCTGCTATCATCAACGACAAGCAGTTGGGCGTTTTCTCCCGAGCCAACGGCAAGACCTCCCACCGAGGACGTGCCTATCGGGGTATGACCTCAGCAGGCAAGCGAGGTCGTGGTCTGCACAACAAGGGCAAGGGCGCTGAGAAGCTGCGACCTTCGTTGCGTGCCAACCTGAACCGCGGCAAGTGAGAGCTCACACCTCGGGCTCAATATCTGCCCGTCGCTCTTTGATTGGGCATTGATTTATTGAGGGTCACACCTCAGGGGTTGACATGGTCCAAGGGGTAGAGGTCATGTCCTCGTGGACCGGCCTCGATGTTTACTTGCCCAACGGTCGCAAACTCGGTGTCGTTCATGACGCCGTCATTGACGCAGAAGGCCTTCAGTGCACCCATATATTTGTCCGTGACACGCCAGAGGATTTGGTGGAAGGTTCAATCCCGTTGGCCGTTCCGTGGCGATGGATCCGAGCCATCGATGAAATCGTGCTGTTGCGATGGTTTCCACCCACGCCCATCCCGCTGCAATCATGAGGTCAACACATGGGATTTGACGTTCACATTTTGGGCACCGCTTCAGCCCGTCCCACACCTGAGCGTGCTGTGAGTGGTAGTTTGGTCAAAGGACCCGATGGCATCGCCGTCATTGACTGTGGCGAAGGGTTCCAGACGCGATATGCCCACCAGCGACGCCGTTTGAAGGCGCACGGCAAAGGTGACGCCCTGAAGCCCGGCAATGTGGATGTCCTCGCCTTTACTCATGGTCATTTGGACCATACGTGGGGCGCTTTGCCTTGGTTGCAATCGATGGATTTGGAAGGCCGACAGCAACCCTTGCTTGTGCTTGCACCCACCTCTGAACTCGCCATGGATTGCTTGATTCAGGGCACACCGTTTCCCGAGGAAATTCCACCGGCTGACCTCGCACGTCAATTCGTGATGTGGTTTGCCCTCGGTGCAGGGGGCATCCGTTTCCCTGTACGTTGGGTGCTCGGCGACCCAACGACGGACCGATGGGTGCAGGTCAACCCCGTGGACAACATGGTCACGGTATTGGAGGCCATGCCTCAACCCCACGGATGGAAGCGCACCACGCTCAAACCCCACCCGTCTTCGCACACCGTCCCTTCGTGCGGCTGGATGGTGGAACACGGCCCGACACCCGGGGCTTTTGACCGAGAACGGGCTGATGAATTGAAGCTCACCACCAAACAACGAGCACGGCTCGCTCAAGGCGAGGATGTTCGCGGAGCGGATGGAAACTTGCTGGAATCTGCCTGGTTCCGTTCCGAAGACTTCCCGCCCGTTAGCGTCTTGATTTCAGGGGACACGACCTCCTGTCCTCCGGGATGGGCGGTGGGCTTGGAGCCGACCTTGCTCGTGCATGAAGCGACCTACCTCAACGAGCAGCAGGACAAGGCCCACGAGCACATGCACTCAACAGCGGCGGGCGCCGTGCAAACCGCCCGAGCCATCGGTGCGCGGTATCTTGCCTTAACCCACTATTCAAATCGCATCAAAGACAGCGACGAAAGCAAAGCGGAAGCCTTGACCGCCGCCGACGGCTGGCCGTTGGTGGCGTTGAACGACGCCGACCGTTTGTTGCTCAACGATGCGGGACATCTGACACACCTGGTGTGGGCTGCGGACGGCTGGAGGCGGACGAGCATTCCACCCAATCGTTGAAATGAACTTCGTCAATACCAAGGCCATGCGCTGGTTGGCTGCATTCCTTGCCGTGGCCGTCTTGACGGTGGCTCCGATGGCGGCGTTGGCCGATGGTGGGCGTGCTGCGCCGGATTGCGTAACGATGCAGGCGGCCAACCTACAGCCGACCATGGACATCGACCCTGATGTGTGCGTGGTCGTGGATTTGGGCGTGCTCGCTCCCGGCGATGTCTACGCGATGAACATCGTCGTGGTTGACGACGCCATCGACCTCCTGTTTTTTGATGAAAACGGCATTCAGCCCTATGAATTGGGCCAGTCGTACCGGACCTCCATGGTCCAACCAGCCAGCACAGAATCGGCATTGGGTGCCTATGAGTTCCATTGGAAAGTTCCCCCTTCGATTTCCGCCAAGCGCTGGTTCATGGTGCTTGACAATCAGGCACACGACGGCGATTCAGGACAAGGCGACCAGGGCGGTCAACGCAGCACCGTCTCGGCGGCTCTGACGCCCGTGACCCAGTCGTATTGGACCCCGTTCAACGACTTGGTCGGCGTTGAGGCCAATGCGTACAGCGTCTTGCTTTCGGGCGATGATTTGCGACTTGATGCTGGAACGATTGTGGTTCTCTCGGCTTGGGATTTGGAGTTCAGCGGGGATGTCTATCTCCAAACCCGTGCCATGCATGACCGCTACACGGCCGGCTTGGTTGGAATCCAGTACATTGATGGAGGCGACCTGCAAAATGTGGATTCACCTCGTTCCCTGACGTGGCAGGTGCCAACCTCGTTGGAGGGTGAAGAATTGTTGCTCGTCGTGGACAACACCGACACACCTCTCGGTGGTGGTGACGGTTCCCAAGCCCTCCGTATGACGGTTCGCCTTGAATTGGCGCCACCGTTGACACCGGTGGTGAACGACGACCAAGGCGGTACGGTATCGATTGGTGAAATCCTCCGCCTTGATGCGTCACTCACTCCCAACCGATTGGGTCAGCAGGGAACATTTGTCTGGGATTTTGATGCGAACAACGACAACAACGGCGACGGCAACGATACCAACGACGTTGATGCTTCGGGCGTTTCGGTTTCAACATCGTGGAACGAACCGGGTGTCAAAACGGTGCATGTATTGATGACGGCACCCTCTGGTGAGACAGCATCAACCTCCCATCAGGTCACGGTGGTTGATACACAAAACCCAACCGCCCGCATCCAAACCGATGCGGTACCTGTCGCAGGCGGCTGGCGGGTGGATGTGAATGCGCCTATCACGATGCATTGCGAATCGAGCACCGACGATGATAGCGTCGCTGGCTGTTCATGGACCGTAGATGGCACCCTGATGGGGAACGACACCACCCTACAAATGACGTGGGAGGACGTCGACATTCACACCGTGGAACTCACGGTGACCGACCCGAGCGGAAATGCCGATACAACCACCGCAACCATCCGAAGCATTGACCCTTCCGTGCCTTCGGTTGCGCCCGTTGACGGCACACCGTTCCCAACCACGGCCACCGAAGGCGACACCATCACGTTCAGCGTTGTTGTCAACGATACGTACGACGAGGCAACCGACCTGCGCGTTCATTGGGACTTGCAACCGACCAAAGACACCGACGGAAATGGGGACCCAAAAGACGACCCAGACCGTACGGGCTTGAACCCAATCATCCAGTTTGAGAACGTCGGCCAACAGGACATCGTGGTAACCGTTTTTGACGCTTCAAACAATTCGGCGTCCTACGCCTTTACGCTCACGGTCGCCGCTGCGCCTGCGAGCGCCACCTCATCGATGGCCATGGTGGGCTTCGTTGCGGTGGTGCTGCTTCTGTTGGGGGCCGGAGTGTTTGGTTTCCGGTTCTATCAACGCCGTCTCGCCCTTGACATGTTGCTCAACCGAGGCCTCTCCGATGTTGAAGCCAAAGCTCACCTCGCCTTGGTCGCTCAACAATCCCGGCTTTCGCTGTTCGCCAAGGCCGATGCTTACGCTGGCTTGGACCAGGGCGAAGTACGTCCACAAGCCGAACAAGAGGCCATGCAGAAGCAGGCAGAGTTTGACGCCATCTACGGATCTGCTGGGACGGTGGACCAAACGGTGGCGTTTGCTCCCCCTGCCTACAGTGCTGCACCAATGTCGCAGGCCAGCAGCCAAGCGGCTGCAGAAGCCGCCGCCCTCTTGGTTGAGGATGGAGGCCCCACCATGGTCGCCTCACCAGCGCCTGGTATGGATGCCCTCAGCATGTTGATGGATGACGATGAAGAGCCGGTGGACGCTTTCAGCGTGGTTGAACCAGCGGTGGCGCTTCCAGAAGAACCCCCAGCCGCATCTGGGGTGGTGCTCCCAACCAGCGAACCAGCGTCAGCACCCGCCGTTTCGCTACCTGCTGAGGTTGAATCGCCGGCTCCCATCACCATGCCTCCACCCGCTCCAGTAGCACCTGTGAGCCTACCTCCGGCAGCACCTGCGAGTACACCTCCACCTGCGCCTGCACCCACCTTGCTTCGCCATACCTGCACCGCATGCCAGGCTGTTTTCGAGTTGGATTTGCCTGCTGGATTGACTGAGGCTCTGGTCGCTTGCCCGGGTTGCGGGGTTGACCAACACGTTCGCTCAGCGCCCTGAGCGTGAAGTAGCCTAAATTGAACGATTGTTTACCCAAGTGGGCGAATGCTTCTCAAAGGAGGAGTCACGAGGAAATAGCATGGATGAGCCTGCGCTACGCGTGCTTCGTGCCGGGCTTCCGCAACCACGCCGGCGCAGTCGCATGGCCGTTTTGTTGGTGAGTGTCATGCTGATTTCGTTAATGCAACCCGTTTCAGGGAACGTGGCGGTGGCACGCGACGACTTCGGGGTGCTCGACGCCTTTGCTGCTACTTTGGCCGACCGGGCAGCAGAAGGCGAGTCCCTTGTCGCTTTGCAAGGTGCGCAATCTTCGTTCGCTCTGCTCGATGCATCCAAGCGGGAGGTTCGCACCGGCGACGCCTTGGCTGATGCTGAAAGTTACCTCGACCAAGTTGAGATTCGCGACACATCCCCTCTTGAGGTGAACCACCCTCGGCCCTATGAGTTTCTCACGGATGTCTCCACTCATCCAGAGGCGTGGCCCTACAACCTTTGGCAGACCTTGTTCTCGGTTGAAAATCTCGGATTGGACAATTTGCTCGGCGTCGGCGTCAACACCTACGCCATTTACGTGAATTTTTCATCTCGCAACAACGGGCCATCCTACGAATCATGGGATTCGGGCACCTTTACGGGTGAATTGCTCGTGGGCACCAATTTGGTATTGTTTGAGAATTACGTGGACATCGATGGTGACGGAACCGACGATATCTCGGTCGCCCTGACCTTACGGGGCCTGACCACCCAAGGTGAAGGCTGGGGTATTGAATTGGGTGGTGGCCTCATTCCTGTTCCGACCGAATTGTGGATTCGTCCGACCTTTCAATGGGCCGTCAACGCCCTCAACATCAACGACCCCTTGTGGGATGAACTCGAACACTTGGAAGTCACGTTGATGAAGGGCTTGGCCTTTGACATCACGCTGTCGGATTCAGAATCCTACGCCGTCGTGATCGACACACGGTTCACCCAACCTCCGGCAGACGTGACCCTTGGTGTGGGCATTGAACGTATCTCCTTTGACATTGCGGGTACCTTCGCCTCCGTGGGTCAACTGGGTTTGGCGCTTCTTACCGGCCAAGTCAACTCGAGCGACTTGGCGCTGACCGGTGTGACCGCTCCTTATGCGGTGCGCCTGTCCAATCCGAACGCTGCGGGTGGAAGTCAGCAAACGGATTGCAGCGAGACGTTCAACTACGACCCGCAGAGCGACCATGGAGCAGAAAGCCGGGAACACAAGTGTGGCATCGGCATCGGTGTCGGCTATGTTCACTTTGGGGAAGTTCAATCCGATGATTCCATTCCAATTCTTGAGGTGGCCTACCTTGACGTCGGTTTCCACCCAGAGGCAGGAGAAACCGTCATCCCGAGTGAAATTGACCTCACGCTTCGCAACGATAACTACGGTGAGAACACCTTTGACACCGTTGAAGTGTACTCCGATGTCGGCACCGATGTCTACATCCATTATTTCGAAGACCGCTCAAGTGTCCCTGAAGGCGAAAGTCCGTTTGGTAACATCACCGACTCACGGCTTTGGATACGGGGCCTTCCCTCAGGCACCCTGCACGACGATGAAATTGCAGCCATTTTCACCACCATCGGTGAAGCGCCGGGTTCTGCCAACCTTCCGGGCGAAGTCCCTGACCGATTGTCCTTGATCATCGCCATCAAGAACTTCTCCGGAGACGGCACGCAGAACGTCAATGACCCCACCCTGCCCATCAACCCAGCCGAACCTCCCAACACCTTGTTTTTGATTGCCGGCACCGAGTCGATTGAGACGTTTACATACGTGTCCACCTTCAAGAGAATGGGCTATGCAGGTGACAGTTCTTCCATGGTGGTGGAAATGGAAAACCTACCACGTGTGATTGTTATTCAGGGAAGTTTCCTCGTGTCTTCAACGGGTGTCAGTCGCATCAATTACGACAATCCAAATCTCAACACCATCGCTCAAATCTTGGACAATGCGTTGCTTACCATCATCGAAGTCGTCCTCGATATCGGGACGATTCTCAACGGACTGCCCACGGCCGTGGTGGGCACCGCAGGGTCAACGGGGGGGGAAATCGACATCCAGTGCTTCAATCAAGTGAAGAAAAGTCTTCCAAGCGGCACCCGAGTGAGCATGGAAATTGAGCATTTGTTGTTTGCGTTGGCCAGCAGCCCACAACCGTGGCTGCCGGACATGGACCACATTTTGCTCTCAGAGGACACCAACATTGCGATTGTGGATGGACGGCTTGGGCCGGTCGAGCCCTTGGTCCCGGTGGCGATGAGCATGCGAATCGGCGGCATCAGCCATGTTCGCCACGCCTTTGACCCCATCAATGAGATACGGGACATGCAACTGGAAGGTTCACCCAGCGGCTCTCTGCTGATTGGCCACATCAAGCACGATGATGGCGATTTAACCAACGCCGTGAAGCAATCAACCACGGTTTCCAACCGCCCCGGTGATTTCAACATCCTTCAGCAAGCAGAATCCTTGCAGTACGAAGCGAGCGAACCCATTGGTACCATCACCTACGGTGGAAAATCTGGAGACCAGCGTAACGCCATACGCTTGACTGGCCTTCCTTCTGCCTTCACACTCGTGTTAGGTGACACCGTGGGCTACCTTGCCGACGCTCCGATGGAAAGCCTTCAGGTCCAAATGACGAACGCGACCACACCGTTGACCATGGACGGCGATCACGTGCGTTTTTGGGTTGACGAAGACTCAGCCCAAGCCAGCTTGAGTTTGCAACTCTCCGACATCACCTCCATCCAACGCTTGAGCCCGCTGGTCCCTGGCTCAACCGGTCCGGAAGGAAATTCCCAAGTGCAGTTGGTTCGCTCTTCATCTTCGCCATTCGGTGTGTCGTTTGAAGACCAATCAACCCACGACGACCCGTTCAAGGGTTTGAACGGCAAGGTGTACTTTGACCCGTTGCCAGCCAACATTTCCATGACCTTGCCCTCTGAAGTTGATTCGGAAGGACTTGAATTGCCTACGTTTGGCGAGGAAGAAGGGATTGAAGCGCTTTCCTTCTTCCTCGGTGACATCGTGGATTTCGGACGAGTCGTGAACGACTTTGTTCACGCCTTGACCGTTGATGTTGGGGGTGAGATGGGCGGCAATGAAAACATGAACCTGGGCCTTGACCTGTTCACCGGTGAAGCGTTCAACATGACGGTTGACCTCAAGAAAGGCTCCAATGTTGCCGAGGAACCCGATTGGATGCACGGCATCGGCATGGAAGCCTTGGAGCAAACTCGCTTTGAGACGAATCTCTCCAGAATGCCGACGTTCACGCTTTCCAGCCGTGATATCATGGCCAGTCTCCTTGATGACGGACGCATTGATGAAAGCGAGCGACCGCAGGCGTTGTCTGTGCTCAACGCCATCAACGTCACCGCCGCAGAAACACTCGTGGTGGCGATGGAGGATGGACGTATTTACGAGGAAGAATTGGTCGGTGTGAACCTGACGTTGCTCGCAGAGCAGGGCCTCACCCTGCACGACCGACGCTCATGGCACCTGCGAGCTTGGCTGCCATCGTTGCCGGCAGGAACCATTGAGGTGGTGTACGATTTCAGAATGCTTGACGGTATTCCGACCTATGAAATTGACCTGAGCATGTCGCAGTGGCAGCCGAAGTATCCGCAACTCACCATCGTCGCCAACGGACTCGAGGGTCAAGACATTGAGTTGTTCATCGATGGGCTTGACACCACCATGCCTCGCAATGTTGAGGTCAATGTCTTGTTCTCCACCCAAGAAAACTTGACCGTTCCAAGGGTGTCGGTTGACATGCATTATGACGCTGGCGTGCGGCTCAAATCTGCACATGCTATTCTCATCGACCACCAAGCTCTGACCAGAGTAGAGGCCTTGGTGGTCGGCATTCCACAATCAACGGATGTCTCCGCCGTCATTGGTGACGTGCTCATCCTTGACCTGGTCGTGCCGGAAGAATATCGCATCAACGGGCATTCTGCCGATTCGCTCATGCTCAAACAATTGCGGTACATAGATGGCTTCTGGTGGCCATCCACCGCCTTCATGCGCGATTTGCCCGGTGAAATGCACTTGGCGACAGAGCCGGACACACGCTTTGACATTCAAGAACAGACCTCGTTTCAAGGCATGCGAACGCTGGATTATTCTTCAAACACCGATGATATGGACCTCTACTTGGAAGCCAGCGGCCGCGCCATCGATTCCAAAGGCGATGTGCTGATGCTTGCAGAGGACTTGCCCACACGTTTCGTTTTGGAATTGACCGATGACTTCGGCATGCGAGTGGACTCCTCCGGCGTGGGTGTCAAACGCGTCTATGTTCGGCAAACCGATGTGCCCGCAGCACCCGGCGTCACCATTGAACGGGTGGAGGTCGTTGGTCAGAACCTGAAAGGCGCTACCATTCACATCTACTCAGGGCCCGGTCAATACCCGCTCATCGTCATCGACGACATCACGGACGGTCGGCTTGTGGCGAGCGCAGAAGTGTACATCGAGCCGGGGTACGAATTCCCCCTCTTTGGCGATTTCAAATTTGAAGGCCGGGGGGTCTTGCTGGACGCCCAGTTCACCGGCATCCTTCCCACCGCTTCTTCGCTCGGTGTCAACGGAATTGTGACCGACCTCTCGCTCATTGGTTCGCTGACCGGCGAGTTCGTTGAAACAAGGCACATCATGGTGGTTGACCCCATCAGTTCGGCCGTCGCCAGTGGGTTGGCATTCATATTCGGGTGAGCAACATGAGGGAGCCAAGAGCAGAAGAATTGCGCCAAGGAGGAAGCCCTCCGGAAGGCGATGATTTGGAAGCCTGGGAGGCGGCCCAAGAGGCGGCCAAGTTGCTGTCCACACTCTCCCGTGAAATCACGCCCACCCGGGTCGCCATGGCCGGGGCCGTTCTTTTCCTCCTGATCACGATGGCGTTGAGCGGTTGGTATTGGGTGCTGCCGAGGGATTCAGTGACGGTTGAAACACACTACATGCAACGTGGGGGTCATTTGATGATGACCGAGATTCACAACGACGGTAGCCGTGCCATCACCGACGTTGTTTTGGAAATTGAATTCCACACCGTTGAAGGCGAATTGCTTGAGCGGATGTCGCTGGAACTCAAGAAGATGAACGCGCACTCCTCAATTTCCGGTGATGAGTTGGAAATGATGGTGATTGGCTACACGGTTTGGGACGCCTACAATGTCGTCGTTGACGTTGAATACAGGGATTATTCGGGCCAATTAAGGCAGGCCGCATGGACCCACGAAGTCGGCGTGTGGTCCCAAGAAATCTTCACCGACAAGGCCGAACGCCATGTCTGGCCTTTTGATTGAGGCCGAGCAAGACCGACGAACCGAAGCGATATAGGACGGGAGCATGAGGCGATTTCATGGCAGGTGGGACGAAGCAAGCCTCTGCCATTCTCTTCGTGCTGTTGTTGGTGCTTGCTTCAAGCAGTTCTTTGCTCCAGTACGAATCCGACGACACGGCGGCCTCGTTGCCGCCAGAATGGGTTCGTTTTGATGTCAAGGAAGGCGTGTATTTTGATGCCGTCGGCATCCTTGATGAGACGTTGACCGACGAGGAACGCGAACCGTTGGCCATTGGACCGTTTGGCACCTTTGATGTCAGCGGTCTCACCTTGGCTCGACCGGTTCCTCAATCCATGTTGGAACCGAGGTTTGACCTCCTGCTCTTACTTGCATCCAATGACCTTCGTTTGCGAGACCTTCGCATAGAATTGGAAGCCATTGATGGTTTGGCGGTGCGAGAATACATCGCTCCATCTGGCTTGTTGGTCCAAGGCACGCCTTTGGCGTTGGAACAAGCTGAACAGCATCCGGCCCTGTTGGCGAGCCATGCTGTCCCGCTTGGGTTCTTGTTGGACCCGGCTCTCTTGGACATCGTGTTGCTCACCTCAGGAGAAGCGACCGTGCAGGACATGTTGCTACGACTCGATGGATGGCGCAACGATGCAGGTCCGCTGGAAACGGTTGATTTGGTCGACCAGAACGGTGGCCGCTTGTCGCAATCTCTTCAGGATGTGGCGCGTCAAGCCATGCATGACCCTCGTTCGTGGGATGCGGGCCGTTACGAAGGGACGATGCGCGATGTACCTCTGGAACAGGTGCTGATGCAGCCTTCGGTCATGCACCTGCGACCTGACCCTGCTTTTGCAGCCTTTAACGACCAGGCCAGAGGCCATATGCAAACCAACACCATGACGACCTATTTCACCACCGATTTGGATGGCTCAGGACAAATCGTGGCCGTTGCTGACGCTGGATTAGACGAAGACCACGGCGACTTTGGCAGCCGCATCGTTGGTTCCTACGATGTCATTGGAGACGGTTCCACCGCTGACAAGCATTCCGGGCACGGGACCCATGTATCGTGTACCGTGCTCGGTGACGGATTCCGTGGCGGCTACGGCGGGGTGGCCCAAGCTGCTGAACTGTACTTCCAAGCCATGGAAAACGACAACACGGGGAATTTCCAGTCTCCCTCCCTCAACAATCTGCTGAATACCGCATACAATGCAGGGGCTCGGACGCACACCAATTCTTGGGGCTCATCGGCCGCTAATCAGCAATCAAAGTACAACTCGGAAACCGAAGACGTGGACGACCGAGCCAATTACTACGACCGATACTACAACGGGGTCCAAGGGCTCACCATCCTCTTTGCCGCTGGAAACGACGGGCCTGGAAGCAGCACAGTATCACCACCAGCGACCGCCAAGAATGTCATCTCGGTTGGGAACCACAAGAACCGATACAGTGGTTCTCCCGATGCTATGATGGGCGGTTCCTCTCGTGGACCCACCGAAGACGGTCGTATCAAGCCCGATGTGGTGGCGCCCGGCGGCTATGTGCGTTCATGCAGGGCTCAGGAAGCAACCGACACCAGCGGTTCCACATGGTCCAACACCTACTATCTAGAGTACACAGGAACTTCGATGGCCACCCCCAACGCCGCTGGTGCGGCCTTGATGATTCGCGAATACTTGATTGAAATCGCCCAACGCCCTTCTCCGCAAGGTGCCTTGGTCAAGGCGCTGATGGTGTTGGGTGCGCAAGACATCGGAGCCCGAGATATCCCCAACAACAACGAAGGTTGGGGGCGCGTCAATCTGCGCAACACCCTCGCGCCCTCCTCGGGACAGGGTATCTGGGTGGATGACCGCTCGGTGATGTCAGGGACTGGCAACAGCAAATCGTATTCGTTCAACGTCACACAAGCCTCGGGTCTGTTCAAAGTCGTCTTGACCTGGTCGGACGAACGAGGGTCTCGCTTCTCAACCGACCAATTGGTCAACGACCTCGATCTGGAAGTCACGGCTCCGGATGGAACGATGTATTTGGGCAACGATTTCACCAACGGCCGGTCCGCCACCGGTGGGACGCGAGATGACGTCAACAACCTTGAGGTCGTTCTGATTGACGCTGCGGCTCAGGGCACATGGACGGTCAAGGTCAAAGATGCACAGCACAGTGGCGCTAAAACTCAACCGTACGCTATCGCTGTGCTCGGTTACGGTGTCAACGATTTACGTCCCGACCCGAAGGTGGTGCCTGAGGATTTTGAGATGAATGTCGGCATTCCCCAAGTAGGTGACCCCGTGCAGTTGACCACCTCGTTCTTCAATTTCGGCAACGTGAAAGCGAACATGTTCCCCATCGCGTTTGAAGTCAACGGTAACGAAATTGACCGAAAATCCATTGATTTGGGGGCTGGGTCAAGCAAAGTCGTGCAGTGGTCGTGGACACCGCAGAGCTCGGGAGCGACGACGTTGTCGTTCGTGATTGACCCCGACGACGCGATGGAGGAAATTCGAGAGGACAACAACCGATTGGACATTCAGGTCAATGTCACGGCACCTGGGGTAAAACTCGACACAGACTCGCCGTCAAAAACGCTGACATCAAGCGAACTCACCACCACCTCGTGGAACATCACCCTCACCAACACAGCCTTGGTTGCAACCAACGCTTCCATGCAAACAGGACAAGTGACCCATTTGGAATCAGGACAAACCATGCCTTGGTACATCGGGAGCACCGATTCCAATTTCACCATGCAAGGACAGGCCTCTGAATTGATTACAGTAACGCTGGTTCACCCAGCGCCTCCTGCTCCAGGAACATACCGTATTGACCTCTTGGGGTTGGATGTAGACAACGGTGTGAACTACCCGCTTGACCTCGACCTTTTGGTTCCAGACTTGCCCGATGCAGGCTTGGAATTTGATTACGAGGTGGTGCCCGTTCATCCTTCCGAACCCACCAATATCACCGTGCGGTTCTACAACAACGGCAACGCACCCATTGGCTACGACCTCTTCCTTGAAGCCCCAGCAGGCTGGCAGGCAGGGTTCACCAATTTGGGAAGTGAAGCGGGTGCAACCTCCGGTTCAACGGGATTGATCAACAGCGAAGCCTACCGTGCGGTTGGCTTGACCTTCACACCCCCGCAAGTGATGACAGCAGCGGGTGCTGAGCGTTTGGTCAAGTTGACCGCTGTGAGCCAGACCGAACAACAGGAATTGACACTGTTTGAAATCCCAATACAGGTGCTGACCGTTCGTGAACTCTTTGTCAACATTGAGTCATCACTTGGCGTTCAGCGCCCTGATTCAACACTAACCTTGCGATATTCGTTGGAGCACAGGGGGAATGTCGACATGCGATTAACGCCTTCGTTTGACCTGCCAAGCGGTTGGTCGGTCACCTCTGCCCTTGAACCGTTTGACTTGCCTTGGTCATCGAGCAAGAACCTTCTCTTCACCCTTGAGGCCAGCGGCAGCGCCCGTTCGGGAGACCTCATTCTCAACTTCGATAACGGTTCCACCCGTTTCACATGGGAAGGCCTTCTGAATGTGGAAGTGCTACCTGAGCCAGAATTGACGTTTGTGAGCTTGGAGTTGGCGGACGGTTCTACCTTCCCAACGCCAGAAGGCTCAGGTTCGCATCCATCGGGTGAAAGCATGACCTTCACTTGGTTGCTGAGCAACAGTGCTGAAACTGTCTGGACACCGAGTGCAAATTTGCAACTTGACTCGGGTGTGTTTGGTGATTGTACGCCCGTTGCTGCTGTTGAGCAAAACGACGTGGTGCCCGTTATCTGCACCCTGGTCATTGCGAGCGACATGGCACCAATGTCCGAACCAGCCTTCACCCTGCTTCTTAGCGACGGCGGAGTGGATTTGAGTACCACGGTTGGGTTGTTGGTTTCAACCAACGAAGACGTGGCGTGGGATGTTGGTTCGGTACCTGAATTTATCACGGGAACAGAACGCCAAATCATCGTTAAAATCACCAACACCGGAAACACACCGCTTCAACGCCAATTGGTCTTGGATGTGCCCGATGCGTGGACGGCTTCCATCGATGGAAGCGATATCGTGGAGTTGGATCTTGGACAAACGGTTTTTGTTCGTATCAATGTACGGGCAGATTCACCGGGCAGTTCCACCCTTGGGCTATCCCTTTCCCAAAGTCCTGCTTCGGACAACGACTTCCGTATCGGTGTTCTGGCGACGGGTGAACCGGTTGGTACAGGTGGAAACACCGGATTGAGCACCACGGTCGCTCTATCGATGTTTGGTGCCATCATGCTGGTGCTCTTTGCTTTCCTTGGCGTTCAGGCGATGCGCCACCGTCGCGAGACCGTGGCGACACCGAAGCCGGCCACACCGCTCCCGCCGCTTGTCATGCAAGGTGGCATGGTTGCTCCTGCTGTTCCTGCGCCTCAACCGGCGGCGGTCGCAAGCGTACCTCCTGTCATTGCACGGTCGCCAGCCGTTCCTGCGCCTCAACCCACGTCCACGCCACCGCCCATGTGTTGGTCCTGCAGAAATCCAATCACAACAGCCATGGTTGGTTGCCCTTCCTGCGGTGCCCGTTACCACAGCGATGGTGTCGGCGGCTGTACGGGGCAAACCATCACAACATGCGTCAATTGTCAAGCGTCTGCTGAACACTTTGTACAGGCTTGACGAACCGGATTGCCTGATGCACAGGAGGCACAGGGTTTTGATAGGAGAACCACGAGGGCGCACCATGGTGCCTTGTGCGTCCGCGAACGATGGCTCACGCCGCAAAGCGTTGCTGATGGTGGCGTTGATGTGCATGGCTGTGCTTCCCCTCGTTGCTCCCGTTGTCGCTGCAGACGGCGGGCGAGCCATTTCGGTGCAGTTGACGGCGATTCCCACCACACTTGAGGTCAACCCTGGAGAAGCCGGTGATTACACCATCCGCGTTCGCAACAACGGGGCCAATGCCGTGACCGTGCAACTTGGCACGGCCGAAGAGGCCGGTGGCGATTGTGGCAACTACGCCTCAACCATCACCCAAATCACAGGGGCCATCGATGCAGGGTCGTATGAAGAAGCGACAATGAACATCACGCTGACGCAAGCTGCTGAGGGAAGTTGCAAAACCACCGTAACGGCCAACATCAACGATGCTGGAACGCCCCCAGAAGACCCGCCTGCTCAGGAAACCGTGGAAGTGACCACAACGGCCGGCGATGGCTCGGGCAGCGCGCTGTTTGGCGTTGACCTCATCATTGCTGAGAGTCAACGAAGCAAAACATGGCAAGGTCAGCAAGAGGTCGATTACATGGTCACGGTTGAAAATACCGGGCGGAGTAACGAAACCATCAACCTCGTCGTCGAGGAAGGTTCTGGTTCAGGTTGTTTCGGTTCCACCGCTGATATGACCGTCACGCTCAGCGACACCACGGTGAGCGTTAATGAAGAAGAATCTGAAGTTGTCACCGTCACCGTTGAGGTGCCAGAGGGCCAGTCCGCTGACAAATATTGTTGGGAAATTACGGGAACCGTGGCCAATGACCCTGCTCAAGAAGCCAAGGATACTGAAGCATTTGACCTGACCGTACCCATCCTCAAGGAATGCACCGTTACCTTGAGCAAAACTTCTGTGAGCATCAATCCCGACGCTCAAACCACCATCACCGCCACATTTGCAAACGACGGCAACGATGACTGGAACGTGTATGTCGCCTCTACAGGCCAAAAGAAGGACTGGGTCACGGTTGACGGTGCGTCAAATGGGCCGCTGCCGTACAACAACGGCAACGGGGAGCGAGAGTTTGACTTCATCATCTCGCCCGACGACTCGGTCACAGCAGGTTCAGAGACCGTTGTGACCATTGTGGGTAAAGCAGACAGCGCAAACGGCCCAATCAAATGCCAAGAAGACCTTCGTGTCATCGTTGGCCAGTCACGCGGTGCCAGCATCTCGGTAGCCAACGCCTTGCTTTCCAACGTTGAACCAGGCAGCAACAAATCAACGTCCCTCACCGTGACCAACCAAGGCAACGGCCAGGACAACCTTCGTATCGCGCTTTCCTCCGTCATCCCCAACGGCTGGGTCGTTCAATTGGAACAAACAACCGTGTCCGTCGGTTCTCGTCACGGCAATGAAAAATCGGTTTCGGTTGAGGTGACGGTTCGTGTCCCAACCAACGCGCTGGCCATCGATGAGGAGGAGTTGACCTTCAGCGTCCTTCCCTCAAGCGGTGGTGCCGCCTACGATTCGGTGGTCCTCCGCGTCACCGTGGCTGAGGTTCACGGACTGGAGATTGAAACTCCTGCAACCGACCAAACAGGTCGTTCAGGAACGGAAGTACGCTTCCCCATCGACCTCGTCAACGAAGGAAACGTTCGCGACACCGTTGGTCTTTCCGTGGTTTCTCAAACGGCAAGCCCAGCATGGGGCGCCTCGTTTGAAACCGAAAACGGTATGCCGTTCACGGAACTTGATGTTGACCCGCAAACCACGACCCGCGTTTTCCTTGTGGTCAGTATTGATGGCGAAGAAGAACTGGAGAATTCCCGCCTCACCGTTCGCATCCGCAACAAAGACGACCCCAACAGTCAGGACCGGGACGGAGATGGCATCCCCGACAACCAGCGCGAAGGCCAGTTCCTCGCCATTTTGTCCGACCGAGAGTTTTCCATGGACTTGCGATTGGAAGGCACCGATACAGCCACATCGGCCTCGGTGGTGTTGCCACCCAGCGGTGAAGAGGTCATCGGCATGTGGGTGCGAAACACCGGTGACGGCAACGACGATGCCGTGTTTACCCTTGGTGGGTTGGAGGGCATTGCCACCCGTTCCATGACCGCTTACGGCCTTCCGGTGAACGGGGAACTCCCCGTGCCCAAGGGCTACGGGATTTGGGACATCCAAAATGCGACCTATCTCATGGAATCCAGCGGCCAACCCTACCTGGCCGCCGACCAAGATTCCGCTGAACTCCGGATATTGGAACTTGATTTGAATTTTGACGACTATCGTGCACAGCCGTATGAGGTCTACATCGAACTGACCTTGCGGGTCAATCCAGGTGCACAAACCGGCCAAAGCGGTCTACTCGAAATCCTTGTCACGAGCGTTTCCAACGCAGCTGACCGAAGCGGTTTGGTCACCGTATCGCTGGAAGTGAGCATCGTTCACGAACTGGCCTTTGTTGAAGAGGGGGTTCGTCAAGAAGTCGACATCATCTACGGCCAAAAAGCGGCAGTCAAGGAGATTTCCATTGTCAACACAGGCAACGTTCGCACGGAAATCCGAGTCTTTGCTTCTGAAAACTTGCGTGGTTGGTCGGTCCTCCTCGACAGCGACAACCTCGAATGTCAAACCGAAAACAGCGATCTGCTTTGCATGGTGGATGAAGGTGAGCGCCTCTATGTCAACGTCACCATCCGAGCCCCGTATGGTGCGGAAATGGAAGATCTGTACAAATTCACGGTCTCGGCAGAACCGACCGAGACAGGCGTGCTCGACCGTCAAAACATCGAATTTGCAGCGCAAGGCATGCCTGCAGAAGGGGTGCTGGGGCTCTCGGCCACAACGCTGGCACAAGGCGCTGGTGTGCTTGTGGTTGTCCTCATGGTTCTGGCTGCGGTTGCTCGTCGGAAGTAAGCGGACGCGAAAACCCTTCGTTGCACACCAGTAAATCGCTGGGCTGCGAAGCGGTTGAGGGGGCATTTCAGCCCCTCTCTGCTTGAGGGCGCTTAACAACGCTTATTGAGGGGCCTCAAGTCGCAACAAGCAGAGAGCGTATGCGTTCTCTGAAGGTGTGCCTATGTCGGGACTTGAATCGGTGCCCAGTGCTTATCTCTCCATTGGTTTCTTGACGATTGTCGGCATCATCATGCCGCTGACGAATTTCATCATCACATGGCTCGTTCGCCCCAAGGTAGACCCCGCACGTCCGCACATCACCCGCTCCTATCTCCTGGAGGGCTATGAGCGAGACCACAGCCTCTACCCCCGTCGCTTGACCACGTTTGAGTGCGGCAGCGAACCTGTTGGTGAGGCGATGATTCAATTCCACTTCCAGTATTACTGGTACGCCATCATCTTCCTCGTTTTTGACGTGGCCTTCATGTTCCTCGTTTTGGGGGGCATGGTAGCCTCCGATGCCACGGCAGCCGATGTGGTGGATCGCGAAGCAGCCGTTGACCAAGCCACGCAGGCCCTGGTAACGCTCGGCATCTTCTTCGCCACCATGTCGCTGGGCGTTTGGTACGTGTTCCGCAAGCGAGGTCGCATTTACATCTGAGGTGATTGGAAATGGCAGGACAAGATGAGAACTACGCAGCGTTCAACAGCCGAGCCCTCGTTGAGATGGTTGGCGATGTCACCGATGAAGCCCTCAAAGCCACACGTATCAAGCAATTCCTCAGTGTGCTTGCGGGTCGTTACTTCAACTGGGCGGGACGAAAATCCCTGTTTACCCTTCACTTGGGCATCAAGTGTTGCGCCATTGAGATGGCTGCAGCCGCCACGCCCCGGTTTGACGGTGACCGTTTCGGCGTGTTGTTCCGTTCCTCGCCACGGCAATCGGATGTGTTGCTCGTCAACGGCCCCATCAGCAAGAAATTCGCTGACAAGGTCGTCCGCCTTTGGGAGCAGATGCCCGAGCCCAAGTATTGCATCGCCATGGGCGAGTGCGCTATTTCAGGTGGACCGTATTTCCAATCGTACAACATCCTCGAAGGCGTTGACACCGTGATTCCTGTGGACGTCTACATTCCAGGATGCCCTCCTCGCCCAGAAGCACTCATCGATGGATTCGGTCTGTTGCGTGAGAAAATCATCCGCATTGGTGCTGCTCCCAGCAGTGGCCGCAAGGGCGACAAACCCATCATCGTCGGGGAGGACTGAACATGGGCATGCGCGTGACCAATGAACAAAGCGACGCAGCTGCTGAGGCCGCTGTGAAACAAATCACCGACCGCTTTGGCGGTTCAGATGTAGCCGTGACGGTAGAGCATCACGCCAATGCGCTCAAAATGGCTTTTGTGCGCCTCAATGTTCCTCCTCAACACTGGTCGGCGGTGGCTAAACACCTCCGATTTGATGTCGGCGTGAACTACTGTTCTATGGTCACCGGCACGCACTTTCCCGAAGGTGGAGCCGAGCGAGGTTGGGAAGTAGCCTACCATTTGATGCGGCAACCCGTTACCAATCAAGCGCCGAACACCAACACCGTTCACGTCGCAGAGAACCTCAAGGGTGATGACATCCCACTGGAATTTGAAGTCATCATCACACTACCACAAACCGATTCTCCAAGCGTACCCAGCGTGCAAAGCGTTTGGGTCGGTGCTGACTGGAATGAGAAAGAGACCTGGGACCTGGTCGGCATTCAGTTTGAAGGCCACGAAAACATGCACCGGGTGCTCAACCCCCACGACAGTCCGGAGGGATTCCATCCCTTGCAAAAACAGCACAAGATTCGCTATCATGATTTCAACGAAATGTACGACGACGCCCAAGGCTTCGGTCGTAAACCAACCGACGAGGGTCGTGTAAAGTGAGGTGATACGATGGCACAAATGTGGATTACGATGGGCCCCCAACACCCCATGACGCACGGATTGTGGACCTTGCGTGTCAAGGTCGACGGCGAGACCGTCGTGGATACTGAAGCCGAACTCGGCTACATTCACCGCGGTGTGGAGAAAATCGCCGAGGCTCGCGACTTCACCCAAATCACGCCCTACTGCGACCGACTCTGCTATGTGAGCGCCATGACGTGGGCCAATTCCTACATCTACGCCGCTGAGGATTTGCTTGAAGTGGAAGTACCTGAGCGTGCAGAATACATTCGCCTCATCGCCGCCGAGTGTCAACGCCTTGCCTCCCACCTAATGTGGCTGGGCGCTTATGGCCCTGACATCGGGAGCCTAACCCTGATGACCTGGTGCATGCGTGACCGGGAGATGTTCCTCGACCTCCTCCAGGAACTTGGCGGTTCGCGAATGCACTACAACTACCCCCGTGTTGGTGGAGTCAAGCGAGACATCCCCGTTGGCTTCGCCGACCGTCTGGTGGCCAAGGTGAAGCTGTTTGAGCACCGCATTGACGAATACGAAATGATGCTTGACGAATCCACCATTTGGTTGGTCCGGTTGCAAGGCGTTGGCTACGCCAAGGCCGAAGACATGGTCAATGCTGGCGTTTCTGGCCCCAACATTCGTGCAGCTGGCGTCAACTACGATGTTCGCTGGGCCCACCCTTACTCGGTCTACGACCAAGTGGATTGGGAACCTGCGGTGGAGAAACCGACCTCGGTCAAAGGCGCTGACTGTTACGACCGCTACCGCGTCCGCATGGAAGAGATGCGTCAATCCTGCCGAATGATTCTGGACGCCATCGAGAAGATTCCCGGCGGAAAGAACACCAATTATGCCAACGGGGACGAAATGATTCTCGCCAAAGCCCCCACCCGTGCTCCTGAAGGAGCGACCGGCTTCTCGCATTACGAATGCACCCGCGGGGCGTCGCAATTTTACATCCAAGGCGGCGGCGATGGACGGGGTAAGAACCCGTACCGTTTGTCCATTCGCTCGCCGATGTTCATCACGATTCCATACGTTGCGAAAACCATGATTGGCTACAAAGTCGCTGACATCCCAGCCATCATGGGCAGCTTCGATCCGTGCATTGGGGAGACCGACCGTTGAGGTGAGATCATGGATGACAGATACGATTTGGTAGGCTTTTTCCTGAACAAAGACGGTGCGTTGCGCTCCGGCCTCATCAACCTACTCGAAGGCACTCCATTGGAGGAGAGCGCTGGAGCCCTGTCATTCGGCGTTGCGACCTTCGCCTTGGTCAACGTGGTGTTCCTGTTGCTGTTCTTCTCCCAATTCGCCATTTTGTGGATTGAGCGCAAAGCCGTTGCTCGCATGCAAGACCGTTACGGGGCCACCACGGCTCTTCGTTCGCTTTGGGTTGGTGAGAACGGCGTGACCGCCGGTGAATGGTGGAACATGCTCCCCTTTGGCCTCGGTAAACCGCTTGGTGCTGTGAACAAGTGGCTGAACAAGAACTTCGGCAACCGTGACGAGAACTTTGCAACAGTGGACCGTGTGAACAACCGTTCATGGATGGGCAAGACCATTCTCCCCGGCTTCTTCCAAAACGTCGCTGACGGCATGAAATTCCTGGTCAAGGAGCACATGGTGCCCCAACGAGCAGACCGCTTGATTTTCGAGGTCTCGCCCTTCCTCATCGTGTCTTCCACGCTCTTGATTTTGGGTATGATACCTCTCTCAAGCGGCATTTACGCTACCAATCCTGACCTCTCCATCCTCTACGCCATCGCCATCTTTGGTATCGCTCCCATTGGAGTCTTCTTCGCTGGATGGTCGTCCAACAACAAATACACCTTGATTGGAGGTATTCGCTCGGCAGCCCAACTCACGGCCTACGAAATTCCGTTGCTTCTGACCCTGCTGTCCGTCGCTATTCTTTCGGGTACCTTCAACATCGTTGAAAGCATCCATTTCCAACATTCAGCAGGTGCTTGGAACATCTTCTTGATGCCGCTTGGCGCCGCCTTGTTCCTCATCACCATGATTGCTGAAGTGGAACGCGTTCCATTTGATATGCCTGAGGCTGAAGCCGAATTGGTCGAAGGCTGGTGGACGGAGTACGGCGGTATGCGCTTTGGTATGCTGTTCATGGCGGAATACATCCGCACATACGCTGCTTGTTTCCTCTTCACGCACTTCTTCCTTGGTGGATGGCACCTCCCCTTGCAGGGCACCATCGGGTCGCTCCCCGTTGTTGGGGAAGCCTACTTGCTGATTCCAGGGGCCATCATGACCCTCGTGAAGTCGTGGTTGGTCTTCCTCATCGTGTTCGTGTGGGCTCGCTTTGCGCTTGCTCGTATCCGAACGGACCAGATTCTCGAGTTTGGCTGGCGCATGCTGCTGCCTTTAGCGGTGCTGCAGGTCGTGTTGGCGCTCGTCTACCGATTGTATCTCTTTGACCCTGAAGGTATGTCAGCGCAAAACGATGTGGCTGGTGGCATGGCGTGGGACGCCTTCGGCATCCCTTACCTCGTGCCCATTCTGACCACACTGTTCTGGTTGGGCGTGTTCTGGGTCTACCTCAACGATGAGGACAAATCAGCGGCGCAGGAGCGAATGTTCCACGTCCATACAGTAGAGCCTGCGGGAACGGTGGTCCCGGGGCAGGAGTGAGGTGAAGACCATGCCAATGCATCCACACGCACAACCGAATTTCAGAAACTTGTTTTGGTACCCGTTCAAGATTACCTTGATCACGGCCTTGCGAACCTTCCCGTTCATCGGGAAGCGCTTCGGCAAGCGCTTGGGGGCCTACCACAACACCTCCCACCCCGAATTTTTGGATGATGGTAGCCGCGCACGCGCAGCCACTTCCGCCGTCATGAACGACATTAGCCGTCAAGAGTTTGCGCCCGACCGCGTCACCTCTGACCTCAAACCGACCCTCTGGAAGCCGCAAACCGTGCAGTATCCCTATGAACGTCTTGAGGACATGGAGCCTTGGCTGTTTGTTCCCGGCAATTACAACGGCCGCATCGGCGTGATTTGGGAAACCTGTACCGCGTGCAAGATGTGCGTGAACATCTGTCCAAACGACTGTCTGCACATGACAACTGAGTTGCGTGTTGATGTCCTCGACAATGCCGAAGGCGAAAACGCTGGGTTCGGCGCTGAACTTGAAGTCGGCAAGTACGCCGCTGTCGAAGTGCCTGAAGTGATGGCCACGCTTGACACCTTCAACCACGTCACGGCTCACTCAGCACCTCCTGAAGAATGGCGCTTCGCCGAAGTATTGGACCTTTCAGGCGACAGCGCCACCGTTCGTTGGAACGATTCAGGCGAAGAAGCCGTTGTGGCTACCAGCGAGTTGTATCCGGCCGACGACCAAATCGTCTCGGGGCGCATTGACCTTGGTCGCTGCATGTTCTGCGGCTTGTGCATGGAAGCCTGTGGATTCACCTCGTTCTTCATGACCAACGAATACGATGGAATGTCGGGCTTTACCCGACAAGACCTGTGGTTTGATGCTTCTCGCACCCGCGTCCTGCCAGGCGTGCACCAAGAAGCGGTCGACGCCGAATTGGCCAAGCGAGCCTCCAAAGAGCGCGAGAAGCGGGCCAAGAAAGCCGCAAAGGGGGATGCTTGAGATGGATATCGCCAGTGCAGCTGAAACCGGGGTGTTCTTCTTGTTCGCCGCTATCACGCTTGGCGGAGCGCTTGGGCTCATCTTTGCCCAGCGGGTGGCGCATTCCATGCTGTCGTTGATTTTCTGTTTCATGGCCGTGTCTGGCATTTTCATCCTGTTGGGTGCAGAATTCTTGGCTGCGATTCAGATTCTCGTCTACCTCGCCAGCGTTGGCTTGGTCGTCCTGTTTGGTATCATGCTAACCCGGCGTCAAATCCTTGAGGAGGACTTTGAATGAAGTTCATTTCCTTGTTCACCCGTTTGGGCTTGTTGGCCTTGGGCTTCATTCTCGTAGCGGCCGTGAACGACGATAACGTGTGGTCCAACCCCAGCACGGACCAACCCACAACATCGGGATTGGCCGATGCTTTGCTCAATGAGTGGGGCTTTGCCCTCTTGGTACTCGGCGTGTTGATGGCGATGGCCATGATGGGCGCAGCCTACCTCGTTCGTGACGAGCGAATGGAAAATTTGCTTTGGGAGTTCGGAGGTGAAGAGGAATGATTGACCCAGCATGGGTATCTGGCCTCTCCGCCCTGCTCTTCGTCATCGGCTTGGCCGGAGCATTTACCCGCAAGAACGCCATTATCGTCTTGATGTGCATTGAGTTGATGCTTAACGCTGCCAACATGCAATTTGCTGCGGCGGCCGTTCACCACGGCGACACGACGGGTTGGGTCTACACCATCTTCGCCATCGCCATCGCTGCGAGCGAAGTGGCCATTGGTTTGGCCATTTTCTTGGCGATGTACGGCCAACATGAATCGATTACGCTGGACGATGTGAACGTCCTGAAGAACTGAGGTGAGATGATGGCAGGTTCAGGTAGTTCAGAATTGGTTCATAGCACGGCGTTGCAATATGCGCCTTACATTCTCATTTTGCCCATGTTGGCATTTCCCATCATCCTCTTCCTCGGAAAGATGTTGAACGGCGAAAAGATGTGGAAAGACACGCTGAAGGAAGGCGGTTTGATTGCACTCCCCGTCATGGGGGCCAGCCTGGCGCTTTCGCTCTGGCTCATCAGCGACTTCATCGGTGCTTATGGTGGCGTTGAGCGGCTGTCCGATTGGACATGGTTCACCTCCAGCATGTGGACCACAGGTGTGGTGACAACCGAGATCAGTTTCGGCTTTGGTATCCATGTTGACCACATCACGGTGATGTTGCTCTTCATCGCCTCGTTCCTCTGTTTGCTCATCAACACCTTTGCCGTCGGTTACATGAACACCGACCCCATCAACGACAACCGAAACCATCGCTTCTACGCTGAATTCGTGTTGTTTTGTGCCGGTATGCTTGGCATGGTGCTCGCCGACTCTTTCCTCTGGTTGTTCATCTTCTGGGAATTGATGGGCCTGTGTTCCTACCTGCTTATCGGCTTCTATTACGAACGCCCCAGCGCTGCCTACGCAGCCAAGAAGGCGTTCTTGACCACCCGTGTTGGCGACGTTTTCTTGATGGTCGGCTTGGCCGTACTGTGGGACTTGTTCGGTTCGCTTGACTACGCTGTCGTCTTCAACGAATACAACATCGACAAGGTGGCCGCCTCCAACCCAGGCACCCTCGCATGGGCTCTTGGCCTGATGTTCATCGGGGCCGTAGGGAAGTCAGCACAGTTCCCACTCCACGTTTGGCTGCCCGATGCCATGGAAGGGCCAACGCCCGTTTCCGCCCTCATTCACGCGGCGACCATGGTCAACGCCGGTCTCTACCTTGTGGCCCGTATGTTCCCGTTCTTTGCGGTGGAGTCCATGCACGGAGAACTCGCCGATTTGGCCTTCATCATCGCGGCCATCGGTGGTACAACGGCCGTTATGGCCGCGGCCATCGCCTTCGTTCAGCACGACCTGAAGAAAGTCCTCGCTTACTCTACGATGTCGCAGCTGGCCTACATCTTCACCGGACTTGGTGCGGCGCTCTACCTTGCCAACACCTTGCACTGGCACGAATACCTTGCCGATGGCAGCAAGAACCCCGACTATTACGTCAACCACGCCATTGTTATCGTGGCCTTTGGTGCAGCCCTCTTCCATCTGTTCAATCACGCGATGGCCAAGGGTATGCTGTTCATGGCGAGCGGGGCCGTCATCCACGAAGTGCATCATGCCCACCATCACCTTCACCCCCACGACGACCACCATCACGAAGCGCACCCCGAAGAATTGCTGATGCTGGTCAACTACTTGGCTGAGACCAACCAATCCGTCTTCGGCTTCTTCCAAAAGATAGACCTCGACGGTTCAGGAGAAGTGGATACCTACGAATTCCAACGTGCTCTCAAGGAAGCCGACATCGCGGATTTGCCCCCGTGGGAAATGCAGCCTCTCATGAAAGCCCTTGACATGGACGGCAATGGCCGCATCAACGTGCCTGAACTCGAGTTGACACTCGGTCGTGTGCATTTGGCCTCGCTGGCAGGTGATGACCACCACGACGACCACCACGACCATTTCGACGCTCAATCCATGGAAAACATGGGTGGATTGGCCTCAAAGATGCCGCTGACAGCCACGGCCATGTTGGTTGGTTCGCTTTCCATCATGGGCTTCCCACTTATCGGTGGATTCTGGTCCAAGGAAGGCATCATCGCTAACACCTGGCGTGTGGCCTTGGAAGACCCACGCTTCTTCTATCCTGCAATGTGTGTGTTGTTGGGCGCGGGCATGACCGGATTTTACATGTCTCGCATGTGGCTCAAGACCTTTGCTGGCTCTCCCAAGACCGATGTGGCGGCTCATGTTCACCCAACCAACACGTGGATCAAGATCCCCCTGTGCATCTTGACCTTCTTCAGTCTGGGAGGCATTCTGTTTGCAGGTATGGGCTTCACGCATTGGGCACCCGATATCGAGTACGGCTTGATGTCCGACAAGGGGCTCATCGAAGGCATCCTCTACGAAATGGAGCACGCCTTCGCCAACCACGATTCCTTCTTCTTGGTGTTGTCCTATGTGGCGTTGTTCTTCGGTGCCATCGTCGGACCCGGTCTTGCACTTTCCCTCTACGGTGGGAAGTTGGACGAGGGTGAAACAGCCAAACCCTGGTTCGGTCCTGTGTTGGCGTTGAATCAAGCGGTGAAAGGCCGCTACCATTGGGACAACGCTTCCTTTGCACAATCCGGATTTGCAACCGCTTTGGAAAACCGTCTGTACTTTGACCACTATTACGACATGGCGATGCTAAAAATTGTCGCCGCTTTCTCGTTCAAGGCGGCTGAAGCGGATTCCAGTGTCATTGACGGCACCATCAAGACGATTGAACGCACATCGCAGCAACTCTCAACCAAACTACGTGCCTTGACCACGGGCTCCGCTCGGGATTACATCTTGATGGCGGCCTTAGGTACCTTAGCGATCTTTGGTCTAATTTGGGGGGTGGTCGCTTGACGACCGACTGGATCTCCATGCCGCTGGTCGGCTTGCCGCTCATCAGCAGCATCGTGTTGCTCGCTTATGTTGCCTATTCCTCGCCCGCCGCTCGCGAGCGCATGGGACCAACGGTGCGTATGGCGACATTCGTGTTCTCATTGCTCATGTTGGCGTTGACCACGGCGATGTTCTTCGGAAATCAATTCATCGAAGGCACCTTGGATTGGGCGAGCCTCTCCTTTGGGAGTTTCAATTACGAATTCCGCTACGAATGGGTAGAATCCTTAGGCATCCATTGGAGCGTCGGCATGGATGCCTTGTCCTTCCCGATGGTGTGGTTGACGACTTTCTTGCTGCCCATTACCATCGTTGCAACCTGGCATGAAAAGAACGCAGCCGTGTACTTCCCGCTGGTGTTGATGATGGGCGGTGCGCTCATTGGCGTGTTCGTTGCGCTTGACTTGTTCATGTTCTATGTGTTCTGGGAACTGACGTTGATTCCAATGTTCTTCCTCATTCTCAAGTGGGGTGGAAACGACCGCAAGTACGCATCTCAGAAGTTCTTCATCTACACCTTCACCGCCTCGGTTATCATGCTCTTGGGTTTGGTGACGGTGTACTTCCTCCAGCCCGAGAACCTCGCGCACGCTGGGGCTTGGACGGGACGCACCTTTGACATCCCAACCCTGATTGCTCACGCACAGTCGGCCAATGCAGGTGGCGCATGGTTCCTCGGCGAAGGTCTGCAGAAAGTGCTGTTCGTCATGCTGATGATTGGATTCCTCGTCAAACTGCCTTCTGTACCCTTCCACACTTGGTTGCCTGACGCCCACGTGCAGGCCCCAACAGGTGGTTCGATGCTGCTGGCCGGTGTGATGCTGAAGATGGGTGCCTACGGTATGTTCCGGCTGCCCTTAGCGATGTTCCCTCATGCTGCAGAACATTTCCAGTTCTGGTTGCTGGCCCTCGGTATGATTTCGCTTGTGTGGGGTGCTGTTGTTTGTTTGGGCCAAACCAACCTGAAGAAAATGGTGGCCTATTCTTCGGTGTCGCACATGGGTGTTATCCTCATCGGGATTGCCACGATGCAACCGCTCGGATGGGCTGCTGCCCTCTTCATGATGTTTGCCCACGGCATCATCAGCCCCATGCTCTTCGCCGTGTGTGGTGCATTCAAGCACCACTACCACAGCATGGAAATTGGTGCCATGCGAGGCATGGCCAAGCATTCTCCTTGGCTGGCAACCTCGATGATGTTCGCCTGGATGGCCTCGCTTGGCCTCCCTCTCTTGGCCGGCTTCGTGGCTGAATTGATGATGTTCCTTGCGCTCTGGCATTTCATCGCTGCCGAGGGTTGGAGCGTATTGTGGATGGTTGGACCTGCCTTCGTGCTCGCCATTACCGCTGCCTATTACCTCTGGTCAATGCAACGCACCATCTTTGAGGGCGGGGACAAAACCCAACCACCTGCAAGCTTGCACGGTGAAGCCGTTCCAGACATCAGCGACGCAGAGAAGTGGGCGATGGTCATCATGGCGGCCTTCACCATCCTCTTCGGCGTGATGCCTTGGATTGCGCTTGACATGATGAACGGCTGGACCGTGGCGTTCTTTGAAACGCTGCTCATTCCGATTCTGACAGGAGGTGCTTGAGATGGAGAAGATTGAACCCTTTGGCGACGGTTTTGTGGTCGCATTGGCGCCTGAATTTGTCTTGGTCATCGGCCTGTTCACGCTGATGATCGTGCCCAATCTGGGTGATGCAAAGTTCCGTCTTCCACTGTCCCAGATTCGCATCCCTTGGTTCTTGGGAGGGAAGCGTGGAACCCTTGACAGCGATCCACGGCTCCCTGGTTTGTTTGCAACCGCCTTTTTCACCATCGCCTTTGGTCTGGCCACGTTGTCCTTCGTAAACGGCATGAACACGACACAAATCGTCTCTGGTAGCAACACGATGCTCCAAATCGATGAGTTCAGCCGGATGTTCGAACTCATCTTCTACGGGGCTCTGGCTCTCGCCAGCGCTGCTTCCATCAACCGTCTTCCTGCAACGAACCGAAACGACAGAAGCGCCACTGGGTTGTACAACAACCGACGACAAGTGGATTTCTACATTCTCTTGATGACCACGGGGCTTGGCATGTCCGTCGTGGCCTTGGCCCAAGACTTGTTCTTGCTCTTCATCGGCTTGGAGTTGGCTTCCTTCTCGACCTATGTGCTCGTGTCCTTCATGAAGGAAAGCAAGGAAGGGACAGAAGCAGGCATGAAGTATTTCATCGTCGGTTCTGTAGCCTCTGGAGTAGGTCTGTACGGTCTCTCGTTGCTCTACCTCTGGTCAGGCTCTTTGCAGTTCACCGAACTGTCCGCAGCCTTTGCCGCCAACGGTATGGAACCCCTGCCTCTGATTGCGCTCGGTATGCTTCTGGTCGGATTCGGGTTCAAGGTGAGCGCTGCACCGTTCCACTTTGCAGCACCTGACGCTTATGCAGGAGCAACCTCGCCCGTGGCGGGTGTACTCGCTACGGCAAGCAAAGCCATGGGTGTCCTCGGATTGTTGCGATTGCTGCTTGTGGTCGCCTCACCAGAAGCGACCGATGGCGCTGCCGTTTGGTTGGTAGCCCTTGGCGTCCTTTCTGTGGTGACCATGACTTGGGGCAACCTTGCAGCCCTCGGCTCAACCAATCCCAAGCGCATGCTCGCCTATTCCTCGGTGGCTCACGCTGGTTACATGATGGCGGCCATCACCGCCATTGGCGCCCTCAACTGGGAGGACGGCCACGTTGACATCAGCAACGACGCAGCGTTGGTTGTGGTGACGGCCCTCATCTTCCACCTCACCGTCTTGGTGTGTTTCAAATTGGGAGCCTTCCTCGTCCTATCGTTGTTGGAATCCGAAAAGGGTGGACACACATTGGAATCCTTGGGTGGCCTAGCCAAGCGTGATCCTTTCCTCGCCGTGACCATGTTCATCTTCATGATGTCCCTCGCTGGCGTACCACCGCTTGCTGGCTTTATGTCGAAGTTGCTGGTCATCATGGGTATCGTCAAGGTCGCCTTACTGGATGTCACGGTAAACAGCCAGCTTTCCTTGTCAGATGTGCATTGGGTCTGGTACCTTGCCTTGTTGATGGTCATTAACTCGGCTATCTCCGTCTTCTACTACCTCCGAGTTGGCTTGGTGATGTTCTTCCATGATGCTGAAGAAGGTCGTGAGGGAGCCCTGCCCAAAGGCACCCCGGTTCGCCTCGCCATTCTGGCGTGTTTAGTCACCACCCTGTTCTTCGGTATTGGAGCGGGCCCACTCCTCGCCTTGTGTGAATCTGCAGCCAACGCCCTTGTTGGGGCTTGGTGAGTCTTCCACCCCTTAACGGCCCTGTTTTTGGGTGATGCCTTCAAGAAGGGTTGACCGCTGGAAGGGATAGGTGAGACTGATTGGGTCGCAGATTTGAGGAAAAAGTAGACGCCGAAGAACTTGCGCGTCTCGAGAGTCCTGATGATGCCAGCGATGGTAAAATCCGCGTGAAAATGCCCAACAAGAAAGTCAACGAAATGTTCGCTCTTGCTCAACAATTGCTTGGCGGTCGCCGAGTCACCGTTCTGTGCGAAGACGGTGAGACCCGCATGGCTCGCATTCCCGGAAAGATGCGACGTCGTCAATGGGTTCGAGAAGGCGATTTAATCATCATTTGGCCTTGGGATTTCCAGGATTCAAAAGCCGATGTCAAGCATCGATACACCAAGACCCAAGCCATGTATCTCTCTCGTAAGGGTGTCCTACCTGATGATGTTGACATGTTTGGCATGGGTGCATCGTTTGATGAAGATAGTGAACACGACGATTTGTTCGCCTTTGGGGATGCAGACGACGAAGACGCCTTCGATGAGGCTGAGATGGAAGACGCTGACGGCGACGACTTGTTTGGGGACGATGACGATGACGACGACTTGTTTGCAGACGACGATGACGACGATGATGACGAACTCTTTGCCGCAGAAGATGACGAGGTTGAGGAAGCATCCGAAGATGAAGAGGTTGCCGAGAAGGTTGTTCAAGAAGAGGGTGCTGAAGAATATCCCGATGACGATGATGACGATGATGACATCGATGCCCTGTTTGCTTGATACGATGAGGTAGCAGCATGGTGCATGAGGACGACTGGGACGAACTCTCCGGTCGCCCCAAAAAACGCCGCAAGCGACGCCAACGTCGTTCCAACGCAGCCACATCAGAAGAATTGGACGCTGAGCACATTAGGGCCGAGGAATCCAAATTTGTTCAGAGCCTTGGCGACAAAGGCGGACGTTATGAATGGATGAGGGAAGAGCGTTACAACACCATGTTTCGCGATATTGAGGCAAAAATCCAGGGAGCGATGGGCTCCGGCGGTTATGATTGGGTTGACCGCCGTGTCTTCGACCAAGTCTTTGACCGACTTACGTTGATGGCCCTGTACAAATTGATGAAATCTGGGGTGATTGAAACCCTTGATTTTCCCGTCGCTCGTGGAAAAGAAGCGCACGTGTTTCACGGTACGGACATCAATGGAAGACCCGTGGCGGTGAAAATCTTCCACACTTCAAACGCCGTTTTCAAGAACCTCATTCAATACATTGAGGGCGACCCCCGGTTCACTGGTTTGCGTCGCAAACACCGAGATTTGGTGGAAGTTTGGGTTCGCAAGGAACACCGAAATTTGAACCGATTGTCACGTTGGGGGCTGAATGTTCCACGACCGTTGGGTGTCCACAAGAACGTCTTGGTCATGGAATACTTGGGCAGCGAGACCTCGCCATCTCCCAAGTTAAGAGAAGTGGACATTGCCGATCCACAAACGGTGTACGACGATTTGCTCCATTTCTTGGCCGTTGCATGGCAGAAAGCAGAGATGGTTCACGGTGATTTTTCACCCTACAACATTCTATGGCACGAAGAGCGTGCTTGCATCATCGATGTTGGTCAAGCCGTGGTCGAAAGTCACCCAAAGGCGCAGGAATTTCTGGTCCGAGATGTGACAAGACTGGTGGAATGGGGCGAAAAGAACGGTCTAGCGGTCAACCTTGCCGAAGCCATGTACGATGTTCTCAACATGGACCTTACGGATCTGGAACAACGCGTTGAGGAAGAGGAGTGATCATTCCTCTTCCCAGGTGATGTTCTCGTCCTCGGCGAGTTCCATCATTTCGGCGACCGCTTCCTCGTCTTCTGGGTCAACTTGGGCAGCCCGCATGCGTCGGTCCCTTCGGTTGGTAACATCGGCCAAACCTGGCACCAGCCCTTCAAATCCACGCATTTCGGATTGAGGCTCGACCCGCTCTTCGTAAGTGTCGAGGGAGCGGGCTTCCAAGCGAGCACGTTTTCGGTCTCGCTCCAAGAAACCGATGACGCTGCCGTGTTCTGAACCACCAGCCAACATCTCAATGGCTTGACGGGCGGCAAACAATCCGCTTTCTTCACCCACCAAGACCACGGTGGAGTTGTAAATGCTGATTTGGGTTTGCGTGAGTTGTTCAATCAACTTGCGAATTTTCCCTTGACGTCCGATAATGCGGGCCCGAACACGCCGTTGCTGATTGGAGCGTTTTCCAACATAGTCCCGCAGGTCTACCAACTCAAAGAAATGGTCGTCATCTAACAGACGAACAGCGGCTTCGGGCGCCATACCTCGCCCAATGGCTTTCACAACATCGGGCAGTTTCATCGCTTTGACGGGGTCGTAACTTCCTGGTTCGCCCCATTCAACTTCAACATCACCTGTCTCGGAATCGATGACAAATTTCTGGCATCCTGCAGCGTTTCGAATCGATTTGCTGGTCGCCCCCTTGGCACCGATAATAACCGCAATGCGGTCTTTGGGTACACGGGGGAGCGTCTGGCGCATGGTCGGCCGTGAGGCCCCCTGCTTTTCAATCCCTTGTCTTGCGTTGGAGCAGCGACAAGGCGAATCCAACGAGGACGAGAACGAACAGCGATGGTGCAAACGACGGGACCAGTCCCGGGCTGTCGAGCGAAGCTCCGGTCACGACGAGATAGTTGTTGTTGTTGCCTTCGTCATACTCATCGATGACATTGGCGAAATCGATGACCAAGCGGAGGTCAAACTGGCCCGCACGGGGGACCGTGTACTGCCAAACGATGGTTTCGTTGCTGTCCGAAAGGGTGCCCGCCGGCAGATTTCGGGTCTCCATGACGGTCCACTCTACGGTAGCAGTGCGGTCAGCGGGAGCGGTTTCGAGACGCACGATGACGCTTCCACCATAGTTTTGGTTGGATTCAAGGACGCTGGTGATGGTGACATTCCCCGTTTGTTCTCCAGGACGGACAATGATGCGGTCAACATTGGTCAGGCTGTTGTTCCAATACAAGTCCAATCCGGGCAAGATTTGGAAGGAAGAGGCTTGGGTGGTGAATGAATTTCCGGCCTCATCCACCAGCACCGCTCTCAGCATCAGGTGCTGTCTTGACTTGGTGGCCCAATTTGACAAACCGACCTGTCCGGAGAGGCCATTAACGCCCATGGTCAACCAGCGACCCGAGAGGTCAGGAGTTTCTCCAACCCCGTTTGAATCAAATCCATATTGGAGGTAGGACGATGAAGTGTCAATACCTGAATCAGCGTCCTCTGCGGAAAACGAGATGTTGGCTGGACCGATACGGCTGGTTGTGAGTTCATCCACCGTCCACGATAAGCCGACTGGGGCCGTGGTGTCCACACGTATGGGAACGGTTGTGTTTGAGCCAATGTTTCCGACGCGGTCAATCGCTCGCATTGTAAGGGTGTGGATACCCTCGTCTAGCGTGAATGAGACGCTGTCGTTTGTGGTGGTGGTCCATGCATTGTTGCCGAGGGCGTACTGAATGCTAGCGATGCCTGAGCCTTGACCGTCGTTAGCGGCTGAGGAGAGACCACTTACAGTGACCGTGCCGGATTGTTGCCATGCTGAACCATCACCCACCGTGACACTCCCCATGCTCGGGCCAGTGCGGTCAATGCCGATGAACAACGTTGACGTGGCAGAAAGACCGGAACGGTCGTGGACGGTTAAACGAGGTGACCATACGCCTTCGCCCATGTTCCCGCTGCTCCAATCCCAGCCGTAGGCCAAACTGGATGGACCATCGGTGGATGGCGTGCCTGGGCCCGGAACATTGGCCAATGTCGCTTGCTTCAAGTCGTCATCGCTGGCGCCCCAGCGAAACGAGAGCGCCTCTTGCGAGCCGATGTTGAACCATGCACGGTCAGCAAGGCTCGTTCCGCTTCCAGCATCTGGATTGAGTACGGTGAAGGTGGTGATTACCGGCACCTGATTGGTGATGTTGAACCAATCCGTGGTCGTCACGGCAAAACTCTCCGTATCGCTATCCCAACCCGAGGCTCGCAATTTGTAGGTTCCGTTGGTGTGTGCCGTGGTCACGAATGGATAGACCCAAGGCGATGAGGTGAGATTACGCACTGTGGTCCACGTTGATTCATCGCTCGAGAGCTCAATGAGTAAGGAGTCCAATGTGCCGCTTCCAGTGATTGCAAAGGCGAGTGTCTTCGTGCCTTTGACTTCATCATCTTGTGATGGGCCGTTGCTGAAGGCAATGCTGAGGTTGGAAGCACCAGATGACGCCACCAGCACGCCGTCTTCGAGCGCAACGATGGTCGTAGGCGTGTTCAAGCCCGTTTGTGGTATCAACGAACACAACAGGAGGGACACGAGCCAAAACGCTGCAGTACCTCGGCCCATGTGGCTTCCACACCCACGGACTGCCTTCAACTCTCCCCTTCAACCTCAGCCATGGATTCGTTTCCTTCTTCCCACGACGCAGGAGCGACAAACCGAGTCAGCAGGGGGTTTTTTTGGGCGATTCAGAGATGGGTTCAAGTGCTTTGCAGGCTCTAAGGGAACCATGGAGCGGAGGTTGAAGGCGAACATCATCCTGTTCCTGCTCGCCGTCAGTTTCCTTCCCGCCGGCGCTCAAAGCGCCAGCAGTGGAGGTGTGGAAGCCTCACCAGATACCATGTCCTTTTTGCCAACCGACCCCGTCATGGGCGGTTCAGTTGACATATCGGTCACGCTTTTCAACAGTCAGGGCAGCAATGCGCTCAACGTTCACGTCTATGTGTACAAGGATTTCATCAGCAGCGATACCTCAAATCGTTTGGGATACAACGAATTGCAAATCCTTGCCAACGACATTGAAACCTTCACTGTGACGTGGTCCGGGCTTACCGAAGGGACTCAAACGGTATGGTTTGAATGGTTTGCCAACGGCGATACGACCGGTGCCCGATTCAGCAAAACGTTTCATGTCCAAGGACTGGCCAACTTGCATATTGATACCTTGACTCTTGGTGATGGTGCCCCAGTGTATTCAGGTGATACCGTTGACCTCGCTACCAAGGTGGCCAACACTGGAACCATTGACGCCCCTGCCTCAAAATTGTTGGTTCAAGTCCCGGGGGCCTCCGATGCGTTGATCGACACGCCTGCCATTTCAGCAGGAGCATCGGTTTGGGTCAACGGCACCATCATCGCTCCTGCCAGCGGCACGCACAGCATCGATGTCACGCCTGACGCCGCAAATGAGGTTGAAGAAGCCTCAGAAATGAACAAGAAAACAAGCGTTGAATTGATTGTCTCCAAGCGTATGGACCTCAGTTTCCTCGGGGATTTGACCATCTCATCCGCCGATGGGGCTTTGGAAGGCCCGTGGACGGTGGAAGGCACCTTGGTTCGAGCCGATGGGGCAGGTCCTGTTGATGTCCCGTTGTGGCTTCAAATTGCGAAACCACCGGAACTGGGCGGCGGGATGATCACCAGTCCACCGTTTACGGTGTCGTTCTCGGGTGAGGGCTACAGCCAACAAGTCTTCAGTGTTGAACTTACTTCCACGGCCTTGAGTTCCCTCCCCGATGGTGAGTATGAAGTGACCGCCAAAATCAATCCGTTCAACGAGGCGGGTCTTGAGCAAGAAAACACAAGCAACGACATGGTGTCGGGCCTCCTCACGAAGTATCCGCTGCCCGATGTGTTTGTGGACAGCATTGCCCTGCCGAACGTTCCGTCTGTTCAAGGCGGAGAGGATGTTGAATGGTTTGTGACGGTGGACAACACCGGCGACATTGCCGTCTCAGGATACATCCAATACAGCTTTGACGGTCTTGAAGACAGATCGCCTGTTATTCGATTGGATGCGGGTGCAGCGTTTACGTGGAACATCTCCTTGAGCACAGCAGCCTATGCCCACACGGCTACCTTTGAGGCGCAGTGGGTCGCGGCGCAGGGAAGTTGGGATGCCAACAAGCAGAATTCCTTCGCCTCTGGAACGGTTTTGGTGGAATCGGCGTTGGAACTTGAATGGGAGACGGTCTCCGTTGTCATTCTTGACATTGAAGGCAACGAGGCCACCTTCCCACTGCATGACGGCGAGTTCTACACGCTAAGCATCAGCCTAAGGAGCACCAACACCGGTGAAGCAAATTACACCTGCCAGGACAGTTCCAACACCGTCATCGATACAATGGTGGTCAACATTGTCAACCGTGGCGACCGGGGTTCACTCAGCTGCACCTTTCCCGCAACCGCATCGACCACCACCGTTCGTTTGATTCCCGAGGATTCATCCATCAGCTCTGCGTACACGAAGTCGTTTGCTACCCTCGCCCCCAACACGGGCAACGACGGAGACGGTACTGCATCGGGCACGGGAACCATGTCCTTGTTTGGTTTGGGGGCTCTGGTGCTGGTCGGTGTCTTGGTCGCTGCTATTCTCTTGACACGCGAACGTGAGGAGGAAGTTGAACGTGACATTTACGAATACTGTCCTGCATGTGATGGAGAACTGGAAGGCACGGAAGACCGCTGCCCGCATTGTGTGTTTAACCTGAAGAAAGCCCGTTCACAATTCCACGACTGCCACGAGTGCGGTGAATCGATTCCAGACTTGATCGATAATTGCGCCTATTGTGGCGCTTATCAGGACGTTTCGTCGTTCTTTGAGCAACGAGAACGCAGAGAGCGAAAAGAAGTCGTCAAGGAAACGGTGGCGCTCCCCGAAGATGACGATGACCAAATTGTGACAGGAACGCAGAACTTTGCCGACGCTGTCAAGGAGTTCGGCTTTGACGAAGAGCATCTTGAGGAAGAGTGGGACACCAACATCGAAGCAGCAGAAGCAGAAGTGGAGGCAGCGTACGACCGTCGCCACGCCGATGAATTGGCCATGGAGGAGATGACTGAGGAAGAGATTGAAGCCTACAAATCCCAAGTCACGACGACCCTGCGGTCAACGAAAGATGCCTCCACGGACCATGATTTGGATGCCTTCCTCTCTGAAAAAGGTGAGTTGAAAGCCCTTGCAGAGGATCAAGGTGAATTGAGTGCTTCCGATGCCGACATCCGCGAACGCCTGTTTGAAATCACAGGTGAGGAAGGCGTACTTCCCGGTGAAAAGGTCAAAGTTGGCATGAACCTCACAGACTCATCACTGGCTGGCAACGAAGTCAGCGAGGCCAAAGCCAACTTCAGTTTCAATGACGACGACGCTCCCTTGTCAGCGTCAACCAAATCGGACGCTGAGCTCAAAGCAGAGGCGGAGAAGAAGAAACCCGCACGCCGTCGGGTCTCACAGGAAACGGTTGTAGATGATACGCCTTCGGAAGCAACGGACGAATGTGGTGCCTGTGGAGCCGATCTGCCTGTAGACGCCAACGAATGCAGCACCTGCGGGGCGCGGTTTGGTTGAGTGTCTGTCAGCGTTCATAGGGGTCGTCATCGCCGGAGCTCGGCCTTGTGTTCGCTTCATTCAGACATGTTGCCGTAGGAGGGGGTTGCTTTGAAGTGCACGGCGAAAAATACAGCGTGGCCTTCATAGGGCACAGGCTGGTGGTGGGTTTCATGCGGCAACCCCGTCTCGCAGCGGTCCTGTTGCTGGTGGTCTTGATGTCGTCCACTTCAGGTTGTATGGGCTTGATTGCGGCACGAGAATCGGTTGAATCGCTGCGAGAGCCAGCATATGATAGTCTCAACAACAAGAAGGTCACGATTTCTCATGAGTTTTCTTCCTTGGCCGATTATGCCAATGAATACGTCAATCGTTCCACCTTCGTGGTCAACGAACAAACAACAGAGATTAACGTGTACTTCAAAGTCAGTTTTGAGTTGTCTGAATCACCCATTGTTGGAGACCTGCTCATCGATAACGAATCGCATTATGTCCATGCTACCCTCACCGATAGCAACGGAAATGTACAGTGGGAACAAGATGTGAGCGAGGACGCAAGTCCGCTTGAAGAACGCCTCCAACCCAACCCGTCGTTCCCTCTTGGCGAATGGGTGTTGGAAGTGCGTGCGAGAGGCGGTGGAGAGAGCACCCTCAACACCGTCCACGACAACTTTCTGGTCATCGTCACAGTGACCAACATCTGTGTTCAATATCCCTTGGTTGAGGATTGTTTCTAATCTCAGACCAAGCGTTCATCACAGGCATATCGGCGTGAACAAGATTTGCACTTGCCTTCGCGATTGTGGTTGCGGGTTGCCCCACCGATAGCCATGGTGCGTTGAATTTCTTTGATGACGGCATGCAAACGTTCCCTTCCTGCTTCGTTCCAAGGGATTTGATGGAGGTTGTCCTCTCCGTACCGAAGCAAGCCGTATGGTGGGGTTCGGCCAGTGGTGGTTTCAACAAGGGAAGCATAGGCCAGAACCTGAAGCACATGGGAGTCGTGGGGTTTTTTGGGCACCTTCCCGGTTTTTTGTTCAACGGGGATGAACTCCGAATCGATGATGACGATTTGGTCGGGTCGGCCTCTCAGACCTGTTTGGCCGTCGACCAAGAGGTTGGCCGATTGTTCGTCATCTGAATAGGCGACCTCATCTTTGACGGACAGGTTGTTTTTGGTCGCCAACACACGAGCCTCGCTGTTGCTGATCAGGGCCCGTTGCAACCGATACGAGGCGGCTAACATCCATGCAATCGTTATGGTTGCAAGGACATAGGCCGCTTGTTCTTGGTCGCTGGCAAACTGCAAGGCAATGGCATGGAGTGAGAGGATGATCGCTGCTATGAACATGGCGGCTTCAATCCACCCACCTTCAAGCCAGCCCCCTTTGAAATCCAACGGTTCAAACACCGGGTCAACCAAGAAAGAAGCTTCGTCATTGAGCACCTGCTGATGGGTGTTCCAAGGTGTCACGCCAAGCAATGTACGCCATGGAATAAACACGGCTCCGATGCCGACCACCAGGCAGGCCAGTGCGGCCATGGCCATCAGTTTGGACAATTCTGTTGCGTCAAAATGTACCTGACTTGCGTTTTGAAACACCAACGTATCAACGGTGAGGATAAGGATGATGCCGAACCACCACTGCCAGATGAGAAGGTTGCGTCTTGTTTTGAATTGCTGCGTTTGCAAGGCTTCGATGGATTCGTGAATTTCCTTGTGGCGCACGATGCCTTCTTCGATTTCAACACTCTTTCCTGCATGACCGGTGCTTGACAGATACCACGAGAGGGGGCAATAGGTGTAGCGCTCAAGGTCGCTTGCGCTTACACTAAGCAAGACTTCGTCGTCACCCACCCAGAATCCATCTTCTCGCTCTTTGGCGTCCATATGTGTGGGGGCGGAACCCGATGATTTCACCGAGTTATCCTCCGCCATAGCGGTGAAAACTGGACGTTGTTTTTCATACCTTTTGCTACATTATTCGTGATTCATCGAGTCCAATGCCATGGGAGAGCCGGACGAAGCGGTTTAATATGGGGGGTTTGTGGGCGGCTTGCTGTGGTTCATCATGTCCGAAGAAACCCAACTGCTCGTCTCCGCTGAAACCTATGAGGAGAACGCCGTTAACATCGGTACCCAACAAAAGAGTTCAGACATGAGCCGCTTCATTGACCGTGTTCGAGAAGACGGTTTGTATCTGCTTGACATCCCCACCACTGATGCTCGTATCCGCTCAATTGCGGCGTTGCTCAACACCTACGATGCACCTTCGATTATGGTCGTCAGCGCTCGCCAATACGGACAGCGCCCAGCCCGCAAATTTGCTGAAGCCATCGGCGCCCACTCCGCTGTGGGACGCTTCATCCCAGGGTCATTGACCAATCCAGCCCTTCGCTCTTATATCGAGCCAGATATCCTCTTTGTGACCGACCCGGCCAACGACCAGCAAGCCTTGCGAGAAGCCGTGGCCTCCGGTCTTCCTATTGTGGGCATCGTTGACGCCAACAATCACTTGCGCAACGTGGACATTGCCTTGCCTGCTAACAACAAAGGTCGCCGTTCCTTGGCGTTAATTTATTGGTTGCTCGCTCGTGAAGTACTCAAGGTTCGTGGCGAGACCACGGACGAGGCTTGGGCTGCTGACAACGACCTTGCCGATTGGGAATCCACCTTCTGAGTTCAGGTTGTCCCTGACAGGTAGTTGCTGATGGCGTTCGCCATCGCCACGTTGGTATCTTGGTCGTGCATGAGTGTGCGAACCCGTTTGGCTCCAGGAAGACCTTTGGTAAACGCGATGGCATGACGCTGCATCCATTTTCCTTGGAGCCCCACTGTTTGGTTTGAGAGGTCAATGTACCGGTCCCAGCACCATTTACGACTGGCGAAGGCCTGTTCAGTTTCGCTCATGGTGTGCCAGCCGTCGTTTGCTTTGACCCAAGGCAACGCTTCAAGGTCCATCCAACCCAATCCGACCTTGATCTCGGCGAAGACACTTGGGCGTCCAATGGCGCCGCGACCGATCATCAAACCCGAGGCGCCGGTGTGGCGCAAGCACGCTGCCGCTGAAGTTGCATCAACAACATCTCCGTTTGCGACCACCGGCACCTCAACAGCATCAACGGCCTCCTTGATGCTCGTCCAATCCGCTTCACCAGCATACCGTTGGCGAAGCGTACGACCGTGAATGCAAAGCCGCTGGGCTCCAACATCTTCCAAACGCAAGCAGATGTCCTTGGCGTTGTTCTCACCTTTTCCCGTTCCTAAACGCATTTTTGCCGTGACGGGAATGTCAATACGGTCAACGATGGTTTCCACCATGCCAACCAATCGGTCAGGTTCGCCCATCAAGGCTGCACCGGCACATACATTGGTGACTTTGGGTGCAGGGCAACCAAAATTCAAGTCGATGATGTCAGCGTTTGGCGCCAACATCTCCGCAGCGGTGGCCATGTCTCCCGGGTCACCTCCAAAGATTTGTGGAATGAAAGGCACTTCAGTCTCGTGAGTTTCCATGCGTCTCCACGAGGTCGCCGCTTCCCGCGTTAAGGCGGTGGAGTTGGTGAATTCCGTGATGGTGAAGTCAGCGCCGCATTCCTTCGCAAGCAATCGAAAGGGAAGGTCGGTCACGCCCGACATTGGGGCCAAGAACAGAGGACGGGCTTCGCCATCCCACGCTCCTTGCTTCGGTGCGATAAACGCCGACATAACAACGCCTCAGTTCGTTCCAACCTGTTCTGCGAACGCCTCGTCCAAAAGACCTGCGACACGCACCATGCGCCGAAGCACCCGGTCCAATCGGTCTTGGACATGACGCTGCACGATAGCGGGTGTGGTACCTGCCATACGGTATCCCATCGGTAGGCGACCACCGAGAAGGTTGAGCAGGAGCATTTGTTCACGCGGTTCCAAGCCAGCGAGGTGTTCTTCGACCCCTTCAACCGAAAGATTTCCTGAGGCCAAAGCCTTGAGGAGTGGGCCTTGTTGTTGTTCGTTCAGCAACCGCTGGAAACCACCTTTCTTTAGTAACCAATCTTCACCACGGCGCTGATGTTGGGTCGTCATGGCCGTCCACAAAGCGGTGTTCAGGCGGTCGGTTCGGGGCACCCGTTCCACCATTCCAGAGGCGCGAAAACGGTCGAGTATGCGTCCAACGCGGGCCTTTTGCCCACCGTGCATTTCGGCGGCTTCATCCAACGAGAGGGGCAAGGTTCTCTCCAGTAGGGTTTGGAAGAGTCGGACAGAGAGCGAGTCAACAGCCAATTCTTGGCCGGGTCGCTCGCCGAGCAAACCGAAATCGTTCATCCAATGGGAAAGGGCGTTGCCAACAGCTTCCTCTGCAACGGGACGATGGTCCACAATGCCGATGGAAAACGGCGCAGATTCCTCCTGTGGAAGTTCAACTGGCAATGGGTCTGTCCCACGGTTCCAATGTTCACTCAGCAACGGCAGGCGCTGTTGCAAGGTCAGGTTGCAATGCTGCTGAACGTAGGCCACAGCGTTGGAAAGTGAACCCCCGCGAAGGTAATAACGCCGCCATCCCTTTCCCTCATTTGTATGCCCTATGAGGCCTGTTTCCACCAATCTGGAGAGATGGTGGTTGAGTGCCGCAGGCATGTGCGCCAGTTCGTCTGCTAACATCTGGGCGTCCCAAGCCTGTTCTGGTTGACCGAAGAGATGGTCGCGAAGCAAGCGATGAACCACACCTGCCCTGCCCATATCGGCGGTGGCATCTCCGCGCTTTCGCACAAGGCAGAGCGTATCGATCATCCACTCAATCAATCCGTCAACATCTCGGTCCAACGAAGGTAAGGGACGCTCAACAAGGCGGAGAGAGAACATAAGAAAACGGCGTTGCCGAGAGGCTTTCAAGTCTATGCAATAAATCCTGTTTGAGCAACAGATTTTGCAACCGAACGCATGGATTCAGCGACGTTCATCGACAAATTCGTAATCGATGGCGCGCGATGCACGGCTGTAAATGTCAAGGTCGATGTGGGGCATGAGTTCAATCCGGTCTTCGCGCAGAATGCCGCGTCGGCGAAGCACTTTGACGGCGCTGTGAACGGTGGCTCTGGTTCGTCCCAATCGCCGCGCGAGTTCCGCTTGTGAGCGTGGAACTCCCTCTCGCTCAATGTTCTCAAGAATCAAGCGTTGTACAGGGGAGAGCCCAATGGGCAATTGTTGGGCCATGCGTTCTTCGCCGACGACTTTGCTTCTGAGGACTTCGACTTGGCTTGGACCACCTGCAAAATAACAGGTTCGCCCGTTGACAGGCATCACCGTGACGGCTTGTCGGGTTTGCAGGACATCGAGATGATGTCGCAAGGTGCCGTTCGCTGTGTTCATCACCGCTTGCAATTCTCGGTAGCACAACCCTGGTTGGGCTTCCAAGGTGCTCAAAATACGCCGGCGCAAGGGGTGTTCCAACGAGGCAGTTCGCTTGGTTGAGATGCCGCCAAACGCCATAGCACCGACGGTGCCGGCCACGGTAGCGAGACCCCCTGCAAGACCGACCACACCGCTGGCAGCGCCTGCGAGCCCTGCCGTCAGCCAAGGGCGCTGACGCGTCCACTGGGCGAGAAGAGGCATAATGGGTCGTTGTGCTTCTCCTCCCTTAAACCATCGTTGGATTGTGTGCTTTTTGGAGGGGCCTACGATGCTTAATGAGCCGCTTAAATAGGGTAGACGGCGCTTGAAGGTGTATGATGCCTGAACAAAAAAATCGGGACACTGCGCTTGAGGCACAACTCCAAGAAGCCCTTGACGCTGGCCATCGCGTATGGGTCATCGGGGATGTCCATGGATTTCACCAAACGCTGCAAGGATTGCTTGACCAACTAAAGTTGAGTGAGCATGATTGGGTGGTGCTGTTGGGCGATTTAATCGACCGCGGCCCGAATTCCTATGGGGTTGTACAAACGGTCATCGAACATCCAAAGATGACCAGTGTCTTGGGCAATCATGAGTCCATGATGCTCAAGCAGTTTCACCCTAACCGTCTTTCAAGCCATGACCTTGACTTGGCGCTGTGGTGGCGAAACGGTGGTTCATCCACGGTATATTCGTATGAGCGCGCGTTCGGTCTTGACAGCGCAGAGGGGCTGAATGAAGAAGCAATGCATGCTCTTGTGGCGGAACACCGAGCATGGATGTCAACCCTGCCATCGCACATCGTGTTGAACCGATGGCGGTTGGTTCACGCTGGCTACCAGCCCGGTCGCCCGCTTGACGAACAAAGTGAAGATGAATACCTCTGGATTCGGGGACCGTTTCACCGTTCTAGCGAACCGGTCGACCCCGACCGAACCGTGGTGTTTGGCCACACGCCCACGGTGGCGCTCCCCGGCTTTTCAAGCGAAGACTGGGGGAAGGTGTGGTACAGTCCCGTTCTTCTTGATGACGGGCGATGTGCAGCCATTGGTGTTGACACCTGTTTGTTTCACGACCAAGCGGGGGCGCATCATTTGACGGCCTTTGATTTACAAAGCGGTGAAGTGGTGCATCAACCCCGATTGGAGCGCTGATCACGCTGATTGAACAGAGCCGGCTACGATTTTGAGGTGAGCCACCAGCGGTGAAAGCAAGCGTCCACACGTCATGCCGTGTGGACTTAATTCGTAACTGACTTTCACCGGTGGACCCTCGTTGACCACGCGAAGGACCAACCCCTCATCGGTGAGGAAGCGGAGTTTATCGGACAGCGTTCTGCTGGAAATGCCCGTGAGCATGGTCTTCATCTCATTGAATCGTCGAGGTCCGGTGATGTAGAGTGTTGAAAGAATCTCAATGGTCCAACGAGAACCAAAGACATGAAGCGCTTCGACCGCCGCTTCCACTTCCCACTCAGCATTGTACGGGCTTTGGTTGGCGTGTTTTGCCAAGTGTCCACGGATGCGAGTACCTGCATTGATGGTCGCGTCAATTCCGCTCTGCACCGCTTCAAAGTCATCACGAGGGAGGCTCATTGGAGGGGTTGGCATGGTCGGTCACTTGCTCGGATGCCCTTGGACTACTTGATGTCTTTTCCACACCGAGACTGCACACAGGTGCCGAAGGGGACGTTTCTGGCTCGCAGAGGTGATTGCTTGAAGTGGAGGCCTTTCTTCCCGCTACTATGGGACCCCCAACGCCAGCCAACAACACCCATCGTGTGTTGCTTGTGCGCGGCGGAAAATTAACGCCGTATTCGGGGTTGGGGGGGGCCTTCCACGATCTCCGAATGGCGTTGGATAATGGTGAATTTCCTGGTTGGTCTTCGTTGGGAGTTGAAGAATATGACCTCGGAGCCCGCCCATCTCCACTCCTCAGATTGTGGACGCGATGGGTGACTCACCCTCGGCGAGTTCGACGAACGGTCAAGCGTCTCAAACAGCAAGGCCAGATTGACCTGGTGCATGTGAGCGACCAAGAACAGGCGCATTTGGTGCCGGCTTCCATCAGTGTCCCAGTGGTGGTCTATGTTCACGATTTTTTCCACCTCTTTCCAAGCACTGTCACGCTCTCAGGGGCGACCATTGAGGTCGGTGAGCAGCGACCTTCTGCGATTCGCCGACGCGATTTGGGCAAGTTGATGCGAGGATTGAAGCGCGCCGACGCATTCATCTGCAACACAGAAGCCACGGCCGAACTCTGCCGTCAGCACTTCCCGTCCACGCCGTTGTACAAAATTCCGTACGGCTTGGCGGTGGAACAATACACCCCCCCATCCCCACTCCCCGCTCGTCCAGCAACCCTGCCTGCATCGGCGTGTCATCTGTTGGTGGTGGGAAGTCATGACCCACGCAAACGTCTTGGCTTCCTCGTTGAGATGCTTGGCGGTCTGCCGGGTGACATCGGCGAAGACATCGTTGTGCACCACATCGGTTCAGACCTCTGCCCCTACGGTGGGGTGGCTGCGAGCGCGCTGGCTGCCCAGCACGGCGTCCGATGGCACCATGTGGGGGACAACATCAGCGATGACATCCTGAACTCCTATCGCTGGACATGCGAAGCCTTGTTGTTTCCCTCGGCCGCTGAAGGCTTTGGTTATCCTCCCGTAGAATCCATGGCTGCAGGCCAGCCGGTCTTGGCTTCCGACCGACCTGCCCACAACGAATTGATGCCGGAGGGCGCCTGCTTGCCCCCTGAAGACATGGAAGCCTGGCGAAAGGCTGTAGCAGGTGTTCATGCGACTTGGAAAGCACGAGGGGGTGAGCCTCGACAACCCGATACTGCGCTCATGGAACACGTGGTCTTCCTCTCGCCTGAGCGGTTCAACAACGACATGGCCGAGGCTTGGTCCAGCATTTCGTCATTGTGAGTCTCCAAATCCTTCATGTGCGGCGTTTGATTCCGCCGAACCATGACACAACCAATTCAGCGTGTAGCGGTCGTCGGTGCCGGCAACATGGGTTCTGGTATTGCCCAAAAAAGCGCCCAGGAAGAGTTTGATGTCCAAATGGTTGACCGAGAACACCAATGGGTGGAGCGAGGACAATCCATCATCGGCACCTTCCTTGAAGAAGCGGTAGAGCGTCGTATCTTCTCGCCGGCTCAAGTCGAAGGCATTCAAGGGCGCATCACCGGCGTGGTTGGTGTCGAAAACACGGCGGAAAACACCGATTTGGTCATTGAGGCCGTGTTTGAAGACTTTGACGTGAAAACGGCGGTCTTCACGGCTTTGGACGAAGCGTGTGGCGAGGGCACGATTCTGGCTTCCAACACCTCATCGCTCTCGGTCAATGCGTTGGCCGAAGCCACCGGTCGCCCCGATCGCTTTGTTGGCTTGCATTTCTTCTATCACCCAGCCAAGAACCGTCTTGTTGAGGTGATTCCTGCCAAAGCGTCCAGCCAAGAAACCATTGAGAAGGTGGTCCAGTATTGCAAAATGCTGGGTAAAGTCGTCATCGTTTGCGCGGACAGGCCTGGTTTTGTTGTCAACCGTTTTTTTGTTCCTTGGTTGAACGAGGCATGTTTGTTGTTGGAAGAAGGCTCGGCCAACGCTGCCCAAATTGACGCCATTGCTCGCAAGGCCTTCCGCATCGGTCTCGGCCCCTTTGGTCTGATGAACCTCACTGGCCCACCCATTGCTCTGCACTCCACCGATTATCTGGCGGAACAACTGAACACACCCCGATACAACGGGGCCGACAACCTCCGTGAACTGGTCAAAGCCAATGCCCAATGGGATGTTTCTCAAGACGAAACCTACACTGAAGACCAATACACCGAGGTATCGGAACGTTTGCTCGGCGTTGTGTTTGGGGTGGCAGCTCAAATCGTAGAGGAAGAGGTCTGCAGTATGGAAGATGTGGACCGAGGGGCTAAGGTTGGCCTTCGTTGGGCGCGTGGTCCGTTTGAGATGATGAATCGGATTGGCGTGGCTGAGGCCTGCCGAATGGCGACCGCCTACGGCCAAACAGCCGGCGAAGGATGGGAGGTTCCAAGTTTCTTCACGCAGCAAGGCAACACACCTTGGGCCTTCTCGTACGTTGATTCCAAGGTCGAAAACGGCGTGGCTACCATCACCATTAACCGTCCCGAAGCCATGAATGCACTGAACGTCACGGTCGTTCAGCAATTGACCACCGCCGTGGAAGCAGCCAACGCCAACGATGCCGTTCATACCGTGGTGTTGGATGGAGCCGGCAAGGCCTTTGTTGCTGGGGCGGATGTCAAGTTCTTTGTCGATAAAATCCGGGCCGATGCGATTCCAGACATTTACGACTTCACAGCGGAGGGACACGCTCTGTTGAACATGCTTGAAACCTCACCCAAAACAACGGTGGCTTTGACCACAGGACTGGCTTTGGGTGGGGGTCTGGAGTTGGCGCTGGCTTGTGATTATCGCATTGGAACGCGTCGTACCCAATTCCGCTTCCCAGAAACATCGATTGGCATTTATCCCGGCTTGGGCGGTTCACAGCGCCCAGCACGGATCTGTGGTATTCCAGTGGCTCGATGGGCGGTGCTCGCAGGCAATTTCATGGACGCACAAACGGCTGCGGACCTTGGCTTGGTGACACATCTCGTTGATGTGGCAGCGGTTGAGAACTGCATTGCAGAGGTGGCCGCAGCCGGCAAGCCCGAGAACAAGTACCCCGGTTCTCCAGCGAACCCAGCCTCGCCCGTGGTCAAGTTTGCTTCATCGTTTTTCGATGATGCCAACATGGAGGTCTTGATGAATGGAGGATGCCCAGAAGGGTTCAATCCAGAAGACAAAGGCGTGGCGCGTCAAATCAAGAGCCTCTCCTTCACAGCACCGATTGGTCTTCGGATGGCCAGCGACCTCATCAACGCTACAGCCGAGACTTCGCTCAGCGCCGGTTTGCAACTTGAATTGGACGGCCTTCACACCATCTTTGCGACCAAGGACGCCTTGGAAGGGCTCTCGGCCCTCATTGAAAACCGCCGTCCAACCTACGAAAACCAGTGATCAGGCCCATTGGTCGGCCATCTGGTTCAAGGAGCGAACGAGTTCTGCGATGTCAACGTTTTCACCGTTCTCTTGCGCCATCCGCAAGCGATTGGTCACCGCTTCTACCGTTTCTTCGCTGGGCGTTTCACCCGTGATTTGTTCGATAACGGCGCCGACGCTGCGGCCTTGTCCATTCATGATGGCCATGAGGGCCTTGATGTGTTCTTCGTCGTCCGCAGGTGCTCGTGCCGTCATTGTTCCACCTCCAAAGCGATGTTATTGCGAGCATACCAATCGGTCCAAGGCACGGGTTCTTCGTCAGTCCATTGGCTCAACGGCCCAACCTCTGTGAGGAAGGATGTGTTCTCAACTTCGACGAACGAACGGTTGCTGCTGTGCTTTGGTCCTGGTTGGCCCAAGACCATGGCGGATTCCAAAATGCCAGCGCCCAAGGCGAGGCTGTTTGTATCGGTGTTGCTCCAATACGCAGCAAAACGAGGGTGTGTGTGCACCCAGAGCTTGAATGGAAGGCGACCTCCAACAGGAGGCTGGAGGGTCACTTGGCCTGCGGTTCCCCAATCGATGAACACCTTGTCGTCAGCATCAATGAGTACGGAAGTCTCCAATCCAGCCATCACGGATAGAACGTACACGCCGTCCCAACGGCCTGCTTCAGACAGGATGCGCTGAACGTCGAGGAGGTCAGCATCATCGGTGCGACGTTGAACGGCGGCTTCGCAAGCCAGTTCCCAAGCCTGCTCGCTTACGGCGAGGTCGGCTGCATCAGGTAAGCCGTTCATGCACTCACCTCCGGAAAACCAAGAGCACCATAGGTGAGGCTGCCCATGGATTGGACGGGAGCTGGACGCCCACGCCAAACTTGAGTGGCCCATTGGGCACCAAAAGCAGCAGCAACGGCAAAGCCGTACTCCAAATTACCTGTCTCCAGAGCCCCTTGAACCTGACAGCTCATGGGTTCGTGGTCGGGGGTCATGCGCTCGAGCAAAGCAGGGGCGCTTTGGGAGGACAACACCAACCAACCATCGCCGCTGCAACGAACATCAAGCCAAGGGATTTCCAAGGCGTGGACAAGGCGGCGTGGTTCGGGACGGTCCACGCAAACGATGACGAGGTCTGCCCCCTCCAGTTGCTCGGCATCACGCAAGTTTTCGTTGCGGGCCTGCACGCGCAAGTTGCTGGTATCATCGTCAAGACGCTGGGCGAGGCACTCAACCTTGGACAAGCCGATGTCGTTTTGGCTGTAGCGCTGATGCCCAAGGTTGCTGGCCTCAACGATGTCAGCATCCATCAGGGTGATGGTGCCTTCGAGGTTCACCCTTCTTAGGCCAGCCACCAGAAGTTCAACGAGTTGGGTACCGATGCCACCGGCACCGACCAACAGCAGATTCTTTGCAGAGCACTCACGATTCATGATGGCTTTATCGTTCAACCAAATATAAAGAAATGAACACAACGCTTCAATTGAGCGTCAACAAGCGTTCCAAAGCAGCGATTTGCACCGGGAGTGTGAAGTTCGTTTCAACATGAGCGCGACCCACCTCGGCCCATGCTTGACGAAGTTCAGCCTTCTTGATGTCTTGATACGCTTCAAGCCAACCTTGACGGTCATCTCGGCGCAATAAGCGTCCAGAATCCACGCCCGCCATGGTGCATTGGAAGCCGCCTTCGTCCACCATCAATGCTGGTGTACCAACGGCCATGGCCTCAATCGGTGTTAACCCAAACGGTTCGTGACGGGCATGACTGACCATGGCCTGAGCACCTCGGACCAATCCGACCAACGCCGCTTGGGACAGGCGAGGCATAATGACCAGGTTCACTCCTAACCGTTCGGCTTCTGCTTGAAGCAGTCGTTTGTCGCCTTCATCTCCCCCGCCAACATGGACCAAACTAAGGCCAGTCCCCTCCAATGAATGCAGGGTGTCCCAAGTACCTTTGACATGCGAGATACGGCCCACGGTCATGACGTAGGACTCGGGAATAGGTGGGGCTTCAGCGAGCTCTTCCAATTCAACAGAACGGGGTTCACGTGGCCAAGCGTCTAAATCGATGACGTGCATGATGTGCGTGGCTTCCAACGGACGCCCCCGCTCGTCACGTGCCGGCGGTTCCCCGTTCGCCTTGGTTGGGTCGGATGCGAGTCCGTAGACGCTTTTGAGTCGGCGTTGAATCCATATGGAGTTCCCCGAAACGGAAGCATTTGCACGCTGGAGTAGCGCTTGCACAAACAACCGGTCGCGTTGGCGCTGAGAGGTGAACAACAACGAAGTGAGCCAGAGTGGGCGTTTCGGACGACCGTCTAACCTTCGGTGAAGCACGTCTTCGTAGAGCCAACGGGGTGGTTCAAGGCAGTGGTAGTGAACGGGCAGATTTGGAGGGAGTATCGGGAGCACTTCCAATGTCCCCCTGCACACAGAGAGGTGAACCGCATCGACCTCAGCCAGCGGCAGGTCCATTTTTTTCCACGCTCGTTCGGCTTGTTTGCTGGCTGCAGCGGTGATTTCAGCCCAGGCACCTTTTGGCCAATCGAACGGTTGTTTCGGCGTGATGACATCCACATCGGCCCCTTGCAGTAATTCACTTGCCTGTTCTGGGAAGTCAAGCGTTGCGAGGGTGACCTTCCATCGTCGGTCAACCGCTCGAACCAATTGCAGCAATTCCCGCTCAGCCCCGCCCAGCGCACCAAACGAACCGCGAACGATGAGCACTCGAGGGCGTCTCGCCTCGGTTGCCTCGTCCTGAGCCATGAGCATACTTACCCGCACCCTCCTCTTTCAAATCCACGCATGAATCAGGATGAACGAGTGGTATTGGCGGGAGACGAACGCACGACCGTTTGAAAAAGGGGGCCACGGTGCGAAGACCATGAGCGGCAAGACGGCCATGGTCACCGGCATCACCGGGCAAGACGGTTCCTACCTCGCTGAACTCCTGCTTGAAAAGGGATACACCGTTTATGGCTTGGTGCGCCGCGTGTCACAACCTACCTCTGGAAGGAGCCTCATCAATCACTTGATGGGTCACGAAAACTTTCACCTCTTGAACGGTGATTTGGCCGACCAAAACTCAATCGATAATGCGGTCAACCAAACCCAACCAGATGAATTCTACAACCTTGGGGCCATGTCCTTTGTTCCTGAATCGTGGCGCTCACCCATGATGACCGCTGACATTACCGGCTTGGGCGCCCTTCGTTGCTTGGAAGCCATTCGCAAGCATGCACCGCAGTGCCGTTACTACCAAGCGGGGTCTTCCGAGCAATTCGGCAAGGTTCGTGATGTCCCTCAAACCGAATTAACGCCCTTCCATCCACGTTCCCCGTACGGTTGTGCTAAGGTCTTCGCCTTTGAAATCACTCGGAATTACCGAGAATCCTATGACATGTTTGCCTGCACGGGCATCCTCTTCAACCATGAAAGCCCACGACGTGGTTTGGAATTCGTCACCCGTAAAGTGACCATGACCGCCGCTCGCATCGCCAACGGCTTTGACGAATGCTTGTGGATTGGCAATGTGGATGCCAAGCGAGACTGGGGTTATGCTGGCGATTATGTTGAGATGCAATGGCGTATGCTTCAGCAGGACACGCCGGGCGACTATGTCGTTGCCACAGGCCGAACACACAGCGTTCGCGACATGATCACCTTGGCCTTCACCCACGTGGGCATGAACCTCACTTGGTCGGGTGATGGCGTGGACACCATCGCCACCGACCAGAACGGCGTTGTTCGTGTCCGTACCAATCCCAAGTTCTTCCGTCCGGCGGAAGTGGACCTGCTGATTGGTGACCCTGCTCTGGCCGAAAAAGAGCTGGGCTGGGTGCCCAAAACTTCGTTTGAGGAACTCGTTCAAATGATGGTCGACGCCGACATGGACCTTGTCAAGGAAGCGGTTGAAGGCGGCTACGCTCCACCCATTCCACCTGAGTGATGCAAGGCCGGTGACCGCATGGTGGAAACTTCCACGCTGTCCAGCGACCAAATCGAGGCCATGATGGCCCGAATCAAGGCCGTTCCGATGATGCACACCCTCGAGTTGGAAGTCTTGCGGCTTGATGAAGGCGAGTGTGAGGCGAGGGTCAAGCGGAAGAAGGAATGGGACGGCATTTACGAAACGTTTCACGGTGGCATGTTGGGCGTCATCGCCGATTCCATCACGTGCTTTGCGATTCTGACATCAATTGGCGCCGAAGAAAACGTGGCCACCACCGACTTCAACATTCGATTTTTGCGGCCCTGCAACACAGATGTGGTGTGCGTGGGCAGGGTCATCAAAACCGGACGAACCTTGTGTGTCTCCGAGGCTGAGGTCACCGACATGAACGGTAAAGTGGTGGCCATCGCCCAAGTCACGTACGCTCGTCTTTGACCGCTCAACAACACCCTTCGCTGCGCATCGGCGCCGCTACGAAAGCCACTCTATCGATGTCTTTGGTGTTGTGCAACTTCTCCAAAGCGTTCCGAATTGACTGTGCTGAGCCGTGAATATGCATCGTATCCACGCAGGTGTGGCTGTTCGTGAGGCATTGATGGTTGTACGACGAGACCTCAATGGCGTGTGAATGGCGCAGTTCAAGGAGCTTGTTCTCCACCCCGTGTTGGTAATAGATGACGAGTGTACCTTCAACCTCTTCGTCGTTGTTCATCGCAGCCAAATCCCCTCGCTTTGTGACTTCAGCGTAGTGCTGGCTTGCATCCCGCAAAAACATGCTCCGGTTGCTGTAGCCGGCTGCTTTGACAAGGTCATCAAGCGTTGCGGCAAATTCGTTATCGGCGCTGAAAGAGAGAATGCGACTCATGGTTCCCGGTTCATGGTGAAAATTATTAACATTTCTTATATGTATATTATTCAACGTAAGGGCATGAGCGATGCCCCTTACCTCTATGCTGGCTTGACCCTATTGATTGCCCTCACCTTTGGACTGCTCCCCATTTATTCCTCCATCAAGGAACATCAGGACCGGCTGAAAATGTTCACTTCCATCGCTGCTGGAATTATTATCGCGTCAGCCATGTTGGTCGTGATTCCTGAAGGATATGAACTGGCGACCTCAGAAGAAGCCCATGGCGAAGAGATGCTGGCTGGCTCCATCGCCCTGGTTCTCCTTGAGGTCAACCACGGCGACATCAACGAAACGCAAGCCATTGATGAAATTGAGGACGTGCTGGGTGGTCACGAGGAGCACGAGGAAGACAACCACGGTGAGGAAGCCTCGCTCAAAGAAACCGTGATGCACGCCATTGAAGAATTTGAAGCGGGCGAACTCAACGCCACGGCTGCGCTTGAGGAAATTGAAAACGCTCTCGAGGCACACGACCACGAAAGTGAAGACGAGCATGATGAACATGCTTCCGTCCTTTTGCTTGGGGGCGCTCTCCTCGGTGGTTTTGTCTTCATGCTCATTCTTGAGGGGTCAGGTATCGGTCATGCCGTACATGAGGAGCATCACGACCACGACCATGAACATGGCCATGGCCATGTCCATCACAACGATTCGGGATGGATGGTCGTTCTCGGCCTGACGTTGCATTCCGCCACAGACGGTTTAGCCATTGGAGCCGCCGCAGCTACTGGCAGCATCGCACTGACCGCTACGGTTGCGCTTGCGGTATTAATTCACAAGGCTCCAGCCGCCTTTAGTCTGGGTGTATTTTCGATGCATGAGCGCAAAGAGCGCAAGGACTCGATCCGAGATGTCGCCATCTTCGCCTTGGCCACACCCATCATGATGATGGTGGCGTATCTTGCACTCGCCGACCTTGACATCCACCTCATTGGTTTGGCCATGCTCTTCTCGGCGGGTACCTTCCTCTACGTGGCGACGGTGGACACATTGCCGGATATCCACAACATGGAAACCGGTAAGAATGCCCTCTTCCATGTCCTCATCGGTGCGGTGGGTTTGACGCTGGTTCTGTTGGGTGCCGACGCAGCAGGCTTGCTTGAACACGCTCACTGAGGTCGGTGACAACCGTTGACGAAACCCGTGTTGTACTCGTTTCGCCGCTGCCCCTACGCCATGCGGGCGCGCATGAGCCTTGTGCGCACGGGATTTCAGGTCG
>JAYPCE010000007.1:0-13491 GCA_038124565.1 Candidatus Poseidonia sp.
ACCCTGGGCGTGACGGACGCGAGGGTGAAGCCTACCACCACCACCGCACGTGAGAGGACAACGGAGATGCCCACCTCAAGCGGCAATTGTTGGGCCAGCAGGTCACGATGCCGGTGCGAGAAGGGCGGTTGCATTTGGGAACGTGGGAGCAAATTCACTACGCAGAGTTTGACGGACAGCGCAACAAGCGTATTCTCGTCAAGGTCGTCGGTATTCTCAACGATTAATCCCGTACAGAGGGAAGTGTTTCGAGCAGGGCCTTGCGCACGGTCTCATAGGTGGTGGCGTGGCCAAGGCGAGCAAGCGAGGTGGTGGTGTCTGTACTCAGGCCACAACCAGCAATGCCTTCCACGCGGCCTGCTGGTGTGTCGATGTTGATGGTGAACCCGTGGCGACTTGTCCAGCGCAAGAAGGACAGGCCGATGCTGCAGATTTTGTGTCCGTCAACCCAAACACCTTGCATGCGTTCGTCTCGTTCACCTTGAATGCCCAAGGTTGCGAGCGAGCGAATGACCCATTCCTCGATGATGTGGATAATGTCGGCGACCGATGCTTCATGTGCATTGATGCCCCACTGGAAGATGGGATAACATACGATTTGCCCAGGGCCGTGCCACGTGAGGCCACCGCCCCGGTCAACAGCGACGGTTGGATAGTCTGGGGGTGGGGCAATGCCGTCGTTGCGTGCACGCGGGCCAACCGTGACCACTTCAGGGTGCGAGAGGATGAGCAAGGTATCGGGGATTTCGCCGTTGAGGCGTTGTTGCTGCAGGTCCTTCATCAGTTGCTGTGCCTCTTCGTAGGGCACCACGCCGAGCTCGCGGACCTCTACCATCGCTTCACATCCGGCTGCTCAAAATTGCCCTGATGAGCCGAAGCCCCCTTCTCCACGCTCGGTTTTGCTGAGTTCCTCAATAGTGGTTTCAACCAGCGTCACCAACGGCACGGGTGCAAATAGCAATTGTGCCACTCGCTCGCCAGCCTTGACGGTGAACGTGTCGCCTTCTCCGATCCATGTGGCGAGGACTTTGAGTTCACCTCGGTAATCGGAGTCGATGGTGCCCAGGCCATTGGGCATGATCATGCCTTTTTTGCCCAACGATGAGCGACAGCGGATTTGGCCTTCCCATCCTTCCGGGATGGCCGCAGCCCAACCGGTGGGTATCATGACACTCGCTCCTTTCGGTACCACGGTGTCTTCAATGGCGTACAAATCCCAGCCAGCCGCTTGGGCTGAACCTTGGGTCGGCAGGATGGCTCGGTCGTCGAGGCGGGCGAACGGCACGTTGAGCGAAATCCTGTCCATCAAACCACTCAAGATACATCCCTTTTTGACTGTTGGGATAATGTAAGATTTTGCCGACATGGCGTTCCAGTGGAAATTAAGGTGTTTTTATGGTCAAATATGGAAAAAATGGTGATTTTTTAACACCTGCTTTGGAGAATCATAAACCGCGCACTGCAAGCCAGCGTGAGCCCCCCCAAAAGGGTGACAAAACCCTTCAGTTTAATCTCGCCCTTGGCGCATATATTATAGGCATCCGAGGAGGGCAAACAAAATCCAGCGCGTTGCAGAATAGGGGGGTGAATCCGGATGGTTATTGAACACAGCAAAGACGACAACGTAGACATCGATTTGAGCAGCGAGCATGTTGAACCCATGCTTCAAGAGAACCTCGACCGCTTTGTTTTGTTCCCGATTCAGCACGATGATATTTGGGCTATGTACAAGCAGGAACAAGCCTCGTTTTGGACTGCGGAAGAAATTGACCTAGCAGAGGATCTCAAAGACTGGAAGAATCTCAACAAAGATGAGCAGCATTTCATCAAGCATATCTTGGCGTTCTTCGCCGCCAGCGATGGCATTGTCAACGAGAACCTCGTCATGAACTTCTCCAACGAAGTTTGCTGGCCCGAAGCCCGAGCCTTTTACGGCTTCCAGATCATGATGGAAAACATCCATGCTGAAACGTACTCCCTCCTCATTGACACCTACATCGACGACGAGAAGGAAAAGGACCACCTGTTCAAAGCCCTTGAAACCGTTCCATCGGTTCAAAAGAAAGGCCAATGGGCCATGCGTTGGTTGTCTCGCAAGCGAGGTTCGTTTGCCGAGCGTTTGGTCGCATTCGCTGCCGTGGAAGGCATCTTCTTCTCCGGTTCGTTTTGCGCTATCTTCTGGCTGAAGAAGCGAGGGCTGATGCCAGGGCTGACCTTCTCCAATGAGTTGATCTCTCGGGATGAAGGATTGCACTGTGACTTCGCTTGTTTATTGCACAACAAGTTGTTGCGAGGTGCTGGAGAGAACGTCATTCGCCGCGTGATTGCTGAAGCGGTTGACATCGAGATTGAATTCGTTACACAAGCCCTACCGGTGAACCTCATCGGCATGAATGCGGACTTGATGAAGCAATACATCCAGTTTGTCGCCGACCGATTATTGGTGCAACTGAATTGTTCCAAAATCTACAATGTCGGCAACCCGTTCCCTTGGATGGAAATGATCTCCATGCAAGGCAAAACCAACTTCTTCGAGAAGCGCGTTGCAGAATATCAGAAAGCTGGTGTCATGGACAGTGCATCCCTCGGAAGCGTCCAACAGCGCTTCTCTGTGGACGAAGACTTTTGAACCGTACGCGAACAAGAAAAAACACACGCACTCAAGATGAAACTCACAGGAGGATGAAGACATGGCCATGCAAGTTGTAAATCGGAAAGGCGAACGAGAAGACGTGCGATTTGATGCCATCCACGAAAAGTTGGTGACGCTTTCAGAGGGCCTTGACGAAACCTGGGTAGACCCCGGGCACGTGACGAAATTGACGATTGAGGGCCTTTACGATGGTGTCACGACCCGTGAATTGGACCAACTCGCAGCTGAAACCGCTGCTTCGCTTGCCTCCCACCACCCAGACTACAGTCGCTTGGCCGCCCGAATCTGCGTGGACGACCTGCACCGCTCAACCAAGAGCGTCTTCACCGATGTGATCACCGATTTGCGCGAGTACATCGACCCTGAGTCCAACAAGCATGCACCGCTGATTTCAGAAGAAGTGTTTGACATCATCATGGCGAACGCCGAGGTGCTCAACAACCACATCGATTATTCTCGAGACCATAATTACGATTACTTCGGTTTCAAGACCCTTGAGCGCTCCTATTTGCTCAAGTTGGATGGCGAAGTCGCTGAGCGCCCGCAACACATGTTGATGCGCGTGGCCGTCGGCATTCACCACGGCAACATCGAGAAGGCGTTGGAAACCTACGACCTCATGAGCCAAGGGTACTTCACCCACGCTACGCCCACATTGTTCAATTCAGGCACACCGATGCCACAAATGTCGTCGTGTTTCCTTCTCACGATGCAAGACGACTCGTTGGATGGCATTTACGACACCCTCAAGCAATGCGCTCTGATTTCAAAGTCCGCAGGCGGCATTGGCTTGTCCATTCATCACGTTCGCTCCAAGGGTTCCTACATCAAGGGCACCAACGGTACCTCAAACGGTATTGTTCCCATGCTACGTGTGTTCAACGACACCGCGCGTTACGTCGACCAAGGTGGCGGCAAGCGTAAGGGTTCCATTGCCGTGTATCTTGAGCCATGGCACCCAGATATTCTTGCCTTCTTGGACTTGAAGAAGAACCACGGCAAGGAGGAGATGCGTGCACGCGACCTTTTCTATGCCATGTGGACGCCTGATTTGTTCATGGAACGTGTTGAGAACAACGCCAATTGGTCGTTCTTTTGCCCCAACGAGTGTCCTGGGCTGCAAGATGCCTACGGTGCAGAATTCAAAGCGATGTACGAGGACTTTGAACGCCGAGGTCTTGCCCGTGAGACGCTTCCTGCTCGGGTTGTTTGGGACAAGATTGTTGAAGCACAAATTGAGACTGGTACGCCGTACATGTTGTACAAGGACGCCGCCAACGAAAAGTCCAACCAAAAGAACCTCGGAACCATCCGCTCCTCGAACTTGTGCACGGAGATCATGGAATACACGGCCAAGGACGAAGTGGCGGTCTGCAACCTCGCTTCCATCGCCCTTCCCAAGTTCGTCAACACGAGCGCCGGTGAGTTTGACCACCAACTCTTGTTTGATGTGACCTACCACGCCACTGGCAACCTCAACCGTGTGATTGATGTCAACTATTACCCCGTTGAAGAAGCTCGCAATTCCAACATGCGCCACCGCCCCATTGGATTGGGTGTTCAAGGCTTGGCCGATGTGTTCGCCATGCTCAAGATGCCTTTTGAAAGTCCAGAAGCAAAAGCGTTGAACAAGGAGATTTTCGAAACCATCTACTTCGCAGCCTGCAGTGCTTCCAAGGATGCAGCCATTGCAGAAGGCCCCTATTCCACCTTTGGAGGGTCGCCAGCCAGTCAAGGCCAATTGCAGTTTGACCTTTGGGGCATGAACGACCACAGTGGCCGCTGGGATTGGGACACGCTGAAGCAAGAAATCATGGAGAAGGGCATGCGTAATTCGCTACTTCTTGCCCCCATGCCCACCGCTTCCACCTCTCAAATACTGGGCAACAACGAGTGCTTTGAGGCCTTCACTTCGAACCTTTACGTGCGCCGAACCCTGTCTGGTGAATTCGTTGTCCTCAACAAGCACCTGGTCAACGACCTCATCGCTGAAGGCATGTGGAGTCTTGAGATGAAAGACGACATCCTGCGTCACAAGGGGTCCATTCAGGGCATTGAGCGCATTCCAGAATACATCCGTGAATTGTACAAGACGACCTGGGAAATCAAGCAACGTCACGTGCTTGACATGGCTGCTGACCGTGGCGCTTACATTGACCAGAGCCAATCGCTCAACATTCACATGGTGGATGCTAACCCCGCCAAGGTCACGTCCATGCACTTCTACGGCTGGCGTGCTGGCCTCAAGACGGGCATGTACTACTTGCGCACGAAGGCTGCTGCTGATGCGATCCAATTCACCGTTGAGGCCTCCAATAAGGAAGACCAAACCGTGAACGGATTGGCCGAGCGAGCCGATGAGGTGGACAGCATGGACGCCATCGCTTGCAGCCTTGACAGTCCCGACGACTGTTTGATGTGCGGCAGCTGAATTCCTCTCAACCGGTTCTCCTGCCAGTCACCCTTAACCGACGGTGTTGCCGAGGAATGAACATTCCTTTTTGAGTCGTCAGTGTAGTCACTTGCATGGGCGTGGAACGCATCCGAAACATTGGGGCTTTTGCCTTGGGCTTCGCTTTCATCATGATCGGTATCGACCATTTTCTACGGACGGCCTGGTACGTGCCCATTGTTCCCGAGGTGCTCGGTTTTCCCGAAGTTTGGGTGTACCTCAGTGGGGTGACGGAGATTCTTTTTGGCGGTGCGTTCATCATCAAAAAAACCAGGGCACTGGCTGCAAAAAGCGGCATCGCCATGCTGGTGGTGCTCTATTGGGCTAACCTGAACATGTGGGTGAACGACATCCCGCTCAACGGCATCAACTACGGTGGTGGGTGGCACATCGGGCGATTGGTGGTGCAAGTCCTCTTGATTGGTCTCATTGCGTGGATTGCAGACATCCTGCCGCAGCGACGATCTGAGCGCTGAGGTGGTTGGACATCGGCGTTGGCGCTACCTCAAGTACTTCTCCTGCATCATCGTGTCATGGGAAAGAAGTTTTTTGTCAAGCTCGTGACCGACCCGGACGTTGATTTGAGAAAGTGTGTTGTTGGCCTCGCATGTGCTTCGCAAGCCATTCAAGACGGCCATGATGTGAGCATGTTTTTTGCAGCCAACGGCGTCAAACTGCTTCACGCCTCCTACATTGAGAGCATCAATTCGGGCGGCATGCTTCCTGAGAACATGATCCACACGATCCTCGCCAACATCACCCAAGGTGCTCGTAGAATCTACTGTTCCACCGGTTCACAGGCCGCCAACGGCGTCACCAAAGAGAACGCCGACGGTCACCTCCTCGAAGGCTTTGACACGTGGATGACATGGAGTGGGCCACCTGGTGTTGTTGAGTTGAGTGCTGATTCCGAGGTTCAACTCGTCTACTGAATCGCTTGAACCCAAGCCAACGCTTTGTCCGCTTCACATCTTGTGGATGGCATGACCCAGTGTGTCAAGAATGGCTTCGTGGGTCATTTCGGTCATCGTCGGGTGAGCGTGAATCGTCTGCGCGATGTCTTCGAGGACGGCGCCCATTTCCAATGCGAGGGTCCATTCACCGACCAATTCGCTGATGTGGGTGCCGACGCCCTGAATGCCGAGGATACGGTGGTCGTCCTCACGGGCCACCACTCGGATGAAGCCGCCCGTTTTCTCCGCCTCTTGGGTAAGCGAGCGACCGTTGGCAGCCAGCGGGAATTTGCCTGTGATGACCGGGTGGCCGGCTTCTTTGGCTTCGTCGGGCGAGAGGCCAACGGAGACGATTTCCGGTTCGGTGAAGACGATGGCGGGAACACCCACAGGGTCGTATGCTCGCTGATGTCCGGCGATGAGTTCAGCCACCATTTCGCCTTGGAAAGAGGCCACGTGGGCGAGCATTTCACCCAAGTTGCACAGGTCGCCAATGGCGTAGACGCCTTTCATGTTGGTTTCGCAACGGTTGTTGACCTTGACGAAGCCACGTTCGTCCAAGGCAATACCAGTGGCTTCAAAACCTGCTGAAGCGGGCTTTCTTCCAACGGTGACCAGCACCTTGTCAGCGACCACATGCTGCATGTTCTTCTCGTCTTTCTCGTTCTTGTCGATGAAGTTGAGTTGGACTTTGCCGCCCTTGGCGTCTTCAACGCCTTTGGCGAACACACCAGTATGAACGGTGATCTTGTTTTTCTTGAGGTAGAGTTCCAGCGGTCGACGAAGTTCTTTGTCGAACAAAGGCAACACGGAATCCATGGCCTCAACCACCGTGACTTCCGAGCCAAGCATGCGGAAGGTGATGCCGAGTTCAAGTCCGATGTAGCCGCCACCGACCACGACCACATGTTCGGGGAGGGTTTCCAACGAGAGGGCTTCCCGAGAGGACAGAACATGCTCGCTGAAGGGCATGAACGGGAGTTCAATGGGGACCGACCCTTGGGCCATGATGACATGTTCGGCCTGAATCAAGGTGGCGTCTTTGCCTTCACCCACCTTGACGGTCTTGGCGTCTTGGAACACAGCCCATCCGCTGACCAATTCTGCACCGGCGTTTTTCAAGAGAGCCTCAACACCTTTGTTCAAACGGTCAACGATGTCCTCTTTCCAGCCAACCAGGTTGGCCATGTTGAGTTCGGCAGGACCGGGGATGGAGATGCCCATGTGGCCGTTATCTTGTGCGTGTTTCGCAAGGTTGTGGAAGGTATGGGCTGCATGGATCAAGGCCTTGGAAGGGATGCAGCCTCGAATCAGGCAGGTGCCGCCTGCTCGCTCACCTTCAACGATGACGGTCTTGAGTCCGAGTTGGGCGGCACGGATGGCGGCCACGTAGCCACCGGGACCTGCACCGACCACGAGAACTTGACATTGCTTGGTTTTCATCCCTGCCACCTCACATGAAAATGGTCGCCGGGTGCTCCAAGTAAGATTTTACCAACTGAACTAAACTGGCGCCATCGTGACCATCGACCACTCGGTGGTCCCACGATGAGGAGAGGTTCATGATGCGGCGGACAACGATTTGGCCGTTGCGAACCACAGCACGTTCCGTAGCGTTGTGGACGCCGAGGATGCCGACTTCGGGTTTGTTGATGATGGGCGTTGCGCCAAGTCCACCAAGGCGCCCGAGGCTGGTGATGGTGAAGGTGGAGCCCGTCAACTCATCAACACCGGCTTTTCCGTCGCGAGTGGCTTGGGTTACTCGCGTCATTTCAGCCGCTGCTTCCCAGATGTCCATGGCTTCCACATGCTTGACGACGGGAACATACAGGCCACGGTCAGTCTGTGTTGCGATGCCGAGGTTGATGGCTTCGTGGCGGGTCACCACGCCGGCCTCATCATCGTACAGTGCGTTGCACTCAGGTCGCTGGCCAAGGGCCTTCACGAGGGCTTGCATGATGAAGGGCAAGTAGGTCAATTTCGGGGCACCTTCTGGACGGGTGGCGTTCAAGTGTTGGCGAAGTGATTCCAATTCCGTGACATCGACTTCTTCGAAGTAGGAGAAGTGAGCGATGGTGCTGTAGGACGCCATCATGCTGTCTGCAATTTTACGACGCAAACCGATGACCTTGACGTCTTCCGTTCCATTTCTCGCGACTTTGGCAACCCCGCCGACGGGCCGGGCAGGTGAAGCACCGGAAGCACCACCTGCAATGTGGCGGTCAAGGTCTGCATGACTGATCCGGCCGGCTGGACCTGAGCCTGCGACGAGTTGCAAATCGATGTTGGCCGCACGTGCACGCTGGCGAACAGCGGGTGAGGCAAGGGCTTTGGTGCCCGCTGCACGAGCAACGGGAGCAGCAGGTACTGGAGCCGACTCAACAGCGACGGGTGGTAGTTCAGGAGCAGGGGGAGCCGCTTGGGCTTCGGTAACAGGTGCCTCTACTTCCGCTTCTGGTTCTGGGGCGGGTGCTGCTGCATCGCTTGCGTTCCCGTCACCCTCCACATCAAAGACAATGCAGACGCCGCCAACAGGAATGATGTCGCCTGCATCTCCAACGATGCTGGCGACGGTTCCGTCACAAGGCGATGGGATTTCCACCGTGGCCTTGTCGGTCATCACCGAGAGAATCGGGTCGTCTTCTTTCACGGTGTCTCCAACGGCGACCATCCATTCGACGATCTCGCCTTCAACAACGCCTTCTCCAATATCGGGCAGTTTGAATTCAAATTTTCCCATGTTTATTCCTCCTGTGTTCGTTTTATGGCTTCAGCAATGCGAGATGGACTGGGCAAATAATCCCATTCGGTGGTGTGAGGGAAGGGGGTGTCCCAGCCCGTTACGCGCTCAATGGGTGCCTCAAGATGATAGAAACATCGCTCCTGAATAGAAGCGCTCATCTCAGCACCAAAGCCACTGGTTTTGGGCGCCTCGTGCACGATGACACAACGCCCAGTTTTCTTCACAGAATTGACCACGGTGTCGCGGTCCCACGGCACGAGGGTTTGCAAGTCGATGAGTTCACAATCAATGCCTGAATCCTTGATGGCTTGCTCACACACGTGCACCATCGTGCCCCATGCAATGACGGTGCAAGCAGACCCCTCTTGGACGATGTTGGCTTGCTCCAGAGGAATGGCGTAATACCCTTCGGGCACTTCGCCTTCTGGATGGTCGTTCCATGTGGGTACATTGTGTGGGTCGCCGTAAAACGGTCCTCGGTAACAACGCTTTGGCTCAAAGAAAATGACCGGGTCGTTGCATTCAATGGCGCTGGTAAGCAGGCCCTTGGCGTTTCGAGGGTTGGAACAGTAGACGACTTTGAGTCCAGGTGTGTGCGTAAATTGTGCTTCTGGAGACTGGGAGTGATGATGGCCACCCTTGATACCACCGCCAGCGGGTGTACGGAAGGTAACGGGGGTCGAAAATTCACCACCTGAGCGGTGGCGAAGTTTGGCGATTTCGTTGACAATTTGGTCGTATGCAGGGAAGATGTAGTCGGCAAATTGGATCTCAGCAACGGGCCGTAGACCATTCAAACCCATGCCCATGGCGATGGCGGCGATGCCTCCTTCGGCCAATGGTGAGTCAAACACTCGGTGTGGGCCGTACTTTTGCTGAAGGCCTGCCGTGACGCGGAATACACCACCGAAGTACCCGACATCCTCGCCGAAAATAACCACATTCGGGTCCTTTTCAAGTTGAACATCCAACGCGGAGTTGAGGGCAGCAATCATGTTCATTTTCGCCATCATCTCACCTCACTTGCCAAGTTCCTCACGCTGTTCTTGGACATGCCATGGAACGGTTTCGTACACCTCGGTAAAAATGGTGGACGCAGGTGGATATGGGCCGGAAGCCAAATCGCCAAATTCACAGGCTTCTTTGTACGCCGCCATGACTTCGGCATCGATTTTCTCGGCCAATGCCGCGTCTTTCTTTTCGTCCCAATCACCGACCTTGATGAGGTGGTTGCGTAGGCGCTCAACGGGGTCGCCCCCAGGCCAACACTCAAACTCATTTCCGGGCCGATACGCCGAGGGGTCGTCGGATGAGGAATGCGCGCCTGCTCGGTAGGTGTAGACTTCAATGTGGGTGGGCCCCAAGCCTGCTGAAGCTCGCTCTCGGGCCCACTTCGTGACGCTGTAAAGGGCGAGGAAGTCGTTTCCATCCACCCGAAGCGAGGGGATATCGTAGGCCAAACCACGTTCGGCAAATGTGGCTCCACCGGTGGCGAGTGAGACGTGTGTGGAGATGGCCCACTGGTTGTTGACAACATTGAGGATGACAGGGGGCTTGAAGGTTGAAGCGAAATTGAGAGCGTAGTGATAATCGCCTTGGGCAGAGGTGCCGTCGCCTAACCAAGAGATGCACACTTCATCATCGCCTTTGTAGGCGCTGGCCATGGCAACACCAACCGCTTGGGAAAATTGTGTACCGACAGGAGAGGAAATTGAGATGAAGCGGCCTTCACGCCAGGTGTAGTGAACGGGCATTTGGCGACCCCGGACATTGTCTTCGGTGTTGCCTATGCAGTGGCAGATCATGCTGACCATGTCTCGTCCGCGAACAAATTGAGCGCCGGGCTGGCGGTATGAAGGGAACAACCAATCTTGCTCTTCCAAGGCCATGGTTTGAGCGATGGCGATGGCTTCTTCACCAAATGAGCGCATGTAGAACGAAAGTTTCCCAGTGCGCTGCATTTTCATCATTCGGTCATCAAAAATTCGAAGCCGCATCATGTATTCAAGACCTTGAATCAAGGTGGCTTTGTCGAGGTTGGGGTTCCATTCGCCTTTGGCCTCGCCTTCGTCGTCCAAGACGCGAATGAGACCTTTGGCGTGGGCGACGGTGTCTGGAGCGGTGCATGTCGCAGGGTCGGGGCGGGTCAGGTCTTCCGGTTGTTGAGTAAAAGCGCCACCAAAAGTCGGTTCATCACCGGGGCGAAACGGAGCAACACCAATGGTATATGGCGTGGTCGTGACCGTGCTTCGCTCCGTCATTGATTCACCTCAGGGCTCGTCCGTCTTAAGTGGTGTCGGTTGACCGTGTTGAAGCGAAGCCACGCGAACATAGGCGCCTGGCATGTTTTCCTCGTTGCTCGGGTCACGTGTCTTCCGGAGTAAAAGGCCTGCTTTGTACGACGAGCGAACCAACGGTCCGCTTGCAACGCCGGAGAAGCCCAAGTTGATGGCCAGTTCGGCCCATTCATCGTAGCGATCGGGTTCGGGGAAGCGGTCGACAGCGAGGTGGTTTTTGGAAGGAGCAAGGTACTGGCCGATGGTAATGAAGTCCACACCCGCCTGCCGTAAGAGGAGCAAGGCTTCGTCGATTTCGTCATCAGTTTCACCTACTCCAACCATCAATGAGGATTTCGTGATGATGTCGGGACGGAGACGTTTTGCTTCTTTGAGAATAGACAATGACTGGCCAAAGGACGCCCGAGCATCTCGAACCGTTGCATCCAGGCGTGGCACACATTCGACATTGTGAGCAAAGACTGACAATGGACTCTGTTCTAATAAGTGCGCCAATGCAACAAGGTCTCCAGCCAAATCCGAACAGAGCAGTTCAAGCGTGACCTCCGGACTGGTTTGGGCCACGGCCTCAATGCACTGCTTGTAGTGGTCTGCGCCGCTGTCGGGTAGGTCGTCTCGGTTGACCACCGTAATGACGGCATGGCGAAGGTTCATCGAGGCCACGGCTTGGGCCAAATGCTGAGGTTCTTCCGGGTCAAGAGGAGGAGGGCGCTTGATTGTACCGACAGCGCAAAAACGGCAACCGCGGGTGCACTCTTGACCAGCGATCATGAAGGTCGCATCTCCACTGGCCCAGCAGTCGTGAATGTTCGGGCAACGAGCTTCTTCGCATACGGTGTGCAATTTGTTGTCCTTCACCGCAGATTTTGTGGCGTTAAAGACGGCTTGTTGCTCGCCCGTTGGCAGGGTTGTTCGGAACCAATCGGGCAGCCTTCGCGCAGGCGATGAAGGGGTTGAAGCACGGGCCATCGGGAGCGGTTTTCCGACCATTTATGCTCCCCCTTGTGTGACGCCAGTTGGTGACTCTCAAAAAAGGTGTGCAGAGGCGTGAAGTTTGGTGCTGACACCGTGCTGGGCATACGAGCCTTCATGAATTGATGCAAGGCATGGGCGCTCATGCCCGAACGTGTCGTGCTTGTCACCGGTGCTGGGCAGCGCCTTGGTGCGGCCACGGCGACTCGTTTGATGGATGAAGGATGCTATGTGCTGGTGCATGCTCGCCGTTCAACGGCAGCGGCACAATTGCTGGTCGATGAAGCCAACGCCCGAAACAACCGTGACTGTGGCGAAGTTCTTCAGGCCGATTTGACCGATGATGCATCGCGAAGGGCGTTGATTCAGCAGGTGTTAGAACACGAATATGTACTGGCGAATGGCCTGTTTGGACTGGTCCACAATGCTTCGTTCTATAGCCAATCCTCATTTGAAGAAACCCCCTTAGAATCCTACCGTGAACTGAACCGTCTTCATATGGATGCACCGTATGAACTGACACAGAAACTCCTTCCCGTCATTGAGCGTGCTGAAGGTTCAGTTGTGGCGGTTGTTGACACGTCTTGGGGGAGAGCCTGGCAAGGATTGGCCCATTACACGTCCAGCAAAGCCGGCCTTCGCCAGTTGATGCTCAACCTGGCGGGGGAACTCAGGGGCCGTATCCGTGTCAATTGTCTCGCACCGGGAGCAATCATGGCGGCGGATTGGGAGGCTGAGCATTTTACGAAAGTTCTCGAAAAGGTGCCACTCGGGCGCTCAGGAAACGCACAAGACATCGCCGCAGGTATCCGTTTCCTCCTCGACCATCCCACACTATCTGGACATGTGCTTCATGTTGACGGTGGGTGGACCGTTGAAGAGCCTTGAGATTCATTCAAGTGCTGGATGTGTTGAGCCTCGCACGCAGGGGTGGCTGAGGTGGTCAAAGGCGCCGGGCTTAAGATCCGGTCTCGTATGAGTTCGTGGGTTCGTATCCCACCCCCTGCACCAATGTTCGCAAAACGGCACGGCGGAGCAAAGGCCCATTTATCACACAAACCATACAAAACCGTTTAACACTCCCTGCACCACGGCGATACGGTGAACTGGATGATGGCGGGTCAAACAGGCAACCGCGGCGCTACTGTTGCGTTGTTCCTTGCTGGTCTTTTCTTGACCTCGCTGCTAGCATCAATGGCCCCCGCAGCCCCCGAAGACCCCAGTCTGGAGGTGCTGAGTGACGAGCGGGTCTTGTTTCCTGTGATTGTCCCTCAACAAACGTACGAACTCTATCTTGACGCACCAACATCAGAAACAGGCGGTCAAGGCTCCATCACCACCTTAGAGCCCAACAGCGGACAAGAAGAAGGGAGTGCGATTGACGGCCTTGAATTTCGCAGCGTTGAGATGATCAGCGACCT
>JAYPCE010000007.1:13591-47024 GCA_038124565.1 Candidatus Poseidonia sp.
ATGGTTCCCAAAGGCAAGCAACTCAAAATTCGCATTGATGCCCAAGCAACATGTGAAGGCACCGGAGGCGGGTTTGGCCAAGGTGACTGCGCCGTTGATATTGCCTTTGGAAAGATGGAGAGTTCCGGAGGGTTCTCTCGGTTGCAGGTCATGACCAATGCGCTTTCTGGTTCAAGTGTGCGCGTCCATAGTTGCCACCAAGAATTCGGGTGCAACTGGAACGATGCTCAAAAATTTGAATGGTCCCCCAACCACCGTCCCGAATTCCGCGAAATGCAATTTTCCGTTGAGGTTCGTGATGCGTTTGGCCGCGAGGACATTGAACAAGTAAATTTGGTCATGGACACGCCGAACAGCGCCAATGCTGTGTTTGAGCACAACTTTGACGACGATGATTTCAAATTGGACAACAACGGTTTGGTGGGGAACTTCACCTATACCTTTGAGGCGGGTATCGACGACGGCGAATATCCGGTCCGCCTTGAAGTTGAAGACGTGCAGGGCCACTCCGTCGTCTTTGAACACCCCGGCGTCACCATGCTTGAGCACGACATCTATCTCACGTTGCCCTCCAACCAGCCAGATGTTGTCCTCTTTGCACCTGGTGCAACCGTTCAAGTTGAGTTCTTGGTTGAGCACACGGGCTCCTCTTCCAGCAGCATTGAGGTTATTTTTGATTTGGAGACCAATCTACCTTCCTCTTGGTCCGACCCTATTTGGAGCGCTCCAAGCAGCACCTACACCTTGAACACAGGTGGTGCTTCGGTGATACCCGAATTGCAACTCAATGTTCCAGAGGGCGACTTGGATAACGCGCCTGATTCCCTTGAAGTCGAAGCGCGGGTCTATGCGCAAAACGATCAAGGTCAGAAAGAAGAGGTGGCGATTCGTAGCATCACCTTGGACTTTGAAGAAGTGGATGTGTTTGCCCCGCCCCGTATTTATGTCTACGAAGACGATGAACATCAGAAGCAAATCGCCGACTCCACTCGCCCAGAGGCGTACGATGAGACGCTTTCTCATTATGTGGATGCAGACGAAGTCGGCGATTTCTTCATCGATGTTTTCAACACGGGATTCCAAACGGATTCATTCAAGATTCGTGTCTTAGAACAACCCGATGACTGGCAGTATCGCTTTTACGACAACGACACGGGCATGGATTTGGTCGAAGAGGGCATCTATTCCATCACGCCCGACATTGGCTCAACCCAAATTCTCACGATTCGAATGGAGGTCTACCCGCCGGCTGACCGAGACGGTGTAGACATCGGTTTGTTCGAACTCTCGGTGGTCAGTAAAGAAGATTCAGAATTGCGGACTGACGTGGCTTTCACCGTTCACCGTACCTTTGGTATCTTGGTGGAGGTGATTTCAGACAGCGATGGAATCGGCGAGGATAACCCGTTGGGTCAAGTTGGTCCTGTGCGTGGTGACGGCACCGTGTTCTACAACTTGCGTATTACTGACTCAAGCAACGAAGGTTCAGGCACGACGACCTGGAAGATTGTGAATCCTCGGGATGTTGAGCAAAACGGTGAAAACAACCCGAAGTACACTGCGTGGGATTACATCATCTCCAACGGGAGCAACAGCAACCTCGTGGCGGTCAATTTGGCCCCAGACGAGTATGCCGATCTTAAACTAGAAATCACCCTACGAGGGCAAGTTGAGGCCGGTGTTCACACCATTTACACTCGTATTATCGAAGAGGGCGTTGAACTTGATGAAGCCCGATATTTCGACCTTCCCGTGAAGGTTGTCATTCGAGAGGAGGTCGTCCCCGGTCGGATAGAAATTACTGACAAGACCGAAAAATCACGCTTTGCCCCAAGCGAAGAAAAGAACCTTGAGTATCGAATCAGCAATCAGAATAACATTCCACTTGATGTTGTGATTCGCCTTGACCAACCAGAGGGCTGGGATGGCGCCATTCGGGCCACTTCGAGTCAATTGGGAAGCGACTTCTTGATCCTCAATCTGCCAGCCTATTCATCCAAAGACTTCAGCGTGACCATGATTGCACCGAGCGACCTCAAGGACAGCGAAGAAGTTGAATTTGAATTCAAGGTGACGCCCATGGACAACGAAACGCCCTACGAGGAAGAGTACCTGCAAAAGTTCACCTTCTCCTACATGACCGAATGCAGCGGTCTTTCCTGCTTGATACGTGAGTTGGTGAACCCAGAACCACAAACCATGGTGTTTTACGTCCTGCTGGGTGCCTTGTTACTCTATGCTGCCCGCCGAGGCGGTCGTCAATCGGGTCCATTTTACGATGAAGAACTGTACGACGAGGACAAAGAACTAGAGCCACTTGAAGAGGACGATGACGACCTTCCTCCACCTGTGACGGCCGACGACGATGACGATGATTTGGAACTCTTGGATGAGTTGGATGATTTGTGATTTTAGCTTCGTACAACCGATGGTTGTATGAACATCGTACCATTTCCCTTATGAGGCATCAGAATCACCCGAAAGTGTGAGAACCATGCTGACAGGCTCGAACACGTCCGCAGCCGCGCCACGCCTTGCTCCTGCTGAGCGAAAAAAGATGGCGAAGTCACTCGTTTTGACCTTGCTGATGTTGTTTTCAACACTGACCTCCATCCAGTACTACGCCGTTGATGTTCAGGCCTCCTCTGACCAGGATGGTGACGGCTTGACATACGGCCTTGAATACCTCATGAATACCCAGCCCAACGACCCCGACTCGGACAACGATGGTCTGCCCGATGGTTGGGAATGGAAATACGGGTTGAACCCCCTCTCTTCCACCGGAATGGACGGGGCTGTCGCCGACCCTGATGGCGACGGCATGTCCAACCTCCAAGAATACCTCTACCTCCAGCCCTCAGGTTGGGACAACCCCAGCACCACTTCTTACCTTGACAACGGTGTTTGGTGGAACGGCACCATTCCGGTGAACGATTGGAACGAAGAAGATGCGATGCAATTCAACCAACCCGCTTGTGGCGCTTCGGGAAGCGACGGCACGGGGAGCATCATTCTGTGCGATGAAGACCCTGTCGGAAATATTTGTGCGAACGGATTTGACGATGACAAAGATGGATTTGTTGATTCTGCCGACTCCGATGGTGACGGTGATGCTGACTGTCTATCCGACGATGATGACGGTGACGGCGACATCGACGAAGACCCCGCTGGTTGGGACACCGACGGTGACGGCATGCCCGATGGTTGGGAAGCCGCTAACGGGCTAAACGCCACCAACCCTTCCAACGCCGACGGTCCAAACGGTGACCCCGATGGTGACGGGCTGATCAACCTCCTCGAGTATGTGAACCCAACGTGGACCACCATGTGTGGGTCTTCGCCTTGTTTCCGCAACGGACCGGATGGTATTGTGACAGAAACGACCTCTCCCTGTGACCCGGTTCAGGGTGTCGGTCCCGGGGCTTGTGCGACATACACGGCTGAAGTGGATGGCGTGACCTCTACCAGTCCGATTCGGGCCGATACCGACGGCGACGGTTTGAACGATTCCTATGAGGCGTTGACCCTCCTGACCGACCCGACCTCTTCCGACACGGACAACGACGGCATCAGCGATGGTGTTGAGGTCAACGGTGCTTACGGCAACCCTCCTCAGGCGAGCGACCCTCGCAACAACAACACCGATGGCGATGCATTTGACGACGGTGAAGAGGACACGAATTTCAACGGTGTCTTGGACGCCGGCGAGACGGACCCCACGCGGCGTGAAGATGCTGGGGATGCCGATGGTGATGGGATTCAAAATTGGGAAGAAAACCTCTCCTGTACGCTTTGGAATGTTGCGGATACCGACTTTGGCGGCATCAACGACGGCGATGAACGCAACATCAGTCACAGCACGAACCCCTGTGATTCCCTGGTGAACTTTGAAACCACCTTCGTCCAGTACATCAGTTCCACCAACCGTGTGGAAGTCGGTAATGGCTCCGGTTTCAACCCCGGCGGTGGTGTCGGATGGTACAATGTCTCAGGCACATGGGAGTCCTTTGCCTATGCATCGGTGAACAACAACCTGCTGCTGGGGGTCTCCAACGGTCCATCGGGAACCCCAACCGATGTGGCCAACCGTAACGGTTCGTTCTGCCACACCGACGCCGTCAATGCCGGAACACTTGGAACAACACAGAATTACTGTGACGATGATTACGAAGATACCGACCAGGACGGGCTGGCCGACTGGCAGGAATTGTTGGGAACCTTTGGTTGGTTTTCCAATCCGAGTTTGGCTGATACCGACGGCGACGGTGTCAACGATTACGACGAAGTTCAAGATAACACAGACCCGAATGAACCCTGTACGAACTTACTGGATTCGGATGGCGACGGGTTGAACAATTATTTCGAGAACACCACCGGTTGTGATTTGATTTACATCGGTATCACCAACGGTTCACAAGATGTCTGGTTGACAAGCTACAATTCCTTTGATACCGACCAAGGTGGTGTTGATGACCGTACCGAATACTTTGACGGCACCAACCCACAGAACGACCCCTCCGACGATATCCAACCCGACGACTTTGACGGTGACGGCATTCCCGACGCTGTGGAGAACCAAACAGGCACGGATTGGACCAACCCTGATACGGACGGTGGCGGTATGTTGGATGGACAGGAATGCCCAGAGATATTTTGGTTCATCAATTGTGCAGGCTCTCCGTATAACCCGTGGGACCCGACCGATGACGCGATATCAAACGGCATCGTCTTCTGGGCGAACAACACCTCAGGAACAGTTGATTTGAACCTTGAACGCCGATGGCGCACGGTGACCAACGACTTCTACACGGGAACCACGTACGCACACCTGGAATCGGTACATCCTGCTGAACAGATTTCTGTCCCGATGAGCAATTTCACACATCTTGCATCCACTTCCTTTGCCAACGATACCGTGGAGTGGAATGTAGAATTTTTCCAACCCTTGAGCACCGGACAAATACCGGCACCAGCCTCGTATTCCAACATCTCGTTTCACTTCGAAGTCGCTTCGAATGTGACGAGAACCAACGACACGCACATTCTCTCCGTGGATTCCGGTGCCATTTACCAAATGATCTACCAGCAACCTGAGTATTACTTTGATTGGGCCACCCTTGCCTCAACCACGGTCCCCGGTCAAAACCTTCCGTATGAACTCATCACGGATTCCCGTTTTACTGACCCCACTCATCCAATGTCCTATGCCTACAACGTCACCACTGCTGTGGTGAATCAGGCAGGTGCAACCGACGCATACAGCACTGCGTTAGCCCTTGAAGACTTCCTGACCAACGGAAACGCCACAACCGAATTCAAGCGAAATTACAACTCTTCAGGTACTGTCAGTCCGGTTGATGTCACGTTGAACATTCTAGAAGCCATCAAAGAGGGAACCTGTCGAGAGTACAACACGCTCTTCGTCACCATGGCAAGACTCGCCGGTCTTCCGGCCAGACAGGTCACGGGTTATATCGGCGGAACATGGACTGGAGACGGATATGCCGTGTACTCCACCAATGCTGCGACATGGTCTGAAGTACGCCTTCAACAAAACAGCGCCAACGGCAACACGGACCTCGGATGGATTGCCTTTGACCCCTGTCCACCTGCTGAGGAAGTTGAGATTGTTAACCAGACGATTTCTAACTTCACCTTGGCTCGGGACGGCACCCAAACGGTGACGGTGAGTGGGCAACTTCGCTATGTAGCCAACGGCACGCCCATCCCCGACATTCGTGTCCTCGGCTATTTGACGCCAGTTGCAGATGCAGACCTTGTTCCTGGGGCAGGTGGCGTTGCAGAACGCTTGCTTGACGAGAACATGACCGACGCCAACGGCACCTTCACCATCTCAGGCTTCCCAGCTGCACCAACGGCACCAGGGATGCACAACATCGTGATTGAGCATCGACAGTCTGGCTATGTTTCCCACGACGGTGTCATCTACGATGGCTACGTGAACCTCACGGACAACTCAACCTTCGTTCACACGGCCCCATTACCGGTGAATGCACCCATTGCTGGGGCCGGTGCCACCACGGTGCTCGAAGGTATGTTGATGCTGGATAACCAACCCACCGAGGAGATGGCGAACTTGCCGATTCAAACGGTTTGGTTAACCTACACGTCGTCGGTTGACGGTTTGCAGAATTTCACCACGCAAACCGACAGCAGTGGTTCGTGGACCTTCTCATTGAACCTCAGTGAATCGGAAACCCGCGGGAACCTCTCGGCCACCTTGGGCTTCTCAGGGTGGCAGGACACTTCCGTCTCTGCAGCCACGCCGTCACAATTCCACCTGCTTCCCAGCACCATGGCGTTTGTTCTCAACGTGACCGACGCTCCCAACTTGACCGCCACCATTGAAGGGCCGCTCACCAATAGCAGCGTGCTCCAACTCAACGACGATGTCTGGATTAACGGAAGTGCGTTGTCCATCAGTGCCTCTCCAGTTGCTTTGGCAGGTGACCTTCAATTCGCCATTCGGGCCAACGGTTCGGGTGACATGTGGGAAGAGGTGTTCAACCTCAGCGTGAACGGGACATTCGCTATTCAGTATCTGCTTCCGAGCAACATCATGGTCGCTGCGGGTGAGATTGAAACGCGTCTGCGTTTCTTCCCATCGACCTTGCCGGCAACGGACGATGCGAACATCAGCACGCCGTTCCCGTATTTCCTGCGAGGCTTCCTGACTTTTGTCGTTGAGGAATCCGCTCAGATTCGAGGTCAAGACGCCAGCGTGACGGTTCAAATCAATGACCACAGAGGAGTCTCGGCTTCGCCAAATACGCTTGGAAACTATGACCTCAGTTTCAACGGAACCTGGTTCAACACCACGGTTGACCCCGATATGGACTCGATTCAGACGGTTGTGGCGCTTGCTGCGAACCTGTTCGCAGGCGATTACCCCATTGATATCTCGTTCAATGGTTCCCAATACTACCAACCTTCAACAGGAAACGGGACAATGCGTGTGCAGGCGGACATTGATTGGAATCTTTCCATTGGCCAAGATTGGACCTTCATGGGCAATTCCACCCGCTTGTACGGCGATATCTTTGATTCCGTGCATCTCACGCCTGTTGTGGGCAACGACACGCTCATCAGCGTGTCGTTGGTGACCCCAGAAGGTCCGTTGGACATCGCCATGGCATCACTCAACAACACTACTGGTGCGTTTGACATTCCAGTGAGAATGCCGACCACCCTTGCTTCAGGAGTGTATGAGTTTGTTTTGGACTTTGATTTCCTCACGCTCGCACCTCCCGGCGGGGCTTACTATGCCTATGTAGACCCTTCACAGCCACCATCTCCCCCGACGCAGATTTCCATCGATGCGGGGATTATCACCGAGGTGGTGGTCGATGCTGAACGGCCTGCCTATATCGTTGAAATGAATGACACCGTTGATTTCACGGCCAAGATCACCGATGTCGCTGATGGCTCCAACGTCAGTTCAGCCTCTGTGGAATTCGTCTGGGACTACGGCAACACGAATGTCACCTTGGCCACGGTCTCTTCGGATGCTGAAGGAAATGCGACCCATTCGTTCACTCCTTCAGGTATTGCACCCGGTTTCTATGATGTCGCCATTATGGTTCAAGATGACTTGACGGCGGCGTTGACTGCTGGTAACACCCGCCGATACGGCAATTCCACGATCATCAACGTCACGGTACAAGTCACGAGCAACATCAACATCTTCAGTGTCCCAACGACAGTGACGGCCGGGGTGCCGTTCAATGTCGTGGGTCAAGTACAAGATGCTGAAAACGCTTCACGACCACTGATATCAGCGGTTCGTCTGGATGTCTTCTGGTTGGAAAACCCAGAGGAGTTGTTGCTGAGCAACTACGCCACCACACTCAACGGCAGCTTCAACATGACTGTGCCTACCGACACCGCCAACAACGGAACCACCCGAGGGCCGCATACGCTGGTCATCTCTGTGGTCAACGATTCATCTCCGTTCTACCTCACAGCAAGTGCTCAATCTCCTATCCAGGTCATGGGTGTTTCCCGTTTGGAGAACCTTGTTCCCCTCAATGCGGTGCTCATCAACCGAGGAAACAGCGTGAACATGTCCGCTCGATTGGTTGAAGCCTCGGACATGTTTGCCCCGCTTTCTAATTACGAAGTGGCGTTGAACTTCCACGAAACGTGGTTGGCTCCACAAACCACGGACCCAGAGGGCTTTGCAAACTTCACCTACAATGTTCCCTACGACCATCCGTTGGGATTGATCGTCGTTCAAATGGTGTTCAACGGTTCCTCGGATTTGCTTTCAACCAGCGCAAATCTAACCAGCATCACCGTACGTTCGTTGACCTTCCTCGTGGTTGACAACATTACCGCGAATCCAGTGGCTGGTACATCCTTCAATGTGAGCGGGCAAATCGTTTCGGACAATGGTTCAGGCTTGGTGCAACGTGACAACACCACGCTGCCCAATGCCAATGTGCTCTTCTCCATCGACGGCTTGCCCACCGGCTTCACCGTCACCGGTGGCGCCATTGGTCAAGATGGCTACTGGAACGCTACCTTGCGCCTAGGCGAGACGTTTGCAGCCGGCACCCATCTTTTGGAAGTCTCCTACATTCCTAATGTCAACTTCTATGTGGGCTCGGAAAACAACACCAGCTTTGACTCACGTGGCTTCTCGGTGATGAATTTCATCAAGCCAACCTTGGATGGAATTGGACAGCCGTCCTTGAACGACCGAACCGAACGTGGCAATCTCGTGGCATTCTCCGTCCTGCTTCGGGACAACCAAGGACTCCCCTTGGCCAACCAGAGCATCTTGGTGTCGCTGACATCAACCCTCAACGACCCATCGCCGGTTCAAATCACCGTGCTTACCGCAGCCAACGGAACGGCTTGGGGTAACTTGTCAGTTCCAGCCAACATGAGTGTTGGACCAACAGATATGCACGCAGCATACACAGGAATCTCCGGAACAACCGGAATTTTGGGCACCAACGCCACAACGAAGTTCGTTGTTCTGGGTGCTACCGAGACCGTCATTTCCAGCGCACCAGATGTGCTTGTTGCGGGAGACCAACTCGTTGTAAGTGGGACCCTGCTCGACGACCTTGGTTTGGTGCTCCAGTCAGGCGGCACGAACGCCACCGCTGTGGTGCACCTGTTAATTGACGGCATTCCCGTCGCCAGCATGGAAACCAACAACACCGATGGCTCCTACATGTTCAGTTATACCTTGCCCGAATCAACCAGTGCTGGACCTCACCAAATCGGTATTGAATTCAGAGGTGGCCGCGAATGGGTCGACCCTGTTGGCTTCGGCGACATCAACAACCCAGAATACTACTTGCCGAGTTCCGCAACGGTCCTGTTCAACGTGAGTGTTCCTACCAAGATTTTGCTGATTACAGCAACAGGTGACGCTGACCGCGAAACCACGATGACCATCCAAGGTCGCTTGCTCGACTTGGTTGACAACGAATTACCCAACATGACCATCGAAATATGGCTTGGCGGTACGTGGTTGACCAACACGACGACCGACGGCAACGGCTTGTTCACGGCCGTCCATCCCGTTCCTGCTGACGCACCGCTTGGACCGGTGGTCCTGGAAACCCGATTCTCTGGAACCACTGCGTATTTACCCAGCAATGCTACGGGACTTTGGGAGATTTACAGCCCCGTCTTGGTGACCGTTGACATTTCAAGTCCAGTAGCCGTTAACCAAACCGTCTCCATCACTGGGTCAGTTGTGGATAATCAACTCGCCGGAATCGCCGGCCACGAAGTGCAATTGGTCGTGGAAGGTATCCTCATCAACGCCTTACAAACAGATGCTAACGGTGATTTCGCATACGAATGGGTTGTCCCTGATATCTTCGACTTTGGAAACCGAACCTTGTTCGCCGAAGTGGCTCCGCAAGGATACTACCGAGCAGGTCAGGGCAATGTCAGCTTCTTCTTGTCTCATCGCTCATGGTTGACGCTGGTCTTTGAAGACGGCATTGACGCCACTCGTGGCGACACGTGGGAATTGAGCGGCCGGCTTTACGACTTTGACACGGTCGACCGTGATGGATTGGAAGGCATGGAACTGCTTGTCAGCATGGACGGAGTTGCCTTGTTCACCACCACCACAGGGGCCGATGGTGCTTGGAGCGCAACGGTGCAGACCACCATGGATTTGGACCGAGGTCAGCACATGTTGAAGGTGGAGTTCGCTGGTACGCAAGCCCATCTGCCTGCGGAAGCTGAATCGAGCGTTCGGGTGTGGGCAGATGTACTCATTCAAGTGCAAGGCACGACCAAAGTCACGCGTTCTGACAGCATCATTGCCCCGATCCTTTACACCGGTTCGGTGCAAGAAATTGGCGGCTCTGGAGAGATCTTTGAAAATCTCATGCTCTCCATCGGTAACGGTTCTGATTGCGAAAACGGACGTGAGGGCGCACGGTGTTTCACCTCAACCACGGTGTCGTGGTTCAATGGAAATTTCACCTTGAGTTCCACAGCACCCTATTGGCTTCCTATCGGACAGCAGTACTTCTTTTTGGATGTCGCTCGCAACGACTCTCACTACCTCAACGCTGCGAGCATGAGTAAATCGGTCTTTGTTCAAGTGAACGCTGACATTACGGTGGATTTGTTCAACGTGGTTGAAGGCAGTCAAGAGAAGGTTGGTGGCACGGTTTCGGTGATCGCCCAAGACACCAAGAACGGGTTGCAAGACATCAGCATCTCGGTTTACTTGTACAACTCAAGCAACGATCAACTGGCATCAAAGACATGGCGTTCAAACACCGATGGCCGTGTAGTCATCGGTTTCAACGCCACCCCAAATTACGGTGACGCGGATTGGTGGGGCGAGTTGTACATGGACATCATCGTGAACGACCCACGCCTTTCTGACCAGAGCATTCAGGCCTTTGAATCGCTCAGAAGTCAAGGCTTCGCCCCATCGTACACTTACGCCGAGGAACAAGCCCAAACTCCGTGGTGGTCCTACGTCATGGTGCTTCTTCTTGCAGCTCTCATCGCCGGTGGTGTGGTGTTGTACCGTCGCAAGAAAGCCGCTGATGATTTGCTCAAGGATGCCGCCGATGTGTTCGCCTACACGGCGGAGTTGCTCGCTGCTGGCGATGCGATTCGAGAAGCGATCTTCAATTGCTACCAAGATTTGTGTTCCTTACTTCAGCAACGAGGATTCTTGCGACGTGACTTCGAGACCGTTCGTGAGTTTGAGTTCGCAATTCGTCAGGCTCTGCAAGGCGTGTCAGAAGAGGCCCTCACCGCCTTGGACAACACCTTTGAGATGGCCCGTTACAGTCGCGAAGAGATGGGTGCACAACACCAAGAAGTGGCGGTTCAGGCCCTCACCCGAATGAGTGCGGAAATCTCCCAAATCCAGTCCATTCCGCAGCGGTGAACTTCACCAGCGTAGATGCAACCTGCCCTCGACGAATGTGGCTTCGAGCGTAGTCGCCGCCTCAAGTGGTAGTGGCAACTCGCGAACCAAGTCGGGAGCGTCACCATCACGCACGGTGAGTTGAACGACCGTGTTTTGGTCTGTGACTTTTGTTTCAAGAAGAACGTGCTCTGGGTGGGCCCCGAGAAGAGGAATGCTAAGGCCATCTGGATGCAGCCGTCCATTGATGCCACTGACCACCCATTGCAAAGCACGCTCGGGGTGCGTTTCTGCAAGGCCGGTTTCAGGAAGCATGCCAGCCGTGACCAACACTTCCAAGTGGCGTTGTTTCACTTCGTCCAGATGGCTTGATGTTTGTTCAAATTCCGCCTGAAGCGTAGCGGCATCGGCCATCAATCCCTCAGTAAATGGTTTCAACGACGCTTCAGATGCGTCAGAATCCTTGTTGATGTCGAGTGGCATCCATTCGTCCATGGGGTTTGGAAATGACGAGCCCACATGAACCTTCGGACGTGGGTTACTCATCTCTTAGCGAAGCATTTCGGTGGACTCTCGAGAAAAACCGTTGAGCAAACCGTTCGGTGGTTTCGGCATCTCCGGCTTCGTTCATTTTGAGGTCGCTTGGGAAGCAGGTGGTGTAGGTTCGGTCGGTTACTCGGCGGTCCAACAAGAGCACAAGGGCTCGGTCACCCACCGAACGGATGGGTCGGCCCATGGCTTGGAGGATGGCGTTGATGGCCGGCTGTGATACCGTGTATTTCCACGCGAGTTCTCTTCCAAACCTGTCTTCGGCATAGGTTTTGAGCGCCTTTGATAGAACGGATGGTGGAGAATTTGGGATGCCGATGCACGCCACAGCGTCCAATGCTCCGCTGTGATAGTCCACGCCTTCGGAAAGTCTGGCACCGAACACCCCAGCGAGCAGGATTTTTCCCCCGGCCTGTTTTTCCATCAGCAATGTTTCCACGATTTGGTCCAAATCTTGCTTGGTCCACTCTCGATTCTCAGCGAGGACGCGAACGCCGTTGAAGTGGCCATCAAGGACGATTTCATTGAGCATGGCGTAGGAGGGGGCAAAGACAGCCACGTTCCCTGGACTTGCGTTGATCAGGGCTTGGATGTGTGCACGAATGGTTGCTGTGTTTTGCGGACTGCGTTCGGTATACTTGGTGGTGACATTCCGCGCTACGAGCACGGGTCGCCGCATGGCGGCAAAAGGAGACGGATACGCCACCGATGTGGTACGGCTGTTGGGCAGGCCGAGTATGTTGGCATACATGCTGGGTGGGTACAAAGTTCCCGACATGAGCAAGGCACCTGCTGACTGCTCAAACACGGGTTGAGCAACAAGACCAGGGTCCAGAAGGTGGGTTGTGATGCGACCGTCCTTGCCTTTCGTATCAAAGACCATGGTGAGCGCAGAAGTGGAGCCAAATCGCAACAGACAATCAAGAATTTCAGCAACCTTGTGAGCGTTTGGCTCCATTGGGTTGCCGTCATCACCGGCTTCCATGTCAACATCTACACTGGCGAGGACATCGCGCAAGTGGTGAATGCGCACAGCGGTCTCCACGACGGGATGTTTGTGTCCGCTGGATGCACCGAGCTGTTGTTGTCCAATCGTCCCTTCGATTTCGTCGCACGCACGGTGAAAGACCTTCAGCAGGTCATCGGTAGAAACTTCACATTCCTCATCTTTGCCGGTTGCTGAAGAACGGAGCCGTTCAAACAAGGCGACAAACCCTGCACGAGAAGCCTTGAGGACTTCAAAGGCCCACTGCGCAAGGCCTTGAGCGATACCCAGCGTCTCGCCACCGGGGGCGTTCATGGCTTGAGCAAGAACACCAGCATACTCCTCTAACTCGATTTGTGCATTGCGAATCATGGTTTGCGTAAGTCGTTTTTCAAGCGTCATACGAATTCTATCCGGTAGGTTATGGGCTTCGTCAACAATGATGATGATGTCCTCCAACGAAAGGCCCATGGCTTTCAAACTCGAATCCCGTACGCCATCATCGAACAGGTGGTTGTAATCTCCAACAAAGACATCGGCACCACTGACGGCCTCCCGTGCTGCTTTCCACGGACAGGTTTGGGCAGGCACGCCATTCTCTGTGTGCGTTTGTGTGATGCCGACCAATTCGTCAACGTGCAAGGGTGAGGCGAGGATGCGACGTTTGAGGCCTGGAGCGGAGGTTATCCAAGGTTTGCAGGAGCGTGATTTTCGGGCTTGGCTGCACAGCAACGAAAACACCAGCGGCGATTCTTTGGCGAAAGGCTGGACGCACATGCCGGCTTGGCCAACCATGTCTACAAGGCGTACAGGTGTCATGCCCTTGCGACGTTGATTGATTTGGCGAACGGTGTCGACGACAATGCGGTGCTGAGTTTGACGGGATGTGAGGAAAAACACGGTCTTCTTCTGCGGTAGTTCGCTCACGACTTGCAGAGCAGCGGCAAGAGAAGCGGCGGTTTTCCCGATACCTGTTGGAGCGGCTGCGAGGTGGAAATACCCTCTTTCTAGGGCTCGAATACCGTCCTGAATCATTTCCAATTGACCGGGCCGTGGTGTTTCATGCGCAAGAAATGTCATGTGGGGGGCCAGAGAATCTTGTGCCCCCTCGTTCATATCCGCCATGCATCGGCGACCCTCCTAAAGGATTCGCATTGAGTGGAGAGGTTTCACTGGGATGCGTCAATGTGCCCAGAAATGTGGGGGGCTGGGCACGGGGGCCATCTCGTCAACTGACGGGAGTGGAATCTGGGCCTCCCTGGCCGTCTTCCAGGGAGGCGTGTGGGGGTGTTTGGTTGTGGGAACCAAGTCGACCAAGGCGTGCAAGACGGGCACGCCGACACAGCGAGGCTAAGCCGTGCAGGTCTGGTCGGTCCTGCTTGGCCCAAAGGGTGGCATCACCATGGTTGTAGCCTTGGTTGTGCCAAATCATCCCATCCCCTCCGTTCTCTCACCACTTATTGTTGGTATTCGCTGCGTCGCATCGTTTCGGCCCTGGACGCCTCCAAGGCAGAATCGAGTGTTTCAGCGACCGGCTGAAGTTTCGCCGTCGCTCGTTCAATGTAGAGTTTCAACCCCTCTTGGGCTGCAAGTTCGGGTGTGACCCCTTGCAGTTCGTACAGTTTGCCTAGCTGGGCCTGATCGTGTCGGCCAAGCGGGATTTGAATGGTTTTCATGTCCGCCAAGAGCGGTTGGTTGTGAAGGAATTCCTGGATGGCCAAACGAACGACGTCCGAGCGATTTCGGGCGCCGTCCATGCCGACGCGAGCATCGAGCAAGGCCAAATCCTCGTCCGTGATTCGCAGCGACAGGGCCGTGGTTGGTTGGGTCATTCTTGTTCCCTCGTACACCTAGACACTCATGAAGACCCTATAAATGTAACTCAAACAATGACATATTGACATCATCTGTAATACAAGGGTAGCAATGGTGTACGAGCCGAGCCAGAGAGAACATTCAAAGACAAGCCCGCTGCACAGCGAATCATGCCTCTCGAACCAACCCGCGGCCTCTACCTCTACTTGGAGACACTTCGTGTGGCATTTGATGACAACATTGTGACGGATGATGAAGCTGAAATCCTTCATATTCTCGCCAAAGCGCTGGGTGTTGCCCCCTCAGACACAGCGGAGTGCAGGTCTGTTGTGGAAGGCGACATCGTCTCCCCCTTTGATGAGAACAGTGAGTTCGAGGGCCACCATATGGGGGATGCTACGACCTATCAATCAGCCTTGATTGCAGCACTTGATGACGATGTGATCACAGAAGATGAATGGGCCATGCTCGACCACCTTCGACGTATTATTGGGCTGCAAGAAGACCAGCATGCGCTTATCGAAGAATCCATTCGGGCGATGAGTGAAGTCGATGAAAATGGTCAGCGCCGATTGGAACGCCTTGAGCGTTTTTTGACGGTCTGCCCGTACTAACGCCTCTGCCTTTCGCCTTGGGTGAACGGCTGGTTTTGAGGTCGTGCAATAACAACCATTAGAAAGGGTCTGCATTAGGGCGGGCCAATACACCAGCATGTATGAGAAGGTATGCCGATGAGTGCAAGTGATGCAATTTATGCTAAAGTCGTAGCCCGTGACCCCAACCAACCCGAGTTCCATCAAGCCGTTAAAGAAGTGCTTGAGTCACTCGAGCCAGTTCTGGAAGCCAACCCTGAATACATCTCTGTTGTGGAGCGTGTTGTAGAGCCAGAGCGACTCATTCATTTCCGAGTCCCTTGGGTTGATGACAGCGGTAACATCCAAGTGAATCGTGGATTCCGTATTCAATTCAATGGTGCGATTGGACCCTACAAAGGTGGGCTACGTTTCCACCCAAGCGTGAATGCTTCCATTTTGAAGTTCCTTGCCTTTGAGCAGATTTTCAAGAACTCTCTCACGGGACTTCCCATGGGAGGCGGCAAAGGTGGCTCCGACTTTGATCCCAAGGGCAAGTCCGATGCCGAAGTCATGCGGTTCTGTCAATCCTTCATGATGGAGCTTTGGCGCCACATTGGCCACGATTGTGACGTTCCTGCTGGTGACATCGGTGTCGGTGGCCGAGAAATTGGTTACATGTTCGGTATGTACAAGCGACTGCAGAATGAATTCCAGGGAGGCGTCTTGACCGGCAAAGGACTGAGTTACGGTGGTTCACTTATCCGACCTGAAGCCACAGGCTATGGGCTCGTTTACTTTGCTCGTGAGATGCTGGCTACCAAAGGCAAGTCGTTTGAAGGGGCCGTTGTGTCAATTTCTGGTTCCGGCAACGTCGCTCAATTTGCCTGCGAAAAGGTGCTTGACCTTGGTGGAAAGCCCGTGACATTCTCGGATTCATCTGGTTGGATTCACGACCCAGACGGTATTGACCGCGAGAAACTTGCGTTCGTGATGGACCTCAAGAACAACCGACGCGGCCGCATCTCTGAGTATGTGAAGCAATACCCTTCCGCCTCTTTTACGGCCAGTGCGCCGGAGCCTGCCGTGAACGGTCTTTGGGGTGTGGATGTTGATGTCGCCCTCCCCTGTGCAACCCAGAATGAACTGAACGGTGAAGAAGCCAAGATGCTCGTTGCAAACAATGTCATTGCCGTTGGCGAAGGTGCCAACATGCCGTGCACCCCAGAAGCCGTGGAAGTCTTCCAAAAGGCCGGTGTTCTGTTTGCACCCGGAAAGGCCAGCAATGCTGGTGGCGTTGCAACGTCGGGTCTCGAAATGTCCCAAAACTCGCTCCGTCTGTCGTGGACTCGGGAAGAAGTTGACCAGCGCCTTGAGGGCATCATGGTTGACATCCACAAGAACGCCTACGAGACCGCTAAGAAATACGGTCGAGACGGCGATTATGTGTTTGGGGCTAACGTGGCTGGCTTCCTCAAGGTTGCCGAAGCCATGATGGCTCAGGGCGTCGTCTGAAGGCTGCTCGTGTTCGCCTCTTTGCTTCCGTTGGGCGAAAACAGGCCCGGCCAGCGTGCTTTAATGCGTCGAAAGAGCCAACGCGAGAATACCATTGAGCAGGCGAGAAACACCAGCGATGACCACCAGGGGGTGTTTTCACTGGTAGCGATGAGGTACGTGAAGACCAAGATGCCGACGCCGTAGACGGCGCGAAATATGGAGAACAATACGAGCCCGCGGACAATCGGGTTCGTCCAAAGTGGTTGAAACAGCCCTACCACCGGGCTCGCCTCCATCACCCTCGGAACTCTGCAAAGTATTGCTGCGTGTAACGGACGGCATCTTCGTGAGGATAGCCCTGTGCGAGCAGGCCGTTGTAGTAGTCCCTCGCCGGGTCGGGTTGGACCACGGGGGCAGCATAAGCAGGTTGGGCGACCGGGGCGGTATAGGCTGCCTGCGTCGGGTAGAGGGGTTGTCCACCCATCGGATGAGCTGCGAAATTGGGGACTTCCATGTTAAGTTGGGTTACGAGGAATTCATCACCTCCGTCGTTTCCACGACCCCGCATGACAAAGAAACCGAGTCCGAGTACAATGAGCAACCCAAGAAGCCCGCCGATGAGGAACATGGGTGAAGCGAGCACCGAGGATTCTTCCTCGGGTTCAAGGATCCATCTCATGGGGTCTTCTGGGTAAGCATCAGCACCCTGGGCAACTTTCCAATCAGGCGTTGGGTCGGAGTAATTGTCGCCGTCGGTGTCAACACAGCCGATTCGGTCGGCGGACGAATTTCCGTAGGCAAGGGGACAAGCATCAGCGCCCTGTTCAAGGGCCCAAAATGTGTCGGCGTTGGAGATACCATCACCATCGCTGTCCTCGCAACCGAAGCGGTCAATGAAAGAGGTTCCACGAACGGTTGGGCATGCATCAGGTCGGTCTCCGGCTGGGTTGTCGCCAAAGAAATCCTTGTCTTGGTCGGCCCATTGCGTCGGGTCCGCCATGAAGGCATCCGCTCCGCTGGCTGGTGTCCAATCGATTTCAGGGTCGGAATATCCATCCCCATCGCTGTCTGTGCATCCCAACCGGTCAACGGTTGACGTACCGGGAATCGTGGGGCAGGCATCGGCTTCGTTGCCCGATAAATTGTCACCGTATCCATCACCGTCGGTGTCTTCCCATTGCGTCGGGTCGTTGGGGAAGGCGTCTTGGAGGTTGTACCAGCCATCACCGTCTTGGTCGGGGCAGCCGACCATGCCGTTCTGCCATGAGGTTCCTTCTTGGGTTGGACAGGCGTCTTGGAGAGAAACATCGGGGTTGTATTCACCGGGCCAAGTTGGATTGCGGTCGTCCCATGTGGTGTTCGCGTAATTATCACCGTAGCCGTCCCCGTCAAAGTCGGACCATTGCGTGGCATCATCAACAAAAGCGTCGGCTCCGTCTTCGGCATTCCACATGCTGTCTGGATTGGAATAACCATCACCATCGGTGTCTTCACAGCCCAGACGGTCGAGGGTTGATGTTCCGCTTACAGAAGGACAGTCATCGGGGGTGGTGCCTGCAGGGTTGTCGCCGTAGCCGTCCCCGTCAGCATCGGACCACTGCGTTGGGTCGGAAACAAAATCATCGTCAAGGTCTGCCCAACCATCACCGTCTTGGTCGGGACAGGCATTCTTTCCACCCAGTGTTGAGTTACCAGCATCGTTGGGGCAATCATCAAAGTTGTCGGACCAACCATCGCCGTCTGAATCCAAGCATCCTTCTTCACCGAGCGTTGAGGTTCCAACCACGGTGGGACAATCATCGCTAACATCCTCAAAGCCATCCCCGTCGTCATCGTCGTCTTCATCAGCGTCTCTGCAGCCATCGCCATCAACGTCAGTCACGCCGTCCGAGACCCATGTTGGTCGTGGAGGTTGGTAGGATGAGCGAGGGCAAGTATCGTCGGCATTTTGGACACCATCGTTGTCGATGTCGTTATCTTCCATGTCGTCTTTGCAGCCATCTCGGTCCCAATCAGTTGAGTTCGCTGGGTCGGTGAAGTCCTGAGTGGATTGCCAGTTGGCCTGACCGTTTCGTGGGCAATTATCCCCCGAGTTATCCGTGATGCCGTCGTTGTCGTCATCAGAATCGCATGCATCGCCTTGTGCGTCACCATCGGTGTTCTCTTGGAGCGGGTTGGAATCGTTAGGACAGTTGTCGTTGTAGTCAGGAATACCATCGTTGTCATTGTCGGCCTTTAGGGAAGGGTCAATCGACCAAACATAGGTGTCCCATCCACCTCCGCTCGTGATGGTGGTACCTCCCTTGGAAATCGTAGCGGGGTTCACATTGGCGAAGGCTCCAGCTGTAGCAATGATGTCTGAACTGTTTACCGTCAATCCAAGGTTCACTTCGTAGTCGTTGCTGTTTGTGACATCCAGCCACGACCAGCTTCCCGAAGACGTCAATCCTCCCAGAAAACCGTCGTAGTTGCCCTTAGGAGTTACCGCCTTGGTACCGCCTGTGAAGGTGGTTTGTCCATAACTTGCAAAGACGACTTCAGATTTGGAAGTGACCTCAAGTCCAGTGATGACGTCGTTGCCGTTGGTTCCTCCAATTGTGGCCCATGATGTGCTGGCTTGGCCACTGTCCTTGATGAAGAAGACATCCGTGCCACCTTTATTGGCAGTGATGGACCAACCGTTACGAGCGAGGGTGCCTTCAAAGGTGCCTCCAAGGTAGAGGTTCCCGTTGCTATCCTGGGCGATTTCTGCAATGCTGAGTGCCTCGTTCGCAATTCCGTATCCTGTGATACTCGTGAACGCTCCTGTCCCTGTTAATTCAAGAATAAAGGAATCTTGGGTTCCTACCATTGTATAGGAACGTGTGCCAAAGATCACATTGTTTTGCGTCAGTCCGGAGACTTTGATGTTACCAGCGGCATCCACCATGATATCCGTCACACGTTGTGGGCCAATGCCACCACCGCTGACCACCCATTTGAGCGCCCCGTTTGCTCCATCAAGTTTCGCGATGAAGATCTCTTCGTTTGACACATTGATGGACGTCCCACCGAAATCTGTCTCACCCGAGAAGTATCCTGCAACCAACACATCTCCAGTGGCATCAACGGCCATGGCTTGTGGGATGCTCAGGTCCGTACTGGCGTTGGGTAGGGTTCGGAACGCCGTGGCCCACATCCAATTCCCTGTTGGGCCAGTCATGCCGATGAACCCGTCAAGGACCGAAGTGGAGACCGATGATGTGCCAAAAGAAACCGGTCCATACATGTAGCCGGTGGCAACGGCGTTGCCCATTGAACTCCCAACATCGGTAAGGAACGACACGCCGCCCTGTGAATGATCGGCATTGGCGAGGTAGGTCCACGTACCCGTTTCACTGATGGCGGCGAGGAAGAACTCGTTGCCGTTGCTAAACGGAGAGGTTGCTTGGAGGGTGTGGGGGCCGAACGTGATGGTTCGGTTGTAATCGCCACCGACAACATACCCACCGTTGATGGTGGCGATGGCGCCTGGTAGTTCATCACCGTTGGATGCACCGCCCGAGGCGATGAAAATTTCAGGACTTCCCGAACGTCCGTTGGCGAGCAACACCTCTTCCTCGCCAAGGTTGAGAAGAGGCATGGGCGTTGCCATTGAACTCAAGAGACTGAGCAGGAGCAAGGCTATGAGAGCCGTCACGGTCACTTCGGAGCGGATTCGCATGGCCAAGCGGTGTCGTCCAAAGGCCATCAAGCCTTTGACGAGATGCCCAAGGTTGCTTCACTCGATGTTGCTGTCCAACGCCATCAATTCGCTGTTTCCGGCATCAAGCACAGCAATGGTGGATACCGAGAACGGTTTTCCACAGGCGATGCCGAGTTCACGGTTCACCATCCGAGCACGGTGCATGGTGACTTCCGGGTGTGCAGCACGGAGCGCAGTCGTGTAATCTTCGGGGCAGTTTGCTGCCACGATGACCAATTTTGCGGTTCCACCTGCACAGGCGTCTTTTGCTTGTCGTTGTCCAAACAACAGGTTTCCTGTTGCGATTGCGTTTTTCAGTTGTCGGCTTAGGTCCATTTTTCTTCCTCCATTCTCCACATGTGTTTCTCATGGTTGGAATTTCACTCTGGGATGTAATACAGGGCCACACTGCCGGTTCCCAACGAGATGGGTTGGCCGACGATGATGTTCTCGGCAACACCCGTGAGGTAATCCTTCTCACCGATAATACCGGCCTTGAGCAGGTGGTTCACCGTGACTTCGAAGGCAGCACGAGCGAGAATACTGTGCTTGGTTCCGGACACACCGTGACGACCAATCGCTCGGACTTCACCCTCAGATGTCATGACATCAGCGACCATCAAGAGATGTCGCACATCCACTTCCAAACGAGCACCGTCAAGCGTCAGTTGAAGCTCGTTCACAATGGCTTGGCGGGCGGCTTCAATACCCAAGTAGTCGTAAATCTCGATGATGTTGTTGGTGTAGGTGCGAGATCGGTCAATGTCTTCCAACTCACTCACACGTTGGAGGTTGCTCCCGATGGTCGAGAGATAGTATTCGCCGGTCTTATCGTCAAGTTGTGGGTTCGCACGTTCAATACCTGGAATGCCCTTGAGGCGCATATCGCGGATTTTCTCCTCCAACTGCAAAAGCATGGTGTAGGAAGGTGGGTTTTCAGCGAGTTCTGCAAGGTCCTCTTCTGAGTGAACACCAGGAATAAGGGTCAACGTTGAGGGGTTCTTGTCCTTGTCCGCTTGAACGAGCAGACGGGTTGCTTGCTCAAGTTTGTCCTTGACTTCCCCAGCACTCATGTTCTTCTGCTTCAAGTTGGTTTTGTTCAAGTGAAGTACAAGACGACGCTGGGCCACGTCGGTCTCCAGATTTGCGATGTTCACCGTGGTGGTAACCTCGATGGCTGCAGCGAGTTTTCGCGCGGCATTACCGTCTTGCTTCTGGTCTTCTTTGAGGCGAATCGTCATCGTTGGTGTCTGTGGGACTTTGCGGGCGTCCACAATCTCAATAATACGGGGCAGACCTTGGGTCACGTTTACCGTTGCAACACCAGCATAGTGGAAGGTACGCATCGTCATCTGTGTGCCTGGTTCACCAATGGACTGCGCCGTAATGATTCCTGCGGCTTCGTAGGGGTCGATGCTGGCACGGTCCAATGCAACGATGGCTTCGTCAATGACTTTCTTTGCTTGGGGTTTGGTCAACTTGTTCTTTCCGCGGGCGTGACAGGCCTTGGTGAGTTCTGCGAGAATGCGGTTGGTGAAACGTGTGGAGCCAGATTCTGCAGCGGCATCTTCCAAACTCTTGTAGACGACATCTCCAGACAATTCATGTTCCATTGAGCGCATCTTACGCTCTTGGTCGTACGGTTCAATGTCGGCGACGGTTTTGGTTCGGGTTCGGCGCTTACTGAGCCGAACTTTGGTCACCGGTCCGCTTGCATCTGCTTCGCCTTCTCGTCCCTTTTGTGTGGCGGCGAGGATGGTTGCGTGGATGTTGCCTGCTTGTTCGGAATCCGTTTCACAAATCTGAGCGATGATCTCTGCCGTCATCACCTTGACATCGTCCCATTTCCGGTCATCGGCAAGGGCGTGGGCAAAGGTTTCATCGATGCCCAAATCCATGAGCTTCTTCTTGGTTGCACTCTTAACGACCATCAGTCCTCACCTCCGGTTTCTACTTCTTCGGCTTCAAATTCCCAACCGCCGAAGTCTTCTTCCTCGTCGTCGCGGTCAAAGGATTCACGGTCAATTTCAAGGCCACCTTCGGTGCCAAGGGCGGCATCAACGATGACATCGATGTTGAATGGAGAACCATGCACACCACGGGACGGGTCAATGCCATCTTCCCCGTAACTGAACTGAATGATTCGGTTGGCGGTGTTTCGCACAGAGAGCATTTCATCATCATACACTTTGAGGTCGTCCATGGCGTTGATCAATCGGCGTTGCATGTATCCGGATTTTGCCGTACGAACGGCGGTGTCAACCAACGACTCACGGCCTGATACGGAGAGCATGAAGAACTCCGTTGGTTCAAGACCACGCTTGAAGGAGGAGGCGATGAAACCACGCTCTTCGGCACCGCGTCCACCGCGCTTAAAGTGAGGTAGCACACGCTCATCGTAGCCGCGTTCAAGGCGCTTACCACGGACTTTCGCTTGCCCGATGGAAGCGGCCATCATCGTCAGGTTGTCCATGGAACCACGGGCACCCGAAATAGCCATGTTCACGGCAGCGTTGGTGGAGCCGGATTTGTTGAGTTCGTCCTTTGCGATGTCACCGGCTTCTTGCTTCCCTTTGTCCAACATTTGCATGATGTTTTCTTCAAGCGTTTCACGGGGTGTGCGTCCGGGGCGGGCTTCGTAACCCTTGCCTGCTTTACCGAACTTCTCTAGTTCCTCGTTAACACCTTCCTCTGCACTGGCGTTTGCAGCCATAATGGCGGCCACCGCTTCTTCTGAAAGGTCCTCATCATCGATACCGGTGGTGAATCCAAGTGAGGTACACGCAGCAATGGAAAGGCGGGTGAACTCGTCCAAGAACCGTGCGCCTTGTTCGGCCCCGTTCGTTTGGACAATGGCGTCAAGCAAACGCCCGTCTTCAGCACCGATGGCTCGCTTGTCGAGTGTACCGTCAACCTGTCCGTTCTTCACCATCACCATGTCGTTGGACCGGCTGCGGAAGCGCAGATGGATGTTGTCTGGGATGATCAGGGAGATGATGTCTTGACCTCGATAGGCTGGGTTGCCATTTTGATCTTTCACCACTTCAGGAAGTGCACCCGTGTACCCAATGTTGCCGAGCATTTCCAAGCCATGGGCTTGCCGAATCAGTGTTCCTGGTCGGGAGAGGAGATAGGCTCCTGAGATGTGGTCGTGAATGCCACCAATCACAGCACCACCGTAACGTGGCGTGAGGATGTGTTCTTGGACACGCATCAAAATCTTAGCCTCAGCACGTGCTTCCTCGCTTTGGATGACGTGAAGGTTCATTTCGTCACCGTCAAAGTCAGCGTTGTACGGAGTACACACCGCCAAGTTGAATCGGAAGGTGTGGCCTTCCATGACACGAACTTCGTGAACCATCATGGACATGCGGTGCAAGGAAGGTTGTCGGTTGAAAATAACGACATCGCCATCGATGAGGTGTCGCTCAACTTGCAAACCAGGCTTGGGGTTGCCATAGCGGTCCAAGGTGGAAAGGCGGTCTTCAACACCTGTGCGCTCTTCGCCCCATTCATCAAAGGGACTACCACAGTGCGGGCAGGCTACTTCAAGATGCTCGGGGAAGGGCTCAGGTTCTGCTTTGTCAGCTTGGGCAAGTTCATGCATCCATCGGTAATGAAGCACAGCACGTTGGTCATCGGCAGGCAGTTTCTTGCCCTTCTCGTCGATGCCTTGCAAGTTGTTGAGCGTAGCGACCTCGTTGACTACGTAGGTGACTTCCTCGTGTTGGTCCATGCCGCTGAGCGAAATTTGCTTTTGAATGACCAAACCTGGCAGGAAGTTAGGGGCAGGCATCACGGCGTGCAAGTCGGGGCGAAGTGTGGTTTCCTCGTTGCATTCAGGGTTGTGGCAGCGGAAACCTGCGTTAATCAAACGACTTCGCTCGTTAATTTTGACGCGACGGCCATCAGCACGAACGATGTAGTTCACACCAGGGTGAACATCTGGTCCGCGCAAAATCATTTGACGCATCTGCTCACGGTTACGCGTCGTGACTCGGATGGGCACGGTCAGTTCCTTCGCAATCTTGGTTGGGACGCCGACTTCGTTCACGCTGAGATAAGGGTCAGGGGAAATGACGGAGCGAGCACAGAAATTGACACGCTTACCCGAAAGGTTGCTTCGGAATCGGCCCTCCTTCCCCTTGAGTCGCTGCGTGAGCGTTTTCAAGGTGCGACCCGAGCGGTGGCGGGCAGGTGGGATTCCGGATGTTTGGTTGTCAAAGTAGGTCGTGATGTGATATTGGAGCAATTCCCAGAGGTCCTCAACAATCAGTTGCGGAGCACCGGAGTCACGGTTTTCTCGCAATCGTTGGTTAATACGGAGCACATCGACCAATTTGTGGGTCAAGTCGTCTTCTGAACGGTCTCCGCTGTCAAGCGTGATGGAGGGACGCACTGTGATTGGAGGAACAGGGAGCACCTTTAGCACCACCCACTCCGGGCGGTTTTGCTTGTCCATCCCGATGAACACCAAGTGTTCAGCAGGGATACTGCTGAGCCATTCGCGTACGTCGCGAGGATTGAGTTTTCGCTCGGTGTTGTCGTGCTTCTCCTTGAACGTCGTCGGTTTGTCAAGGATGATTTTGCCCTGAGAAGAACCGCAGTGCATGCACACCTTTCGCTTAGTTCCTGAGGTGACTTTTTCCACTTCCTTGATAATTTTCGAGAACTCGGTAGAACCGACACCGTGTTTGGTGATCACATCTCGAATGCGGTTTCGGTAGAAATCCTGCTCAGACTGCTCGGGATTCGCTGAGGGGCTGGACCCGGCTTCGCCGTGGAGCAAAATTTGGCTGCATTCGTTACAGGTTGCCTTCAAGGCGGTCTTGATGAGGTTCACGAATCCAATGTGAATCACGGGCAGCTCGAGTTGAATGTGACCGAAGTGCCCTGGGGAGTCTTGGTATTGACAATTGTCCGTGGGGCATAGCAAACCGGGTTCGATGACACCCATGTGAGGGTCCATCAGGCCTTGCTTGTAGGCGTGACCGTCGTCCTTGTAGGTGTCTGCAGTTTTGACTTCAACAGCGGACATCTTGCGAATTTCGCTGGGGTCCATCAAGCCGAAACGAATCTGAGCGATTCGTTTTGGGATCATCGTACTCTTTCGGCTCATTTTCGGTCCTCCAGTTCAAGTCGCATGGCCACACCTAAACTCTTCATTTCGTCTAGCAGTAGCTTGAATGCATATGAAGTCTGCACCTTGTAGACTTCGGCGCCGTCTCCGTGGATAGGGCTGACATAGGTGCCACGCTTGGGGTCATACCAAGCGATGTGACCTGATTGTGCACAGACATACATGTCTATACCGTCAGATTCATCGAGCAATCGGTCCTTGATGACCATCGATGCACCGTGGGCAATCAAACAGTCACGTTCCATTTCACCAAATCGCAAACCACCTTGACGAGCACGTCCTTCCGTGGGTTGGCGAGTGAGAATTTGTACACGGCCACGGGAACGAGCGTGAATCTTGGAACTGACCAAGTGGTGCAGTCGTTGATAGAAGATACAGCCGATGAAGATGTCAGCAGGGTACGATTCACCGGTTTCACCGTTGATCATCATTTCACGACCCGTGTGGGCCAAGCCGTTGCGGACCAAACCGTCGCGCAGACTTGATTCCTTCTCACCACGGAAGGCCGTACCGTCAATGCGACGACCTTCCATCGAACCAACCTTACCGCCAATCATCTCAAGGACGTGAGCGACGGTCATTCGTGATGGAATAGCGTGAGGGTTGATGATGAGGTCAGGAACGATACCGTCTGGGGTAAACGGCATGTCTTCTTGCTCTACCAAGCGACCGATGACGCCTTTCTGACCGTGCCGAGAGGCAAACTTGTCACCGACTTCAGGAACTTTGTGGCTTCGAACCATGACACGGACCAATCGGCCCGAATCCAAGGATTCAGTCACATAGACATTGTCAACCCAACCTTTCTCTCCGTGGCGAACCAACATCGAGGATTCGCGACGTTCTTGAGCCATCAAGAAGGCGCCACCGGAAGATTCCTCAAGGAAGCGAGGAGGACTGGTTTTGCCGACCAAGACATCACCACCCTCCAGTGAAGATTCGGGGATGGGCAAGCCGTCGGCTTCGAGGTGAAGGTATGCCTCTGGGGTCTTGAGACCCTTGATTTCCTGCTTGGAGGTGCCTGGCTTTTCAATCTCCTCAACTTGTCCGCCTGGGAATCGGCGTCGCTCTGCGTTGTACGTACGGTTGAAGGTTGAGCGTCCCAGAGCGCGGTCGATGGAACCCTTGTTCATGATGACAGCGTCTTGCATGTTGTAACCGTGCAGCGACATGATGGCGACGATGAAGTTCTGGCCACCGGGTCGGTCGTCAAAGTGTGTGGTTTCCATGGCCCGTGTCTTTGTAATAGACCGCTGTGGGTAGTGGAGGATGTGAGCGCGGGTGTCCGGTCGCATACGGTAGTTGGAACTGGGCAGCCCAAGGGACTGCTTGACCATCGCCGTGCCGCCCGTAACACGAGGGGTGGAGTTGTGCTCGGGATATGGAATGAGTGAAGCACACACGCCGAGGACGAGTTGAGGGTCAATTTCGCAGTGGGTGTGCTCGTCAGTGTACAAGAGAGGAACATCAAACTCAGTGGTGGCGATGTCGCCATTCGGCATGCTCACGTTGGCTCGAAGGTGGGCGACTTTCGCTCGAGGTTCTCCAAGGTTGGTCCATTCAACATCTTCGTACTTGACCACGCGGCCAGCCAATCCGGCAGAGTCGCCTTCGGGAACCGTCTCAGGGAGTACGAATGGGCGAGGAGCGATGTAGAGGTCTTCTTCTTCCTCTGCATCGACCCATTCAACCACGCCTTCAATGACGAGTGAGCGGAAGTTCATTTCGCCGTTTGAAAGTTTGGCGAGATGTTCCTGCGTCAAACGGGGTGACCCGTCGTAAAGAATGAGCAACGGTCGCAAGATACGGCCTTTGTCGGTGTTGATGAAGATGTCTTTGTTCTCAACATCGTGACGAATGGAGACTTCAGACGGAATAACACCTCGGCGGCGAGATGATTTGAAGTGCTCAACGAGTTTTGTTCCTCGCTTGTGGATGCCGTAAATGTCACCGTTCACGTGGACGCGGTCACCGTCGGTCCAATCATCTGGTTGGTAAACATCCAACTCATCAAGACGCTCACGGATTTCAATTTCGTCAACATCTTCGGAGATATCAACCATTTGTGCAGCGTTCTTGACCAAACCGCAGTTTTGGCCCTCAGGGGTTTCGTTGGGGCACAAGCGCCCCCATTGCGTGGGGTGAAGGTCACGAGCCTCAAAGTGAGGCTGGCTTCGTACGAGAGGTGAAGTCACACGACGCATGTGCGAGAGGGCTGCAAGATAGGTCGTGCGGTCAAGCAACTGGCTCACGCCGGAGCGTCCACCGACCCAGTTGCCTGTAGCGAGCGCGTGCATGATTTTGCTGGTCAAGACATCGGGTCGCAGACACGATGTGATCTTGAGTTCCCGCTTGCGGTTGTGGTGTCGCTCAAGTTGGTACTTGAGGTCACGAGCAAGTTGGCCTGCAGAGACACGGAAGAGGTCTTCGATGAGGTCGCCAGCGAGGCGAACGCGCTTGTTGGCGTAGTGGTCCTTGTCGTTGGGGTCACGGCCTTCAATGGCCATCTCCAAAACCTGACGCACAATACGTCCTAGGTAGATGGCTTTCTTTTCGCGGTCGCTGGCTTGGTCGCCAAGGTGAGGGAGCAATTCGCGGTCAAGGAGTTGGTTGACACGAGCTTCACGGTATTCCTTCTGTTGGCCGGCTGCAAACTTCTTTTCGAGCCACTGGTGGCTTTCTTCGGTGGTGACAACTTTGTATTCTTCGTTATCGTTCACCTCGTTGATGTTGGCGACAATGAACTTGAACGATTCTGTATTTCCGGCGATGGCTTGGAAGATGTGCTGGTCGTTTTCAACGCCCAGTGCTCGCATGAGCAAGACCACGGGAATAGCGGTGGTTCCGGCGGTGCTGATTTTCACCATCAGCATGCCGTCACGGCGCTTTTCAACGGTCAGTGGCTTTCGCATACCGTCCTTTTGCGAGAAAATCTTCGCCACTTCGGTTTGCTTGGCATAGCGCTTGTTAATTTCAACCGTTACACGGTTTGGCGCAAGGTCTTCCATCGAAATGAGCACACGCTCGGTACCGTTGATGATGAAGTAGCCGCCGGGGTCCAACGGGTCTTCTCCACGCTTTCGGAGAAGGTCATGCCAGGTGGCTTTGTCTTCCGCAGATGTGGTGGGTGAAAGAACACGGTCACCAGCAATGTGCTTGGGGTGAAGGTTGCAGCGCTCGGAACGCACCATGATGGGCATGGAGCCAACGGGGACGCCGGCTTCAGTTGGGGAAGGGACGCCGTTTCGCTTGATGGTGAAATCAATGGTCACGGGCGACATGTACGTCAACTTGCGCAAACGGCACTCCATTGGCGTGGATGGGTTGAGGGCACCGTTGGCTTCCTTGACCGTTGGTTGGCCAAGTTTGACATTCTTGAGTCGGATGACGATGTCCTGGTCGTGGACATCAAGTTTGATGTAACCGCCTTCGTCGTCGTCGAAGTCCTCGTCCGTACCAACACGAATGTTGCGAATGATGCGCTCCATGCGAGAGAGGGTGGTTTCTGAAGCGGGGATACAGTCGTTGTAGGAGGCGAGTTGGTGGTTGACCAAACTGCGTTCTTTGAAAAATGATTGAATGATTTCCTGCATGATGTTCCTCTCCTTCAGTTCCCCTCCACAATGAGTCGGTAAGCAACGGTTCGTCCAGCCGATGGGGATTGGCGGACGACCTTGAGGACACGGTCGGCGATCCAACCAGCCGCCAATGGCTTGTGGTCGGGGTTGCTCACCGTCGCGGCGTGGTCCTTGGCTTCCTCAATTTCTTTGATGACTTGAACAACGGGGTCAGTGATGAGAATCTTCGGTAGCAGTTCTTTGGCGAGTCGGTCTTCACCGGTCTCGGGGTCCGGCTGGACCATTCGCCAAGGGGCAAGTTCTTCCATCTCTACGGCGAGTTGCTCTTCTGGAGAGAGGTTGGCGGCGCCCACGAGTTCTTGATGTGGGACCAATTCGTGGTTGAGTGCGTTGAATCGGGACGTGATTTCGGGACGGTCAATGTCGTCAATGGCCTTGGAGCGAATCGTAATTTTCGTGCTCTTTTTCTGAGCGCGGCGGCGGGAACCCTGCTCACCGATGATTTGCATGGTGTTGATGAATTCCTCAGCGTCTTGTGAAACGCCCAGGGTGGCTGCCACATCATCATGAGACATGCTCTTGATGTCAGTCATGTTTCGGTCCGTCGCCAGTTTGTGAGCGAACTCTTCAGAGACGCCGAGTTCCATGAGACGCTTTTTTGTTGCACTTTTTACGACCATTTTTACACCCCGGATCGCCCACCCACATTGGACCTGTAACGCAATCAGGCGGGCCCGACGGGGTTCGAACCCGCGACCATCGGATTAAAAGTCCGACGCTCTACCTGACTGAGCTACAGGCCCAATGTAGCAACTTGGGCTTTTCGTCCGACCTGCAAGGTGTTCTTATACATTTCGGGATGGGCGTGAGCCATAGCCAAGGCTGCTCCGCGGACTTAGTGTGAGAGGTCGTAGGTCATAAACCTGCCCAAACACGCAAAAATAACGGATAAGGGCAAACTTCACCACACATAGCCTCATCAAAGAGCACGCTGACGGAAGTCATGTGGAACCTTCTGGCCCGTTCACTGCAAAGCACGCCGAGCGTGAATTGGCCTTGCTTGAGCGGCCATCGCAACGGGTTCACTGGACCACGCCAGCAGGAGAAGAACTCACGCTTCTGGTTCCGCCAACGGTGTATCCTCCCCGTGAAGATACAGACCTTCTCGCTGCTGTTGTTCACGCAGCAGGTTGGTTTGATGGACTTCGTTGGTTGGAAATCGGCTCAGGTAGCGGTGCCATAAGTCTCTTTGCTGCACAACAGGGATGTCACATCACTGCTTGCGATGTCAATCCCATGGCTGTTGTGGCGACGATGGCCAATCTCGCCGAACATGGCTGTTCAGGACAGGTACACGAAGGCGGGCCTGGCCCCCACATTGATGGTGATCCTGCACAGTGGGGTGGCCACCTCTTGTACGACCGCATCGTTTGGAATCTTCCCTACCTAGCGCCACCACCCGAAGAAAGTCAACACTTGGGTCCAATGGAGGAGGCGGGACTCATCGATACGGATGTCGTGGGCCTTTACCAGCGCTTCCTTCATGCCTTGCAGCGCGGTGAATTATTGCACGGGCAAGGTTCTGCGTATCTTGTGGTATCTTCCCACCGTGACGGCCTGCAGGCCTGTGAACGAGCATGGAGCGTTGGCCTTGCAGCAAGCGTCTGTGGGACAACGTCTTTTGAAGAGGGAGAAGAACTTCGTGTGATACGTCTCTGGCGTCCATTTTCCGAGTCGAGCAACACCGCCGTCGACGAGGTGGACAGCACGAACAGTGCTCTCTTGAACGATACCTCGGGGGTCGGCACGACGCTGCGAGCGGTCCGTCAGCTCAACGGTCGTGGGCGCCGGGGGCGGGTTTGGGACAACACGTCTGAGGCACTCCTTGCGTCTTGGGTTGTGCATGCTGGTTCAGGCCATCTTCATCACACGCTGGATCAAGTCCGAGTTGGAGGAGCGCTCACTCGTCTGTTCCGCGCGCTAACAACGAAGCCAAGTGATGTGTGCCTCAAATGGCCAAACGACATCTTCGTACGCAACAATGACGATGGGCGATGGAGGAAAATCGCAGGCGTGTTGTTTGAAGCCCAAACACGTGGTGAACAAACGCGGGTCGTTTTGGGCATTGGAATCAACACCACATTCACCGACCTGCAGGATTATGCATCACTTGACCAGATTGGGGTTGCGTCCACAGCTGAAGAATTGCATGTCATGGTGCATGCCATGGTGGCCTCCTTGTACGAGTTCAAGGCGGACTCATCGGAAGAACTGCAGGAAGAACTTGCTGTCCTTCAGACCCTTGTTCATGACGGTGTAGTCAATCTAGGACCCCTTTTCTATAGAGGTAAAGAAGTGATGTGCAATGGCCTTCATCCTTCTGGGGAATTGGTGCTTAATGATGGACATATCATCGGTGATGACCCAGACCAATTGGAGTGGTCAAACATCTAGTTCAGCATCAAGGATCTCGTCACTTTCTAAGGCATCGGTGGTTGGACTTGTGGTGTCCGCCTTGCGTTGGTAGAGTCCGAACGCCAACAAGAGGGCGCCAATGGGGAACGGCAGCAAATCAATCATCAATTTCCGTTCAATATCCAGTTCAAGTGTGCCTGAGACACCCTTGGTGTCGACTTCATAGGTGTAGTACCCACCTTCGCTGGCCTCGAGGATTTTGCTCACTTTCTCACCTGCAGCGAGGACGATGGATTCGGCACTGATGATGTTCTTTTCATCGTCATAGAACACCAACCTCACCGTGGTTTCGTTATCGACGGTGATGTCAATTTGGAACGCATCACCTTTCATCATTGAGGCACCGTTCGTGTACGGTTCACCCCCTTCGTCCAAAACCACAGGCGAGACCCAGGTATGCATGAACAATGCCCCAAGAAGTAATGTTGTTCCAGTGAGGATGAACACTTCGTTCATCTTCATCTTGGGGGCTGTCCCGCCTGCCGCCATAATGGGTCCTCGCGACGATTGCTCTTGAGCCTCTCGCATCAATTCCTTGCGGTGCAGGGCGCGACATGCTTTGATGTTACAACCTACTTCCGTTTCCGAACAGGTTTCGGTAGGCCAAGGCGTAAGCGAACCAGTCTGATTTTCCCGCTTGAGGTGAGGCTTTGGAGTTGGTGCTGATTTAGTGAGTCGGTGGTTTGGAGCAAGTTTCGATAGCTTGGAACGTTAGGGAGTGGTATCTGTAGGATAGCCAACCCATGCTCCGCCGGGTTGAACGGGTCAAGAAGTTGTGTTCGCTCAAAGGTTGAACATTCTTCTGCAGAAAAAAAATCCATCAGTTTTGGTGGGTCAAGTTCAGCCGTTGCTGCAAGTTGGTCAAGGGACGCCTCAACCGCTGAGCGAGTGGTGAGGTCGGCACTGACGAAGACGCCAATCCATCGCCTCTTCCCACGAAGGGCCTTGGTCAATCGCTTCGCCACAACCATCCGATGTGCTCATTCTTCATGACATTTCACTCTCCAATAACCATACCCTCAAATCGGGTCGGGTCTAGGAATTGTCATGGAGGAGAGTGATGCAGTCACTGAAGTGGACGCGTCTTCGAGCGAAATGCTTGACGCTCTCCGGCAAGAAGATGCCTCCTTGCTTGGCCTGCTTCGTGTCCTCTTGAGTCCCCGAACCTTGCCGCATATCGTCCTGCTTGTTCTGGTTGGAATGACGCTTCATGTGATGGCGCAGTACGGGGATCGGACCCTCAGTTCCATGGGTTTTCTGGCCCTTGCCGGAGGGTATCTTCTCACGGGTCTCTTGAGTCACCTGGAGGTGGTCCAACGGTTGACCCAACTTTCGGACGAAGCCCAACCAACCGGAAGCCGCCTCAAGCGGTTGGTGTTCTCCTTCAGAATATGTCTGCTGCCCTTGGGGCTCGCTGCTCTGGTCTGGGCGTTGTTGCTTGCACTCATCGGAGAGGGCGGTGTGCTCGGGGACTGGACGGAGGCCCTTCCCTACGTGCTGGCTTCTGGATTCTTTGCGTGGGCGGTGGTCCAAGGGCGAGGTTTTGGCCGTTGGCTCTCTGCACTTTCCGCCTCGCGATTGCCGGAAGCGAAGGAGCGCACCCGCCAGAGTTCACGGATTGCGACAAGTATGGTGTTCATCTCCTTGTTCTGTGCCACCGTTGTGCTCTTGGCGGCGTTTGAGTTCGTTGCAGGTTCGTTTGATTCGGT
>JAYPCE010000007.1:47124-55197 GCA_038124565.1 Candidatus Poseidonia sp.
CTCATGAGTTTCACGGTGTTGATGGCGATTTGGAGTTTAACTTCCCGTTCCTTCCGCTCACCTCTCAAGTTGGTGAGTACGGCGAATGCGTTGCCGATGGGTCTTGCCTTTGGCTATGCCTATGCCGGCAGTGTTGCCATGCTCACGGTTTTCTTGGATAATGTTCCAGAGGTGATGATGGCGGGCCACATCATCGTCGCCTTGACCTTCCTCTGGATGCAACCGAGGGTGTTGAACAGCGTGTTAAACCAACGCGACCACATGGCTTCCATCCGTTCGATCGTGGACAACGCTGTCCCAGCGGTTGAAACGTCGCAACAATCGGCCGATGATGAGGCAACAACGGCTTCTATAGAATCTCAACCCTCCTCGGAAAACGAAGATGATGCCATCAATTTCCCTTCGTTCAAAGGGGTTGAGTGGAAACTCCCTGAAGTCTTGGCCACCGAGGTGGAATGGGACGATGAAGTTGAAGTGTTGGATTAACCGCTTTGAATGCCTGAGAGCAGCGTGACCACGCGAATGGTGTCTTCCAAGTCCTCGCTCACCCTTGCTCCAAAAATCAACTGGGCGTCCTCATCAACCGCACTGGTAAACAGATCTGCGACTGCCGTGACTTGGCCGATGGTCATGCCGAGGCCACCTTCCACTTGGATGAGGCAGCCCTTTGCGCCACTCACGTCCATCTCTGCTAGCGGGGCCTTGAGGGCTGATTCTAAGATGCCGCGTGGGTCGTCTGGACGTCCAATACCGACGAGCATCGTGGCTTCACCCGATTGATTGACGATGGCTCTTAAGTCCATCAAATCAAGGTTGATCAAACCCATTTGCATGAGCGTGCGAACCAATCCATCGACCAAATCTTCAATCCACTCGGCTCCCATTTGCCAGAGTTGACCACGTTCTCTGGCTTGGCGGGCCAACCGTTCCAGCGAGAGGCGAACCGTGACGTGAGCGGTTTTCTCCAAGCGTGCCAAGCCTTCCATGGCCAATTCAAGGCGAGTCGGTTGAGCATCGAAAGGAAGTCCAGCAACAGCAAGCACAACCGCTCCCGATTGTCGGGCTTGACGTGCGAATTCTTGTGCTGCACCGGTGCCAACGCCCCCGCCCAAACCAGTCAACAAGATGACCAACTCCGTGTTGCTCAAGAGCTGTGATGTCAGCGTGCTCAGGCCGCGCATGCGCTGCTCAGCGAGCGGAGGCAACGCCGCGCAACCAACGCTGTCAAGGGCGTGTCCTAGGCGAAGGTTGTGGGTTGATTCTCCCGTCTTGAAACTGCTCTCATCGGCATCGATGAGCGCAAGATGTGCCGATTGTTGACATCGGAGGTGCGCTTGATGCGCCCACGCACACCCAATGCCTCCAACGCCCGCAATCAGGATGTTGGAGGGGTCCATGCGAGCCACGGTGCGTGGCTTGACCATGAACTTTGGTATGGGTCTCAGTCAATGTATCGCATGTACCGTCGCCGAGCGTCCCTTGCCCAAGCATTGTCCGGTTCCAAGGCCAAGACTCGGTCATAATACTCCACGGCTGTAGCGAATTCGGAGAGGTGACGCCCATAGAGGTGGCCGAGGTTGGAAAGGACAGGGATGCATTCTTCGTCGGCCTTGAGCATGCTCAGGAGCATCTTTTCGGCGGCACCCACTGAACCTTTGAGCATCAATTCCTCTGCCTCGTCAAGCATCTCGAGTTGCTTATCGGAGAGGTTGTAGGTGTTCTCGAACGGTTGGTTGGACATGGTCCTCAACCCTGCGAGACTGGTGTGTAAAATGAACCCTTCTCCCTGACGATTGCCGTGGATGAGGGAATGAAAGTTTGCGGTTGGAAAATCTCTCAAAAAACGCTATACTGCGCCGCACTTTCTGTGGTGTTTTGCTGACAATGTTTAAGGAGTCCTTCCAAGTCGGAAAGGGTGTAAGGGTGAGGCTATGCACAAATCTGCTTCAACATCCCGCATGGCGCTCCTCACCTTGGTTGGCGTTTTGCTGTTGCTTCCGACGTTGGCCTCATCGTACCATGGCGGTATCGGTGGGTCACAATCTCATCAAGGCTCCACCGGCCAGGTTGACATCGATGATGTGGCGAAAACCGGTTGTCTCTGCCACAACGAAGTGGCCGATAATTCCGTCCAAGTGATTCTTGACGATGTGCCCTATGGCTGGGTTGCTGGTGAAACCTACACGTTCCACCTCCAACTCATCGGTGGCCCAGCATCCTCAGGCCCCTACTACGGTGGTTTTTCCATGCGAGTTTCCTTGGGCACCCTTTCCAGCGAAGAGGCTCAAAACTGGGAGATTGACGGGGCACCCGATGAACAATCGTTGACACACACTGAAGCCTCTTCCGCCAACGAAGACCGCGCTTGGGTCATCGTATGGACCGCACCCGCTGAAGCCGGAGCAGGGGCTGTGAACTTTTGGATTGCAGGCAACTCGGTGAATGGCGACCAAGTTCCTGGTGTTGAAGACCGATGGAATCAACTCAATTTTGCGCTTGACGAAGGCAGCGAGGCCACAGACGCTATGGGTACCAGAACATTGTTTGCCGGCGACGGCAACGTCAGTCCTCCTGAACCTGCACATCACGGCGTTGACCTGCACCACATGGGGGCAAAACTCCGTGCTCACTGGTTGGGTTTGCTTGGCTTCGGCGCAGTTATCGGGGTGATCATTTTCGCAGGGCTCTTGCTCCGATACGGATTCTCTACATCATATGAGGGACGAAGCAATCAGCTCCGCTTGCGATACAAATTGATGCGGCGAGGTGATCAGTGATGGACGATATCATCACGACCTTGTTACGAGGCGTTGCCGACGGAACCATCAGCGTTGACGATGCCCGAACGGCTCTCGAAGGCGCTGAAATGACCGAGGAGCAAATGACCTCGGCGATTGACCACGGCGTCTTCAACATCGCCGAGCCCGGTACCATCGTGAGCGCGACGCTCGCACCTTCAGGAGCCTCATACCTGACGATGTTTTTCTTCGCTTGGGGCTTGTTCTGGATATGTTACTGGAGTTTCTCCATGATTTACGGCTTGGCCAACGGTTGGGACCAACAGCAACTTTCCTTCCATTTGGCCATGACCTTGACCACGCTGATTTTGGTTGGTATCATCTACCTGAAGTACATCTTACCCGACACCATCATTGTCAAACACGCTCAAAACAAGTTCATTCCTGAGCACCAGAAAGACTGGCGAGAATACAAGTGGTGATGCACGATGGCACGAGAATATGAACTCAAACCCGCACCTACCGAAGGCGGCGAAGGCAGTGCTACGATGAACACCACCATCAACCGTCGGCAATTCTTGCGTTATGGATTCAACACGGCGGCCGGTGTCCTTACGGCTTCCATCGGTGTACTCGGTTTCGCCTCCATCTTGTTGCCTCCGGGCGGTGGTGGTGGTGGCGACCTTGCCGTTCAATTCTGGGCGAAAGGTCGTGAGGACGAGGCTTGGTACGGTGCAAAACACCTCCAACCGATGACCAAGGACGATTTCGTCGCTGAGGCCGCCAAATCATCCACCGGTACAGCTGGTGCTGCAGGTGTCTGGAACGGTGTACCCGTCGTCGTCAATTATGTCGAGCATTCCAAGAACGCAGGAACACCCGATTCAAACGGTAAGGCTCGCTTCCAATTCATGGAAGGCTACGATGAAACCGGCAAGTACGTTGGTCACTTTGAGGACTTAGCAGAACTTGACCCGCGCCTCATGCCCTCGGATGACTTGGTCATGGTGTTTGGCCGCTGCACCCACCTGTGCTGTATCCCAGGCTGGCAATTGGTTTCCAATTCCTTTACAGAAGACTCCTGGACTCCCGGCGGTGGTGACGATGGCGGCACGAAGATGTTCTGCATCTGTCATTCTTCCCGATTCGACCCAACGGCGCTTGAGATGAACACCAACCGAAACCGCTCAAACGGAGCGACGTTCAACTATGCCGGTATTCGTAGAGCGGGTGGCCCCGCTCCTGTGGGTTTGCCGCTCATTCCGATTCAACTCAACGGTGGTGTCATCGAGGGTCTGACCGACTATCTGGATTGGTACACGTATTGTGATTGAGGTGATGATATGACAACAATGTTCTGGATTTTGTGGTTCTTCATCGTCTTCCTCGTGCTCATTGTAGCCTTTACCTTGCGCAAGGAAAACGAGGAAATGCCTCGTCGTGATATTCTTCGTGCCGTTGAATCAACAGGCAAGATGGGGGTTGCCGAACGCTCCTTCCTGTGGGTGTTTTCGTGGCTTGATACCCGATTCCGTCTCCAAGATTACTGGAATATGTCCAAAGGCGCCTATTACAACATGCACCGCCAAATGCCATTGACTCACGCAGAGAAGTACAAACTTCGCATCATATGGTATTGGTACCCGCTGTATTGTTTGGGAGGTATTTCCTTCCTTTCTTTCATCATCTTGGTCATCACAGGTACCGTCTTGGGCATCTATTACGTACCAGGTGGCGAGGGTGACCCTTCCCCCGCCTATGCGAGCATGCAGTACATCATGACCCAGTTGCCGTTCGGATACATTTTGCGTGCTGTACACCACTGGACAACACACTTCATGGTCGCCAGCGTGTTCTTGCACATGTGCCGCGTGTACTTCACCGGTGCTTACCGAAACCCACGTGAACTCAATTGGCTCATCGGTGTTGCGCTGATGGCCTTGACCATCGTGTTTGGCTATTCTGGCTATCTCTTGCCTTGGGACAGCCTCGCATACGGTGCGGCCATCATCGGTATCAACCTCGCCAACTCAAGTCCCTTGGTCGGGAAATACATCGCAACCCTTCTCTTCTCAGGCTCTGAACTGACCCCGCTGACGGTGACGAGGATGTATTTCATTCACGTCTTCATTTTGCCTGTTATCGTCACGACACTGATCATCATTCACCTGTTCATCGTTTGGGTACAAGGAATTGCGGAGCCGCATTGATACGGAGGGAAAACCATGGGATTGATTGACAATTTTGGCCGAGTCGCCTCCATGTATATGGAGGAAAAAGCGAACCTCCAGGAAGCCGAGAAGAAGCGAAAGCGAACCCGAACCGGTCACGGTTTCTGGCCGCATGAAGTGTTGCGTGACAGCATCATTGCTGCGGCCATGCTCTCGATTTTGCTCTTTTATGCGTGGCTCATTCCGCCGCCGCTGCACGGTGCAGCCGACCCTTACGCACAGGCCGGTTTCGTGTTCCCAGACTGGTACGTGCTGTTTTCCTATGGGTACTTGCGGTGGGGTGAATACCTCCCACAATTTGTTGTACCCACTGGTTTCATCGGCGATATCGTCGGTCAACCGATGTTCCCATGGAACGCTGCTTGGTGGGGCGCTGCTCTGACCGGTATTCCCGTCGGCATCCTTGCGCTGCCGCCCTTCCTCGGTGGTCGTGAAAAGCGACCTGTGGAAGACCCATGGTTCGCAGCGGCTGGTGCGGTCTATTTGGCCCACATCTGGTTCATCTCGGTGTTTTCCATCAACATCTTCTTGGAATTATACGGCAAAAATCGTTCCGATTTCTGTAAACTTGATTCCCACGGCGATTTGTTGTGCGGTGTACGAGAGCCGTGGATTGCCGATGTGTTCAATGCGATACCGTGGGTCATGACCGGTGTGTTACTGTGGATTTGTATCTATTTCATTGGTCGTGTGTTGCTCATCAAAGCCTGGGGTGCTGGCTTTACCGTCGCCAACAGCCGACAACTTTTGGTCGGTGCCTTGTTGATTTCCTCAGCAGCCACTGTGGCCACCTTTGACACCTATGACGATGGATTTTGGGAAGCCAAAGGCCTGCTGACCATCAAGGATTACGGCGAACTCGAAGCGATGCGCACCCAACCGACCGATGTTCATGTCCACGAAACCAACGAGTTCACCGATGACCGGGGATGGTCCGAGAGCGGTGTTGTGCCCACGACGGCTTGGCTGGATTGGAACATTTACCAGCCAGCCCGATACATCATCACGGACTTTTCCGATGCGAACGGCCATCAAGACCCGACCAACGGGAACAACGCCGCAGCCGGCGGTACGACATTTAACGGCGGCGAAGGCTATGCCGTCACTGGAACCTTCACCATCACAGAAGACCTGAATTATTTCCCTGATGGCCACCCTGAATCGGTAGAGACGCTGACCACCGACCTCGCTTGTGAATTCCGCTCAAGTGAGCGTAAGATCAACGATGTCTCCACTCAAACCATGGTCGCCACCACACTGACGGTTCAAGACGCCTCAGGCAAAGAAGTGGTCACGTTCTCCGATTGTGAAGGAGCAACGGTGGAGATGCCTGTTGGAACCTACACATACACCTACGATGTTGTTGTGACTGGGCCCCTTGCCCTCAACGACAGCATCACCACCGAAACATCATTCTCCATCGCAGCCTACCAGCCTTTGTTGGTGTGGAGCGATGATGCTCCCGCCAGCCTTGCAGGCCACACCGTGAATCTCTCGAACGCCGAGGAGATGGCGCTGGGTGGTTCCGCTTTCTCGTACATAGAGAATCCAACGTACCACAAGAACCCCAAGGCCTTGGACGCTAAGTTGACCTATGCGATGTTCATTCCCTGCGTGACCTTTGGTGCGCTTGTCTTCGTGTTGTTGCGCTACATGGCACGTGGATACGAGTTTGAGATGAACAAGTGTTACGGTTGTGACCTTTGTGACGACGCGTGTCCAGTGCGTCTGTTCAACGGCGGTGACAAGTTGAACATCATCTACAACTCCTGGAACAACGAGGATGACGGTGTGCCGTTGTATTCCTGTTTGACCTGTACTGCATGTACCAACGCCTGCCCTCAACTTGTGAATTACGACGCCTATGTTGACATTCGGCGCAGTCTCATCGTTGGTGGGCCGCAAGCAGAAATCCCACACACCGTGCTCCAAGCCGTCCTCAACGCTGAGGCTGAAGAAGCTGCAGACGATGATTTCATCGCCACCGAAGACTACCCCATCACTTCCAACATTGGATACTACCCTGGCTGTGTTGACTACCTTGACCAAGAGATGGTGTTCTCCCATGTGAACGAAGGCACGATGAACCTCGGCGATACCACCACGGCTGCATTCACGCTGTTTGAGGAGATGGGCACGGATGTGGCCTATCTTGGACGTGATTTCCTGAAGTGCTGTGGTCACGACCAGAAGTGGCAAGGACTTGATGAAGTGTTTGAGAAACTCAAGGCATACAACCAGAGGAAGATCAACGAATCAGGCATTGATACCTTGGTCTCCTCATGTGCAGAGTGTTTCCGAACCTTCGCTCGTGATTATGAACTGGAGAATGTCAAAGTCATGCACACAACGGAATTCCTCATCGAACAAGGCTTTGACATGAACCTCAAGAGCCAAGAAACCACGGTGACGTACCATGACCCTTGCCGACTTGGAAGACAAATGGGCATTTACGATGAACCCAGAGAGTTGATTCAAGCAGTGGAAGGGGTTGAAATTGTTGAGATGGAACACCACGGTGAAGATGCGATGTGTTGCGGTGTCTCCAGCATGATGTCGTGCAACGAAAACGCTCGTTCGCTCCGCGTCATGCGCATGGAAGAAGTCCGTGCTACCGGTGCCGACACCATGCTGACCTCGTGTCCAAAGTGTGTCTCGCACTTTGAATGTCTCAAGTTTGAAGGCGACGAGGCCTATGCAGATATCGAAATCCTTGATGTGGTGTCGTTCCTTGCTCGCCAGGTGAACGAAAAGAAGAGCACCGTTGCTTCAACGAGCCTTTCCGTTGAGAATGCAGAAGCTTGAATCTCAAACTTCGTCTTCATCCTCGCCCATACCAACGATTTCGTAATTTGAAGGGAAGAGGGCGATGGCCACACCGGCCACCAAGGAGGCAAAGCCCCATGCGAACGCTTTCTGCACAAACAACAACTCCAAGGCAAGGGCCACCAGGATCAACCCGCCGATGTTGGAGGTCCACACCAAGGTCTTGAACGTGGACAGACTCACGCCGGTGGTCCCCGGTTTTCGATAGGGGCCAAATTCCCCTCCAAAACGTTGGGCTGTTGCATCTTTTCCTTTCTTTGACATCGTGGTCACCTCAT
>JAYPCE010000008.1:0-28956 GCA_038124565.1 Candidatus Poseidonia sp.
GAGGCGTGAAGCATCACGCGCCCTTGTGGGTTGGTGCTAGCTCCATGTCGTTCGTCCCCCACCACCGGCGTACCGAGGTGTTGCATGGCCATGCGGATTTGGTGGCGCCTCCCCGTTTCAATCATAACCTCGACCAGGCTTGTGTGTTCCCGTTCCTCCATTACCCAATAATGCGAAATTGCTTCCTTTCCGTTGGGATGGTTCTTGTTGACGGCTTTCACGTTGAGGTGTTTGTCTTCCATCAACCATGTACGCACAGTACCGGTGGGAGGATTTGGGCATCCTTCAACAGATGCAATGTAGGTCCGGTGAACCGCTCGTTCGCTGAATTGTTGTTGGAGGTCTTCTTTGGCCTCTTTGGTTTTGGCCAACACCATGATGCCTGAAGTATCACGGTCCAGCCGGTGAACGATGAAACACCACGCTCGTTCGTCCGCTAGCCGGACGTGCTCGACGCATCGACTGTGCAGCGTGTCCACTTCCAACCGGTCGGTGGCTACGGACAGAAGTTGGGGGGGTTTGTTCACGACCAGCATGGCCTCATCTTCGTAGATGATGTTGAGGTCCACGGCCTTGGTCTGTTTGGGGGGAGGGGTCTGTTCCTCTGCATGTTGGCGACTCGAAATGGTCACGACGTCGCCGGCCACCACCGCCTCTTTCGCTCGGTGAACCACGGATTCGTTCACAGAGACGCGCCCTTGTGTGAGCATTTTTCGTAAGGTCGTGGTGCTTGATTTGGGGTGGATGGATTGAAGCACGGCCAAGACCGTGCTGTCTTCTTCCACCTTGTGTTCCATGTTCACCACCTACAACACGAGTACGTCAATCCATTCGCCAACTTCACCGGACTGGCCAGGTTGCAAGAGTGTCAAACCACTCGCACTCGCTAGGCTGTCGAGATTTCCTGAGCCTTGGTGTTTTGGTTGGTAAGCCATCATGCCTTCGTTGGTCGAGACCAGGTGGACGCGTCGTAGTGTCAAACAGTCTTGGGTGGCTTTCACCGGGTCACATAATTGTGCCCGAACCTTCCATTCCTGTGGTCCATCGGCATGAAGTGACGTCCGTAAATAGGGGGCAACCAACATCCGAAACGCTACATGACTGGACACCGGATTACCGGGAAGGCCAAACAGAGGGGTGCCGTTCCAAAGACCGAACAATGGCGGGGAGCCTGGGCGTACTTTGACGCGCCAGAAATGGATGTCGCCTTCTTCTTCCATCAACCTGCGGACGTAATCAAATTCGCCCATAGAAACCCCGCCGGATGTCAGGATGAGATCGCACTGATTGGCCGCTTTGTTCAGCGTTTCTCGCAGTGTATCCATAGAATCTGATACAGATGCAAAGCGTTGCGGTTGGTGCCCTGCCCATTCCACCAGACCGGCCAAGCCGAAGGAATTGGACTCGTAGATTTCCCCGTGTTGAAGAGGTTGGCCCGGTGCAACGAGTTCGTCACCCGTCGATACAATTCCGACCTTCAATCGGCGGTACACTGGAATTGTTTCGTACCCCATGGTCGCACACAGCCCTGCTTTTGCTGGCGTGAGTCGCATGCCTCGGGTCAAGGCAACCGCCCCCTTGGCTAAATTTTCACCTTGGCGACGAACGAAGTGTTGCTTTGGGGCTTCAAGGAAAGTCACGGTATTGCTGGCTTCATCAATGGTGCACTGCTCAATGGGTACGATGGCGTCTGTTCCCGGCGGCATGGGGGCTCCCGTCATGATACGAACCGCTTGATGCTCTTCCACCACCGTGGTCTCGTTGCCCCCAGAAGCGGCATGGACGCCAACAACGGGTAACGTCAATGGATAGGTAGCCGTTGCTTGAAAGTGACATGCAAAGCCATCCATGGCCGAATTGTCAAACGGAGGGTCGTTCACATGGCTCTTGAGGTCTTCAGCCAATATGCGACCGTGGCAAGCGTCGAGGTGGACCATCTCGACTTCGGGTTGAATTGGGGTTTGATTGCACAGGCGTTGGGCTTCTTCCAATGTGACAAAATACGGTCGTTCGGTCATCACCTCACCTCCTGTTTCACATCGCCAACCTGAGCTTGTGTCAGACGTTGGAGGTCTTGGGGGGTGATAGGAAAAACGGTGTCTGCACTACCCGCAGCTCCCCAAACGAGAGGATATTGCAGAAGGTCTTCGTCCATCACCATGGTGCACGGTTGAAGGTGGCCAAAAGGTGGAACGCCGCCCGGCGCGTAGCCCGTGTGCTTGACGATGTAAGCGGCGTCGCTCATGCCTGGTTTGTAACCAAGGATGTCTTTCAATTTCTTTTTGCGGTCGACGCGGTTGGCTCCGCTCGTGACCACCACGACGGCACCATCTTCCCCTTCAAAGACGATTGATTTGGCAATGTGCGCCACTTCACATCCGAGTTGGTCTGCAGCATCTTGACTGGTTCGGGTTCCCGCCGTGTACCTGCGTGGCTCGGGAAGATACCCGAGGTGTTCGCATTGTTCCAACCACAACGCGTGCCCATCCATGCAACCGCCACGCGACGCCCATGTTTGAGGATGTGGGTGAACGGTAGAATGATGGGTGGCGGCTTGATGCCGATGCATGGTGGATTCGAATGCTCTCTGGCAGGCCATCCAAACCACCTTCATTACCAGCGGGTCTGCAACGGTATTGGCCACCTTATTCGGCGTCCCCCTTGGCGCTTGGTGCGCTCGGCAACACCATGCCTTTTTTTCAAAACTCAAAACGCTGGTCACCGCTTTGTACGGCTTGCCTCCTGTGGTGGTGGGTGTGTTTGCTTATTCCTTATTTTCAAAATCGGGGGCCTTGGGTTCACTGAACTTGCTTTTCACCGTTGAAGCCATGATCTTCGCACAAACATGTCTGATACTTCCTCTTATTTGGGGGGGTTCATGGACGGCCTTCCAGGATGTTGGAAAAAGATACGATGACACGTTGTCAACGCTCGGAATTTCTTCGCAACAACGCCTTGCCTTGGAAATACGCTTGGCGAAAACTGGCGTCTATCATGCCGTTGTTATCGGTTTTGGGCGAGCCATTGCTGAAGTTGGTGCTGTGATTATGGTTGGTGGAAACATCGCTGGAAAGACGCGGGTGATGACCACGAGTATCGTCTTAGCCACTTCAAAAGGAGACATGCAGTTGGCAGGGTGGTTGGGCTTGCTGTTGTTGTTGTTGTCCCTCATGCTGGTCGCTTTAGCCAGTCTGGTTCAGACTTGGCAGCGCACCAAACCAATAGGCGTCAACGGTGCTGACTTGCCGACGCCTTCCGTTCTAAAGTCGCCCGTGACAAAGATGTACACGGTTCAACGAGACGAGCAGGTGTTATTGGATGGGGTGGAAATCGAACTGGTACCAGGGTCCATCACGGCGGTCTTGGGAGAATCCGGTGCGGGAAAAACCACCCTGTTACGTGCCTTGGCCGGACTTGAAGATGACGATGTTGAATGCGGACCTCATGCATGTGTTTACGTTCCGCAACATCCGGTGTTGTTGTCGGGCACCGTTGGCTCAGAGCTCATGTTGTCGCAGCGTTGGTTTCCCGAACTTGCTCCTTCAGCCTTGGCCTATGCCAAATTGTTCGGCCTTGACACAAAACTCGAACAACGGGCGGCCGCCCTCTCGGGGGGGGAACAGCAACGGCTGGTCTTGGCCCGCCAACTTGGACTCGCCCCTTCCTTGCTTTTGTTGGACGAATGTACGGCAAACTTGGGATGGTCGCACATGCAGGCCATTGAAGAGGAATTGATTCGTCTCAAAGAGGGAGGGGCGTGCATCGTATTGGCCACACATAACATTGCTCAGGCACACCGACTCGCTGACCGCATCATTGTGTTGCATCACGGTGAGGCTTTACCACCCGAAAACCCGTTAGCGGCTGAACTGCTGAAAGGGAAATGGCCTGTGGCCACTTAAACAAAAAACGCCGCTTCCCCGTTGATGGTATAGTTGGCGATGGTGGTCTTTCCCTCATTCAACAAATAGGACAAAAACAAGGCGGAGAATGTTTCGTCACCTCCCGTAACTGGAATGAACGAATACGGATTGTGCATAAGCGAATCGTTGTATTCAAAGCGATTAAGGGTTGTTTTTGTTTGGAATTCGAGCGCTGTCCCACGGTCGGAAAGGGTCACGCAATTCTTCTCGTGGGCCATGTTAATGGCGGCACCCATGCCTTGACCAATGGAGTGAAACCAGTCCCCTTCGGGGTGATACCCGTTGGAGTCGTAAACTATCGATAAGTTGACCGTTTCGTTCAATCGCCGCCATATTTCCTGCTCTTTCAGGTGTGTTCCTGAATTGTCTCCTCGGGAAATAAAGCACTGTTGGGACTCCACCAAGGAAAGGAAGGCCTCATCCAAGTTGTCGGAAAGTTGAGTGGGGGATAACAGCACAAAGGCGTTCCATGCAATTTGAGTTCGGTTGGTCCCATAGCCTTGTTCAAGGAAAACCGCCTCCTGTTCAGGTGCGTGAACAATCAGGGCATCCACATCCTTCTTCTCACCAAGATGAAGAGCCGCCCCGGTGCCGACGGCGACGTATTCTACTTCAACACCATGCAGCATTTCGAATTCTGTGATCAACACATCCAGCAAGCCCGAATCCCGCATGGAGGTGGTCGTGGCCAAACGAAAATCAGCTGACGTTTCTTGTGATGGAGTTAAACATCCAGCCAAGGCAAGAAGAAGGGTGCAGGCAACAGCCAACCATTTCTGCGCCATTTCAATCGAATTTCATCTCGTGTCCGCATTCTGGATACGAACATGTTACGGTGTATTTCGAGCGTTTTGGTTTTGGAATTTTGAGCATGGAGCCGCACATATCGCATTGCACTTTGAGTGTCTCTGGGCCTTTCGCCACCGGAGCATCGTCGAGCGTTCGACCAACTTCTTGCGACCATCCAAGGGAATCAGAATATTTGTCCCCGGTTGAACTCAATTTGGATTGCTTGAGTGAAAGGCGCATCTTGCGCTTTTTCTTGCTCTTCTTTCCACCTGCGGGCGCCTTTGATGCCATGGGACTCATCCCGTCGCTTGGCGTGGATGTATTCAATGACTTCGCTTTGATACATCACACTTCAATAACGTAAGATTCACCGTTTTTTGGTTGATGAACGGTGTGCCCCTGCTCTTCAAGTGCAACCACAAGTGGAGGGCGGGCGTGCTCAGGGTCGGTATGATAGACGATGACGTGTTTCGCTTCGCAGGCTTGGGCAAAAGCAAGAATTTCTTGATGTCCAGCATGAGTCGAAAAGGAGAATTGTTCCATTTCCAGGGCGATCTCCACTCGCTGTCCGTAAATCTCGAGGTTTCCTGATTCCAAAAGTTCACGTCCGCCAGTATCTCGCGCTTGGTACCCCGTGAAGAAAACCGCATTCTTTCCGTCCAAACGAAGACGGTTCAAGTACCACAACGCAGGGCCGCCATCCAACATTCCTGATGTGGTCACGATGACGTCAGCATTGAGGGCCTTTTTCTTGTCTGATTTGCTTGAAACTTGTTTGGCCCATTTCCAAGCCCGTTCCAAAGCACCGCCGTCTCGCAGCATATCTTGGTGTTCAAGATGCACCTTTGCCACGCGCTTCCCCATACCATCAACATGAACGTCCAACCAAGGAAGGTGCTGATGCAACATCATCACCACATCCTGGGTTCGCCCATTCGCAAAAGCGGGGATAAGAACCGTTCCACCTTGCTTGACCACACGGTCAACCGCTTGAATAAATCGTTGAACTTCTTCCTCTTTTGGAGGGTGGTCGCGCCCGCCGTATGTTCCTTCGACGAAGAGAAGGTCTGCTTTTACCGGTTGAGCGCCTTTTACCAAAGGAGAATCTCGGGTATCAAAGTCACCAGTAAGGAGAACTGTGGTTTCTGGTGTTTGAATATGGAGCATGGCTGCCCCTGGAATATGTCCTGCAGAATGGAGGGTGAGTGTCCAATTATGGTGTGACCATGGTGTTCCAAATGGATGAACATACCATGATTCAAGGGCGGTATCGATGTCTCTTTTATCCCATGCGAGAGGATAGCGTTCAATTGAACTGACTTTGTAACAATCATGCCACATCATTTCTGAAAGTTGTGATGTGATAATCGTTCCATGAAGTCGTGTTCGGTGATGGCCGCATAGCCACGGGGCCATACCGAGATGATCGATATGAGAGTGAGTGATGATGGCATCATGAATAACAGGAGCTTCGTTTGGATAACGGGGTGGTTTTGTTGGTGCTAAACCATAATCAAGAAGCAAACGTGTACCGGTGGAATCTTCTAGAATTACACCAACATTACCAACTTCATCTCCCCCACCAAGATAATGAAATCGTAGACCCGAGGTAGGGGGCTCATCTGGATAGGATGATGTTCTCCCCGGTGCGTACAAGACCATGACATGACGAATCATTGGTTGGTGATGAATATGTGGGTGGGACCCCCCTGTTTCCAGTGGAGAAAAATTTTGTTGTTTGAAAGAAAAATGACCATGAGATTATTTTCCATAACTTGATTAACCTCTCGCGACCATATTCAATGGGTTTTTCTTCAGGTGACATACATTCATTCCTTTTCTTCAATTGACCAGATGTCTATTTTCTGTTCCAGTGGAAATAAAGGGGTCTTCTTACGCATCTTCTTTTCCTTCCTCTTCTTCTCAAAATTATGTCAAGTGGAAAACGAAGGCTCCATGAATTAGGGTTTCTTCCAATGGTCATGGCCCGACTATCAACACATCGATTTGTTATCGATGAAGATCGGTGCTTTGGATGCGGAGCTTGTATTGCTCTTTGTCCAGTGGATGTCTTAACACTCCGGAACCGTATGGTCTACGTTGATGAACCAAATTGTACACATTGCCGTCTTTGTATTCCTTCCTGCCCTGTTTTTGCTTTGCAACTTTCTCCGCTGTGATTATCATGAAAATGGTTGTACTTGGTTCATCACTAGAAGGACTCCTTCTCTGCAATGAACTTGCAAAACAACATCATGATGTGATGTTAATCGATCTTGAAGCAGAAATAGGAATGCCCGTTCAACATCCAGGAAGGGTAGTGGATCGCGAAATTCTCACAAATTATTTTTCCGAAGAAGAGCAGAACTTTCTCGCCCTCTATTCCAATACAGACGGGTGGGGGTGTCGGTGGGAATGGGTTCTGAAATTTTTGTCCCACCGTGTTGCACGTGAAGGCGTTCATTGCTATACCAGGACACGCGTCCTTGAGATAGAGAAACACGAAAACAAGGTCAAAATCACCCTTTCATCGCATGAACGGCAACAACCTGAAACCATCCATGTCGATACCGTCATCAACATGTTGCCCGACACCAAAAGCGGCCCTGGAACACGTCAGCATGTTTTGGGTCCAATGACACCAACAGTGTTCCCGCTTCCTCCACAATCTCGCTGGTTCGGAGAAACTCGGCTTGTTCGTGTGGAAGACCAAGAGACAAACGATGCCATATTCCAATTGCGTCGTGGCGACGCCTTGGTTGAATACTGGTGGAACCATCAACCAAGTGGGGCGGACATTGGCGATGTCATCGAACGTTGCAAAGTCGTTCTTCCTTCAGACCCCGATGAAGTATCGTTTGATGCGGCGGTTAGACGTGTGCAACGGTTCATTGAAAACCTCCTATGAATGGACATATGAGGTGTTCTAAGAAACACCACTTTCTTAGGCTCCTGTTCCTGCCGAGTGACAGAACGCTTCGGCGTTGGTGATGATGATGGGCGCTCATCCAATGGCAGAGTTGCGGAAAAAACTCCAAGAAAAGGGGTTATTGGACAAACCCACTGCCAAATCATGGACAAAAATCCTCATCCTAATGGGCATTGTTGGTCTGTTGTATGCCGCACACATCGCCCTCCCTCTCAAGTGGGGGCTTCTCCTCCTACCGCTCACGGGTCTTATCACCACCACCATCGCTATGATCGGCCACGAGGGCGTACACTCATCGGCCTGTAAATCCAAGGCGGGGAACCTCACGTTGGCTTCACTCGCCTTCCCGCTGTTCTCAGGTCTCTCAATGAATTATTGGCGTGAAAAACACAATGTGAAGCACCACGCTCACCCCAATGTTATCGAAAAGGATCCGGACATCTATTCGTGGCCATTGACGTTTTCAGAAGAGGAATACAAAACCAGCGGACGGTTCCGGCGATTCTTCCAAAAGTACTTGCAAGCCTACATTTTTTGGCCCATCATTACTCCACTTGTGGGCCACCTCATGCGCTATGATGGACTGAAGTATGTGGTGAAGGCGCCATTCATCGCCAAGAAAAACCGTTTCAACAAGATGTGGCTTCTTGATGTGACGTTGTTGGTCGCCCACTTCTTCTTATGGCTCGTATTGCCCGTGCTGCTCGGCCTTTCCTGGCAGGTCACGGTCGGCTTTTACGTCGTCTTGTGGGCGACCGTCGGGGTGTATTTGACAGCGATTTTCATCGTTGGTCATGCCGGGCGCCCCATCGTCATGGAATACGATGAGAATTGGCGTTTACAGATTGAAACAGGCCGCCGCATCAAACTTGGGCGCGTGGGTTCGTTTTTCTTCGTGGGGCTGGATTATCAAATTGAGCACCACCTCCTTCCTGCCCTTTCACACTTCAATCTCCCGAAAGCCGCCCCCATCGTCAAAGAATATGCCGAAGAGCGCGGATGGGAATACGAAGAAGTCGGCTTCTTCAGAGCGCTATGGGACTCGACGGTGGCGCTTGCGGTTGCGTGGAGAACCCCCGCAATTGTGATTGATGGAAGCAACGAACTTCATGCGGGTTTGCTGGAAGACTTTGGTCCTGGACAACCTCTACCAGAAAACGGTTAATCTCATCAACACCCAATCCTTCGTCTGTTTATGACGGTGAAACTCTACCTCCAGAATCTGGAGTTTGGTTATCATCGCCGGTTTGACGCCACCGTTACAAGCGTTGATGAGCACGGTGTGGTGCTTGACCGCACGTTGTTTTACCCACTCGGTGGAGGCCAGCATTGGGATACAGGGGTGCTTGAAGGACCAAACGGACCCCTTCATGTCACGGAAGTCCAAGGCCGTCATGATGTTCATCACACGGTCGGGGAGGGCCACCAATTGCAACCCGGCGACGAACTTCGTGGGACCATCGACTGGGACACACGGTATGCTCGTATGCGCATGCACACCGCGCAGCATTTGGTGAGCGGTTTGGCTTACGAGATGTTCAATGGCGTACGAACGGTTGGGAATCAGATTCACGCCGACCGCTCTCGTATTGATTTCAACCCGATTTCATTTGACGAAACCATGCTTGCAGATTTAATCGACAACGTCAACACCCACATTGACCAAGGCTTACCGGTTACAGAAGCAGTGATGACCCGCGAAGCCATCAACGCCATCATGCCACCTGACCGCACCAACATGGACTTGCTTCCAGCCAGCGTCAAAGAACTCCGAGTCGTCCAAATTGGCGATCGTGTTGACATGTGCCCCTGTGCAGGCACCCACGTTACCAACATCGCAGAATTGGGACATGTCGAGTTCCTCGGTAAGAAATCCAAGGGAAAAGGAACTCAGCGCTTCAGTTATCAGTTGGGGGTAGCAGCAGCACCAAGAACATACAATGACGAAATTCTTTGATTCGGCCTCAATTCAAGGAAAGACAAGCAAGAACTATTCTCCCGCAAAGGGATTCAATGTCCTTTTTTACTTCGATTTCACCACCCTCATACCTGAGAACCAACGAATCCAATGCTTCTTCCCATTCTTTTTGATTTGGATGATTGATTGAAAAACAACACCCCCCCTCCCATGTTTTCAAGCAAACACCATTTTCCCACCATTCAAAAACAGGCCACTTTTCTTCGAAGTCCGAAAACCGAGAGTGATAGAACAGGAATTCATCGGCCCGACCAACCAACCAATGCCCCAAATCACGCTTTTCTTTTGCGGAGACCAAACTTTTGTCCATTTCAATGACACACCACACCCCTGGGTGTTTTTTTGCATAGGCGCTTGCCCAGAAACGAGTCTTGTACTGCCTCCACTGATTCCACCATTTGTCGTTGAATGTTTTCCGAAGCATCAAACTCCCCCATCTACCTTTCGCTTTTAAGGAGAGGGGTCAGAAGTCTAAATCGTCATCCACCATTTTCTTGACATCATCCATAGCGGATTTGAGTGCAGCCCGTCGTTGTTGACGTTCCTTGAATTCCAATTCTTCGAAAATTTCAGCCGCCACCTCATCTTTATTGGTTTGAGAAGCAGCGGCATGAACTCGGTCCGTGAGCGTGGTATCTTCACCTAAGCGATCGCTGCGGTCAACCGATTGAATGGGTTTGCTTGGAACGGTGCGAGCACCGTAGTGTTGGTCAACATGGTTGTCAGCCGTCCATGTTTGTTCGCCGAGGATTTTTGCATCGTCCGCTTCTGGTGGACGGTCTTTCCATGGATTTTTGTTCGCCACATCTCGCAAAACATTGGCTTTGCCTGCGAGCCGTTGCTCTTCAAACACCAAAGCCACATCTGCCCCGGTGCGTTGGGGTGCAGGGCCAAGCAATTGGGCGGCCAACCGCTGCTGTTCCAACAACGCTTCCCCGTGAACTTCGTCGTGGTCATGACGATGCGGTGCGGCTGCCATGGCCATGAGCTCTTTGGCGAGTTGAAACAACGGGTCGTCCGGTGGTGCAGCCGCTATTGTTTCTCGCACCGTGCGGTGGTGTTGAATGCATGTTGAACACCGTTTCAAGCCAGCATCATCCGGTGCATCGCAGCGCAAGCAGCAAGCCTGGAAACCCAATTCCTGCATGGCTTTTCGCGGCATCGACATGGTAAACTCAACCCCCCATCCCGCTGCTACACATGAACCCTCGGACACGAGGATTCAAGGTTGACCGCAACCTCCCCCCACCATGGTGAAACGAGACTCACGTGCAGATATGCTGGACGATGACCCGTTTACCAACCGTCGAACAGGCCCAACCATTCACCGTGTTCATCACCGTGTTGGCAACGATGGTACATTGCACTATGAATCCTCATCCCCTTTGACGGGGGCTCTGATGCAATTTCTCGGTCAAGAGAATTGGGAACAGCCCAAACACCACACGGGCAAACTCTGGCATTTTAGCGAGACCGAAAAGCAACACCTTCGCCTCGCGATGGGGGCGTTCACCCTCGCTCTCGGTTTTATGGCCGTCGGAGGTCTCTCGGGCATCTCTCAAATTGGTTTTTCGTCATGGGTTGTTTTGTTGTTAATTTCTATGCCCGTGATGTTTGTCGCGATTGGCCCAGCCTTTCTTTTTCATGAAATCGGGCATAAACTGGTTGCTAAAAAACACGGTTGTTGGGCTGAGTTCAGGGCCGACCCGAAAGGCTTGCAATTTGGTATATTTCTCTCACTTCTTCTCGGATTCCTGTTCATGGCCCCTGGGGCAGTGATGGTGGCTGGGTTGGTCACGCGGCGCCAAAACGGCCAAATTGCTGTAGCAGGACCGTTGACCAATTTCGCCTTATTTCTCATCGGGATTCCGCTATGGGGCATCATTCTCGGTTTGAGCGGCGCTTTTGATACTGCCACCGCCTCGAACCTGTTTGCCCCCACCTACATCGTGAACGGGGCGCTTGTCTGGCAGGCCATGCTCATCGATGCAGGCGTGTTTTGGTTGAGTGCAAATTTGATTCTTGGCTTGTTTAACATGCTACCGTTCGGTCCGTTGGACGGGTTGAAGGTGAAGGATTGGAACGAACAGGTCTTCTTTGTCGTCATCGGTGTCTTTGCTCTTCTCGTGTTCACGATGTTCACAGGCGTCTGGTCCCCACTCAACGTCCTCTACACCATTGCTCAACCCGTATCAGATTTGATTCGTTGAATCACAGATACGCGTTCAAAATGGGCTTCTCGTCTAGATGGAAGAACGAGTAAGAAGCCCACCAAACGATCATGTCCAGACTATCAACCAAATTGGAAACGCCCGTTTGTGATTCTCCGTAGTCTTTGCCAACAGTATCCATCCACGCCTCCATCTCCTCAAGCGTATCGCATGTCTGGTGATAGCACCAATACCCATCAACCAAACCACCGAATCCCATGGTGACCGTGCCGAGGTTGCGTTGGAAACTGTCATGGTCTGAACGGGCTGTCGTATCTTCATAGACGATGATTTCTGGGCGACCACGCTGTAACCAATCGTCAACTTTCCAGGTGGCTGGGTCAAACCCTTCACCGACCAAAATGGATTGTTGCTCTTCAACACCGATGGCATCGGCTCCAATCCAAAGGGCCAGATTGACCATTTCGGGTTGATTGACCAAGTCGTGGTCAAGGGAAGGGCCAATGTACACGCGCAGTGGCCACACCTCCTCGTCCTTCGGGTACCCGTCGGGGTCAATCGCCGTGGCGGGGTCGCCGTGCGGTGCACCACCGCCGCCGGGCCAATTCACGCCAGCCATGTCGAGGTTGACATAATTGGTAACCACAACGTCAGGGTTGTCTTCTTTGACGAAATAATCGGTCCAATAATCGCTTCCGCGCTTCCCCCCCTCTTCTCCCGACCAGAAGCAGAAGACCATGGTACGCCGGGTTTGGAAGTTTGCCATCGCTTCAGCTACGGTCAACACCATGCTTGTGCCGGCGGTATTGTCGTACGCACCAACGCGAGTCCCATAGGTCCGGGTGCCTGTGATGTGGGGGTCGTCAGCGATGAGGTTGGCGGGTGGCGCAACATCAAAATGAGCCCCAAACACCATCCATTCATTGGGCGATTCCATACCGTATCGGAATCCACAGATGTTGTAGGCTTCGGGGTTTTGATTGTCAAAAACGTCCACGAAAGCGTAGCGTTGCGTGATGACTTCAAGGCCAAACGACTCCAATTGATTGATCAGATAAAAGGCTCCTGCTTCGTAGGCCTGATTGGCTTGGCCGGCCCAGCGGTTCAGGTAACCGACAGCAAAATCACTCGCATCCAGGAGGTCAGGGGTCTCGTCGGTCAAGGTTGAGAGATAGTTGTAGGTGGTCCGCCCGTTGACGACACCTGTGGAATGCCGACCCCCATCCGCTTCGCCAAACGCGGGGGCCATTGGTCGAATGATGGCCGATGTCGCCACGTTCACAGGCCCACCCGTGTTCATGCTCGCGTTGAACAGACCTGTTCCGTTTCCTGTTCGTACAACTGCTCCACCATTCGCAGTCAAATGGTCTCCATCAGAGTACCAACTCGCCCACGATTCGTTCGCGTCGCGAATTGGCCACGAATTTCGGCCATATTCACCGAGCAAGGCAACGGCCAAACCCGCCCGGGGAGGAGCGAGTAAGGAGACTTGAGCGGATTCTCCAGCGCGCAGGTCAAGGACAGTTGAATTGTACACATACCCTGTTTCGCGGTCTTGAATCAAATACGGCAGAAACACCGACATGTCAACTTTTGCAGCCACCGTGAAGGGTTGAAACACCCCACCATCCAAAATGGCTGGACTGAGCGTAACATCAGACGCATCGATGAGACCATCTCCATTGTCTTCACCAAAGCAACCGGATAGAGGCGCCATTCCCATGATGAGCACGAGCAAGAAGGCCTGCCCAGTGCGATGTCGCGCCATACCCGTGCGTGTCGCTACCCCTTCTCAAGGTCTGCCCTTCTTGGAACCGATTGTTTGAAGAAGGACGAGGGCCAATATACCCATGAGAACATGTGCCGAAATCAGAAACAATTTCGAAGGCGTGTACATCCACCGAAGCCGTTATTTTCACGCCACGTGATCGAAGCCATTGATGACGAACGGTGCCCCCTTATTGAGGGATGAATCATTCATCTTCCAGGCCAGTGATGGACGGCGCGCCCCTTGCCCCCTCACGTTCTTTGAGAATTGAGAGGGTAAGGGCGACCATACCGATGAAAGCGATGGTAGCCAAAAGAAGAAAGAGACCGCTTTGCGTACTTGTTTCGGAGGCGGTTGTATCATCCTCCACATCATCTTCACATCCGAGCCCGAAACAATCACCCGGAGAGGGACCATCCTCTTCATGAACGTCTTTGTGCACGGAAATGAAGTGGGTCCACACCTCTTCTTCACCTTCGTGAGTCCGGTGAATCCAAAACGTGTAATTTCCAACCGAGGCGTTGGCCGCAAACGCATATGTGGCTGAAACAGCGCATGACTCATCCTCCAAGGAACCGTTTTCGTCCAACTCGCAAGCATGAACCAAGGCTGCCGACTCAAAATCAATTGAGGCGTTGAAAACACCGTCTCGGTCAACATCCAAACGAACCACCATGGAAGTGTTGTTGGAAGCATCTTCCATTCGGAACCAGACGGCGTTGCCCTGGACAAAAGAAGGGTCGGTCACGTTTCCCGAAGCCACCCCACCCTCGAGTAGAATCACGGTCAGTGTTTTTTGTTCGTGCGCTTGAACCGAAGCGAAGGCAGATAGGACAAGGAGCAGCAACGAGACCAACAGCACTCGCCCCCCTTGCCCCATGGTACCTGCTAACCAACGGGTCATAAAGACCAAACGGAAGAGGACACTGAGAAGGACATGGGCGGAAAGGAAGCGTTGCTGGTTGTGTTTACGCTTCTTTTTCTCACATCAGTAACGTTGTTTATCCTTGCCGATGATATTGAACAAAGCACCACCAACGAACTCCTGTATGACAGCGGCGACCCGTTGTTCCAGTACGAGGGTCACGACCACAAGAACGCCAGTCAACATATGGCTGGAACCGAAAACATGCAGTTGCTCGATTTCAACCCCCTCACCACGCCGGGCAACGCCGAGGTTCAAGTGGCCACCACGCCAGATGGCGAGACCTATGCATACCTCGCCGGTTGGAATGACATGCACATCGTTGATGTCACCGACCCAGAAAACACCGAGGTGGTGGGTGTCTTCAAGGACCCCAACACACAAGTGCTGGATGTCAAGTATCTGGAATACAACGGTCGCGAATACATCATTCAACAGAACCAATTGGTGGACCCAGGCAACGCCGACCCAAACGTTGGTGAATGGAGCGACCCGACACAAGTCTCCGTCCTCCTTATTGATGTCACCGACAAAACCAACCCCACCCTCATTGATAGCTGGTACGATGTTGACCATCCAAGCGGACCGCACAATCTCTACACCCACATGATCGATGGCGAATGGTACATCTTTGTGGCCAACCCAGATTACAACGATTGCAACGATGCGATTGGTGAAGCCTGTGGCGGCGTGACCATTGCCCATCTGAATCTTGACGGCTCGGCCGCCCGCAATTTACCTGGCGTCCCCCTCTCAGGTTATGGCCACACCATCATCAAGGTCGGAGAATACGAGGTGGCTTGGGAAACAACCCGAGGCGGTTGGATTTACATTCACGATATGACGGTTCAATTGTGGCCGGGTGAAGACCCGAACGACCCGCGATATGGGAGGACCTTCATTTACGGAAGTTATTGGGAGGCGGGTTTGCGAATCGGTGATGTGACTGACGTCCCTCACCCAGTGAACTCACCAGAAGCCTACACACTTCACGCAACAACCTGCCGAACTGGATTTGGCAACCCCCTCATGTGCCGTTGGCGCGCCCCTGAAGTGGGCTTGTGGATGGACTTCCTTGACCTGGATGAAGACGGCCAACCCGACAGCGGAACCACAGGTAACGAAAATGGAGGGCGCGTATCGTACATTCACTATGCTGAACCCTACCCCACCATGGTTGACCTTTCCCATGTAGGGTATTCTGAGGAACCGGTTCATCTGGTGACGGCCGCCGTTGAAGTATTGAGCACATCGGTGGGAACGGGCATCATTTACCTCATCGATACCACCGAGTTTACAATGGAGGACGGGCAATTCAAATTCAAACCAAAATTAATTCGGGATTGGGAAATTCCGTTTGCAGAAGACCACTGTTATGGCTCCGCTTGCGAAGCCCACCCCAATGGGGACGAATGGCTCTTGTTTTCACCCCACAACCTTGACAGTGCGTATTTTGTAACCGATGAGGAAACCGACCAAAGCCACGGAGGCGGTTGGGATGGTCGGTTGTACATTTCTCACTACCATGCAGGGCTCTGGGTTGTTGACATTGAAACACTGGTTGACCCAACCAATCCAAATGACCGTGTGGCCGTGCACGAAGAAGCGACCGTAGCGTATTATCTCCCGCACGGAGAAGACGGTACGCCGTTGGACTCCAGTTTCTATGATTTCGGATGGGTACCGTTCCTTTGGGCGGTAGAGCACCACAACGGCATTACCTACGCCTCGTGCATTTCAACCGGTCTGTATCTGGTCCAGTTGGACATTGACCTGCCTTACCGTTTGTGAGTTGAACCTGTATGCGGGCCGTCACCTTCGTACTTCTCATCATCGTACAGCTCATGCTGGCCGGTTGCACGTCACCCGAACAGATGGCCGAATGGTCGCCGCATGGAGACAAACTTGAGCGCGTCAAAATTCAAGACTTTACCCTCACATCCAGTGAGAATACGTCATGGACCTATTCAGAACAAGCTGCTAACACCACCCTCGTCGTGGCCTTTCTGTTCACCAATTGTCTTGATGTGTGCCCGGTGGTGACGCACAACATGAAATGGGTGAAAGACCAACTCTCACAAGATGAGTTGAACAAAACCACCTTCCTCACGGTGACCGTGGACCCATGGAGGGACAACATTAGCACACTTCACGATTGGAAAACGGGAACAAACTCACAATGGACTCATCTCACGGTGACCGACAACAGCAGCGACAGCCCCAGCATGAACGCGCTTCAGCAGGTGTGGTTGAACTTTGGCGTTGGTTTGACTATTGAAGAAGCAGAAACGGATTCAACGGCCCGCCATCACCCCGATGATTATACTGTTAACCACAGCACAGGGACCGTTCTTGTTGACCGATTTGGCTACATGCGAGTGTGGTGGGGTGACAACGATTGGATCCTTGATTTGGTCCTCGATGACCTGCGCCATCTCCACACATTGTAACGGGACATCTTCACAAATCATTATGAGTAATGGGGACGAATGGCCCCTCATGGTCAGAGACATAGCCCGGATAACAGGCTTTTGTCTCGCTTTTCCTTTGTCGATGTTCTTTCCCAGTTTTTTCTTGATGGAGTGAACGCCACTTACAATTCATTGGGAACGGGCGTTTGGTCCATGTGTAGGAACGCGTAAACGGCCCACCATGTGACAATATCCCACGAGTGAACCAAATTCGCCTCTCCGGTAGCACCCTCTGTCATCATGTATTCTTCCATGGTTGACAACCGGTCGCAGTTTCGGTGATAACATGGATACCCATCAACCACGCCATTCCAGCCCAACGTTGCAACACCGATGTCTTGGAAGGGTTGATGGTCGCTTCGTGCTGTGGGCGATTCATAGATGGCGACAACATCCTCGTAGTTGTTCTGCCACAGAGGGGATTCCCCACTCGCTTCCCACTCGGCGCGACCCCGCTCCATTTGGTAGGCCAAGTCAAACGCATCAGCACCAATCCATTCTGCGAGATGGAACATGCCTGCTTGGTCGATGACATCCCCACTCCCATCGGGACCAAGATAGACCGAGAGCGCATACTCGCCGGGATAATTGATTCCTGCCATATCGAGATTGAGGTAATTGCTGATGGTGACGCCGTCAGGGACATCGCCAGTAAAGGCGCTTGAACCCCACAAACCCTCTTCTTCTGACGACCACAAACAGAACACCATCGTTCGTCGAGCATCAAAATCAGCCAAGACACTCGCTGTAGTCAACACCATACTCGTCCCGGCGGTATTGTCATAGGCACCGGTTCGCGTACCATATCCTGGAATGTTTGGCCCGGGAAGGTAAGCGACGGGCGGAGCGATGTCAAAGTGCGCTCCGAAGACCAACCATTCGTTGGGATAGACGGTTCCCGTTTTGTATCCGCAAATGTTCACGGCCCAAAGCGTGCCAGATTGGAACCGGTGAACTTCAACATCCAAACCATATCCACGCATCACGCCCTCGAAGTATGCAATTGCATCCTCGTAAGCAGGGTTGCCGTTCCCAATCCAACGATCCAAATAGCCCACGGCACCATCGTAAGGGTCGGTTGCATCCGGAGTTTCGTCGGTGATGAATTTGACCCACTCGTAGACATCTCGCCCATTCAACCAACCATCACTGGCCTCAACACCGTTTTCTTCTGTTAAGTCTCCTCGTTGTGGTCGAACAGTCTGCATCAGCATTGGCACCACCTCACCACCGGTTGAATTTCCAGGGACGACCCACGGCCAAAGCCCCCCTTCGTCCTGGTTGTCAACGGCTTGGATGGCTCCATTGTTCGCCGTGTTCTCCAACCAAGACATCCACGAGATGTTGGCAGCGCGGATGGGCCAGTTCACCCGTCCGATTTCACCAAGGAAAAACACCACCTCATCGTTACGAGGTGGGAAGAGAATGTTGACGGATTCCGAATCACCCCTTTCAAGATGAAGAACGGTGCCATTTTGTGCCCGAAGAGAGCCGGGGTCTTGAATAAAATAAGGAATGTAGACGGCCAAATCCTCCTTTGCATTCAAGGTGATTTGCTGCCACATTCCACCCCGTAAGGCATCGGCTTCAACGACGACCAACGCACCGGGACTCACGCCGCTGCCTTCTTCCTCTCCAAAGCAGCCAGCCAAAGGTGCAACAAGCATGAGCCACACAATGAACAGAGCGTGAGGCCGTCGGGTGCGCATGGTCGGGCGACTCATCACTCCCTGTTGAAGACAGCGGTGCGGTGAAGCATACGTGACTATTTTCCGTTGAACGGAAACCTACTACCGAAAAAGGGCGAAGGGTTAAGAGACGGCCACGGCGCCGAGTCACCATGGCCTCCGTTCGGACGGACCAGAAGAAGCGGGCACTCGTTCGTCGAGTCCCCTCAACCTTCACACGTGCGCTTGCTAAGTATTTTGGCACCGGCCCGACGAATGTAGAACTCGCACAATCACAGCACCAAGCCTACATTGAGGCTCTGGAAAGCAACGGCATCGAGGTTCATTGTTTGGACGCTGATGACAACCACCCCGATTGCATCTTTGTTGAGGACCAGGCCGTGATTGTTGACGGTCGGATGTTGCTGCCCGTGCCCGGCCACCCATCACGGGTCGCTGAACAACCCCCCATCGCCGAATTTCTCATGGATGCCTTGGACGCCTTGGACGGCGTTCAGACATGCACGATGGGCGGCGAGGCGCGCATGGATGGAGGGGATATTCTGCGGCTTGGCGACCTGTTTTTTGTAGGCCGTTCCACGCGAACCAATGACTTGGGCATCAACAGCCTTCGCAGTTTGCTTGAAGACAACAACTACGAATTACGCATCATCGAGATCCCCCCCCAAGCCTTGCACTTGACAAGCATCAGTTCAACACCCACCGACTCCATTATCCTCATACCAGAAGGCTATCTCAATCCCGAGGATTTCGGGCCACTGCCTGAGGATTGCGAGGTCTTGGTGATGCCTACCGAAGAAGCCTATGGATGCAATACCATCGGTCTTCCAAACGGGAACGTGCTGGTCGCCAAGGGATACCCATCAATTCACCGAGCACTGACTGAGCGCGGGTTGAACGTGGTGGAGGTTGATATGAGTGAAATCAGAGCAGCCGACGGTTCCCTGACCTGCTGTTCGATTTTCTACTGATCGTTGCCCACAATATCAACCCATATATGCAATGCTTGGACCAACGAATTGTCAGGAGCACCCGTCCACACATGGCCGGAGAATGCACCGGTCATCGCCTCGTCGGCGAGCGTCACATGTCCATTTTCAGGAATCAGTTGAAGGGTTTTGGTATGGTTGCGGTAGAGGCCGAGTTCAAACACAACCCACGGACTTGGTTGCATGGCCAGTGAGGAAAATCGTTCAGAAGAAAGAAACTGAATCAAATCCTCAAGCGACAGAAACGAACAGAGCATGGTAAGCGTACGTTCAAGCGATAACTCCGCCTCTGAAAGAGGGGGACGCTCGTCCACTTCTTTGAGCTTGACCAAGGTGACCAAAGGCATCTCATCGCTCATGGTTTGGGTAACCAAGGCCGAAGCATGAACATTGGTGTCATCATCAACGAAAACTCAGAATTATAAGGGCAGACATAGGGGGCGATTCATGCACCATCACGATAGCGATGCTAAATGCCCCGTCATGCACGGCGGAATGACCTCCTCGACCTCTGACAAGCGCTCCAATCAAGATTGGTGGCCGGGAAATCTTAACCTCAACATCTTGCATCAGCACGACCGAAAATCCAACCCCATGGACCCCAACTTTAGTTATACAGAGGCCTTCAAAACATTGGATTACGCCGCATTGAAAGCCGACCTCCACGCTTTGATGACCGACAGTCAAGACTGGTGGCCTGCCGATTATGGTCACTACGGCCCCTTCTTTATCCGCATGACCTGGCACGCTGCAGGAACCTACCGCATTGGTGATGGCCGTGGCGGTGCAGGAACTGGCGCACAACGTTTTGCTCCGCTCAACAGTTGGCCCGACAATGGCAACCTCGACAAGGCCCGACGCTTGCTTTGGCCAATCAAACAAAAGTACGGCAACAAAATCAGTTGGGCCGACCTCCTCGTGTTGACGGGCATTGTCGCCATTGAATCCATGGGCGGACCAGTGTTCGGATTTGGCGGTGGCCGAGCCGACATTTGGCATCCAGAAGAGGACATTTACTGGGGCGCAGAAGACGAGTGGTTGGGCGACAACCGCTACGGTGACACCCGCCAAGACCTCGAGAACCCCCTCGCTGCGGTCCAAATGGGCCTGATTTACGTCAACCCCGAAGGTCCGAACGGCAACCCCGACCCACTCCTGAGTGCGCAGGACATCCGCGAAACCTTTGCTCGCATGGCCATGAATGACGAAGAAACCGTGGCCCTCACCGCTGGCGGCCACACCTTCGGCAAGGCTCACGGTGCTGGCGATGCCGGTCTCGTGGGTGCAGAGCCTGAAGGCGCCGACATCGAACACCAGGGCTTCGGTTGGATCAGTTCTCACGGCTCCGGCAAGGGACGAGACGCCATCACGAGCGGTATTGAAGGCGCTTGGACGGCCAACCCCACCCAATGGGACAACGGTTACTTCGACTTGTTGTTCAAGTATGAAGACGACTGGACCCTCGTCAAGAGCCCAGCCGGCGCCAACCAATGGACCCCCGCCAACCCCGACGAAGAGGACATGGCGCCCGACGCCGAAGACGCTTCACTCAAGGTTCCCACGATGATGACCACGGCCGACATGGCCATGATTCGTGACCCCGAGTACCGAAAGATCTCAAAGCACTTCCACGAGAATCCCGAAGTCTTTGGCGATGCTTTTGCTCGTGCTTGGTTCAAGTTGCTTCACCGTGACATGGGCCCCAAGGCCCGCTACCTCGGCCCTGACGTTCCCGAAGAAGATTTGATTTGGCAAGACCCAGTTCCTGCAGGTTCCTCTTCCTATGATGTCAACGCGCTCAAGGCGGCCATCAAAGGCAGCGGTTTGTCCATCAGCGAAATGGTCGAAACAGCTTGGGCCAGCGCCTCCACCTTCCGAGGTTCCGACAATCGCGGCGGAGCAAACGGCGCCCGTATTCGCCTCGCTCCGCAAAAGGATTGGGAAGCCAACAAGCCCGCACAACTCTCGAAGGTGCTCGGTGTCTTGGAACCGCTTGCAGCCGCTCACGGCGCCAGCGTGGCCGACACCATCGTCTTGGCTGGATGTGTTGGTATCGAGATGGCCAGCGGCGTATCCGTTCCATTCACCGCTGGACGCGGCGATGCAACCGAAGACCACACCGATGCGGACTCGTTTGCTGTACTCGAACCCGTCTCCTGTGGCTTCCGCAACTACCTCAAGAAGAATTACGCCGTGACGCCCGAAGAAATGATGCTTGACAAGGCCCAACTTCTCGGCCTCACCGCCCCCGAGATGACGGTTTTGGTCGGTGGCCTCCGCTCTCTCGGGGTCAGCTCCGATGACCGCGGCCTTTGGGGCAGCGGCACCTCGTTGGACGCCTCCTTCTTCACGACTCTGCTCGACATGAACGTCGCTTGGACGCCGACCGGCAGCAATTCCTATCAAGCGAAGGACCGGTCTACTGGCGCTGATGTTCGCACGGCGAGCCGATACGACTTGGTGTTCGGAAGCAACTCGCAATTGCGAGCCATTGCCGAAGTCTATGCACAAGACGACAACAACGACAAGTTCGTTGCTGATTTCATTGCTGCATGGAACAAGGTGATGAACGCAGATCGGTTTTGAGACCATCACCACGGCAACGGCCGACCGGTGTATTCTACGAAACGACCTGACATGTCAAGCGTTTGTTCTTCGATTCGCTCCATGATGCCCGTCACACTCTCGTGAGGTAAAACCGGGGCACGTGGACCACCCATATCGGTTTCCACCCATCCAGGGTGGATGAGCAACAACGAGATGTTGCGTTCCCTCAATTCGTTTTTCATCGCCACGGTGAACATGTTGAGTGCCGTTTTTGAGGCACGGTATGCATAGGATTTCCCGCTCAGGCAATCGTCAATGCTGGCCATGAGGCTGGAGATCATGACCACATTCCCTCCCCCTGCAGCATCCAAGAGGGGGAGTGCGTGTTGAGTGACCCTCACGGGTGAGATGGCGTTGACTTCCATCACGTCAGCGACATGTGCAAAATCAATGTCTTCAATGCACGCCCAGCGACCGTCTGAAATGCCAGCATTGTTGACCAACAGGTCAAGGCGAGGGCCAATGTTCGCCATCACTCTGGCGACCTCATCATCGTGGCGCACATCCATTTGATGGCGATGTAGGTTGGGGTGCTCCACATCTTTGAGTCCACCGGGATTACGCCGATAGGTCGCATGAACTTCATATCCCCGTTCAAGGAGTTGGCGAGTTGTTTCAAATCCAATTCCTCTGTTACCTCCCGTTACAAGTGCTACTGGCATGAGTTCTCGTTGACGGGTTCTGATAAAAGGCTTGATTGAAGGCCCAATGGTGGCGACACAACACTGCAGGGTTTTTTGGACAGGCGCACCGTAGGCTCGGCATGGGCGAAGAGCAGGATTACTCCAGCAGTGTGGTGCTGGGGATTTCTGACGCCCTCATTGAAATGACCGGCATTTTGGCAGGGTTGACCTTTGCTCTCCAAGATATGCGCCTCGTTGCATTGACGGGCTCGGTCACTGGGATTGCAGCGTCTTTGAGCATGGGCGCCTCCGAGTTTCTCTCCAAACGAACCGAAGAGAGTCTCGATTCACCCACAACAGCCGCTCTGGCGACCTGGGCTGCGTATGTCAGCGTCGTGGTCGTCTTGATTTCTCCATATTTGCTGATTGACAACGGGGCCTTCGGTTTGGAGGCCCATGTCGTTGCGTTAATCCTTACACTCGGCCTTGGTGTATCGGTCGTTGCCGCCTTCAATGCTTGGCTAAGTCGGAAACGCGGCGTTGATTTTTTTCCCCGTTTTGTTGAAATGTTGGCACTTCTCACCATCGTCACACTTCTTTCCTATGGGCTTGGATTGGTGCTTGGAAACATGCTCTAACCAATGAATCCATCATCGATGTTCTTGTCGTTGTCACCATCATCATCTTCACTGCTCATGAGCTGATATTGCAGATAGGCACTGATCAACATGCCCACGAGCGAAAGGTAGGCATCGGGTGATGAGACGCCGTCCAACCGATCCAACGACCAACCCATGGCGATATACACTCCAACCATCATACCAAACGAGCCAACCAATCCGGCCATGAGGATGGGCACCGTTCTTCGAAATGCAAGACTCAAGCCAAAAGCCGTGAGGGCCAGAAGGCCCGAGAGAAACGCATCGCCTTCCAAGTCCAGTTGAACGACATCACCTATCTCGATGAAGTAAAGAACCACGAAGTACACCAAGCCCGCCGCCAAAAAACGCATGGACAATTCAGCAAGAACCACCGCGATACCCGCAGTAAAAACACCAAACAGGACTTGAAACTGCTGTATGCTCACAGGTGCGGATGACGAAGGAAGCCAGGCGTAGGTGAATTCCCCGAGCGTGAACCCAATGAGAAAACCGACGACGCCGACCGTAAGTGGAATGCGTTTTCGCCCCTCGAAGAACAGAATGGCCGACAGGCCAAACAACGGAATAGCGTAAAACAAACCACCGCCAGCAATCTCCGCAAAGATGCTTGCACCAACCTGCTCTACGTCCGCCACGGATGAGACGAGGGTCAGCCTTGGTTATGGCCCTTGGGCTGACGGCGGCTCAATCATGCGAGGCCGAGCAGCGCAAGTCCACCCAGCATGAGGAGGAGCGGGGGCATCAGCATTTCAAATCCGGAGCGGGATTTTCCGATGTTGGAGAGTTCGGACCCTCGCATGAGGGTACACTTGGTTCCCGGGGCGTCCTCGTTGCCCCAGACTTCGATGGTGCTGTTGCCCAGCGTACCGTCCAAGCCTTCAGCTTGCAGTTCAGCAGCGGGACGCGGTTTGGTTTGTCCAAGTAAGTATACAGGGTCGCCCAAACGCAGTCCGTACAGGGTCCAGCGGTGCTCTTTCACGGTGGCGTCCCCAAGGAGTCCGGCGACAGCCGAGGCCATGAGTTGCTTACCGAGGCTTTCAGCGAACGCCCCGTCCCAACGCTTCAGAAATTGGCCGTAGTCGGTGCGCTTGAAACTGGTGAGGTTCACTTTGATGCCACCAGTACCGTCGTGGAGCATGAAGGGAACGCCCCCCCGGTCTGAACGAATGGTCACCCAGGAGCACTCTTCCTTGGTGTTCCCTTCACTGTCTCGCACCGTTCGGCACTGATATTGTTCGTAAGTCCAATAGAAGCCAACCATGTTGTGCATGACCATTCGGTCGCTCCCATCCACGTTCACCGTCATGCCACCGGTCAAACCGGGGCGGACTTGACCGACCAATTCGGGATGGCCCACGGCGGCCGAACGCACGAGGGAGGTGGGTGTGTCAAGCATTTGGGCCAAGGCCTTGGACCTGAAGTACCCGACCAACGTCATCACGAGTCCGACGGCCGCCACAATCAGCGCAGGGGTCGCCCCCATGTCTTCAGAAGGGTCAACGGGTTCAACTTGCATGACGGCTCCTACCGCCCCAAGGCCACACAGGACGGCGAGGCTTGCAAACACAGCAAAAGAGGTCATCGTCGCAGGTCGAGGCGTACCCACTTTGACCGGGTGTTCTGGTAGCGGCGTACCGTCTCCGTGAGGGCCGTACGGGTTGGCGCTATCCCAGGATTGAGGCCCAGGCGCGGGCAAGATCCAATCGTTCGGGTCGTTGGTGGGCACCAGTGTAGTTTGTTGGAGGAACCAATTGTCCACGGTATAGCCGCTTTGCTGGGCCTTCGCTTCCAATTCCTCGGGAGGAATGGCGCTCTTCCGCAAGTTATGCAACCCTGCTTCCAAACTTCCAGGGGTGCCGCTCGCCATCACGAACAAGCCTATGGTGGCGATGCCAAGGCCCATCGGCAACCCTTCGCTGCCCATCGAGACCACCCCGAAAGCGGTGATTAAGCCGCCAAAGACCCAAATCAGCCACCCCACAAACGTGTAGGGGGTGGTGAGTTTGAAGCCGCCACCGATAAAATCAATTTCATGCGAAGCCATGATTGTGGGTCATGAATCTTGCAATTGAATGTTATGAAGATTCACTTACTCCGCCGATGGATTTTGAACCGTTCTCAAAAAGCAGTGCATGTGAAACATCGGTGGACACCAGACCCATGTCGTAGGCAGCCACTTCATCTTCCGTCATCTCCCCTGCAGCAAAGGCGGCAGCAAGCACACCCTCGGTCAATTCTGGATGATATTGCACAGTCTGTACCGGGCGCGAGGGGTGCATGCAAGCGACAATGCCGCAATGGTTCGCTTGGGCTAACGGTATCAGTTCACCAGCGTCAACGACATGGTCTTGATGCGCGAAGGCGGCATGAACCAACCTCCCGTCAGTGTATCGGACCTCACCGACACCATCGGTCGAACTCGTTGCTCGCCTCACCGTTCCGCCAAAGGCCTTGGCAATGATTTGATGCCCAAAACAAATACCGTAGAGGGGAACTTCACATGTTTGAATCAGGTCCACGACCTCATCCATCCATGGTTCCCAAGAGGTAACGTTTCGTCTTGACCCCGTGATGACAACAGCATCAGCCTCAACCGGGCCGCTTACAACTTCACCCACCTCATACACCAAACGTTCCGTCACATGGGGGGACCAAAGAAACACGTCTTTGGGTTGAAAATGACGAATAATCTCCGCCACTCCCTCTCGTCCAAATCCATGGCGCTCGGCCAACAAATCAACAATCAGCAGGCGCACATCGGTACACGACTCCACATTGACTATCAAGATTCGTAGCCGTGGGACGACATCAGCGGTGACGCCTTCGGGCGACAGAACGCTGGCTGCCCAGAAAGGCCAATGTTCTTGGCGACCTACCTACTAGGTTTTCTCAGGGGCACGCACGCGCGACGGTGCGAACTCCCTTGGTTGAAGTGAAACCTAACAAATCGGAGAGGAACCCAATGAAGCCCAACGTATGCATGTTCATCTGCAGTCTCCTTTTGCTCGCACCGCTCTATCCATTGTTCTCCGTTGAAACGCTTGAAACAGACCCGCAAGCCATGCCTTCGGCGACGACCGCTTCCGATTGGGTGCTTGACCAAACACTCACCGTTTCCAATGGTGCCTGGTTGGAGGATACGGTCATCGTCGCCAATCACCTGTATCTCTTACTTTCCCATAACGGAAACGGGACGATTGGCCAATCTTCGTGGCAGACCAATGCTTCCGGCTGGCGTATCGTCAAAATGACGACGCTGGGCAATATCGACACATCAATAGAGATTGGAACTGGAACAGAGGGTCAGATATATCCACAATCGAACGGGGTGTTGGCCCGTCTTTCATCGGGGAAAAATGTACACGAATTCCTTGAATTTGACACATCGTTGACTTCCGGCGACCGAATTTCCATCAACGGTAGCAATTCCACCGGAGGAGACGCCCTGCTCCACCTCCATGCCAGTGCCGCCGCTGGCAACACCTTGGTTGCCATGTTTTCGTGTTCACTCCCTGCTTCAGGTACAGCCTCCATGCTCTCACAATCTTGTACGGATACCAACGGTAACCGCCGTTACATCACTGCCAAGTGGGATACCTCAAGCAACACCACCTCCATTTTTTCAACTTCGGCGTGGATGCGTGAAACATCCACGGAACTGCAAGCCTATGACGGGTCGTCTTGGTCAGCCGTGTTGGGCCCCTCGTTCAACTGCAGCCACTACCTCACCCTCCAGCCAAACGGACAGTTGGACGCCTTCGTTGAAAACGCCTGCACCGTCAACACGGATTCTTCCACAGCGCGTTCTGGTTTCGGGTCAAGCGCGACCTATTCCGGGACCATGGAGGCAGCTGCTGGTGGGTTAGCCACGACCTTCTCGTCAAGCGGCACAGAGAGTTTTGACGGCTGGGTGATTGGCGGTGATAATTGCCCGAATTCCAATGAGTTTGAAGTTGCAGTGTTGCATTTCGGTAAAAACTCAGCATGGTATATTGACGGCTGGGAAACAGGCACCGGGGGCGATAAATGCGACTACGGTCTTCACGCCACCACCTCCTCATCATTTGACAAATTGTTCCGTGTTCAAGGCAACGACAAGACCTTCTTTGTTCTTGGAAACCGAGCGTTGAGTTCGCGCACCGAATTATCAACCAACGGATACTTGTCGTCTGTAGGGGTTGATGCCGGCACGTTCTCTATTCTGAGCATGTGCGTTGACAACAACTTGTTGGAAGGCAGCACCATCATTTCTTCTGGCTCAAGCGAGCGTAACGTGGTGATCTATTACAACGGCGGGAGCATCGAAAACAACACCGTCACTTCAAACAACGCTGGATGCGCTACCGACGTTGATGCCTTCCCCGAAGGATTCGTGCTCACGCAATACGACGGCTTGGTTCAATCCGTGACCATCTACGGTGCGGATCTTGACGGTGACGGATACGGCCCCTCAAACGACGCCTTCCCCAACGACCCCAATCAGTGGGCTGACAGCGATGGCGATGGCTACGGAGACCGCCAAGGCTTCTCATCCTCAGACCGATGCCCCAACACATTTGGAAACGCTACCAACGGCCTCAGAGGGTGCATAGATTCCGATGGAGATACGTGGGACGACTCGACGGACAAGTTCAGCAACGACCCGTCCCAATGGCTTGACTCGGACAGCGACGGCTACGGGGATAACGCAACGGGCACCAACCCTGATAATTGCACCAGCGTTTACGGGACCTCTACTCGCGATGTGTTTGGTTGCCCCGATAGCGATTTTGACGGTTATTCTAACAGCGGCGACGCCTTCCCTTCCAACCCAGCCCAATGGGCCGATTCGGACAACGACACCTACGGCGACAACCCTTCAGGCATGGGTGGCGATGACTGCCCATTCCAGTGGGGAAACTCGACGCTGGACCTCCAAGGTTGCCCCGATACAGACGGCGACAGCTATCCTGACCTGACCGACGCTCTGCCCAACAACCCAACGCAATGGCGAGACCTGGACGGCGACGGCTACGGTGATAACTTGACAGGGACCAATCCTGATGCCTTCCGATTCGACCCAACCCAGCACATGGATTCCGACAACGACACCTACGGTGACAACAGTGGCGGCACCAAGGGTGACGCTTGCCCTTCAACTTGGGGCAATTCAACGCAAGACCGTTACGGCTGCACCGATACAGACGGCGATGGCGTGTCCGATTTGAACGACGGTTTCCCCAATGACCCAACAAAATGGGAAGACACTGACGGTGACGGATACGAGGACAACGAAGACCAATTCCCGTTGGACCAAACCCAATGGAACGATACGGACGGTGATGGTTTTGGTGACAACCGTTACGGCTCAAACGGCGATCCCTTCCCGAATGACCCGACTCAATTCCGGGACATTGACAACGACGGGTATGGCGACAACGCGTCGGGCAACAA
>JAYPCE010000008.1:29056-52448 GCA_038124565.1 Candidatus Poseidonia sp.
TTCCCCAACGACCCTACCCAATTCAGGGACATTGACAACGATGGGTACGGCGACAATCCCAACGGTACCAATCCCGACGCTTTCCCAACCGATGCAACGCAACACATCGATACGGACGGCGATGGGTATGGGGACAACGAAGGAGGTACCAAAGGCGACGCCTGCCCCGAAACATACGGGACGTCAACCGTTGACCGATTTGGCTGCGAAGACGACGACGGAGACGGTATTTCAAACGCCAATGACGGCTTCCCAAACGACCCATTGCGCTGGCGGGACAGCGATGACGATGGCTACGCCGATGAAGATGATGAATTCCCATACGATCCCACGCAATGGATGGATGCCGATGACGATGGTTTTGGCGACAATATCTTTGGCAACAATGCCGATAGGTTCCCCGAAGATCCGACCCAATGGTACGATATCGATGGTGACGGTCACGGTGACAATTTACTTGGGTTTGAACCGGACCAATTCCCCTCAGACCCGACCCAGTGGTTGGACAGCGATGGGGATGGTCACGGTGACAGCCAAACTGGAAACAGTCCGGACGCCTTCCCGTTTGATCCCACCCAATGGTTGGATGCAGACCGAGACGGATTGGGGGACGACCCCAACGGGAACAACCCTGACCCCTATCTCTGGGACCGTGACAACGACGGGTTCATTGATTCAGAAGACCCGCTTCCTGACCTTTCTACACCTGGCGACCGAGACAACGATGGCCACCCAGAGGAAGAAGACGCCTTCCCGTACGATGACCGAGAATGGTTGGACAACGACGGCGACGGACTAGGCGACGACCACGCCGATTCCGACGACGATAACGATGGCTATGTGGACACCGAAGAGGTGATGGCGGGAACCGACCCCTTGGACCCAGATTCGAAACCCTTTGATATCTACATTCCAGGAACATCCATCGCTCTTGGATTCTGGGATTTGATCGGAATTTTCGTGGGCATTCCAATGATGAGTTGGGTGTTATTTGGCTACGCAACCCGTTTCCCCCGCGGCCGAAAATACGAGGCATTGCTCAAGGCCGCAACCACGCGAGAAGAGCTGGAATCCATCGCACTCAAGTACGAATTTGCCACCACCATTCGCCTGCTCGGTCCGAGTCAAGCCCTCCGGCTGGAGCGCATGCGTACAGAGTTGGACGACGCTCTTGAGGAGGCCGGTCACGCCAAAGCCCACGGGATTGAAGGCCCCGAAATCGGCGCAACAAAGGACTACGGCGCTGGCTATGTCATCGGTCCGAAAGAATAAGAGTGCAGGAGGCAGGTATCTCACCGACGCCCAATTAAAAATTGGGCTAGGTTCTCATCCTGCCTTGCGCTGATTTTCATCGGGAAGAGTGCAGGAGGCAGGATTCGAACCTGCGAACCGTTACGGACTGGGACCTCATCCCAGCGCCTTTGACCAAGCTGGGCGACTCCTGCGCCGACCTTCGCTCTCGCCTCGCGTATATCAACACCGCGACCTTACCTCAAGCCTGTTCGTCGAGGAACACGGCGACCTCGTCGAGGGGTTTGCGATGAAGGTCAGGCACCCTGGCTTCACTGGCAGGATAACCGACCGGCATGACCAGCATGGCCTCTTCATGGTCGGGACGGCCCAACACCTCCCGCAGAAACCCCATAGGTGAAGGCGTGTGCGTGAGGGTCACAAGACCCATATGATTGACCGCTTGGATGAACATCCCTGCTGCGATGCCGCAAGATTCCGTGGCGTAGTACGTTGGCCCCCAGTCACCGTTGGTGCGCAGACGCTTCTTTTGTTTGAACAACACCACAATCCACGGGGCATCGGTCAGGTGGGGTTTGACAGCATCGGTGCCCAATGGGGCAAGGACTTCAGCCCATGCTTCAGGCATACGTTCGCTGTATGTTTTCCGCTCTTCTTCTTCGGCAGCGGCGCGAATGCGTTGTTGTAACTCAGTGTTCCGAACGGCAACCCATGTCCACGGTTGCAAATGGGCGCCGCTGGGCGCGGTTGAACCGGAGAGGATGGCCAATTCAATCAAGCGCCGGTCAACATCCCGGGATGAAAAGTGACGGGTGGTTCTTCGTTTGGCGAGTATGCCGAGATTTTGCTCAGCCCGTTTAAGCATCTCGGCCATCGGTTGTTCGGTCCAGTTGAGCAGGACGAAATCATCGTCAGAAGTCATCGCCAACAACTTCCAAAGACAGTCCATAAGGCATGGCGCTCGCTCAACTACGGGCGCAACCGGGCGCGAAGATGATAGGGAAGTGCAAAATCGTCCGGTTGAAGCCCATGCCTGATGCCTACTATGCTGGCTTGACCGAATGGGCACCCGAATGTCTGCGGCTCCGGGAAATCCTCCTATCGTGCGGTCTTGAAGAGACCCTAAAATGGAAGCAACCGTGCTATACAGACAACGGCAAGAACATCGTATTGGTGAGCACGATGAATCAGGCCGCCACCTTGAATTTCATGAAAGGGGTTCACATCAATGATGTGCATGGAATGCTCATCAAGCCCGGCGAACATACACAGACGGGTCGCCAAATGCGTTTTACTTCGGTGGAGGCTATCGACGACTCCATTGACATACTTCGCTCCTATGTGGCTCAGGCCGTTGAAGCCGAACGAGGCGGGGCCCGTGTTACGCCGGCAACAGACCCCGAATCCATCGTGGTGGCTCAAGCGTTGGAGGGCGATGACCTTCTGCGAGAAGCATGGGAAGGCTTGACGCCAGGGCGTCGACGAGGCTATCTGCTGCACATTACATCAAGCAAGAATCCTCAAACTCAGCAACAACGACTTGAGCGCCACAAAGAAAGGATTGTTGCTGGTAAAGGTATGCACGACTGCATCTGTGGTCGTTCTGCTCGGATGCCTCGTTGCGATGGCTCTCACAAGCATGGGTGAATGTGGTGGACCGTCACCACCTCTTTCACATCGGGCGCTATCAAACCAATCCCTAGCAAAAAACACCTGTACGGAACGCGGGATGCGGGGATGTTTGCGTTGTTCTTTTGAGTGTTCAGGCATACACTTAGAAGGCAAGCCCGTGTGAGGTGTTCTATGTTTGTCGAGGTCACCGTTATCATCATCCTTCTTCTGGTTGGAGGATTCATGGCTTGGAAATCATGGACATCGGGAAAATTGGCGATGTTTCGAAGACAGGTCACCACAATGAGTCGGGAGTATGAAAAAATGAACGTCGAGGTGTTCAACGGTGAAACCCGCAGACTGGACCTCTCGATAAACGGCACTATGCAAACCGTCAATGTCCGAATATTACGCGATGTTCTCTACATTGTGGGTTCAGACTCATATGGTGAACATGGGACATTGTATCTTCAATCCAACAAAGAAGAGGGGGCCCGTATTGAATACAGACAGATCGAAGAGGATGGGCAGCCTTGCTGGGTGCTGAATGCGTTCCGAGGGGAAGACCTGCTCGAAGGACTGAAACTCAATGCTAGCCAAATTAGCATAAGAACCATCACCGACTTCCTCGCCAATGTCTTTGTTCAACTAAGAATGACTTCGCCTACGTGGTGGAACGACGCCTAGACGAAACACGAAGAATCATTGACGCCTAACGGGCAACTGGACTTCATTGCGCCGAAGAAACGGCAACGTGGTCCAAGGATTTTCGTAGATAGCCAACACCGAGGGCCCTGCAACAATGTACCCCTCTGCTTGCACGCCCGCCCGTAACATCGTCTCAAAGCGTTCCACTCTTCGTTGTGAAGTGCGTCCAGTAAACGACAAGACGGCCACGTCGCCACCTTGTTTTGCAATGAGTTTCACTCCTGAATCGTGAGGGTCAGGGAGGGCATCAAGCGCATACGCTGAGGGCATGGTGAAAGCCAACCATGACGCATCTCCATCATCCCACATGCTGACGGGGGCGGTCATGGCGATGGAATCTCCTCGCTTGTTGCCGCCAAAGATGTAGCGAGCCACGCGGCGAAAACTTCCTGAACGATCTCCATCTTGCATTTGGACCCGCGCCTGAACGGTATCGACATACCGACGAACTTCAAACCCATCGTATGTCGCATGCACGGTATAGGCCGGTTCTTCCAACGATTCCGCCATGCTACTCCATCCTGTTCATGCGGCATGTTCGCTGGGTAGCCGCCCCCGTAGGCGAAGCCAAGCTTCACTACAGAACATCAAGCCGTAGACCGAAGCCAACCAAAGCGTGGGCCTGCCCCAGGTGGCCATCGACGACCCTTCTGGTAACACACCTCCTTCAAAGGCCAACAAGCAACAGAGCCACACCAAGGTGGCCCCGTGGAGCATCCAACGAACGGCACTGAGTAATTCGCGCGACGTCGCTTTCATTTCGGTTAACTCGGCTTTTGTGAGGAGGGCGGAAACGCCCACGATTTTGTCCAAGGCCGAACCCCCATTCCAACGAATTCTTCCGAGTTGAAATCGCGTGAAGTATTCGATGCCGGTAAACAACGTTACCCACACCACGACTACTTCAAGCAATGGCTCAGCACCGCGTAAGTCCAAGTCCCCCCAAATGGTCCAGCCCAACAACACCCAGAGCCAAATCACGAGCAAGATTTGGAAGGTATGGGCAAAACGACTCAACTTTTGCAGTAACTCAGCATCATGACCAAGCACCGATTCAAGGACCAACACCCCAACAGCAGCGAGGCACGTGGTAGCACTTACGAGCAACCACCAACCGGATAAATCAGCATCACGCCAAGCCAACATCAACGCAGCCATGACCCAACCAAGCACCAGTACCGTGGCGAGGTTGACGGCTGCCTGCATGGTGTAGAGGGGGTCGCGGCCATCACGAAGCACAGCCAAACCCCCCATCAATTTGACTTCAAAGGCCGAATCGTCAACGATGCCGTGGGCGGCGGCGGCCATTCCGCCAGCGGATTTGATGCGTGCTGCCTCAACGATGCTGTGCGCAACCCCATCTTCCCATTCACCATCGTTGGCCCAAGACGACCCTCGACTTGCAGCGTGGGCAGCACCGGCTCCACGTGTTTTCCCTCCCCGAGCAGAACGTGTTTTGGCCCATGCTCGGATTTCAGGCGAAATGATGTCCTCGACCTGATCCTCGTTCAGCGGTGCGCCGTGATCGGTGTAGAGCCAGCGGCATTGAATCGGTACCGGATTCGGGTCGACGTCGGGTGCGACCATCTGGAATTGTCCTGGTCCGAGGGTGGGCAGTTGAGCCACCAAATCTTGGTCACCTCCGCTCTCTTTGAGCAGGTGGCGAACTTTCTCAACATCCTGAGGTTGTGTGAACCGACCGATGAAGGTCGTGTTGGCTTGAGCGAGAATTTTGTAGTCCACATCACTGACGTTTTGCGTGGCTAACACGCAAGCGACGCCGTACTTGCGAGCCTGTTTGAAAATGAGTTTGATGAGGTCTTTCGCTGGTGGATTGCGAGGGTGAGGAGGGAGATAGGGGGCCACCTCGTCCATGAAGAACAAGAGTTTGAGTTCTCCATCAGCAGGTTGTTGGGTAAGCATCCAGTCGTAGAGTTCACGGGACAATTCTTGGACGAAATATTGCTTCTGATTTTCGTCTTGAATGGTGTTCAAGTACACGATGTTCAAGGGGATTTTCCCAGGAACGGCCGCCTCCACGAAGGCATCAATGTCAATGGGTACGCCGTTGGAGAAGAGGAGTTGATTCACGCCCGATGAAAAAGCGGCCAGTCGTCGAGCAAGGTCGTTACGGGTGGATTTCGGCAACCGCTCTTCAAAATCGGTCAAACGATGTTCGATCATCACTTCGTTCCATGTCGGCGGGTCGACTTTTTCATCCTCTTCTTCAACATCAAAACACGCTGGATAGAGGTGTCGCGTGAATTCCTGATGCGGCTCTCGGACCACCCTCGCAAGGGCTTGGAAATCCCCCACGTTCAAACCACATCGTGTGCCTTCAACCAGTATTTCGTAGAGAAAAGGCTTCACCGTTTTCCCTTGTGGCTTTTCCACATCAAAACCGGCAAGGTTAGCGAATCCGGCCGCCACCATATCCCACGCCGTGATGGCTTCTTCAGGGTCCAAATCCGAAGGTGGCGCCCGAAACGGGTCTATGCACAACGGCAGCCCTTTGCTGCGCAAAGGCGTCCACACCCGAACCTCGCATTGTTCCATCAGTTTCTTCGCTCGGGCCACATCACCGCCTTTGGCTTCCAATTCGGCGTGGTCAATACCCAGCGCCAATCTTGCTAAATCCCCCTGAGGGTCGATGATGAGGGCTGGAATACCCGCCAATGCCGCCTCTTCAATGAGCGCCTTGGCCATCACGGTCTTGCCCGAACCGGTCGAACCCAGCATCGCCCCGTGGCGAGCCAAAACCTGGGGGGCGATATCAATCGGCGCCCCAGTGTCTCGCCTCGACCCAAGAAACAGCCCCCGCGGTTTGAATTTCTTCATCGATGTAGCCGAAGCCTCGGGCGCGTCTGAGGAAAACAAATCCTCAACCAAACCCCCAATACGAGGCCCACCTTCGTCGGGGGCTGAGGACTCATCCTCACCGCCGCCGTTGGACACCATGGGCCGTCCAAACCGGTAAGGGGTCTTCAAGGGCGCGCTGAAGAGCCCGTTGGAAACGCACACTCAAGGAGGAGGACACACACGCCGAGGCATGGAACGTATCCCCATGGCCCGCCCGTCATGGGATGATGAGATGCGCGATGCAGCGCTGCATACCCTTGACTCACTCCATTGGGTAAAAGGCCCACAAGGCAAGGCGTTTGGTGAAGAATTTGCAGCCTATTGTGGCGCTGTTCAAGGCACGCCGTGCCAAAGTGGGTCGGTGGCCCTTTGGGTTGCTTTGCGCTTACTCAACATTGGGCCAGGTGACGAAGTCCTCGTACCTTCACTCACCTACATTGCTACGGCGACCTGCGTTTCGTTGGTAGGAGCCACACCCGTATTTGTTGATGTAGAACCCGAGTATTGGTGTGTAGACCTCGCCGCTTTGGAATCGGCCCGAACGTCTAACACCAAAGCGATCATTGCCGTTCATCTCTTTGGCCAAATGAGCGATGAACGGCTGGTTGCATGGTGCGAAGAACATGGCGTGGCTTACATTGAAGATGCTGCTCAAGCACACGGGGCCGTATCTTCCTCGGGTCTTCGTGCTGGAGGGGTAGGTGACGTGGCTTGCTTCTCGTTTTTCCCTTCGAAGAATCTCGCCGTCGGCGGTGAAGGAGGCATGATGATGACACGACGACCGGAGTTGGCCGCTCGAATGGATGCGTTGGTGAACCACGGCCGCGATGTGCGTTTGGAGTCGCATGAACTGGGCTCAAATTTGCGCATGTCAGAAGTTTCGGCCGCCATAGGCCGCGTGCAACTTCAACGGCTGGAGGGGTGGTTGGAACGGCGAAGAACCATTGCCCAACGTTATACCGAAGCCTTCAGCGAATGCACGGGCATCACGCCCCCGGCGGTTCGCCCTGGGACTCAACACGCATGGCACCAGTATTGTCTGCTGGCCGTCGACCCAGAAGGGCTGCGCCATCACCTTGAGAATCACAACATCGATTCCCGTATTTACTACGCCACTCCATGCCACCGGCAACAAGTCTATGCCGACCATCATCAACACAACACGCCCTTGACCATCACCGATGACATTGCACACCGCTTGGTTGCTATCCCCGTTTACCATCAAATGACAGAGGAGGAGGTCAACCATGTGATTGCAGCCGTGACCTCGTTCACAATGTAGGCGGGGTCAAGGTTTGCGACAAGGCGTGATTTGACCACGAGGCCAGCCCGGTGATTTCTTGCCCAATCCACGAAGGCAAGGCGACGGCTTCGCTCCCTTCTACCAATTCAATTTCGGCGAGCACCAACCCGGCCAAGGGACCTTCAAACTCATCCACTTCCCACGCAAAACCGTCCTCTGCGGGGAGCACATAACGCGTCTTGGCTATGGATGGAAAGGGTCCCCGCTGAAGCAACGCGAAAGCCACCTCACTCGTCAACTCCCATTCAAGTTCCAAGGCCGCGTTGGCTGAAACCCTTGATTTGTAGGTGAGAAACCATTGAAGGTCGCGTTTACGAAGACGAGAGACCCATGCGGAGGTAGAGGCCATGAGGGCGGCTTCATCGTCGTTCAATTCAATCAGGACATCGTCACCGAGCATCAGGTTGCGTTCGCGCAAGTTCAGGTGCTCACCGACGTTGTAGTGCTGTTCAATCGCATACGCCGTGGGTGCGGTGCGCCAAGGCTTTTCACCCCGCCCATCAACCAGAAAGCGACGTTCGATTTCTATGTGGTCAGGGATAGCGATACCCCCCGTGTTGCTCAACGGGAACATTGACCACGGAAACAAATTGCACGTCTTCAATCAACTGCGTACCGGGCGGCCCGAGGGTCACACGGTCAATCTTGAATCGGTCGTCCTTGAGCAAGGAGACATCGCCGCGCGACAGTCTGGCTTCCAGTTGCTTTGAGGTGGAAAAGGCGCGCCAAACCAACCACAGAGGAAACAACAAACTCAGCGAACCGAGTACGATGTTCACAAGTCCCATACCCTCACCCGTTGCGTTCCATCAATCCCTTCCACGAGGCCGCAGCGTAGGCTTGCGCTGCCAAAGAGGGGTCGTCTGCTTTGTGGATGCCTGAACCGACGATGATGCAGTCGGAACCGGCAAGGACGGCTTCCATTGGGTCGCCGTACCGTTGACCCATCGCACCATCGCCAACAGCGAGGTTCACGCCGGGCGTCCAGATCATTTTCGTCTCCCCGACTTTTTGCCGGAGGTCGGCCAATTCTTCAGGCCGAGACCCGTTGCCGATGAACCCAATCACACCATCGTGTGTGCAACCTTTGGCCACCACCTCATCGGTGTACGAAGGATTGAGTAGATTTCCGCGGCTGGACATTTGGGCCAGCAACAGCACGCCGCCTTGACGTCCAACATCGCTCCAGCCTGCCTGCAAGCCATCGACAATATCAGGGCCGCTGATGAGGTGCGCCGTGACCAAATCCGACCAGCAACGGATGTCGTATTTTCCAGCCATTTGTTTTCGACTGATGGCGCCAATGTCTGCGAATTTCCGGTCCTCAAAGACCAGCAAATCCGCTGTTTGAGCCGCCTCGCAAAAACGGGCCCAACCTTCCGGAGTCCAATCGTCGACCAAATCAACGTGGGTTTTGAGAGCGGCAATATATGGGCCAACCGCCTCAAGAAGTTGCATCAAGCCGTCCATGGTGTTTCGGTCGGCAGCGAGGCAGACCAGCGACTGTTTCTTGGTGGCTACCTCCATGTAGCGCTGCGCCATGGGCGACGAGGCGTTCATCCAACGCTCCCCCCATGCTTCGGCTGGGCCCATGGTGGGTGGCTGGGCGCCTCCCCCCCTCAATGCTTGTGGCGGGAAAGAGACTTCGTAACATCATGTTCATGATGGTCACACGCTTCGCTAAAACCATGCGACAGGCGGTTTTTTTGGCGGCCTTGTTGCTGCTGATACCCCTCTCGGGATGTTTTGGTGACTCAGCAACCGAGCGAAGCGAGGGTGATGCATCCCTGTATCCTTCTATCTGGGAGCGTCATACGCTTGCATGGAACTGGACGGGCACCTACGCCCTCGTGCTTGAGCCCGGCCCTCACGAACCACTCCCAGTGCAGGAAGCGGTGATTGAAGTCGATACGACTGGAACATGGGAAGGAGGGCCGAATACGGCCGAAGTCCATCTCTCCTACTGGCTTCCTTCCAACACCGACGCTGGTGAACAAGTGCCGGTGATCGCCGTGGTCAGTCCCTACTTTGATTACGGCTCGCCAGGAAGCCAATCAACACCAACCAACATCGTGGGTGCTGGGCGCGGGGAATTCATTTACGACAACTTCGTACCCCACGGCTACGCTTTGGCGCAGGTAGCTGTCTTTGCGACGGAAGAAAGCACCGGCTGTTTTGATTACCGAGGCGACGGCGAAGGACAGGGCATTCACGCCGCCGTGGAATGGCTGGGTACACAAAACTGGAGCAACGGCCATGTGGCCATTTATGGGAAATCCTACGAAGGCGCCACGGCATGGGAGGCTGCCGCTCAAGGCAGCGAGTACCTCAAAACCATCGTCCCCATATCGGGCACCACGGCCCTCGGCCCCCTGCTGTACAAGAACGGGAGTGCCGAGGCGCGTAGTCAAGTGATGCACTCCAATTATGGCGGGTCGATTCTGGATTACGACACCGACGACCTTGACAACATGTGTGGGGATGTGGTGGAGGGTTTCCTCGCCGGCCCGACGCGTTACGGTCTTGGTGAACTTGACCCGTATATGGACAACTATTACGATGAGCGCAGCCACATTGACAAAGCCTTGGGCGTGTACAACGGAAGCATCTATTGGGTTCAAGGAATGCAAGATTGGAATGTTGACCCGCATCAAGTCTTTGGTGGCCCACCGGGAACACACTGGTACCAAACCTACATCGATGCAGGTTACGAAGTGGGCGGGATGCTTGGACAATGGGAGCACAATTATCCCGACCAATGGACCAAACACAACAACCAACCATCAGGATACGGCGGTGAGGCCATTCAGAACATGACCCGTTGGGATTGGGCCCAAGACTTGTTTGAATGGATGGAATATTACCTCAAAGGCATCGGTGAGAAACCGGCCCTGCACGCCCAAATTCAACGCAACGACGGCCAGTGGCGCATCGAAGAAACATGGCCGCCATTGGACGCTCAGTGGCAGACCCTCGACCTCATTGATTGCAGCAGCAGCGGCTCTTCAGTGGGTGCGAGTTCAACGGTGACCATAACCTGCCCTGCGTTGTCCGAAGACCGTGACCTTCACATCAGCGGCTTACCGACGCTGCACCTCGCCGTCACCCCTTCGTTTGATGGTGGGCAAATTTTTGCCGAACTGCAAGATAGCCAAACAGGCCTTCGTTTTGGCCACGCCACCATGGACGTACGCTATCATGCTGGGGGGTACGAAGCACAAACCGTTGTTCCGTTCAGCCCGGTGACGATGCTCATGGAATTCCAAGGCCTTGATGTCATCCTGCCGGCCGGGCACGGCTTGCAACTCGTCCTGACCCAAACAGGGGAAGACTACCTCCCGCCCGCATGCAGCAATCTCTGTCCAATTACAGTGGAAACCGGCACGATGAGTCTGCCATTGATTGAGCGGGATGGCTCAACCATCCTCATCACACCACAGGGTGAGGACGCCGCCAACAACCAATAATCACGCCTCGGCGATGCCCAATTCGACGAGAGTCAGGTTGAATCACGCCGTTGTGCATCTGCGCGCAAAAAACCAAAATCAACGCGCAATTGAGATGACGACCAAAGAAAAGTGGTACGTAAACAATACAATTACACAATAATTAAACAAAAAACTTAGCAAGTGTTTGCTCTTACCTCAATTTCACTGTGCGTATGGTTCATATACCGTCCTCATAGCGCCGCATTTGATACCCATGGATGAGAAAGCAAAACTGGAGTACATTTGGCTTGACGGATACGAACCCACCCAAAACATGCGAAGCAAGACGATGGTTCGCTCAAACTTCGGAGGAACGTTGGAAGAGTGTCCCATGTGGATGTTTGACGGTTCCTCCACAAAGCAAGCCGACGGCAGCTCCTCAGACTGTCTGTTGAAGCCTGTCAACATCTTCCCCGACCCTCAGCGCGTGAACGGATGGCTCGTGATGTGCGAAGTCATGAACCCCGATGGTACCCCTCACCCCAGCAACGGTCGAGCGACCATTGACGACGATGACAACGATTTTTGGTTTGGTTTTGAACAGGAATACTTCATCATGGACGTTGAGACTCAACTTCCTCTCGGGTTCCCTGTTGGCGGCTACCCAGGTCCACAAGGCCTCTACTATTGTTCGGTTGGCGGTAAGAACACCCACGGACGCGCCCTTGTTGAGGAACATGCCGATCTTTGTCTCGACGCTGGTTTGAATTTTGAAGGCATCAACCAAGAAGTGGCTTGTGGACAGTGGGAGTTCCAAATCTTTGCTAAAGGCGCGAAGCAAGCCGGTGACGAACTCTGGGTCGCTCGCTACATGCTTGACCGCCTTACTGAGAGCTACGGTTACTACATTGAGTACCACCCCAAACCCATCAAGGGTGATTGGAACGGGTCTGGTATGCACGCCAATTTCTCAAACGGCGCCATGCGCGACAAGGGTGGCAAGGAATTGTTTGACAGCATTTGTGAAGCCTTTGGACAAAACATACAGAAGCACATGGCCGTTTACGGAGCTCACAACGAAGAGCGCTTGACCGGTCTGCACGAAACCCAATCCATTGACCAGTTCTCCTACGGTGTATCCGACCGGGGTGCCTCGATTCGTGTTCCGGCCACTGTCCCAACAGACGGGTGGAAAGGCCGCCTTGAAGACCGCCGACCTGCTTCCAACGGCGACCCTTACAAAATCGGCGCTGTGATTATTTCAACGACCAAATCGGTGTGTTGAACTTCACACTGAAGATTCGAGTTTGCGAAGTCGGTGAACGCCGATGAGCACGGCAAGAATGACAACGAGGGTGAACACATTCGCCACGATCATCGCCAATGATTCGATGAGAATGCCATAGATGAGCCAGAGGACCAAGGCGACCGTAACGACACTGAAGGTGGACAACGAGATACCTTCGTGCCGTTGATGGACCCATACCTCTCGGATTTGAGGAAACCAGGCAACAATACCCAACACGCCAGCCACCAGGCCGATGGCCTCTATCCACATCTCAGTCATCACCGCGCGACGCTGCGCAACGGTGTTTCAACCCTTTGAGTCGCGTATCCGCATCCCAATCAAGAAACGGGCTTTGACAGGTTGATGTTGGTGATGCAAGCCCAAGGAATATCTTGGGCCGTTTCTTCTCCAACCACATGCATTCGTAAGCAAGCGCCGTGAGGCAGTCGAGCCTGGAGATGCTGTTGACCATGGTGCAGCTCAATGGAACTCGGATTGGAAGAAAACAACGAGAGTAGGCCTTGTTTGTGCTGGACAGTAGCCTCGAGGCCGCTCTGTCGGCCGTGCTGCCATTGGTCAATTTCTGAACCGAGGCCGAGGTCGAGAACATCGCCTTTCCGCATTAAACCCCCGTTGAGTTGGATTTCATCCCACGTACCAAAACCCGCTACGGTTTGCAGCAAGGCCTCATCAAGGTCTCCCGGGTGCTCGTCTTCAAGCATCGCGATGAACCCTGCTTCATCGACAACGGTGCTGCTCAAATTGGAGATATTGGCAGGCCATGTAAGGTTGCGGTTGGTAAAGGCCAACACGACGCGAACAACGATGGCCTCACTATTGGCTCCACGTTCGGCATGCATGGCTGACAACATCGCCGCTTTGCGTGCAATGCGTTGGTTGACCGTGCTGTGGTTGTGCGTCGTACCGTTTTTCCGATGTTGAATGAATTCTTCTTCTGCATTGATTTCAAAGGAACCTGACCAATGCTTCTGCTCGACCACCAACAGGGTGTTTCCGCCAACGATGACGAGGTCAATTTCACGCATACCACCCTGCTCAACATCAGGGATGCGGACGGATTCAAACACATGCCATCCGTTCTTTTTTCCAGCAGCACGACTGATTTTCGCGAGGCGCTGTTCGGCCAACTCGCCGGCGCGGTGGATGTCGTCAGGTGGATGCACGCGCCGCCGTTCCCGCCACCAACGCCATCGTTGTGAAAACTTCATGAGGTCACCTGAGGAGATCATCAACGCTGTTGACAATGAGCGTTGGGCGTTGCTCTGCATCTTCAGCCAGCGCTTCAACATCGGCTCGTGAGGCTTCTCCTGAAAGCACCAAAATACCGACCACGCCAGCTCGGCTGGCCATGGCCATGTCGGTGTAAAGACGGTCGCCCACCATCGCACATCGCTCTGGTTTCAGTCCGAGTGCCTCAATTTTGTGCAGTATCATACCCGGGTTCGGTTTGCCTGTGATGTGAACGGGGTCAACGCCCGTCGTCGCTTTGAACATCGCAAGGTAGGCGCCCACGTCGGGCAAGCCTCCATCAGGACTTGGGCAGACCATATCGGGGTGGCTGGCGACCAGAGGAACACCGGCGTGGAGGAAGATGCTGGCTTGCGCAATCTTGTCGTAGGTCAGTTCTGTATCGTAGCCAAGAACCACGAATTCTGGTTCAGAACTGGTCGTGGTGATGCCCGCTGCTTCAAGCATGTTCTGCATGCCCTCAGTGCCCACCAACCATGTTTGGGTAATGCCGTTGAGGTTTAACCACGCCAACAGGTCATGGGTTGAGAGCAACACATCGTCTTCAGTGGCTTCAAGCCTGAGTTTTTGCAATTTGGAAAGGTATTGTGTCACCGATTTCGACGAGTTGTTGGAGAGGAAAAAACGCCGAACACCGTTTGCATTGCAGCGTTCCAAAAATGCTTGGGCACCTGGGATCAACGTTCCGCCCAAGTAGATGGTGCCGTCGAGGTCAAGGAAGACAGCGTCGATGTCAGTAAGGGAAGCATCCATCGTATCACCTTAGAACATCAGGGTCTTGAACATGAACCAAGGCGAGTGGAGATTCTCCTGTGCTTCCTTGCTGGCAATCATTTCCGTCATCATCTCTTGAATGGCTGGCTTCTTTGATGCTTTCCCGACAAACCAATTCAAGAGCCATGCTTTCTTACTCATGCGCTGCATTCGGAAGGAATTGCTGAGCTCAGGTCCAAGGGCAGCCCACAATGCATTCTGATAGTCTTGGGGCGTTTTGTTTGTGAGAATATGCTCGGCCGCCATCTCGCCGCTCACCAAGGCGTTGCCGACCCCTTCCCCGCTGAACGGGTCAACCAAAGAAGCCGCATCACCAACGAGAAAAATGCCGTGACTGGCGGACCTTCGGGGCTGTCTCGGAGCCTTTTTTCGAGGTGAACCAAAGGGAAGTTGCCAGCCTTTGCCTGTGCCTGGAATCATACTCGCATCAGCGAAGCGTTCTTTGAACAATGGATGGTCCGCGATGACCTCTTGTTGCATGGCTTTGAGCTTCTTTTTTTGCTTGTCCAGTTCCGTCATGACCATTCCAATGCCCACATTCACCACACCTTCTGCGACGGGGAAGAGCCAGAAATAACCGGGAATGACGGAATCAACGAAGTGAATTTCAATGTCACCAACATCGCCTTCGCACCCCTTTACATCACGCCAATACTCTCGGTACCCAGCGCAATAGTGGGCTCGGTCAACCATCGGTTCATCGTACGTTTCCTCGAGCATGGATTTTGCAACAGGGCAACGATAGCCGGCCGCCCCGACCAGGTTGCGAGCAAAGTAGGTGTGCTCTTCCCCGTCGCGACCGCCGATACGGACCACGACGCCTTTGGCGTGACGCAGGTCACCACTCCCAGCACCCGGGTCTTCTCCATCTTGCCCGTTATCGTAGAGGACGTTACGAACCTCACCTCCTTGAATGACCGAGCCCCCTGCGTCCCGGACCAATTTTTGGACTTGCTGGAACAACAAATGGTCAAATTGCTGACGAGGTAGCGAATACCCAGCCTCAAGACGCTGAACGTCTTCTTCGGGCAGAGCAACCCGTACACTGTGACCTTTCGGCGAGGAAAACAGGATGCCGGTCACACGGAAGTGTGGCGTCGCTTCCAGCGTTTCCTTCACCCCAAGCCGTTTGACATGGCTAAGGGATTTCCCACCAACTGCATCGCCACAAATTTTGTCACGCGGCCAAACATCCTTTTCGATGAGCAAGACACGTTGCCCTTCCATCGCCAAATAACCCGCTGCTGAGGAACCACCCGGTCCTCCACCAACCACGATGACATCAAAGGTCTCACCATTCCCCGGAGCGGGACCGGATTCAATGGGCTGCTTCCAAACCACATCGTCTCCGCTGCGTGGGCTTCCCATGCTTAGTTTGAGAAAAGGGCACCCTTTGAGGGTATGGATGGTTGAATTTCTATCACCACCAGCCTCATGACCTGACCGTCGTTGCCCAGCATATGGGTGATGAGCACGGTTTAGTGGGAGAAACCTTTCACCCCCAGCGCCGAAAAGCCGCGCTCGTTTTGCTCAGTGTGACCTTGATTTGGGGGGCGACCTTCATTTGGATGAAGCAAGCGCTCAACGCCCTTGAGGTTGAACTTGGTACGTACGGCAACTTCCCCGTTGTCGCCTTTCTGGTGGCCGTTCGGTTTTCCATCGCCATCCCCCTCGTGATGGTGTTCTTCCCAACCGCCCGAGCAGGTTTGCAATCCCGTGTTGTGTGGAAAGGCGGTTTGATTCTCGGCTCCATGATGCTGGTCGGCTTTGTTGGTCAAATGGTGGCGCTCAACGACATCAATCCCTCCACCTCGGCCTTCCTCACTTCACTGTACGTCGTGATGACGGCGGTGCTCACCGTGGTCATGACCGACAACACCCCACGGCGCTCGCTGTATTGGGGCGTGCTGATGGCCACGCTTGGCGCCGGTTTCATCGAAGGCCCACCCCACCTTTCGTGGGGCTGGGGTGAAATTGTCACGGTGATTTGCGCCTTCTTTTTCGCCCTGCACATCATTTACACCCAACACTGGACGTTGAAGCATGACCCCTTGCAGCTAACGTTGACACAATTTCTGATCATCGGCGGGGGCTCGTTGGTCTTGGCCTTGCTCACCTCTGACACGCCGTTGCAGATGGCCGAAGAGGTGTTGACCCGAGAAGGCGTGCTGTTACCGCTGGTCTTGTTGGGCGTTGGCGGGTCGTTCTTTTGTCTCGTGGCCCTGAACGTGTTCCAGCGTCACATGCACCCGGTCCAAGCGGCGATCATCTACGCCTTTGAACCGGTTTGGGCGACCCTGTTGGGGCTCGGGCTTGGGTTGGTACCGTGGACGTGGTGGATCGTGTTTGGAGGCGGTGTCTTGTTGGCTGGCAACATTCTGGTTGAGCTTACTTCTCCTGACGACACAGCATGACCACCACCGGTGCGATACAGGAGAATGGTTGAAGGAGCGGGTCCGGCTGGTCGGCACGGAGATGACCATGGCCGATGGAGACAACAACCGTTTTGCTACCAAAGCCGTCCACAGCGGTACTCAGCACATTGGGGACGCCGTGAACACCCCCATCTTCCAATCTTCCACCTACAAACTCACCGATGAACGGTATGCGGGATGGGCGGCGGGCGCACAACATACCTTGCTGTACGCCCGAATGTCGTCGGTGAATTCTGATGCCGTGGCCCAAAAACTGACCGCCATGGAATGCGGCGAGGATGCTGAAACCTTCGCGTCCGGCATGGCCGCCATCGCCACCACCATGGTGGCTCTTCTCAGTCAAGGTGACCACATCGTGGCGAGCGCCGATGTCTACGGTGGAACCTACGGCTTGCTGACCGAAGAGTTGCCGCGCTTTGGGATTTCAACCACCATGGCCGACATGCGCGACCCAGCCTCCTACGAAGCAGCGATTCAACCCAACACCAAACTCCTCTACATCGAGACACTGACCAACCCAGTGCTGAAGGTGTGCGATATCGCCGCCATGGTGGAGGTGGCCAAGCGTCACAACATCCTCATTGTCATTGACAACACCTTCGCCTCGCCGTGGGGCTGTCAACCCCTCACCATGGGCGTTGATTTGGTCATTCATTCCACCACGAAGTACCTCGGGGGCCATTCCGATATCATTGGCGGCGCCGTGGTTGGTTCCAAAGAACTCATCACGCAAATTTTCAAGCGAAAAGCTCACTTTGGTGGAAGCCCCGACCCTCATGCCTGCTATCTTCTTGAACGTGGGATGCGGACATTGGATGTGCGTATGCCTCGAATTTGCGAGAACGCCGCCACTGTTGCCCAACGGCTTGAATCTCATCCAGCCATTGAGCGCGTGTACCACACCCAACTGGAAAGCCACCCCGACTACGAGGTCGCCCAACGAACGATACCCAAAGGCTCAGGCATGGTGGCCTTTGTCGTGAAGGGAGGCGATGCAGCGGCGTTGAAGTTCATGCGTGGACTGAACATCATCTACGAAGCCACCAGTCTTGGGGGTGTTGAGTCGCTTATCGAATGTCCATTCAATTCCAGCCATGGTGCCGTTCCCGAAGACGTACGTATTGCCGCAGGCGTCGTCCCCGGCTTCGTTCGCATGAGCATCGGCATCGAGGATGTTGAGGATTTGTGGGCGGACATTGACCAAGCTCTCACCTCCGTCTGAGCGGAGGGGCGAGTGTGGACACCGAGTTGCTTATCGCCACGCTGGTGTTTATCGTCCCGATGTGTTTTACCCCCGGTCCAAACAACATCCTTTGTGCGGCTCATGGTTCAAAATTTGGTGTACGGGCTACCCTGCCGATGATCTTCGGCATGGGCATTGGGTGGTCCATTTTGGGCGTGTTGATTGGCTTGGCGACCACCACGCTTGAACAGCATGAAACCCTCCTGGAAGGGCTCGGCGTGGTGGGGGCGGTGTACATTGCTTACATCGGCGTGCAAGTGATGCGCAGTTCTGCTGTCAAATCCGAACATGTCGAGGAGCGTTTTGGCTTTCGAACAGGGTTTATGCTTCAAATCGTCAACGGGAAAGCATGGATTCATTTCTTGGTCTTGATGAGCACGTTCGGCCATTTGTTTGGTAGCGGTGCTGTGGCCAAGGTCATGCTGGTGTTGCTCAACCTTTCGTTTGGCTGGCCCGCAGTCATCACTTGGGCAGCGTTTGGCTCCTACTTACGTTCCATCTTTACTTCTGACAGTTCTGGACGCGTCCTCAACCGTGTGTTCGGTTTGGCGCTGATTGGCGTGGCCATCTACTTGGTTGTTTGATCATTGACCGGTCTGTACCTTCAATTCAGCAAAGGCCGCATTCCAGTCGTTTTGCAGGTCATCCAACCGGTCATCATGAGCCTCAAGGAGGGCTTGACCAAGACTCCACAGGGCTTTGGTAGGTACCGCCCACACGCCTCCACGGTCTCGGGCGTTTGGCTCAAAGTGCCATTCTTGTCCGCCAGAGCGCCCAACAGCCACCAACCAAGCCCATGAGGCAGCGGCTTCGTCGACTTGGTCGTGGCGTGCGGTGGCTTTTCGTTCAACTGCGCCCATACCTTGTGTCAAGCCAAGGACGATGTATTCGTGAATCAAACTCGCTGGTGTGCCTTGTTCGGGGCATGATGGGAAGCGTGCTTTTTGTTTGGCGAGAGCCTTGGCCGAGTCAAGCCCTTTGAGGAATTTGCCGAACGGCTTTGGTGAATCGTTTTGGGTGGACCAAATCGCCTCAGCTTCCTCTCCTTCCAACCCGAGCGCGGCCAACGCCTCCTTTCCGTGGGTTGGCCAAAGTGCGGACAGAACATCTCCGCAGGTTGCCCCTTCCATGATGCGCAAGCAACCACTGTCACGTTGAACGGCGCCGCCCTTTGCTTCAATTCGCAGATGTTCGGTGTCTTCGTGCGGTTGTTCGATGCATAACCGGATGATTTCTGCCGTCAACAGGTGTTCTTCTGCCGAGCCAGCCATGTCACCTAATGCAGTCAGCACTCCGTCTTGAGAACGACCGTCGGTCCATGTTTCGTAGACCAACACGCCCTCGTCAATGCCTTCCATTACCGCCTGCTTGATGCGCGGGCCAACCACGCCTTCGTTCATTGTCAATCCCTGCCAGGCATCCAGCACGCGCTCGATACCTTCGTTGCACGAAGCGGGTATTGGTTCGTGTTCAGGCCAACCGTTTGGCGCCCAACGGGCATCGATGCTTAGGATGGAAGGCAACAAGGGCGGCAGCATGGACAAGGCGAGATGATGGATAAACGGGGCGTCTTTTTTGGAAAAGGTCTGCAATGCATCCAATCCCAAGGCTACGACTGGTCCGCTGTGGAATCGCAGAGCAATGTAACCCACCTCCGTTGAATGTCCGGCGGCGACCGCTTTGGCTTCGACACCCGAGGTCGCCCATACCGTACCCCCGTCCACATCGCTCGCCGTTAACGCAAACCGAGACCGATTGAGAACGTCCTCCAACCAAGCCTCGGGGGGTTGAGGAATCGGTCCAGTACAGACAAAGCCTCCGTCCCAACTGAAGAAATACATGCCTCGCTTGGCATGGTCTTCCCAAGGTAGCATACGGAGGGTGATGTTGTTGAAGTTTTGAATTCCAGCAAGATAACCGGGCTTTCCGTCGCCGCGACGGATGTACGAGCCCCCACCGAACGACCCCGAATTGAATTGACCAACCGTGGTGAATTCAACATCATGGGCGGCATGTAAGGAGCCCGCGAATGCCTTGGCCACAGCATCACCACGCTTGGCCATCATGCGCTTGGCCAGCCATTTCATGTCGTCCTTTTTGCGAATGATGGCTTCAAGTTCTTTCAACGTCTTGCTCACGGGGTCGGTTCGACCCCAGCGCATTTTCCCATCGTACAACATGGCAGGCAGATGGCTCCTTGGGTCTTCGAGGAAGTGACCCAAATCCCGAGCCAATTTTTTTGCCGTGGCTTCGTTGGCTTGCTTGGTCCCCTTCATCTGAACCCGTTGCTTCTTTTTTCCGGGGAATTCAACCTTGGACGGTCCAGCCATGCCTCTCCCCAACCGTTCGGATTGGTGATGGGGTTTGAGACCTTCGCGTGAAAGCCCTCTTGTGTTCCAAGCCCCAGCATGCACCATGGTCAAGGTCGTGTTGCTGGGAACGGCGCAAGACGGAGGGCGACCCCAACCGGGCTGCCAGCGTCCGTGTTGTGTTGGTGCGACGCCCACCGACACCCGCCACCCCGTTAGTTTGGGTGTACTGGACGATGAGGGTCGCGGGCACTTGATCGAAGCCTCTCGAGCCCTTGGTCAACAACTGGACCTGTTCGGCCATCCACCCCTCGCCTCCGTCTCGTTGACCCATGCTCATTTTGGACACGTGGATGGCTTGGGATTGTTTGGTAGAGAAACACTCAACGCCGCTGGATTAGCATTGCACGCATCCAATTCCATGCTCAATCTCGTCCAACAAACGCCGCAGTGGTCTTTGATGGTCGACCAAGGCGTCTTCATACCGCACTCATTCACCGAAGGTCAAGCATTCAGCCTTGCCGACAACCTCAGCGTTGAACCCGTGGCTGTGCCGCATCGCGCTGAACTCTCCGATATGCACGCACTGGTGCTACGCGGACCAACTCGTTCGCTGTTGTTTCTGCCGGACCACGACCGGTGGGAGGACACCCTTGGTCATCACGGTCAGGCCACCATTCGCGCCTGGCTGGCCTCATTGAGGGTTGACGTTGCCTTACTCGACGGCACCTTTTGGAGTTCTGATGAATTGACCGGCCGTTCACAAGACGAAGTTCCCCATCCGCCCGTTGTTGAAACCCTAGAGCGGCTTGGGCCGAGGGAAGAAGGCGACCCAGAGGTTGTGTTTATTCACTTGAACCACACCAATCCGCTGCATGTTTCGGATTCGGATGAGGCTCGAGCGGTGGAAGCCCTTGGTTGGGCCGTTGGTCAGCAAGGCATGACCTTCAACCTGTGACCGGCGTGAGCGTGCCTGTCTGGAACACTTGCATGACCAGCGTGACCGTGACCGATTCACTCTCATCTCCGCCAAAAGGAAACTGGTTGTTGGCATCGAGCGTGATATCCATGCTGAGTGTCCCCACCATTTGGGGCGAGCGTTCCAGTTCATTCCATATGCCCTTGAGTTCATCTTGGGTGCCGTTTCGAGAATAGTCTCCCAAGCCTTCGCTGGCGTATCGGGTAAGGTCTTCGTTCGGGCGAATGCTTCCGACCACCGTGGGCGCATCGCAGGCATTGGTGCTGCGGTCGGCATCGTCGCTTTCTGAAAACGGCCCGGCCAACTCGCTGTAATCTGGACTCGTGACCACATCATCGCAAGCAGATGTCCCAAATTCACCCGTGTCGGAGTAGGTGATGGTGAGTTGGGCCAACAACACCGCCGTGACGTTTTCATCGAACGCAACGGTGAACGTTTGTGTTTCGCCATCGGTTAACGCAAAGGTTTCCGTTTGGGTCCATTCGGTAAGGGAGTAGGTCAGTTGGTATGGACTGTTGCCCGATGCGTTGCTGGCCCCTTCGGGTGCAACCGCCTGATAGGTACCTTCCAGTGCTCCGAAGAGAACCAAGAACACCACGGCCCCAATGGTGGCCGTGCGCTGCGTTGGAAGGCTGTAGCGCCCCAACGGGTTGGGGTTGGATTCACTTCGCTTCCAACAGAGGATGAAGTGGGTCGCAAAGGCTGAACTCATCGCTGGAATAGAGGGGAAGATGTCCTCACCGTACCCACTTGCACTCCAAACGATGACCGCACTCAAGGCGGCCACCATCATCCAGATGGTGTGGGTGGTATCAGGCTCATACCCCATCATGCGAATGAGCAACAAGGGCACGAAGATACCGCCCAACCCGTAAACGGCCAGCACGACCAAGGCAAAGACGGAATCCCCGAAGCCTGGGAATTGTTGGCCGCCCAAGGCGATGAGCGTGACGAACACGGCCACCACCATGGTGACTTTCTTCGTGGTCTTGTGGTCTTGACTCCATTCGGGTTTGACGTCGTCGGTGATGGCCGCGGTGCAGGCCAAGACTTGGCTGTCGGCGGTGGACATGGTGGCGGCAAAAATAGAGGCAAGAATCACGCCAGCGAGGAAGGGACTCAGCACTTCCATGGCGAGCAAGGGTAACCCGTCTTGGGCATCCGAGGCATCCAAATCGAGGAACACGGCACGGCAGGCCAAGCCGATAATGAACATCAAAGCGATGAATGGGGTCTGCCAGACGAAGAACCACAGCGCCGCTTGCTTTCGGTCCGCATCGTCTTTCAGCGTCATCACGCGTGAAACGACTTGAGGTTGACCTGCGACTCCCAAGCCGCCCAAGAAAAACGCTCCAATCCAAAGCGTCACGCCAAAGGTGAGGTCTGCAGGGAAGAGGTTCACCATGCCCGGGTCAACGCTTTCGAGTGTGCTGTGAAGTCCCGAGAAACCTCCGGCTTCAGAGACGGCGACATAGCAGAGAATGGATGAGCCAACGATCATCACGCAAGATTGGGCCGCATCCGTCCAGATGGATGCGCGAATACCGCCCGCATAACAGTAGGCAACAACCAGCACAAAGCCGATGAGAATTCCCGCCACTTCAGACCAACCGAGCATGGCGCGGAGCGCTACGCCACCGGCGACGAGCTGCGCTGCTGCATAAATCGCAAGAAACACGACCGAAAGGATACCGGCGAGTTTGGCCTCGGGTGCGCCGGTGGTTTTGGACACCAACGAAGAGAGCGAGCGAACACCGCGCTCGTTCCCCTCTCTTTGGATGAATTTGTAGAGCCAGACCCACGCCACGATTTGGCCGAGGGTGGACACCAATCCAATCCAAATCCCGGAGTAACCTTGGACAAAGATGAATCCGATGAACCCGATGAACATGTAACCGGAGTTCCAGGTGCTGACCGCACTCAAGGCCGCCAAGG
>JAYPCE010000009.1:0-51829 GCA_038124565.1 Candidatus Poseidonia sp.
GCACCATCAATGGTCGAGAAGTCTTTGCCTTTGCTCAAGACTTCACCGTGTACGGCGGTTCCTTGGGCGAGATGCACGGTCTGAAGATTTGCAAAGTGCTCGATATGGCCCTGAAAACCGGCCGGCCCGTGATTGGGATGAACGATTCTGGCGGTGCACGTATCCAAGAAGGCGTGGCGTCGCTCGGCTCCTATGCTGAGATTTTCTTCCGAAACGTGCGAGCCTCCGGGGTCGTCCCCCAAATCTCGGTCATCATGGGGCCGTGCGCTGGTGGAGCCGTCTATTCGCCCGCCATCACCGACTTCGTCATCATGGTGGACCAAACGGCCCACATGTTCATCACCGGACCGGAGGTCATCAAGACCGTCACCAACGAAGTGGTGAGTTTTGAAGACCTTGGCGGTGCGTCAACCCATGGCTCCAAGTCCGGAGTTTCGCATTTCACGGCCAGCGACGATGAACATGCCATCCAAATGGCGAGGGACCTCTGTGACTTGTTGCCGGCCAACAACCTTGAGAGGCCACCTGCCAAGAAAACGAGTGACAGCAAGAACCGTGCCTGCGATGTGCTTGACAGTATCATTCCCGATGACCCATCCAAGCCTTACGATGTGCTTGATGTCATCACCGAAATCTTGGACGACGGCGGCTTCATGGAAGTCCAAGCTGAATGGGCCCAAAACATCGTGGTTGGATTCGGTCATCTTGGCGGTCATACCGTTGGCGTCGTGGCCAACCAACCGAAGGTGCTCGCTGGCTGTCTTGACATCGATGCCAGCGATAAAGCGGCCCGGTTCGTTCGGTTTTGCGACGCCTTCAACATCCCACTCATCACCTTGGAAGACGTTCCTGGCTTCCTTCCCGGCACCAACCAAGAATGGGGTGGCATCATTCGACACGGTGCCAAACTTCTCTACGCCTTTGCCGAGGCCACCGTTCCCAAACTCACGGTCATTCTGCGAAAGGCATACGGTGGTGCCTACGATGTCATGTCAAGCAAACACATTCGAGGCGATTACAACATCGCTTGGCCATCGGCCGAGCTGGCCGTGATGGGTGCGGACGGCGCCGTGGAGATCATTCACCGTCGACGCATCGCCCATGCACGCAATCCAGAACAAGAGCGTGAACGGCTCACTGAGGACTTCAAGGAGACCTTTGCGAATCCCTACAAGGCCGCTGCACTCGGCTACTTGGATGATGTCATCGAGCCCAACCAGACACGGCAACGTTTGTGCAGGGCTCTAGAGATGCTCAACGACAAAGAGGAATTGCGCCCTTCAAGAAAGCACGGCAACATTCCGCTGTGAGGTGATGAGGATGGCTGAAGACGTATCTGAATTGATGATGGCGGCCATCGCAGCGGTCATGGCCGCGACCAATTCGGAAGGGGACGACCCCTCACAAATGGCCCGAAACCCAGGTGCGGCTTGGTCTCAGGACCACCGTCGTCAAATGATGGGCCAGCCATCGCTGATGAACGCCCGCTCGGGGCGGTCCCCTTGGAGGTGAATGAATGTCTGATACCCGAAAAGTGACGGTAAATGGAACGGAATACGAGGTTGAACTCGATGTTGAGGGCACGACGTGGACTGCGAGTGTGGGTGGTCAAACGTTCACGATTGAGATGCCTGATGCAGAAGCGGCAGCCAAACCCCGTCGTGCGGGGGGACGCAAGAAAAAGAAGTCCGGTACTGTCTCAGCGAACATTCCCGGTAAAGTCGTAACCGTAGAGGTCACAGAAGGTCAGCATGTGCAGGAAGGTCAAGTCATTCTTATTCTCGAAGCCATGAAGATGCAAAACGAGATCCAAGCTCCGGTGACTGGAACCGTGGTGACGGTGCATTGCACGGAAGGCGAGGCCATTGAAGCCAACGTACCGTTGGTGGTCATCGAACCTGATGCGACTGATGATGAGGATTCGTAGGTTCACGGGGTTGGGCAAGGGTTAATGTAGCGTCATAGGTGTTGATGAGACATGGACGAAAAACCGGTGTGTGACCTTCCAGGATGTGGGGAAGAAGGGACCATTGTATCTCGTCTCTCTCCAGAAGGTTACCTTGTTGCCACCGGAAAGAAGGCCTATTCTTTCCGTGAAGCCTACCGTCGCTTTCACTACTGTCAAGCCCACCACGACGAACTGATGGGAGGCGTTTGGTCTCGCGTCCGACAACCGGACGACAAGGGCGACGGACATGTGGCTCCGACGGCGATTTAGGACCGCGTCGTGGTAGGTGTGATATACTGACCAGCCGTGGTCTGTTCATGAGCCACGATGCTGAACCAAACGCCTCCAAAGCGAGCGCCCTTGTCTTGATGCTGGTGCTTTCTTCCTGCATGGTCGCCATCACTCCCGGTGTGTTGGCCATTGGTCCAAATCAGAACGACCTCAATTCGGGAGGCGACCTTCCTGACAACACCACCGTCAACATCACGAATTACATCTTCGGAAGTACTTACACCGGCACAGGCGAGTTAGACTGGGGCGACGACGCGGATTATCTGCGAGTGGCACTTTCAAACACCCAAGGTCTTTCAGCAACCTTGAGCTTTGCAAACACGACAACCTTTTCGAACGGTACAACGGTATCCAACGATTTTGATTTGGGTCTTTACGACAGTTCGCTGAATTCCATTGCTTTTTCTTGGAACAGCAACCCCGAGTCCGTCACCACGAACGGGTCCTCACACGGTGGCATGGTCTACATCGAAATTTCTCGCTGGTCAGGTTCGGGTGCTTGGACGCTCAACTTGTACAAGTTCACAGTCAACAACGGAAGCGGTGGTAACGGAACGGGCGGCGGAGGCGGTGGTGGCTCCATCACCAACTGCACGGGCAACAACACCACAAATCCCGACATTCTTGAGCCGAACGATACAACGGGAACGGCCTCCCCTGCCTCTATTCTCCCCTTATCTTGTACTGGCCTCTCAATTGATTCAATTAACGACATTGATTTCTTTGAGATCAACATGATTGCTGGTGTGACGTATTACGCTAACATCACCTTCACGCACACGAACGGGGACATTGATGCGGGCTGGGATACCGCCGGAGGGACCTCTCTGGATAGTTCCACCAGCACATCCAACATCGAGTCAATGCAAGTGACGGCCACCGTCAACCAAACCACATACCTCGATGTGTATCCATGGACCTTTGGTTCCACCACGTTCGCAAATACCTACGATATTGAAATCACCACCGATAATCCGGGCGGTGGGCAAACCTTTGAGACGGTCCAGGTGGCCCTTGTCAACTCGTCCTCAGCCAGCTTGAGTTTCAGTGGATTAACCAACGGAACCACCTATGCCTTCAACTACACCTACGGTCAGGAATTCATGGACGGAAGCCAGACATGGGCCAACTCTACCACGGGAAATTTCACAGCCAACGGGACCACGCACTCGTTGAACTTCAGCGTTCAAACCATCGTTGGTGAATCGGTGTTGTTTGCCTCTGCTGGCTTATTTTCGGCAGCGGGAGCATCCCTTGATACCGACCTTGACGCCATGTATCTTGAGGCGACGGAAGCGGAAGCGACCTCCTCAACCACGGGAGACATCGAGTTAACCAACCTTTCCTCAACGGCGACCTATGGTGTTGCTTGGTTGGTTCTTGATTACACCGAGTGGCAACTGAACTTTACCCAATCGCAAGATGTCAATACGGCCATCAATGCCTCCATCATCGACTCCGACACATGGACCCTGACCAGCGCTGTCTCGGCGAACTATCAGGTCAACTGGACCGGGCCTACCACGATGAACGACCATTTGTTTGTGGCCTATGTTTACCCTTCAGGAACGGTGCCGAACCTTGATGGAAACGAAAACATCACAGGAATTCATTTCGATGAGTTTGTACCGCAATTGCCTGGATTGGTCATTGATTCCTATTCCAGCAGTTCAACGGCAAGCACCAACAATGTTCAGGCCAAGGGTGCCGATTTGGTGGTCGGTGACGCCTATCAATACCAATACCGAGTCACCGATGCTGCTGGCGCCAACCATGCCACTTCGCAAATGACCTCGTTTACGGCTACGGCTCAAAACATGAGCATCTCTTCGTGGTCTTACGCAACACCCAATGCCTCAGGGACATATTGCGTCCACATCGACCTGTACTCTAACGTCTCAGTGCAACTCATCGGTGACTACGATTGTTTCCAGTTGACCTTTGACGACGACAACGACGGCGTGGCGAATGAGGCGGATTTGTGCCCAAACACTTCGGCGGGAGCCATCGTAGATCAGTACGGCTGTGCACTTTCTCAGAAAGACACCGATGGTGACGGCTACAACGATGCAGTGGATGATTTCCCAACCGACGCTACGCAGTGGTCGGACATGGATGGCGATGGCTATGGAGACAACGCCAGCGGAAACAACCCCGATGCCTTCCCAACCGATGGTACGCAGTGGAGCGATGCTGACGGTGATGGCTATGGAGACAACGCAAGTGGGACCATGCCAGATGCCTTCCCCATGGACCCAACGCAATGGTCCGATGCAGACGGCGATGGCTACGGTGACAATGCCAGTGGAAACAACCCTGACGCTTGGCCTGCAGACAGCACGCAATGGGCAGACAGCGACGGAGACGGGTATGGAGACAATCCAACCGGTACGAACGGTGATGCGTTTCCCAACGATGGCACGCAATGGTCGGATGCCGACGGTGATGGCTACGGCGATAACCCCAACGGTACCATGCCCGATGCTTTCCCCAACGACGGTACACAGTGGGCCGACACCGATGGTGATGGCTACGGCGACAACCCGAACGGCAACAATGGTGATGACTTCCCCAACGATGCCACCCAATGGAGCGATGCCGATGGTGACGGGTACGGTGATAACCAAGCCGGCAACAGCCCCGACGCCTTCCCCTCCGATTCAACCCAGTGGTCCGACACAGACGGCGATGGCTATGGCGACAACGCTGCAGGCCTAAACGCCGATGCATTCCCCAACGATGCCACGCAATGGCGAGACGCCGACAACGATGGGTATGGCGACAATGCAAACGGAAACAACCCTGACCTGTGTTTGAACACACCCGCAGGCGAAGCCGTTGACGAGAATGGATGTTCTGCATCACAACTTGATGCTGACATGGATGGTGTGAGTGACGCTCAGGATGCCTGTCCTGATACGCCAGCGGGTGAGCCTGTGGACAATGTTGGATGTTCAAGCAGTCAAGAGGATGCAGACAACGACGGCGTCATGGATGCTTTCGATGCCTGTGCCAATACACCCCTCGGAGCTGTTGTTGATTCCGCTGGTTGTGCCGACAGTCAACTTGACACGGATGGCGATTCCATCACCAACGACCGAGACCAGTGTCCAACAACAACGGCCGGCCAACCGGTGAACGGCGTGGGTTGTGCAGCCACTGAACGGGACACCGACAAGGATGGCGTTGTTGATGCGAGCGATGTGTGCGATGCAACGCCGATGAGCGAAGAAGCCGATACGCAAGGGTGCTCACCTTCGCAAAAGGACAGCGACGGCGATGGTGTTGCTGACGATGTGGACAACTGCCCGGGTACCGGGAACGGCCTCACGGTTGACATGTTGGGTTGTGCCACCAACCAGCGCGACACAGACAATGACATGATTTCGGACGCCGAAGACGCCTGTCCTGCTACACCTGCAGGTGAACAAGTTGATGCCGAAGGTTGTGCTGACTCGCAAAAGGACGAAGATTTGGACGATATTATGAACGATGTTGACCTGTGTCCCGACACACCTGTCACCCAAACAGTGGACGTGGACGGGTGTTCAGACCAGCAAAAGGACGATGACAAAGACGGTATCAAGAATCACCTTGACAAGTGCCCGAACACACCAACTGACGAACTCATTGACCCCATGGGTTGCGCCTTGACCCAACTTGATTCAGACGGTGACGGGGTCAACGATGCAGAAGATGCCTTCAAGTTCGATGCGAATGAGTCGGTGGACTCCGATGGCGATGGTGTTGCCGACCGATGGGATGCATTCCCTGATGACGCCTCACGTTCTCAAGCGGAAGTGGAAGAATCCGGAAACGGTATGCTGTACGCCATCATCGCCGTTCTCCTTCTAGCGTTGCTTGGCGGCGGCGGTTACATGTTCACCCGCAAGCCTGTGATGTCAAACAGCCCGTTTGCTGAGGCAACGGCCGCCATGGATGCTGCGACCGAACAATACATGGACCAATCCGCAAGCAAGGACCTTCCCGAACTCCAACAGCAACAACCTCACCAATGGGAAGAAAACGGTGTACACTGGTCACGCGATGCAAACGGTCAATTATCGTACTACGATGCGCAATCAGGTGCTTGGGTGGCCTACCAGCAGCAGTGAAGCAGTGTGGCGTGAGAGTCAATTGTCCTGCACGAAGACACAATTCACGTAAGGACTTCGAGCAGGCGGTCCTGCTCAGCGGCCATGCGCAATTCCATAGCGATTCGACGACCGCTTGACATGGGTTTTCGCCAAAGGGCGTTGCCGTAGGGGTGGCCGACACTAACGTGGACGTTGGTTCCACCACCAAGGCGTGGAGCGACGTCGTAGATGTAGTAGTTCATGTCCTTGTCAATGCACGTTTGAAGACAGAACGGTCCGATGATGCCAGGCGCATAGTGCTCCTTGCTGGCCTGGATGAATTTCTCTCCGAGCTCAAACGCTTTTTCAAGAAGAGATTCTCGAATGGTTGCCGTGTTATGACCCACGACGGTCATTTCTGGGATTTGTTGATGGAGAGGCATGGTCATTTGTTGGGGTGCAGGTAGTCGTACATGACCGTCGAGCGATGATTCAAAGCGCCAATCCACCCCCAATAATTCCAACTTTTCACCTTCTTCAGCCAGAGGGCTGTAGAAGAAGTTGAGGTTGAAAACCGGACCGATCACATAGCGTTCAATGCGGGCCCCATCGAGTGAGGCTTGGTCAATCACGCCCTCCTTGAGCAAGGCTTGAGATTTGTCTTGGTACTCTTGATAGGATGCGCATGTGAAGAACCCCCGCTCCAATTTTTTCTGAGCATGGTGCAACTTGACAATCGCAAGGCAATCAATGTCTTCAGGGTTGTCGATTTTTTCAGGGTGGGGCAAACCTGCCTTTTCCAAAATCCAATAGTAATCTTGTTCTTCGGTTCGCTCTTCCATTCGCAGCATGTTGCGCGAGCCAAACATAGGAACTCGAAAGTTAGTTTCGATATCATCAATGGTTGAGTACGACGTAAACGAACGATTCGGGATGTATATGACGTTGCGTTTCCTCATTTCTTGTTGCATTTCAGCATCAAGGACATCGTTGAACGACTGGAGGACAATGGCCTTGTCAACCATGCCGCGCAGGACCCTGCCAGAAGCACTTCGGTGCGTTTTGAAGTAATTCGCATAGGTCTTGTGCCGCCCTTCTTTGCAATAGGCTACCGTTGGAAAGCCTTCTTCGATGGCTCCATCACAGATATCAAGCGCAGAGTGCGAAGCCGTCATGCCGATGCGCAGTTTGAGGCGATCGTACTCTTCAACGATGGCAGCGATGTCGGATTTCCCAATCATGAACTCCACGTCCAATCGGCTCTCGGCCTTGAGGGTCTTTGATGTGTTCGCAGGCGCCCAATCAATCAAACCGTTGCAATTGCATCAATTCCTCAGTTGATAGCGTCTCACCAGACATGAGTTTCGCCATCAAGTTCTGGGTTTCATCGCTAGCAGCGGGGCGTTGGCCGTCTCCAGCACTTGCTCCACGCATGGCTCGCAAAATGTCTTGAATCGAGTGGAGGCAACGAAGGGAAACGATGTAGAGGCTGTGCTCTTTGTCTGCTTCCTTCTTGGATGTGCGAAGTTTCCTGTGGGCTGCCTCGGCTTTCTCTCGTTGTCTGTCAACTTCAGCATTCCATTCGATCATGAGGTCGTGAGCGCTTTGAGCCGCCTCAGCGGCTTCCTTGACGGCGGTATGTGCGGCTTCTTGTTGGGCTACGGCGCCTCGCAAGTCCTCATTCCCTTCTGCACCCTCAACAAGGCTTTGCGATTCTTGAAGCGCTTTTCGCTTGGCACTCAACTCTTTCATTTTCTTGAAGTACTTGCGCTCATTTTTGCCTTGATGCTTTCCTTGCTCAAATTCCCGCTCAAGACGCTCCATGGTACGAGTCAGGGACTGGACGGTATCGGGGCGGATGGGTCTACCACGCTTGTCAAACTCTTGTGGTTGCTCTGGCTGGGTTGAGCGGATACCCTCTTTTGCTTCTCGGACGGCTTTGTTGGCATCGTCCCGTTCCTTCTTTTTCTCGCGCACCATTTCATTCATCTGGTCGCGAAGTTCACGCTGTTCGCGAACTTGTACAATGAGTTCTCGAACTTCGTTGTTGAGTTCGTTACGAGTGGTGGTGTATTCTTTGGTTTTCTCGTTCCAATCATCTCGAATTTCACGGTGCTGTGTCGCTTTCTTGTCCACCATTTTCCGTCGCTCTTCAAGAAGATCTTTGAGTTCCGCCATTCTGCATCTCACCTGGTCTGGGGAGGATTCCCATCCTCCCGCAGCCTTGCGACCAACCACCCCCATTTAATCCTTCATGGGCGATTCAGCGGTCGGTGGTCGAGGAGTTGCTGTTCATTTGTTCTGCAACATGCTCTATCGCTAAGCGTGCAGCACCGAGATTGGTCTCTCGCTGAGCGGTCACAAGCAATGTGCCCAACGCCACTGTGCGTAAAAACGCATAACCACGTTCCTGCACGAGGGTGATGGTGCGGTCCGGGCCCGCAATTTCTACGAGGTCACGCCAAGATTGCACATGCGTTGCGGCAGCATCGTTCGCGCCACTGTCGTACACAACAAAACCGTCCTTCTCAAACAGACGGATGCGCTGAACACCACGGAGTTCCCGAAGCCCCTCCAGCATCCGTTCAAGCACATGTCGGCTTCCTTGCTGAGGTGAATAAGGCTTGGCTTTAATCAGGATTCGCCAACGGCCCACGCATCATATAACCGAGCCCCGATTGATAGTAGCCCTCCAAGTGCTGTTGGATGGTGAGGCCGCGAGCCTCGTAAAACCGTTGAGCGTCAATATTTTCGGCTTTCACCTCGAGTTGAACATAGCGATACCCATACCTGTACGCTTCCCGGTGAAACATGTCCCATGCGCGACCGCCCCATCCCTGACCTTGGTAGGCTGACCTGATCACGATGGCCGCCATTCGGACGATGTTGTCTTTGAACGGTACAGCCCATGAGACGCCCAACACCCGTCGTGGTTCTGGCTGTTCAAGGTCAACAAGGAGAAGATTTCCGTTCCATTCCGGCACGGGTAGATGCCGAACGGAGGCTTCAACATAGACTTCTCCGGTTTCTTGCCAGAACATCTCAATCACATCACTCACTTGTTCGGGTGTAAGTTGTAAGGGCGTTGGTCCCGCTACCCAAGCGAGCGACGGCATGAGATTCACGTCCTTCGATTGCGAGGTTTCCCTGCATCTCTTCGCAATGGTTTTGCTCTTCGCTGTTTGTTTCCTTGCCGAGTTTTCTTTCCTGACTGAATGACAGGGTCCAGTTCAAGCTCTGAAAGGCCACCGTGTTCAAGCATCGCCGCGAATTCCTCCATGGACAACAACGCTCCACCGGACGCGAGCCTCTGGGTCAGTTCTTCGGATGGTTCGGGTAGTGGGGCTGGGCTTTTTCCTTCAACCGATTGCAGGTAGGCACGCAAACGCCCAGCTTCTCGCCGAGTTGATTTTGCTCGTTCACTTATTCTATTCAATTCCTGTGCTAATTTCCGGTCTTCAATATTGATGGATTTCACATTCTCCAACAACGCTCTTCGCAAGGCATGTATTTCTGAAAGGATGTCGCGGATTTGAGTGTTGTAAATCTCGAGCATCGCCTGAATCTCAAAAAAACGAGAAAACATTTCCATTTCAGAGGCAAGGCTCGGAGCCTCTGTATGGTGGGTCTGCTGCGTGAGTCGTTGGTAGAATTCGTTCAAGAGGTACTGCAAGCGAGGACGAGGTACGGCCAAAGGGGCCATCAGTTCATCCCTCTGATTGAGGCGTTGGTCAAATTCACTTTTTTGTTCAATGATTACCAGCAACAAATCGTTTGGTTCAAGGTTTGCATGAGGCGGGGCTTCTGCAAGTTTGTTAACTGCGAATTGAATGACTTCCGAGTGAAGTTTTTTCTGAAGATAGATGTCCTTGCGCTGAGCGTCGAGGGTTTCAATCTCCTCCACAACTTCTGCGTACTTTTCTCTGACCACCTTGGTCGAGAGAGATTTCAGGTCCTCGAAGAGGTCGGATGAACTCACGCCGAACCCTCCTCATCTCCTTCGACAACTTTGCCAAGTGCATAACTTGAGGGTCCACCGTTTCGCACACGTTCGGCATCTTCCAACAGGTGGCCCCATGTGCCCTCGTCTATTTCATTCCAAAAGCGCAGGGCTTCGTCATGGTCGGCGATGGCGTTTTTTACCAGCCAAAGTCGAGACATGGTACGGCGACGGAACGTCTCGTTTTCGTCATACTTTGCTTTTGCTTGTTCGATGTGTTCGCTCGTAGGCCCGTCGTCCGCACCAAGATTCGCCTCGAGTTCGTCAAGCAGTGTCTTGGCTTCGCGGGCGAGTTGATACGCTCGGTCATTTTCCTGAGTCCGGTTTTTGAGTTCCTCAGGAAGGCTGGCTTCGGTCGCTTCACGCCGACGCAGAATGTATTCAACCATCTGCTTTGGTGTCACCGTTAAAAGGTCATGCGTTTCCATCGGTTCGGCCGTGTTGTTCAATGTAAAAGAAAGAACCCCTTTGCTCCGCTTTTAACGCGAAGGTGAAGAACCACGAGATTTACGGCCCCTCATGGGAGAACAGGGGTCCAACGCAAGCGTTGCCTCTCTCATGTTGCTGCTGTTGGTGGGGTCACTCTTCATTCCGAGCGTCCAAGCGCAAAACGGTTCGGTGTTGGTTGAGGAGGGTTCCGTTTCGTTAGGGAATTTCTCAACATTTGAACAACCCGAACTCACCTTGACCTTTGAAGTGCATGAAACGGATGGAAGCAACGCCAATATCTCTCTCCGTGTACTCACCCGTAGCATGGAGGGGGCAGTCCTCAGTAACACCTCCTCCGTGTTGCCCCCACTTACCGCCTTTGAACAACGAAATGTATCCGTCACTGTTGACGAGATGCCGTTTGGTTTCAGTGAAATCACGGTGCTGTTGGAAGGTGATGTGGGCGTCAATACCACCGGGATGACCTCGTCCTTTTCACGCGTGGTGCAACGCCTGCGCCCGCTGAATGTTTCACTTGGAGGTTCATCGAGCGTGATGGCGGAGGGGTTGCAATCCAACGGTCAATCAACGGGTAATCTAACCTTGCATGACGGGGATATGGTTCGGTTCGAATTCCCCATCCTCAATCAAGGCGATTTTAATTGGAGTGGTTCGGTGACCTTGACCATCAACAACGGGATGCGCAACGAATCCATCACCATCTCAGATATTCTTGTCAACGCCTCGGGAGCCGAGGTGGTGTACATTGATCCAAGTCTTGTGTTGTTGGAAGGGCCGTTGTACTGGATGCTCGAACTTTCAGAAAATCTCTCGAATGCTTCTGGAACACACAATGTGACGGGTTCATTCACGGTTGGCCCACCCCCTCTCCCGAGGATTGAGGCCAGCCTTTCATCGAATGCTGCTGAAGTTGAGGCTGGTGAAGAACTCAACGTGCACAGCACCTGGTGGAATAACGGAACCGCGACGTTCACTGGCCAGTTCGTGTGCATTGCTGACGGGCAGGAACAGCTGAATGAGTCGGCCACCCTGCCGGTTGGAACTTCGTTGAACACCACATTCACGATGTCAGCAAAACCTGTGACGGTTTCTTGTACCGTTTCGGGCGTTCGTGTTGAGTCCTCATCACCCCTTCCGGTTCAACTGGTGATTGAGATGCCATCCGCTGTGTTCGAATCCGCCGGCACACCTGCACCCACCTTCTCGGGTGGCCCCTGGCACAAGGGGGATTCCATTATCGGAAACATGTTGATGAGGAACACCGGTGACCTTCCGGGACGAGTACGTTTGGTGTTTGAAGTTGACAGTGTTCGGTCAAACGGAGAATGGACCGTGTTGAACAGCGGGTCAGCAGGTGAAGTTTCTGCCAGTCTACAATTCACCTCTGATGCTGAGGTACTTCTTGATTGGTGGCTTGAGAGCGATGACGGGCTTGTGATTGGTGTCGCTTCAGGCGGCTCTGTATTTGATGTCCTCCCGCAGCAGTCCGTCGCCCTCGCCTTGACCAATGTGACGCGCGATTCCAGTGGTGAGGTTCGTTTTGTCATTGGTCTCGAACTCGATTCTGGTCGAGAACGGGAGGTCCTGCTCCAACTTGGCTATGACACCGGTGATTCGATCATTTACCTCATGGAACAAACCCTCGTGCTTCAACCAGGCGTGTTTGAACAGGCGATTGATTTTGGCGAGGTTTCTGGCGAGCGCTTGGTTGCACAAATTTCAGGTGTTGGCTGGATGATTGGTCCGGGGCCACTCACCATCAGGGCAACCCTGCCCAGCGAGGAGACCGTCTATTGGATAGAGTTCGATGCAGTAACATCCCCGATTCGGCCAATTCAAGGCGACGAAACCACCGTCACCATCACATTCCACCAATCCGGGCCGGCAAGCGAAGCCGTTGGTGAGGTATGGCTCGTGGATGCGTATGGGTCGATTCTGTCAAATCAGGTCTCACCTTCATGGATGGGAGGGGATGCTGTTTCCATGAACCTGCAATTGCTCTGGCCCAAGGGCTCATCGGTGGCGCTGAGGGCAATCTGGCACGTTGACGACTCCGTGGTCACGGAAGACACGAGTTATGTCTCTGGTCAAGTGGTCGTAGAATCTTCGTTTGAATGGCCACTGGGTGCCATCGCATGGGGGTTGGTGCTTGGTGCAGCTCTCGTTCTTGTAGCACGCTTGAGGTACAGGCAGGAACCGAAATCGAAGACCTCCCCAAAGCGTGAATCCCTCACTTCACCAACGAAAAAACGTCAACCTTCGGACGAAAAAAGGGAGATTTCCTGCCCTGAGTGCGACCGCCGCCTCCGCGTGCCCGTCAACTATTCGGGTTCGGTTGGATGTCCCGATTGCTCGACCAAATTCACCGTTGATGGTACGCCTGAGGAACCCGAGCCATCCGTCCCTGAAACGCCTGATGAAGCGAATGAGCCGGAAGTCAACATACCTTCCAAGGATGGTAAACTCGACATCGCCTGCCCGGACTGTTCTCAATCCCTTCGTATTCCTGCCTCGTACGAAGGTTCGGTGCGATGCCCTGCGTGCACAAAAATCTTCAAAGCAAACGAGGGTATCACTCTCCTTGAGTAGGTGACACCATGGTTGGTCATTTTCAAGAATTTGAAGATGAATACCTCGAAACCATGTACGAGTTTCACGAGCATGAACCCCTTGGGCTTGTTCGCACAGGTGACTTGGCCACCCGCCTTGGTGTAAGTCCTGCCTCTGCAACGGAGATGGTCCAACGCTTGGCTTCCCGAGGTTTATTGGAATACATACCCTACAAAGGGGCTCGTTTAACAGAGGACGGCTTGATTCACGGCCGAAAAATGAAGCGACGGCATCGTTTGGCTGAGGTCTTATTGGACCTTTTGCCGTTTGAAGGCGATGCACATGAAACCGCCTGCCGACTGGAGCATGCCATTGACGATGATATGGAGGTGGCGTTGTCAAGATTGATTGGACCTACAACCACCGACCCGAGTGGCCGCCCCATACCCTCCCCGACGCCTGATATTGCCGTTCGTCTGGATGCGGCCCCAGCATTGGTGCCGTTGTCCCTTGTTTCTCCAGGACAAGCCGGAACCGTTTCCATGCTCCTCCTCTCATCGCCTGTGGTGGACACGTTTGCCGAGCATGGATTTGCTGTCGGGTCGCGTGTGCTTCGCCAAGACGACCATCTTGTTCTTGATGACAACACTGTATTGCATTTATCGCCAGAATGGATGCCATGTATTTTCCTCACGCTGGACAAGAAAACGGCGTGAACACTTTAGAAGTGAGGTTTTCATCCCGCACCATGGCCGAGGAGCATGAAGCGGCTTCCTCGCCTTCCGAACACGTCGGTAGCAGTGGCTTTGGATTCCGTTTGTCTGAATCCATCATTCATGCCATCGACCGTCAAATCATCAGCTCCGGCCTTCGTTTGATCATGTTTCTTCCAGCCTTTGCTGCGTTCACGTACTTCGCCAGTTGGGCGTTTTCACAAGCCTCGCCCGCTTTTTGGCTAAACAACATTCAACCGAATCTAGGGATGGATTTTTCCACCTTTACGGCGGGCTTGTCGTTCGTGGTCGTGCTCGGTTACATCCTCGCTGTAGGTTTCCACCGCTATCGTGTGAGCATTTCACTTGCTTCGTTTCACCAACGCGTTGAACAGTCCAATAACCAACATCGCTCGGTTCAATCATTGCAAGGGTACGATGGCTTGCTTTACCAACTCCAAACTTCCATGGCCCACCATACCAAATCCCTTGGATTCGCCCTCTTGGCTGTGCTCACACTCGGCGCCGTTTTGTGGTACGGGACAGGAACCGCCTACGGAAATTTGTTCTTGCTCACATCTGCATCGTTGGTCTTGCTCTCGGTTGGGCAACATCTTCCCACACGCTCAACTCCGTTCAATATGGTTGAACAAACGGGCTTGCTCCGCGCCTACATACCGCCAGTTCACCCATCTACGCTGAATATGGTGTTCAACGACCTTATCAAGACCCACATGGACCCGTTGCTCCGCTCTGAGTACGATGAGTACACAAAGACGCTTGAGGATGGGTTTAAACGGGGCATTGACCGTCATTTTGCCCATGAAAAATTTCTGATGACACTCTATCGTCACGCCACGGGACTTGATAGGAAAACATTGGAATCAGAAATGGCTGAAATTTTGACAAAGAAAGGCATGGATTACGTGTTCTCTCACGATGTGTTCACGTTGGAATCATGGTTGGTGTTGTTGGGCCTCATCAGCAAAAGTTGCCCAGCCTTCTTCCGAATGGTGGACCGTCTCAAGCAGGACCTCGAAAGCGGGCGACCACCTGCGATGAACGATTTGATTTTTGAAGTTGATATGGAAAATGTCGTCACGAATAAAGCCAATTTATTCACCTTATTTCACAACCTTTCCAACAAAACACGAACAGTCGTCTTCCGAGTTCAAACGCCGAACTTTGAACCAAAAGATCTTGCCTTGACCTATCGGTTGGAGCCCGGTGAGCAATTCTGGTGGTCCAATGAGGCTCTGCCGTTGGCGGCCGAGGGCGATGACGATGTTTTGGGCAAAATGTCAGGGCTCCTCAAGGACAGCACGGTGTCCTGGCAGACCTTAATTCCCACCACCAAAGGTGACGCTACGGTTTCTGTTCGCCTTGAAGAGACCAATGGGGAGTTGCTCCTCGGCAGGCAAATCAACGTCAGGGTACGCTCAGAATTCGGGCACTGGTTACGAACAACAGGCTCGTATGTTGCGTACATGTTTGGTGGTTTTGGCGTCTTCATCTCCCTGTTCTTGCTCATGGTTGAGGTCTTTGGCGGTGCCACGGTCTGAGAATTCAATCGCCGAGCGTAAGCCATAGGCTTGAAATGGTGTAGCGGGTGGAGTATACCATGCGCGGATTCCCTAACGACGGTGAAAAGAACCCCGACGCGGACCTTCGTGATGAACTCCAATCGATGGAAGCCAAGGTCCGTAAGATGCGGGAAACACGTAATTCACTCCGTGAACAGGGCCGTGCACTCGCCAAGAAACGCGATGCTGTTCAAGAACAATACAAAGAGCACCGGTCCAAACTCGACGAAATGAAGGCCGAACTTGATGCTGTGCAAGCTGAACGGAATCTGCACCGAGCCAAGCGAGACGCCATCAACGCCCAACTCAAGGATTTGTTTTCACAAGCCAAAGGGCGACGAGGTGAGCACGGAGAGAAAAAATCAGCCACGGCAGAATACGCTCAACTCATGAGCCAAATCAACAACTTGGAAGAACAGTTCCAGACCACTTCTTCCAGCACCAAAAAGGAAAAAGAAACCATGGAGCGAATCAAGCGAATGAAAGGCCGGGTTCGTGAACTTGAGCCCGAAGTAGAGCAATTTGAAATCGTGGCTGTCGACCTATCAAACATCGATGAAGCCATTGCGACCTTGAAAGCCGAATCTGATGATGCTCACAAGTTGTATGTTGAAGCCCTTGAGCGAGCCGACGCCAAATGGGCCGAGTTCAAAGAGCAATTGGAGCACCGAGACTTCCTCAAGTCCGAGGGCGACCGTCATCATTCCGAATCGGTTGAGTTCCATGAAAAAGCAAATGCTCTCCACGAGAAAATTGACGAATTGATGGTTGATGTAAACAAAGCCCGAGAACAACTCAATCTCGCTATTGAAGAACGAAAGTCTTGGATGACCGATCACAACCAAGCCGTGAAGGCAGAGATGAAGACCGGCGCAGAATCGGATGAAGTCGCTGATATGTTGGTCAGTTCGTTGTTGTCAGAGGGTGAACTGGTGTTCGGTGGCGTTGGCAAAGAAGACTCTGGCACAAACGCTACACGTGGCGGTCCATCTTCTAAGAAGAAAAACATGCGTCGAATGGGGCCAATTCGTCGTCGCTGAGGCTGAACGATGTTGGGCATCATCATGGCAGGTGGCCAAGGCACTCGCCTCATGCCCCTCACGCAGACCCGGCCGAAACCTATGGTTGAGGTGTTGGGTAGGCCCGTCCTTGATTATGTGAAGGACGCCATGGTGGAAGCGGGCATCACCAACATTGTTGTCACCACCGGTTATCGAGGTGAACAACTCATTGACCACGTTGCGGGATGGTGCAAGGATGGTTCAAACGAGTTGCCTCTAAACGCACGGGTAAATCAAGAATCAACACCCATGGGGACCGCCGGCAGTGTTGGTCTGCTTCGGGACGAAATCAAAGGCACATGTGTCGTAGGTTCTGGAGATGCCGTTGCATCGTTTGACATCTCGGCACTGCTACAAGTCCATCGGGCGAACAACGCCAAAGTGACGATGGCGCTTTGGGAAGTGGACGACCCTTCTGAATTTGGTATCGTTGGTCTTTCATCATCTCCCGGCGGGCAAGTCAATGGCGAGTTGCGAGAGGGTTTTATCCAACAATTCATGGAAAAACCAGCACCGGAAGAAGCGTTTAGCAACGTCATCAATGCCGGCCTCTATATTTTGGAGCCTGAGGTCTTTGAGCACATTCCAATCGGAGAGAAGTTTGATTTTAGCAAGCAATTGTTTCCCCATCTGCTCGCCATGGGTTGGCCGTTGTATGCGAAAACCATTGATGGTGTTTGGTTTGATGTTGGTCAGCCTTCCGAATTGCTGGTGGCTCAGCAAACGCTGATGGAACGGTACGAAGAGTTGCCGTTTGCCTATCCTTCAGATTATGCCGTTCAAGGAACCAGTTTAGTCGCGACGAGCGCGACCCTCAACGCGGATGCCATCTCTTCGGTTATCGGCAGGGAGGCCACGGTGCATCATGAGGCGACCGTAGAGGGTTCAATCATCATGGATGGATGCGTCGTCGGTTCGGGAACGGTGGTCAAAAACAGCATCCTGGGGCGCAACGTCGTGATTGGAAGTGGAGCCACGGTGCTTGAATGTGTGCTTGGTGACAATGTCTGTCTGGAAGACAGTGCCCATTTTGAAGATGTCCGAATTTCTTCAGATTCCTGACCAAGGAGGGAGAGAGGATATTAAGGGTGGGTGTTCGCCATCCTATGATACCATGACATCAACTCCAGAACGCAGTTATGACCGAACATGGGAAGAAATTGAAGCCATGCTTGACCGAGCCACTGAAAAGATGCACCAGTGGAAAGAATGGTACGATGCCTGCAAAGACCAAGACGATAAGGAAGGGATGAAAGAAGCCGCTCGTAATCACAAAGCCCTCGAGGGTGTGGTCAAGACTTTGAAGTGGACTTTGGGCGAAAAAGGAATCACCGACCCGCTCAACTGATTACCAGCCACGCTGGTCAAGCCGAACCTCAAGCGTTTCAAGTTCATCACCCTTCATCGGCTCACCTTGCATCATCGCCATGGCTTCTGCCACCTTGGAAGCATCATCATAGTGAGCCGTAGCCATTACGATGGCATCAGCCATCGTTTTCGGGTCCGAGGATTTGAAGATTCCAGAGCCAACGAAGATTCCATCCATGCCCATCCGCATCATGAGAGAGGCATCTGCGGGTGTTGCGATGCCCCCAGCCGAAAAGGTCACCACCGGAAGCCGACCCAGTCGGTGAACATCTTCGAGGACTGAGCGAATACCCGTGTGCATGGTTTCATCAATGGCCCCAAAAGGTGTCATCAAATGCGTTCCCGGAAGAGAAGATTGAGAGGAAAGCACCCGATAGCGCTCAATGATGCTTTCAGCGGCGTGGTCCAGACCTTGACTGTCGAGGGATTGAATTTGTTTGATTTCTTGGTCGATCAAACGGGCGTGGGTGACAGCGGCGACGACGTTACCGGTACCTGCTTCGCCTTTGGTTCGAATCATGGCTGCGCCCTCCCAGATTCGTCGTGTTGCTTCTCCAAGGCCAGTGGCTCCACAAACAAAAGGAATCTCGTATTCGTGCTTGTTGATGTGGAAGAAGGGGTCTGCTGGCGTGAGCACTTCGCTTTCGTCGACCATGTCAACCCCCATCGCCTCAAGGATACGCGCCTCTCCATCGTGACCAATACGGGATTTGGCCATGACGGGAATGGACGTGCAGTCAAGAATGCCTTGAATCATGTCTGGGTGGCTCATTCGGGCGACGCCGCCTGCTTTTCTGATATCTGCAGGGACACGTTCAAGCGCCATGACCGCCACTGCCCCAGCGTCCTCTGCCACTGCGGCTTGTTCGGGGTTGACAACGTCCATGATGACGCCACCTTGTTGCATGCGAGCAAAGCCACGCTTCACCAAATCGCTGCCTTTGCGAAATTGGGAGATGTCGGTGTTCATGGTGTCATCACAACCTTGTTTCAATGTCCTACCCCTTTGGACGCTTGTATCAGCGCCTGAGAGTTTACTTCAGTCAGAGGCGAGAACGGGTGAGTCGCCCTCAGCGATTTCAGCATCCACGGATTCCTCAGCATTGCGCTCAATCCAGGCTTCTTCACCTGCAGGTATGTCGGTGTCTGCGAAGATGGCGTCAACAGGGCACTCGGGCACACAGGCACCACAATCAATGCACTCGTCGGGGTCAATGACCAAATAGGTCTCAGCTTCTCGAAAGGCTTCAACGGGACAGACAGCGACGCACTCCTGATACTTGTGGTCAACGCAGGCAGATGTTACAATGTGTGGCATGGGATTCCTCCATTTACCTCTGTGTTGATGGCCTACTTAACATCTTGTCAATCAAGGAACGGACACATCGTGAGGCTCTGCGCTCTCCCATGCTTCTTCGTTCACTCGGGCACCATCAACCGATTCCTGAGGTTCATTGTCGGAGAACGGTCCCTGCCCAGAAGAACCTCCTCGGTTCATTCTGTTCACCATCAGTATGCACAGAAGGAGCAAGAACACCAATCCAACCGTCATGGTTGCGATGCTAGATGACGTTCCATCGAGTGTATTCTGCGGGGGCATGGTGTCGTTGGTTGAATTGTCGTTCATTTGTTCTGTGTTGTTGGTTTCGTTTTGATTGACATCCCCACTCGGCGTGGGGTCGCATCCATCGGGAATGGTATCACCGTCTTGGTCCTGTGCGTCGTTGTGCCCTTCACAAACATCCACATCATCTGCTACACCATCTGCATCGCTGTCAATGAGTTCGTCGCACCCATCGGGGGTCCCGTCTTCGTCCAGGTCTTCGCCATCGGGATGGCCCTCGCACATATCATCGTCGTTCGAAACACCATCTCCATCGTTATCGACGAAGGAATCGCATGGTTCGGGGATGCCATCCATGTCAACATCCACCGTATCGTTATGGCCGGGGCATGCGTCTTCCCCATCGGCCACACCATCGCCATCACTGTCCACCAATTCATCGCAAGGGTCAGGAATACTATCGTTGTCTACATCCAAGGTGTCGCTGCCTAGCGGGCAGATGTCGTAAGGGTCGTTGATACCATCATTATCAGTATCGTCAATGCACCCGTCTCCGTCTCGATCCCAACCCCATGCATCTTCAGAGGGGCAAAGGTCGGTCCAAACTTCAAGGAAATCACCCGGTGTCATGTTCTTTCCGTTGAGTGCAGGGTGGTCGGCTGGAACATGGGTTGCTTTGAAGATTTGATTGGCCGTTGTCCCCACTCGATTTCCATCTGGAATGACTTCGCCTTGTGTGTACGGCCCCGTAGACCCAATCGGGTCGATGTACTGCCAGACCACATCGCCTTGTTCGTCCACTTCAAACAATGTGCCTTTGGTGCCGTGTGTAACCAACATGTGGCCGTTGTGCATGAGGTGCACCCCTGAGATTGAGCCCGAATACATCGACTCGCCCATGTCCCACGACCAATCGGAGGTGGCAGGCCCAAACGTGCCGTTCGTTTCGAGCGCGTAGCCACCGTTTTCAATGGTTGGAAGAAGCACTTCGACCGAAGAGTAGGATGGATATCGTCCGTTTCCGTTGTTAAAGATAGACAAGCCTCCTGCGAAGGGATGACCTTCTTCAATCCAATTCACATCATGTTGACCAAACAATTGTTGGTCAGATGACAAGCCTTTGTCATACACTTGCGGGTTACCCCATCGGTACAAGAGGTCGCCGCCCTTGCCAGAGGCTCCCCCGCTATGACCTGCGGCCTCTTCTGTCGTGGTGCTGTGGTCAATGATGTAGACCTCATGCATGCTCCTGCAGGAGATGGCGATTTGGTCCAAAACAGGGTTGTAGTCGATGCCGTTGCAGTGCATCCAATCAGCCCGGCCTGCGTTGTCCTCGACGCCACCGACATAATTGATATCAATGAGTTCTGGGTGGTCTTCCACGACGCCGTAATTGTCTTTTGTCGGGTCGTAATCCTGTATCAAATGGTCCCAAGCATGCCATTCCCAAACAATGTTGGCTTCGCTTGTGCCGACCGGTTCAACTTCAATGATGTGGTCTGGCCACACGTGTTGTTCCTCTCCGGGAGAATCACTTGCAATCTCCGGATTTCGGCCCGCTTGAATTGCTTCTTCCTCAGTTTTTTCTTCCCATGCAATAAGCAAAATGTTCCCGTTCGGCATGGGTTCTATATCGTGGTGGTTGATGTAGGTGGGGCCATCGTATTCCCATGACCATTCAAGGGTTCCATCCCAAGAGATTCGTTCGAGTTTTCCACTTGTTCCCCCGCCTGAAAAATTGCCCACGGCGGTGTTCGCCGTGTTGGCTGTGCGAAGCAAGTCGCCATCTGGAAGCAAATAAGCCGAGAGGGCTGGACGATGATTTCCTGGTGAAGTCCACGAATGAATGAACCGACCTTCCTGGTCAATGAGGTAGGTTGTTTTGGAGGGCATGGGCGCAAAGAGGGTGTATCCAATTGTGGCGTTTTCGTTGCAAAAAACAACGCCCATGGTCCAATTTTCTCGCTCTGCATTACAAGGAGCAGAAGCGGATTCTACCTCTTCAGCTTGCACCGACATGAAGGAAGTAGGAATCATCCCCACAACGAGGAGGAGACAAAGGACAATTGCAACATTGCCGGAGTTCATTGATTCAACCTCACAAGGTCTCATTTTTTGCCATCTCAATGCTCTTGTTGAAGGTTTCTAGTATTTGTTCCATGGCGGGTTTACCGGGGTAAACCTCCATCTTCGCTTGACCTTTGACATGACCGGTACCACTTCCAGTGGCCAAGACGACCTCCCCGTTGATGAGGTCGTCCAATACTAAGCGGAAATGCACGACATGGTCTTCATCCAAGCGTACCTCGAGTGAATCCCGTATGAGGCTTAGTTGTTCAGGGCCCAAACGAGCAAGGGCTTGAAGGGCGTTCCTCTTTTTGGTCGTAGACGCCTCAACAAGCACCACAGGAGGTCCGTGGTAGGAAGTGCTTCGGTCGAGCCGCACATCCTCGGGGTCGCCTATCAACCAAGCCAATGCATCAGCAATGGCTTCCACGCTGGACACGGCACTGGCCGTCGCTCGCCACATGATTCGGTGCAGCCCCACATGATGCGGTGGATGCGTCAAGGTCATGAGGTTGCCGAAATGACTCAACGAAAGTTGACGCCGGTCAATGAGGCTCCTTCAAATAGGGGTGGTTTCTCGGCATCTTGCTGGTGGGGTAGCCCCCTCAAGACACACCGAGTGGATCGATATGGCGAAGAAAGTGAGTGCGAAGGCACGCGCAGTAGCGCGTAAACAACGTGACAAGTGGAAGATGAAGCGATGGTACACCATTCGTGCTCCTCGTCATCCATGGGATTTCAAGCAAATCGGTGAAACACTTGGTGAGTCCGATGACCATATTATCGGGCGAGTCTATGAAATGACCCAACAGGAATTTGATGGGAATTTTTCCAAAATGCACGTTGTCTTGCGATTCCGTGTGGCTGAGTGCGTCGGCCAAGATGCTCTGACCGTGTTCATTGGTCACCATCATCAAACCGACCACACACGACGCCAAATCCGCCGTTACCGTGGGAAGATTGACGATGTTGTCGATGTGGTGACAACGGACGGTTACCTGGTCCGCATGAAACCCCTTATCATCACGCAACAGCGAGTTCAAACCTCAGTGAAGCACGACATACGAGGTCGTTGTCGAGAGATCATCATTGCGTTTGCTGCGAAGCACACCTATGCTGAACTCCAGCAAGGTATCCTTGATGGAAAACTTGAGGAAACCATTGAGAAGGGTGTCAAAACCATCTACCCAGTTCGCTTGGTTGCCATTCGCAAGAGTCAACTCTTGCAAGAGGGTGTTGTGCCTTCCTTCGGACCAACATTGGATGAGATTCACGCTCAAGAAGTTCGTTTGGCTGCTGAGTTGAAGGCAAAGAAAGCCGCTGCACTTGCAGAGGCCATGGCTGAGGAAGAAGCAAGCACTGCTGAAGCCGTTGACGATGACGAGGTAGAAGACGATGAGATTCGCGAGGAAGAATCCTCTGAAGACATCGTTGTTGAAGAAGCTGCTTCCGACGAACCCGAAGAGGTGGATGAAGCTCCATCTGGTGAGGCTGTTGATTACGATTCAATGACCGTTAGCGAACTCAAAGAGTTGCTAAAGGCGGCCGGCAAGCCAGTTTCTGGGAAGAAAGACGAGCTCATTGCACGCTTGAACGAGTGAGTGGCCAAACGGACCGGTGGTGATGCCGGTTGGCCGCAGGGTTCACAACCTCCAACGGAGCGTGATGATACATGCGTCTTGGCGTCATTGGCGGGACCGGGCTGGTCAACATGGACCTTGAGCAGCGCTTGAGTGAACAGGGGGGCGTCCTGCTTCGTTCTGATACAATGGTGGTAGACACTGCGTACGGCTCAGTTCCTCTCCGCTGTTCCACGCTTGAAAGAAACGGTCATGCATGTGAGTTGATTTTTCTTCAACGCCACCACAATCCATCTGGTCATGGATGCCCACCCCATTCCATCAATCACCACGCCAATATGGCGGCTCTGAATGATGCCGACGTGGATGCCATCCTCTCGGTTTGCTCCGTTGGGGCCATTGCCTCATCCTTTCCCCCAGGAAAGGTTGCCCTTGCTGAACAATTTATCGATTTCACAGGCGTAGCGGTCTCGTTTCATGATGATGAATCAGTCTTTACGTCCGTGACCCAACCGTTTGATACCGACTTGACGGCTCAATTGGAAGGAGTGCTCCGGCGAGTTCAGCGTTTTAACGATGAAGAACCCTTGCGGTACACCTATTGGTTGACCCAAGGTCCACAGTTTGAAACCATTGCAGAAGTGGACGCTATCGCTCAATTGGGCGGCGATATGGTCGGAATGACCATGCCGAGGGAAGCCAAATTAGCGCGGGAATTGGAGCTGCCTTACGCTGCCGTTTGTATTTCTTCAAATTGGGCCGCAGGACGCGACCCATCGGACAACACCAAGGACCTCGACCACGAAGCGGTTTCGGCCCAAGCCAACGACCGCCTTGACCCGGTTTGGGCTTGCATTTTTGCGTTGTTAGAATGAGCCAAACCTCATGAGCCGAGGGGAGAAGTGCCTTGCATGCAGGGTCGCTCGGTTGATGATTGGATGGCACATGAACCCGCTGATGAGTGGGAAGTGATGATGAAAAAAATAGCCGCTTTTCATGCAAAGCACGACTTTGCCGGGCAAAATGGACACGATATGGGCTATCGGTTGGCCTTGACGATTGAAGAGCTCGGGGAACTTGCTGCAGCCGTAACCAAAGGAAAGCCGCTTGAGGAATGTGCAGAAGAAATGGCCGATGTCTTAATTCTCCTTATGGGGCACAGTTTGGCGATGGAACTTGATTTGAAAGCGGCGTTTGAAGCGAAGTACCAACGCATCATGATGCGAGAAGCACGGCAAGGTCGTCTTGGTGTCCGTGTGACGGAATATCGACCTGAATGATCAAACAATCCAGTGCTGGAACGTCATGGCGTGCTCGTCACGTTCGCTTGGTTGAACATGCCGTTCAGTGAGGAGGTAGAACCCCAGATGTTCAAAATCGGGGGCAAACGCATCTGCTTGTTCTACCACGGTATGGATAATGGTCCGGTGAAGCTCCTTTACATGGTCAAGAAACAAGGCATAGATTTCACCTCCACCGATGATGATGACTTCCTCATTCTCACCAAGGGCCAAGATGTCCTCAAAGGCCATGGTTTCAACACCCTCGGGTGCGGGCTGGCGCGTCATGACAATGTTTCTTCGGTTCGGTAAAGGTCGGCCTATGCTGTCCCATGTTTTGCGGCCCATGACGACTGTTTTGTTCAGCGTGATCTGTTTGAAGTGTTTCAAATCCGTTGATTGTTGCCAGGGCAACCCGCCATCCTTTCCAATCGCTCCGTTTTCATCGCAAGCGAAAATCATTGAGAGCATGCATCCACCTCATACCGATATGGGGGCTTTGATGTGGGCGTGATGTTCATACCCAACCACCTTGATGTCATCAAATGTAAACGCATCAATGTCGCGAATGGATGGATTGAGTTCAAGAGTTGGCAGGGGCAATGGTTCGCGTGAAATTTGCAGTCGTGCTTGCTCAAGGTGGTTGTTGTACAGGTGAGCATCGCCCAGCGTGTGTACAAATGTCCCCGCCTCCAAATCGCAGACTTGCGCCATCATGTGTGTCAAGAGGGCATAGGATGCAATGTTGAAAGGCACACCCAGAAAAACATCGGCGCTGCGTTGGTAGAGTTGGCAATTCAACTTTCCATCGGCGACGTGGAATTGGAAAAAGGCGTGGCATGGCATGAGAGCCATCTCGTCAAGTTCTCCGACATTCCAAGCAGAGACGATGATTCTGCGGCTATTGGGGTTGGTTTTGATTGTGTCAATCGCTTGTTGCACTTGGTCAATGATGCGCCCATCTTTTGTTTCCCAGCGGCGCCATTGCTTTCCATAAACCGGTCCAAGGTCGCCGTTTTCGTCGGCCCATTCATTCCAGATTCGGACACCGTTCTCTTGGAGGTAGTGGACGTTGGTTTCACCTTTGAGGAACCACAGCAATTCGTGAACGATGGAAGGGAGGTGGAGTTTTTTTGTTGTTACCATCGGGAATCCATTGGACAAATCAAAGCGCATCTGGTATCCAAACACCGATTTTGTACCCGTGCCCGTCCGGTCGCCTTTGTCCACCCCCTCGTCGAGGATGTGACGCATCAGGTCAAGATAAGCATCCATTTGCTCGCCCTTTGGTGGTCACCATCGGAAGCACTTAGGCGTTATCAAGAACCATCGCTATAGGTTGGGAGGAACAGCACATCGCTGGGCGTGCTGGGATTCTCTACATAATCGCGTAAATCCTCTTCGCTGATTTCATCAAGCAAGCCCTGAATATGCAAGCGAACCTCCTCGATTTCCATGCCCTTGCAGGTATAACATCTGCGCGCGAACGCACACAGCATGTCAATGGCTGCATATGGTATGCCAAGGTGAAGGGCTTCACGGACATCATTGATTTCCTCCAAGTCTTCAAAGGTGAGATCAATGAGGCCCAGTTTGAATCGTTCTTTGATGCGATTGATTTCCGCGGCCTTCGTAAATGTACGAAGTGTGACCGGAGTGGCGACTTCTGGCCAGCCACTCTCCCCGAGCAATACCAATGAGATGATGGCGTCCGTGATGGCGCAACCGGGATGGTCACCAGTGAACAAAATACAAACGGTGTCGATGTACCCTACACTTCTGTTTCGGCCACTGTAGAGTTGAACAGAGAGATGAGGGTCGCCGTTCAAGAGGAACTGCTCGATGGTTTTGATGACGTTGATTTTCAATTCGTACCCGTCTGTTTTGGCGACCAAGTTGACGTGTCCGACAACTTCCTCGGTCACCCTCTCCCATGTTTCGGCCAACATCATGATGGAATCAAGAAGTTCCAAGCCTCGCACCTCAGCGAGGATGTGCTCCTCGGGTACGCTTTTCAGCATTGAACCTACATTCAACAGACCAAAGGGCGTAGTGTACACTGTCACAGAAGTCATCTTCAGCGAGGTTATTTCAAAATTTGATTGAGGAGCGAGCCTCATCCCAAAGCGACACAAACACATGTGGTTTCAATACGAACTAAAGCCAAATCTGAGTCCATTCTGTCACCTCTTGACCACTCTCATAGGAAGGACTCAACTGTTCTCGTAGCCCCCGCCTGAGAATGGGTTCGAAGAACTTCGCGTCGTTATCATTCGCCATTTGGCCAAGATAAATGACAATGTCACGAGGAGCGACGCTGTCCATCAACAAGCATAGATGCCGTTGGATGGCCTCAAGTTCTAGATCGGTGTTGGCCTCTAATTGACGAGCGTATGCACCGAGGCGCATCATTCGGTCATGGATGGGCCATCTTCGCACCCTGCATTGAATTCGTTGGAAACGGTTGATGTTGTCAATGGTCAGGGGCAAACCAAAGTTTTCCGGGACATTGTATTCTTGTACAAGGGCCGCTAACTGCCTGTTTTGATTGCTCTCGTCTCCACGAATCTCCCAAAGAGCTTCCCGAAAGGTCTCGGGCATATACGATGGTGGCCACCCGGAGTGTGCAAGAAGAACAAAGGAAACGAAGCCATCTGAAACGGCGCAGTACGAGTAGTCCCAATCAAGGCGAATACAAACCCACACGGAATCCAAGAAGATGTTCAAATGACGATCTCCCTTGTGAATGAAGTTCATCGCAGATACGATCGGATAAATCTCGATGGCCTCTTCAAACGTCGTAGACCGAATGGATTTGCTCCTCTGCCAGTATGGCAAGTTGTTGTTTTCCTCCGTTTTGTCGCCTTCCACAATCTCCCAATGCTCGGAAACTTCCACGATACTGTACAGCAATTCTAGCGCAACAACTTCTGCTCTCGCTCTACGTTTTTGCCTTTTTGAACCATCCGTCCAAACTGCACCGAATGCAGTAGGCATAGGCTTCCACTCCGGTTTGATCTCCATCAATGCTCAAGAACGTTGACTCTATTAATAGAATTCAAGGTGCCCCAAGGGAGACCAAGGATGCCATAAGTTGGTCGGTGAACTTCCTGTAGAGATTGGCGAGGTGACTTCGTATTTCATGTTCCTGCATCGCTGCCCATTCAATCAAATGTTCGGAAGTTGCTGCTCCTCCTTCGGGGTGGGCGAGCCACTCCAACCATGTAATGCCCTGTCCCGCATTGACACATAGACGGCGGTGGAGGCGCGGCCATTTGTGGTAACTTGGCTGCATGATGTTACGAGTTCCATTCAACGCAATGGGCACGACAACGGCCTTCGGATGTGCTGCAGCGAGGCGCGCGACACCGGTTTTCCCAGGCAAGAGGAACGGAGGATCACTTCGTTTTGAACGGGTCCCTTCTGGGAAAATCCCAAGCGCTCGTCCTTGAGAAAGCACCGTGGCAGCGCTTGCTAAGGCTTCGTTGCCACCTTGTTCCCGTTGTGTCTCAATTTGGCCCGTTGAACGCATGACAAAACGGGTCCATGGGTTCGTGAAATGACCGTCCTTTGCGAGGTAATGCGTGGTTCGTCTTGCGGCTGCAATCACAGCGATGGGGTCCACATGCGAAAGATGGTTGGCTGCGAGGATGGTGGCGCCTGTGCGGGGAATGTTGTGGATGCCGTTCATTCTCCATCGAAGCAGGGGCCGAAGCAAGGGCGAGAGCAACAATCGAAGTGCGGAGTAGACGGGTGTTGATGGAATGGGGCTCGCCGTGGCTTGAATCTCCCAATGCGGACGCATAGCCTCCCACGCTTCCTCAAGTGCCTGGGTCTCGGCCATAAGACAAGCCTGTTCAATGATGTTTTCATGTTTCTTACCCTTGAACCCAATAAGAATACGTTTTCCGCTTCAGTCTCACGAGCCCGAAGGACAATGGTCAAAGAGGACCGACGAAAGGGGAAGGTATGAGCGATGATGCTGGTCCATCGTTGCTTCATGTGCTTTTGGCCTCAACCCTTGTGTTGGTGGTGTTTCATCCGATCGCCCTGGCCCAATCCGCTTGGGAGGAAGATGGCTGGTTGCGCACTTCCTACGGTCAAGATCGGTTGGAGGCTGGTGATGAATTCGGTTGTTACGGAATTCCGGGGCTGTCTTGGGACAACGACCCGGGTGCCGTCGCTCATGCATGTCGTGATTATATTTCTGAGCGCATCAACGCAAGCCGGTGGGGCGACATGCCGCTTTCGATTCACACACCAAACACCTTGACCATGGCTGACCACCAGCATGTTGCGAGCCAAGGTTTTGTCGTTCACGGAGATGATACGGGGCTTGAAGACTCGGCATGGCACCATGCCGATGACGAACCAGTGGACCTCTGGGATTGGTACAATCTTGGGCGGCGAGGGGGTAGTTTGGAAAAAGGCGTGGCCTCGTTGGCCGAGGTTGAGCAAGCGGTTGAAGCAGGCGGATTGGTCAATCTCTACTGGATCGGTCGAGTGAACGATGCGACGGTTCGCCATGATGGTGACGTGCTTACGTTTCTTGACGAACACCCGGACATTTGGCTCACGACTTGGGGTGAAGCGTGGTCAGTCTGGTCGGGCAAGCGTTGTTATGAATTTGCGCATTCGTTAACTTCAAACGAGGAGGGCACAGTTCTTTCGTTCGAATCTCTTGAAACCGCAGCGTGTGCGGGTGCATCGGAAGGATTGCCGTGGAATGTTCCGCTTACTTGGCTGATTGACATAGGTGGGGCTGATGTCATCGATGTCAGCGACTCATCTGGAAGCCTACCTTCTATAGAACAGGTAAAGACGACTCGGGAAGGTTGGCGTATGCAAGAAGACGGCCACTTGGTTCTGTCGTTGGTCAATGGACATCCTGTCGAGATTCATCTGAATGAAAGCAACGTGAGTTACGACATCCTCGGGCAAACTCGTTTCTTCAACAACCTGACCGCTGCTGTGACGGTGGCCGGTCATGAAACAACAGACCTGTTCAAATGGTCCAAGCGCTTTCTCGAAGACACCAATGTCCGTTTTACTTGGTTGGTCCAACCCCGACCCGCTGAAGGTGTGCATGGTTGGATTCCTTACGCCGTTCTTGGTGTTGGCTTCTGCACGGTTGTCTTGATGTTCGGCGTGTTGGGCAGAGAAGGTATCGGTCCGCTCAGCAGTTTGGGCAAAGATGCAGATGCAGAAAAACGGCTTCAAGACGAAGTGAACAAGCGAAGCCTTGATGCGAAAGAGCAAGAGTAGAGAACAAGAGGGACAATCCATGGACGGTGACGAGTTGGTGATCGACCCATGGAGCAGTGCTCAATCCACGGATTATGAGCGTATCATTGAGCAGTTTGGATTATCACCGCTTATCGGGGAAACACTCCCCTCTCCTTCCAAACTCCATCGGCGTGGGATTGTCTTCGCCCATCGAGATGTGGAGCAGGTGCTCGAAGCTCACCGAACCGGTTCTGGCTTTGGCATACTGACGGGACTGATGCCGAGTGGCCAAATGCATCTTGGACATTCCATGGTTGTTGAGCAGGTCAAGTGGTTTCAACAACTGGGGGGAGATGTGACCATTGCCGTTGCTGACCTTGAAAGCCAAGCCACGAGGGGTGTTTCATTGGCCAAAGGGCGAGAGGTGGCGCTCAGCGAGTACATTGCCCACTACGCTGCGTTGGGTTTAGACCCTGAGAAAACAAACGTGTACTTTCAGTCCACTCGCCCCATTGTTCAACGCCTTGGTTTTCAACTGGGCAAACGAACCAACCTCACGGAGTTTGAAGCAATCTACGGCTTCAATGGAGAAACCAATCTGGCCCATGTCCAAGCCCCTCTGGTACAAGTAGGCGATATTTTACACCCTCAACTTGACGAATTTGGTGGTTTGCGCCCCATCGTTGTCCCAGTTGGGGTGGACCAAGACCCCCATCTACGTTTGACTCGCGGCCTCGCCGGGAAGACAAATTGGTTCAATCTCAAAGAATCTACTTCCAGCGGTTGGTTGGTCAGCCTCTCGGTGCATGATGAAAACGCCGAGGTCTTTGGTCAACTTCCAAACGGGCGCGTTGACCGCGAGAAAGTTTCTGCGGTGTTTGACCTCGTTGTCCAAGCCGTTGCAGAATTAGGCTTCTCCGACATCGTTTCGAGTCCCAAGCAAGGACATGTTCACATCCCTTCGGCAACTTCGCGGGACAAACATGCGCTCCGATTAGCCCTACTTCGCCTTGAGCGCCGGTTGGGAGGATTGGGATTGTTAGCCCCGTCCTCAACATACCATCACTTTGCAGTCGGGATGACAGGAGCAAAAATGAGCAGCAGCCAACCCAAAACCACCCTCTTCTTACGTGATGATTTGGCCACGGTTGAAAAGAAGATTAAGCGAGCCTTTTCAGGTGGTCAGGCTACCGTTGAAGAACATCGTCGGCTTGGCGGGAACCCTGATGTTGATGTCGCCTACCAGTACATGATGTACTTTTTTGAAGAAGACGACAACTTCCTTTCTGAACTGAATGCTGCCTTCCGCTCCGGTACATTGCTCGCTGGGGAAATGAAACAACATTGCATTGATGCTGCCTCGGCTTGGTTGGGCCAACTCCATGAAATGAGAGACCAAACAGCCCATTTGGTCAACGATTTTTTGGCTGAAGATTCACGATGAAGTGCCGACATCGTCGGTTGAGAACACCGCTGGATCTGGCCCGACGGGAAGCGAGACCAATTCTTCATCCGTCAAGTTCCGTTGAACCGCATCGGGGTGCATGATCATCGAATGCCCGTGAGGGTCGAGCAATTCCAGTGTGAGTGAATCAGCATCATCTTGACCGAGTTGTGACAACGCCAATTTCATGTTTTGCAAGGTGGTTATTTGCTGCATGAGGTTTTCTCGCCCTTCCTCTGATTCCGATTCATATTGGGTCAACAAGTCGCGCTCAACCATGTTGATCACCTCTTGAAAACGAAAGAGCACCCCCTCTACATTTGAGACATAGCCCGTTGAGCTGCTGCCCGGGTTGACTTGGAGGTCCAATTCCGGTAAGACGACGGTGCAAGAGGACGAACGAACCACACGTGCTCTGAGTTTTTCCTCAGAGTCAAGAACGATGGACCAACCACCTGCCTTTTTCCCTTCAGCAGGGATGAAGTCAGTCTGCCTCCAACCACAATCGTCGCACAACAAGGTGAGTTGGGTGTGTTCTCCAAAATAGGGGATCTCATCGATGTGGGTCATCATTTTGACCTTTCCAGATGAGGAACACACGGGGCAAGGAAGGTCAATGGTCTGCTCGTTCATGAGTACACATCCGTTAGGTCGTCAGGAGAAACAGCGAATCCCTCCATGTCGGTTCCTCGGATTCCTCGGCAGCCTTGTGGTAGCAGCAAAAGGCGGGTATCGGTGATACGAATGATTTGCCCGTGAACATCCCCTTCAATGAATTCATTTAACATACTCAAGGCTTGGTTGAATTCGGTTTTTCGCTTCATCATGCGCTTCATTTCCACAATGCAGCCGTGACCTTCTGCTACCCAATCCATCAAGGTTCCACATCCCGTCAAATCGAGCAAGGTTGAGTTGTGCAAGACCATCTCGCCTTCATACAACGGCACGGGTGCGTTAGGGTACAACACGCCGAGGTCATGGTAGGTGGTTGTTGTTGAGGGCAGTGGTCGTGCAGAGATTTGCCGCTTACTGGGCATTGAGAATGTGCGTGGCCCAGCAGGTGCAACTTCGGACTCAATCTGCACTGGTTCATCTTCCACTCGGCCGTCGACTTGGGCTTCTGCAGCCTCAAGAACATCAAGGTCAGGCATGGGTGGTACAACGGGTTGATTTGCTGGGGTAGGGCTTGCTTCGGGTGCATTGGTGAATCGGTCCAGTGAGGATTGCGCGTCATCGACCCGACCACGTCTTCTCCGCCGCATGAACAGGCAACCCTGCGAGGATTCTTCAACACTCCCCTCGAGATATGCACGGCATGTGACTCTTGAGTCGCTTTGCCTCTTTTCGGAGCGGATGGCAACATCACCCAATCCATCCTGCCTCAAGGTTCAAGAAGTGTCGGGGTGGAGAGGGTATCATGTCAGAACAACAGAATGTCATGAAGACCGGAACCAGTACCGTGGGCATCACCTTCAAGGGCGGTGTTGTGGTTGGTGCCGACCATCGTGCGACCATGGGTCATTTTATCGCCAACAAGAGTGTTCAGAAGTTGTTCAAGATTGGTGATAACCTTGCGCTCACCACGGCTGGTTTGGTCGGCCACGCACAATCGCTTTCCAGAACACTGGCTGCAGAAGTTGCTCTGTTTGAACTTCGTCGCCAACAACCGATGACGGTCAAAGGTGCCGCCACGCTCACAGCCAACATTCTATCAGGCCGACCACACTGGGTTCAATTGCTGATTGTTGGCGTTGATGATGAAGGCGGCCATGTTTACTCCATTGACTCAGCGGGTGGCTCCATCCCCGATGCATATTGTGCCACAGGGTCCGGTTCTCCGTACATGTACGGTGTGCTTGAAGATGGATTCAAAGAAAACATGACCGAAGCGGAGGCCTTAAAATTAGCAGCGAGAGCCCTCCATGCATCGGGACAACGCGATGCGGCCTCCGGCAACGGGATGGACCTCGCTGTCATCACGCCTGGTTCCGGTTACCAACAAGTATCACAAGATGAGATTGCAAAACTCCTCAAGTGATGTTCACTTTCCCGCGGCTCAGCCGCCTTGCGCTTCGGCGTGACGTGGTCAACGACGACTGCGGGAGCTTGAGGTGAAGTTCATGCAGATGACTTACAGAGAATTGAAAGATGAAATTGCTAAGATTATTCCCCGCACAATTGAGTATGAGATTGATCTCGAGGCAGGAAACATTGCCATCATCACGAGTGAAATGGAACCCTTTACTGGGCCAGATGGTCTGATTGGAAAAATCGCCAAACGAGTTCGGCGAAAAATTGTCCTCCGTTCCCCACTTGATTCGATGATGGATATGGACAAAGCGAAAGATTTCATTCATGAAGTCATTCCGGCTGAGGCTGAAATCAGCGAGCTGTACTTTGACCCTTGTTACCGAGAAGTGACCATACAATGCAAACAACCAGGAACGGCCATCGGTCGTAGAGGAGAAAACAATATCAAAATCCGTGATGAAACAGGATGGTCGGTCAAGATTGAGCGCACACCTCCGTTGTTTTCTAAAACGGTCCACGATATCCGAATGTACCGACAAACCAATGGCGATGAGCGAAGAAAATTGCTGAAAGATTTCGGTTTGAACATCCACAGACCCACACGTCCAGGAGGTACATGGGCAAGGGTTACTGCACTGGGTTCGTACCGAGAGGTTGGACGAGCCTGTCATTATGTTACCACCAATGAATCTCGAATCATGATCGATGTCGGCGTGAACATTGCATCAGATACCGACCCAATGCCGTTTTTCAACGCCCCTGAAGCTCTGCCGTTGGACAAATTGGACGCAGTGGTGTTGACACACTCCCACCTTGACCATGCAGGCATGCTTCCAGTGCTGTTCAAGTATGGTTACCGAGGTCCAGTGTATTGTACACCTCCAACGCGGGATCTCATGCTTTTGTTGCAAACCGATTACCTCAAAGTTGGTGGAGCAGAAGGAAAGCGTTCCCCCTACGACATGGAAGATATCCGTATGTGCATGAAGCACGTGGTTGATGTTGATTGGGACTCAACCACTGATATCGCTCCGGATGTCAAACTCACGTTTTCGAATGCAGGACACATTCTTGGTTCATCTGCCGTTCATTTGAACATCGCAGACGGCAAACACAACATTGTCTTCAGTGGTGACCAGAAATACGAGAAATCTTGGCTCTTTGATGCCGCTAACACCCGTTTCCCACGCGTTGAAACCTTGGTCATCGAATCAACATATGGAGCGTCGGGTGACTACCAACCATCGCGGCAGGAGGCCAACCAAGAACTCCAAGACATTGTTTCACGAACACTTCTTCGAGGTGGTAAGATGATCTGTCCTGTGTTCGCTGTTGGACGCAGTCAGGAAGTGATGATCGCTATCGATGAACTCTTCCGTTCTGGAACAGTCAAGCCTGTTCCCGTGTGGTTGGACGGCATGATTCAGGAGGCAACGGCGATCCATGCATCCCACCCAAACTACTTGACAAAAGCTCTCAGCAAATCCCTGCTCAAGGATGATGGGGAAAACCCATTCACGAGTGAGTGGTTCCGTCCCGTCAAAGGAAGAGAATTGCGGGAGAGCATCATCATGGATTCCTCACCGTGCATCGTCCTCGCTACATCGGGTATGCTCAACGGAGGTCCAGTGATGGAATACTTCAAAAATTGGGCGCATGAAGAGCGGAATTCCCTGTGTTTTGTTGGTTACCAAGCAGAAGGAACACTCGGCCGCCGCCTCCAGAAAGGGTTTGGCGAAGTGCCGATGCTCATCAATGGGAAAACCGAGATTGTCAGAATCGGTTGCGAAATGGTCACGATCGATGGTTTTTCAGGTCACTCAGACCGGCGACAACTCCTCGATTTCGTTGACCGAATCAACCCGCCACCGAAAAACATCATCTGTCACCACGGCGATTATCAAAAATGCAACGAGTTGGGACTCACGCTGCGAGAACGGTACAACTGCCTCACTTTTGCCCCCAGCAACCTTGAGACCGTACGCTTGTTTTGATCAGAGCGGCATATCCAGATTCAACTCAAGCGGATCGGGTAGTTGTTCGCTTGTTCCTTCAACATTCTCAGTTCCCGTTGCACGTACATTAGGGATGAGGTGTGTTCCAGTAGTGCTATGTTGCTGCGTGGGGCGCATCATCATGGCGACGCCGATTGCGGTTGCAAAGAGCCCTCCTAGAGCCAATGTAAGCGAATGTTCACTTGATGAAAATGAGGCCCACAACACGACCAGCAATCCCAGCCACAAACTGAGGTGCATCACCCGCTGGGTGTTGCCTGCCATGCATCGCACAGAACCAAGGTGTTCATGAACCCGTTGTGAGTGTAGGCATGCATGCAAGCATCGAGTGGACCAACATGCCCTGGGTGGCTCATGACGGCCGTCGCACCGTGGGGCGAGAATGCGGAGGATGCCTTTGACCAAGGATTGGTTGAATTGGGCCTTGGTGATGTGCGGTTGATTCAGGCACAAGGGGCGATGCTCCCACTCGGCTTTGGCGTGACGGCTCCCCGACCATTGCCCATGGGCTCTCTCGTTGAATGTCACCTCGCAACCGCCTATGCCTGGAATGGATCTTCGGCTTCGGCAGGTGTCGCTTGGGCCTCTTGCGTGACGCCAGAAGGCGATGATTGTGCTGTTGTAGCGACCATCACCACCGATAGGGATTACGAAGAAACGGTGTTGTTGCTACGTCGAAATTTACAACGCCGCTTAGCCAGTCGGGATTTGGAAGTCATTGAATTTGATGTGGCGGTTGACGAAGTGACGGCTGGACCAGACCATCACGGCGTGGCCGTTGCTGCACTCATTTTACCGGATTCGCTCGCCTTGGGTGCACGAACCAAAACTGGACCGATTCGCGGAGCGCTTACTCGTACGGCAGAAGAACCGAAGAAACGGGTGGACACCAAGGCTCCAGCAGCTCCTGCACGACGGCCCGGTCAACCACAGAACAAACACGATTTCAGTCTCTAAGGATGCGGTATGAGCGAATCTTCTTGGCTCGTCTTACGTTGCCAACATTGCTTTCAGTGTTCAGGTCATCGGCAGCAGCAAGGCCGATGCCCGCATTGCGGTCAAGTTTTGGGACGAGACAGTGAGCTTGTAAAAACGGTGGCGAACGGCAACGAATTGCATCTTGAGGTGGCCTTGGCCAATACGCCTGAAGCATTGCGAGATGAATTGCGCCAACGCTTGAATCGTGGCCAGCACACCGGCGATAGGGGTGAAGAACCCACACGAAGAGTCATTTTCGACCGTTTGCGAAAGAAAGCCGGTGAGGATGGCTTGCTCACAACAGGCGATGTATTGGCGGTGATGAAGGAACTGGATGTGGACGAGCACCTAGAAGCCATTATGGGCCAAGCTGAAGTTGAAGGCTTAGTGTTGCGAATGGCTGACGGCCGTTGGATAATCTTAGAGTGAAGTTCATAGGTTAGACCCCGTGGCGAAGAGCAAGGGCGTATGGGTTAGTTTGGCCTATACTCGGGCGTTTGGGACGCTTGGACCCAAGTTCAAATCTTGGTACGCCCACCATTCTCCTCCGGTAGCGTGATGCTGTGCACCCAAATGAGGTGGTAGCCAAATTGGGTTTTGATGAAGGATTGAGGCGCTGTCTCAAGCTCCGCCACCCAAACGGCGTCTTCAAAATCCTGAGCCATTTGTCCTTCGATAAATTCTCCGAGGTCACCGCCCTTCCTTCCGCTGGGACAATTTGAGTATTTTTTCGCCAATTTTTTGAAGGCCTTGAGAGGTTTTTTTGAGGCCTGTATCTCTTCTAACATCGCCTTTGCATCTGGCTTTCCAGCCACCAGGATGTGGCGAACATGAGCCTTACGAGGTTGTCGTCGTCGGTCATGTCTTCGCATGTTGGCGCAACTCCCTGCGTGTACGTGTGGCCAATCGGTCAAAAACATGTGCGAGGCTCCAAAAGGCGAGGCAAAGGATGTACGGAGGTATGCCCCGCTGGACGAGAACATCTTCCAATTCGTTGCTGATGTTGGGTAAAAGGGCTGACCACCCCAACCCGTAGGCGAATAACGCAAACAGACTGTGTGGCAGAAGCGTCGGGGGTGTTAACCAAGCGATGTTTCTTCGGTGATGCTCTATGGCCATCATCCACCCGACTTTCATGAAAAATGACCCAGGTTTTATTCCGCTCTTCTCGTTTCTATAGATTGATTCAACGGGTCGTTCAGAAATCCGCCAACCATCTTTTGAGAGGTTGATAAGCCAATAATTGGGGTACCCATATCCTTTCCACGCTCTCTGCCAATCCCACTGCTTGAGAAGGCGTGAAGACGTCGCCGTGTATCCACATTGGGGGTCCTCAATTCGTTGTCCTGCAGCCAACGTTGTAAAAAATGCGAGGATGGCGGAGGCCCATTTTCTAAGCCACGGCATGCGTTGATATCCTGCGGGATGCCTTCGCCGATTGCCTTTGACATGGTCGGCGTCCAGCGACAAGACGGGTTGAATCAAGCCGAGCATGTCAGATGGATTCATTTGGCCATCTCCTGCCACAACCACGCTAACGAACGGCTCGGATAAGGACGAGAGTAGGTGTTGATGGCCAAGGTCAATGGCTGCTCCGACGCCCCTTGCTTTGCCTTCAAGAACCTCTATCTTACAGGTTGTTGAAGCGGACTTTGCTTGCTCCAAGGTATTGTCTTCAGATCCATCGTTCACGACCACGGCAAGGTCGACAAAATCTGGCAGGGTTTCCAAGACTTCCCTGATGTGCTCCTCTTCATTTCGGGCTGGCACCACAACGCCAACACACCAACCTTGGAGCATGCCTCGCCCACATTCATGGTTGAAATCAACCTATGCGTGAAACACCAAGGATGTGGGCTTTTGGAGAACAGGATTGAAAGCCTGAGCCGTTCGGTTGGATATTGTGAGCGGGAATTTGCAACGAATTGTGCTGGTCGGTCGCAACATTGAGTTGCGCATTGTCTCGCTCATTGTTCGTTGCCGGGAGGTCGCCGAAGAGGTCGTGTTGTTTGACACCGGCTCGGACGATGAAACGGTTGAGTTAGCCAATGAGGTCGACTGTGAGGTGGTTCACTTCACCGAAGTCATCAGCCCAAATCACCTCTGCAAAGCCCTCTTACAAAAGGGAGTGACCGAGGGCACTACCCTTTTTCTTCCCATAACGCCACAATGGAAACTCTCTGAGTTACCCCTCAGTGTAAACCGTGCCCGGGAGAATTGGGATGTTCACTATGTCTTTCACCATGATTATGTTAAGCAGGAAGAAGTTGACGACATGATGATCGCTGAAACCACCGTAGGCCACTTGTTGGTGAGCCATCTAGGGTCCGAAGCACTGGCCGGATTGTCCGATGATGCCACCCCTGCAAGCTTGAGCCATTCAATTCGTGTGCGCTTTGTCAAAGGCGACCGACCAATACACCTGCCACAACGTCAGTCGTTAGCGACAGCATCGCGATTTGCTCAATTGTTCTACTGGATGTTGGAATCAAAGCATCCGTTGCTGCTCTTCGGCATTCCCGGCGTGGTGTTGTTTGTGTTAGGATACCGCCTCTCTGGGGATTTGGCCACGATGTTTACAGAATTGAATTCAACATCGATTGGTGTCACTTTGGTGACCATTGCGATGACGCTGGTGGGGTTGTTTGCCATGATGGTTGCCCTCATCTTGTATATTATGGGAAAACAGGTTGCGAGGGTGCAGCATCAATACAATTGGCCCAAGGGAAATGCTTGAGGAATCGACATGGTGAACCGTTTGGTATGTTTGGACATGGACCGGGTTTTGGTTGACCATTTGTCTACCTGGCAGTATGTCTATGACCAACTTGGGATATCAAACGACGAATCGTTTGAAATGTACAATCAAGGTTTATTGGACGAATGGGCTTGGATTAAACTTGATTTGGCACTTATCAAATCCTCCTCAACGACCCCTATTTCTGACGGTCGTCTGCGTGAATTGATGGAAGGCATGCCGTTGATGAAGGGGTGGCGTGTCCTCATACAGCATCTCTTGGACCACGATGTCTCGGTCGCCATTGTCAGCGGAGGCTTGCAGAAAACAGCCAGGGATATCGCAGCAACCTTTCCGAGCCAATCACCTTGGACCCGTCGCTGGGGAGGCATTGACCGCCACACCGCCAAAGAGCGATGTAACGGGATGGACACGCACTTGCATGTGTTTACCAATGGTTGGTTGATGGATGCACCGTTGGCAGAGGGCGGATATGGCATAGGCGATTTCGGTCGTTATCAAGTTCAAATGGATGGGAAAGGGGCGATTGTCAAGATGTTGCAGCGGCGGCTTGACGTATCGAGAGACAATACGGCCTCCGTTGGCGATTCCATGGGCGACGTTGGCATGTTCCTGGAAAGTGGTTGTTCTATTTTGTTTAATCCATGGGACGACCGTCCGAGAGAACACGCTAGCCACGTGATCGAAGAGCGAGACCTCGTTTTGGTTTTGGAGCATATTTGCGAATCATTTGGTCTTCCAAAACCTTGATTCGGGAGTTTGGCCACGAACCAGCATGGTTGTTGACGATTTTCTGACCTCGATGTGTCCCCACTGTGGATTTTTGCTCGGAGCATTTGTACCCGGTATGCCTTGTCCCGAATGCGGAGAGTTGCTTCTCTAAGGTGTGACGCGACGCGACGTTCGTGGGAACGGAATGACTTCACGAATGTGGGTTGCTCCTGCCAGCCAACTCACCACACGGTCCACCCCGAGACCAAAGCCTCCGTGTGGCACGCCGCCATAGGAACGAACATCGATATAGAATTGGTAAGGCTCGCGAGGCGTGCCTTCTTCATCAATCCGTTGTAAAATTTCTTCCTCAGACCAGGTTCGCTCGCCTCCTCCAATAATCTCTCCATAACCTTCTGGTGCGAGCAAATCATGGCAGAGAACATACTTCTCATCTTCAGGGTCTACCCGATGATAGAAGGGCTTGGCTACCTTTGGATAATGGGTTAAGAAGTGTGGCACATCGAAATCTTGTGTCAAGACTTTTTCTTTGGAGTAATCAAGGTCTTGGCCCCATTCAACGTTGACTCCCTTCCCTTGAAGTGTCTCAATGGCTTCATCGTAGCGCATACGCGGATAAGGGTTGTCTGCATATCTCGCCAGGAGATTGAGGTCTCGTTCAAGGTAAGTAAGTTCTTCTTCACATTCATCGAGCATCGTGCGGGCGATGTGGCGAACAACGCCTTCTCCATGCGCCATAATGTCGTTGTTCGTGGCCCAAGCAAGCTCCATTTCAGCGTGCCAGAATTCTGTAAGGTGGCGCCGTGTGCGTGATTTTTCAGCACGGAATGATGGAGCGATGGTGTACAAACGTTCCAGGGCTGGCATCGCGGCTTCTGCATACAACTGCCAAGATTGGGTGAGGTAGGCTTGCTTACCAAAATAAGGGACCTCAAACAAGGTTGAACCCCCTTCAACGGCACCAGCGACAAAGTTCGGGGCCTGGTATTCGATAAAGTCGTGACCACGGAAATAACTGTGGATGGCCCCGAAGGCCGAACTTCTCAATTTGAGCATGGTCGTTGCCCTTGTGGTTCGTAGGTACAGATGGCGATGATTGAGGGTATGCTCGGTTCCTCCGTAGGTCAATTCTCCGTCCTCGTCCTCCACCAACATGTCCGCTTCAGTGATTGGGAAGGGCCGCTCGGAATTCACAGCACCAATCAATTCAACGCTCGTGATGCTGAGTTCATGACCGCCATCGGCGCGCTCATCCACGCGAACATCGCCGTTGAACACCACACTTGTCTCAATAATCATCGAACGAAGTACATCAAACATCTCGTCACCGAGCGTCTCTCGCTTTCCTACACATTGAATCGTGCCTGTTGAGTCACGCAGTGCGACGAACCAAATGTTGTTGTTGCCCCGCGCCCGTTTTACCCATCCCATGAGTTCAACTGATGCACCATCATGCAACCCCCGACGCACATCGCCTATCCATGTTGTCTTGACCATGTTCGCACCGTTCATCGGCACCATCAGCGAATATGTGAATGTCTCCCTTCAAGGGTTTGAAAAACAGCCTTGGTGAGGAGATAAATCGGGCAAAGGGTGAAAACAGGAGAGGATGCCATTTTGGCATGCGAAAACTCGCTGTCTATGCGTTGGGAGGCAACGCCCTCGCTCCACCCACCAAAGGTTCGGACGTTTCTGCTGAAGTTTTGGCGAAAGTGATGAGTGATATCATTGACCTCTTGGAGATGGACTGGCGGGTGGTCATCACCCATGGAAACGGTCCACAGGTCGGTCATCTTCTCGCACTCGATGAGGCTATGTCGCACACATTGGATGAGTGGGTGGCTGCGACCCAAGGCATCATTGGCCACCAACTCTCCATGAATCTGCAAGCCATCTTGGAACGACGACGTCGGCCAGAACGGACGGCGGTTGTGTTGACCAGAGTCGTCGTTGACAGCAAGGACGAGGGATTTTCTTGGCCAACCAAACCAATCGGTCCTGTGTTGGATGCTCAAACCGTGATGTCCGCCGATTGGGACATCGCTGAGACCATCGCAGGGCCCCGTCGCGTTGTCGCGAGTCCCAAACCGCTTGCTGTGGTTGAACTGGATGTCGTCCGGCAACTCGTTGAACTTCAAGCCGTGGTCATCTGTGGTGGAGGCGGAGGTGTACCTGTTGTGAAACAAGAAGAAGGATTGCGTAGCGTGCCAGCCGTGGTTGACAAGGATCTTTTCTCTTCATGTTTAGCCATAGGCATTGAAGCCGACGCCCTCATCATCAGCACAGAAACCGATGCCATCTATCGAAACTTTGGAACACCGGAGGCACAAGCATGTTCGGTGCTGAGCGCTGAAGAAATTGACGCAATGGAAAAGGCTGGCGAATTCCCAGCAGGTTCAATGGCACCAAAAGCAAGGGCGTTGCGTGAATTTGTCATGACTGTTGAAGAAGGAAAAGCCATTCTCTGCCAGCCAGGCGACGTGCTTGATGCTCTTCGTGGTGCCGCTGGCACGACCATCACGCCTTAATCCTCAGACGGCCTAAGAATCATGTTCATATGGTTGCGACGCCTCGCCGTCCACATGAAGACACCAATTGTTGCCGAAGCCCACTGTGATGGCCCCTGTGGAGTGTATGACCCTGCCAGCGCCCGAATCGCAGCTGAAGCCGTCCAATCCATGACAAAAAAGATGCTCGCCCTTACCCCACCTGCTGCGGAAGATGCGGAGGCCATGGCCGCTTACCTCAATACCATGTCCCGGTATGCTGCGATCAAGGAGGAGGAAGCCCAAACTTGCAAAGATGAACTCCTCGTGCTTTGGACTGACTTCTTCAAACCTCAGCACCTTGAAGCCAATCCCGATTTGCACGATACCTTCTGGCATGCTGCAAAACTTTGTTCAGCCTGCAAAGTCGAGGTTTCCGCAGGGCATGCTCAAGAGTTGATGGATGCCTGCGAGGCCATCCACGAAATGTTTTGGTCTGTAAAGGGCCGAGAAGTCCCTTGGATTCGAGCATCCTGAGGCCACTTCATGGATACGTTGGTTGAAGTCCGCCTTGAAGGCGACAGCATGTGGCCAACCTTTCACGATGGCGATGTGTTGCTGTTTGATACGGCATTTGACAGAGCAAGATTAGCGGCGGGGGATGTTGTTCTTGCCGTCCATCCGTTCAAGCCAAACGTGCGTCTCGTGAAGCGCATTCAAAGCGTCAGTGACGATACTCGGTTTTTCTTGGTGGGAGACCAACCTGACCCTACAGGGAGCGAAGATTCACACAACTTTGGACGGGTTGACATTCACCATCTTCTCGCCCGATGGACAGGAGTCTCAAAGCGGGCCTGACGGGGTTCGAACCCGCGACCGATGGATTAAGAGTCCATCGCTCTACCTGACTAAGCTACAGGCCCACCTTGGCCTCCTTGCCCGTCTATTTAACCATTCATGCATGGATGTTCTGCATTCGTCCTCAATCTCATTTTTGCAGGACTTGGACGCCATCCTCCGAAGCAAGAATAACCACGGAGCACATGTCGTTAAACAACCCTACTTGGACAACGCCAGCGATATTGAGCAAGTCTTGTTCGGTCTGTTTTGGGTCGTTGATATTCGGGCCTGTGTGGGCGTCAATGATGTAATTCCCGTTGTCCGTTGTGAGAGGTATTCCGTTCTGTTGTCGGACCGTTGCTGTGCACGCCAGCACCGCTTCTATGGCTCGTTGTGTCGTAAAGTGAGAGAAGGGGGTGACTTCGATGGGCAAGGGAAAAGCCCCTAAGCACTCAACCTGTTTTCGTTGGTCGGCCACCACAACCATTGTTTTGGAGGCTTGCGCAACGATTTTTTCTCGCAAAAGGGCAGCGCCTCCACCCTTGATCAGTTGGAAGTTTGGGTCAAATTCATCGGTGCCGTCGATGGTGACATCCAAATGGGTTAATTCATCCAGTTCAACCAACGATATACCAACACTCGTTGCAAGTTCGTGCGTTGCGACAGAAGTAGGAACTCCGACGATGTTCAGGCCTTCTTCCCTGACCCTTCTGCCGAGTTCCAAGATGGTGTATTTCACAGTTGAACCCGTTCCCAAACCGACATTCATGCCGTCAGAAACATAGGTACAAGCCGCTTCACCCGCATCTTTCTTGAGCGCTTCTACATCCATGGTCAAGGTACAGAGAACGCATCCTATGGACTTTCGCTCAAATGAGCGGAGGACAGCATGTCCGAAGCCTTTAGACCTTGAAGAGGGTGTCATCGGTCCATGAGCCCGATGACCAACAAGGCGCTGGTTGCGGTCGGCTTGGTCTTCTTGTTTCTGCTTTCTCTTGTTCCAGTAGGCCATCCTACATTGGCTGAACAGACAAACCAAGTTGAATACAAGGCAACACCGCTCGGTCAAGCAACAAAAATCACGATTGGCTCGTGGCCAGACGGAGCAAACCAACGGGTGGAGGTTGCTGTTCCTGATGGCCATTCCATCAAATCGATGGACCTCGCACTTGAGCCAAGCACGTTATCCAACTCGCTGGCATCAACACTTACGAACACTGGAGACTTTGATGTCAACGCCGTGTATGATGGCATGGACGTCAACAATTCCGAATTGAGCATCCTGCCTCAGGATTGGCATTACACATTTGAGTCGGGTGTCTTTGAACCAGAGTGGAGCACATCAGGGTCGTCATCGTGGTCCATCATCAGCAGCACGTTGTTGCAAGGTTCAAGGTTAGCCAAGGCAGGCACGATTTCTCACAATCAAGAAACTCGACTGGTGCTTGATGTCTCGCAACTTCCTGCCTCTACGGGTACGTTCAGGTACAGTGTCTCGTCTGAGTCAAGTTTTGACTATTTGCTGTTCTGCATTGACAACACTGGCTGCAGTCGCTTCAGTGGATACACCAATCGCTGGTCGGGGGCCGTAACTGGAACACAGACGTTCTCCATTCCAGCGACAGCCCAAACATTGACTTGGAAATACGCCAAGGACGGGAGTGTCAATTCGCGGTCGGATACGGCGTGGGTGGATGATATTCTCATTACACCAACGGCCGGTTCAGGCAATGGAGAAGGAAACTGGACCTCCGACATTTTCGGGCCATCGCTGTTGGGTCGTGGTGAAGGTTTGATGCATGGTCTGCTTCACATGGACCTCTACGAATTTCCGGGTTCCGTCTTTGAGTACCAAATCATGGATGCGCAGACAGGCACGCCAGTACCGGGCTTTGAGCGTTTGACATTACCGTATGTTGACCTCGGCATGATCGATGCAGAAGAGCACCCGTTGCTTCGTTTCAAAGTCCACATGAAAGAGGCACAGGGTGGTGGGACCTCAATGATTCGGAGTCTCTCACACAACGGCCATTTGTCAAAATCCTTTGACACCGACCCTTCTGCAGAAGGATGGCAGATACAGGGAGGTAGTTGGTCGAACGGTGCTATCTCGGCCAGTGGTCTTGTCCTCTCAAACACCTATGAGATGCGGAGCGGCTTTTCAGCGATTCAAACCAACAATGTTCAAACAGGCCCAGGTGTACTGGAATACACCCTTGACGGGGGACAGACTTGGAACGTTATCGGCGCTCAAGAACGCATTGAACTCACTCGCCCAGCGTTCATGGTTCAATTCCGAATGGACAGCACGGGTGGAACATATACCTGGCAGTCCTTTGAGGCCGAGTTGATTCGGACCTCCGTGCCTGATGGCTTGCGCTTAGATGTTGGCATGGACGGAACGGCTGAATGGTCACTCGATCGCCCTGCCTTTGGGTTGCTTGGCCTGCAGAATGGGCTGGTGAACGGTGATATGTGGGCCTCACGTAACATCGCACCAGCCTCAACAGCCTCGTTAGAAGTAGCCCTGCCAACACATGGGGTAGAGGCGTTTTCCTTTGCTGTCGCCTCGCCTACTGCAGTCATAGCCAACCCGTTTTTGGCCATGGCTGTCAACGGTCAAGACATTTTGAGTCGGAACCTCGCAAATATCAACGATTTGACGGTCATCACCTTGTCGTCCACGGAACTCCAAACCCTCAACGATGCACTGATTCAAGCCACGAACACCCACGGTTTGAGCGATCTTCCGATGGCGACAGTTGAATTGCGCATTGGCTCTTCATTGAGTAGCTCTACCTTGCTGTTTGGCGGTGTGTTTGCGCCTTATGATGCCGATGTATCACTGTCAGTCAACGCTGCCAGCCCCTTGGTCATGAGCCTCAATCACGCCCTTGCCAACACCGTTCCCGTTTCCGGCCAACGAACAGTCAGTCTCCCGGTGCGGATGGATGGAACGGGTTCAGTTTACCTTACGGTCAACGATCTTCAGTCGCAAGCATCGGTGAAGGCGCTCACGCTTGAATTGAGCAATGTGAGTGACACCCTCGTTCCCGGCAACGATTGGGTCGAAATGAAATCAACCTTTGATTTCTCGCCTCTTGCTATTGGTGATGCCATCACGCACGCACGGCAATCTGGGTGGGAAGTTGAACTTCAGTTGGTGGGAGAGCGTCAACAATCCAGTCTCCGTTGCCCGATTTCAAGCCTCCCCGTCACGCCCGTCAGCATCTCATCCTGCACCGCGTCGGGAACGGCTCTGGTGTGGTTTGATGAAGGCCTTTCAGGCTCTATTTCTGCCAAAGGTTCTGGACAATACTTCGAAGCCTTGCACCATTTCAAATTCCCAGACGGTTGGGACGATGAAGAGTCCGCAGTGCTCAGCGTTCGTTTGATTTCCACCACGGGGCCGATGCTTCCTGTCACGGCGATGCTTGGTTTGGGGAACGACCAAGGTGTTGAAAATGACATTGAAGTCAAATCTTGGTCTGTGGTTTCGGGCCAAGGCATTCGTACTACTCCCCAACATCCCTACCTTCGGTCGGGTCAACTCGTCACTGTAGAGGTCGTCATGGGCTTTGAGGGAACAGATGAAGGTACACCGCGTTCAGGTCAAGCCTTGATTCGGTTTTTGGTTGACGGGAGTGAGTACGCAACAACCACGGTGTTCCAAAATGGTGTAGCCCAGTTTGCTTGGAATGTACCAACCGGTCGTCCGTCCATTGATCTCGGCATTGAGGTCGTACCGCTACGAGGTCAAGATGTGGTGAGCCTCGTCCCAATGTCACACACGTTCCTGTTTGACAATGTGGCTCCTACGCTCATGGACAGCAGTGTTGAACAATACGACAGTCGTGATGTGTCGCCTCAAAATGTGTTGACCTTCATGGTCGCTGACCGGCCGCATCTTCCAACGCATGCTGAAGCCTTCATTTGGCGTTCCTGGCTCGATGACCAAAATGCCAACGGGGTCTATGATTTCGGGGAACAACAACGCTTTGCGCTCACCTTGCCGAGCAATTTGAGCAATTTAATGGGCGAGTACACGCTCACTCTCGATTCCTCCTTGGCCTCACAAGGGGATTACTTCCTCGGCTGGCTTGTGATTGCTGATAGTGCGGGCTATGTCATGCAGGGCGGAGGATCACCATCCAATCCAATGTTCCACGTCCAACTCAACAGCAACGGTGCTCCTTCACTTGGAGCCACCACCCTCGGATGGCCCGATGGCAAGCGAAACCCGTGGTTCCATCCCGGAGAGCAAAATCAAATCCGAGTACCTGTTTGGGAACAAAACGGTATTTTTGACCTTGAGGATATCAAACTGGCCTTGGCGTCGAACGCGGTTCAGCCATCAGTGGTGTCGTGGAATAAGACGACTCGTTCGTGCACATCAAGCAATGTGTTCATTGAAATCGACTCCTGTGCACTGCTTCCGATGGATGAGGCAGATTTGTTTTCCCGCAACGGTGAATTCGTGGTGAACTTCACCATTGAATGGGGATATGACCCGGACACCTCAGTCATCAGAATTCCTCAAATTACCATGCAAGATCAATCAGGACAAAGCAATATGTTCATGCTTGAGCCCCTTGGTTGGAGGTTCTCGGGAGAATTGGCGATTGATGCCTCCTCCGTTCGCGTTCAATTGGAGAACGAAGATCCCAATGCGTTAGGATATTGGGTGAAACCTCGCACTGCCTTCGGTATTACAGGGGACTTGGTCTGGCACCGTTCGGGCATTGTGCCACAACAAGATTTGGATGTGGTGTTGAGTTTGGGTGAACAAGATGTTGAACTCCAGGCCGTCAACGGAAGTTTCTCCGGCTCAATGCTGGCACCACTTTCGGATGGCGCCTATGGGTTGTTTGGAGACCTCTATGATGCGCCCAATGGGGCGGTCTATAGAGGAGACAACTCCGCCTTCGTTTGGTTCATCGTGGATAATCAAGCCCCTCGTGTCACCGCAGTCGACCGCCCAGGATTCAACAATGTTCTTTCCGAGGAAATGTGGAAAGACATGCAAATTGAGATACGCCTGAGTGAAAATGCCCAATTGGATGAATCATCGCTTCGCTTGCACTGGTCCCTCAATGAAGCAGGTCTCGGACTTAACTCATACGTGTTTGATAACGGTAGTTTGCCCCTTGAAGTCTTGGGTGAGCGGCTCAGTGGAGAGTCAATTCCTGTGCGGTGCGTTTTGGATTTGGATGCCTTGATGCTTCCTGTTTTCAGAACCAAAGCTGTAGAATTACGAATCTGGGTCACTGGTTCTGATGAGGCAGGGCAAACCATCGATTCGGTATTCAATGATATTGACGCTCCACTGCGAGTTTGGACCTTAGAACAGCGCGTAGCCGTCTTTGATGTGAGCACGGTTGAACTGAAACCACCCTCAGACATTCGGCAAGGTGACCTCATTGAAGTCGCCGCCATGATCAGCAACAACGGCTTGGCGGACGGTGAGGCGAACGTTGTGTTGGAACTGGTTGAATCAACGGGGGCCAGAACCCGTTTGGATGCACGCGTCATGACGGTGCAGTCTGGCGAGCAAGTTCTCTATCAATTCCTTTGGACACCCGGTCGTGAAGGAACGCAATGGTTGGAATTGAGCATTATCAACGGCCCAAACGCTCAGTCATCGACCGTCTTGGTGGACGAAGCCCGTTCGGAAGGTGTACTCGGGACCATCGGTTCAGTGAATCCAGTCTTGCTTGCAGTGGTGGGCTTGCTGGTGCTCGGATTGCTTGGGCTCTTGGTCATCGGTCTACGTCGTGAGCCTGCCCCTCTGCTTCCAACGGCCGCCCAGCCCAGGCCAAAGGCCGTAGCTCCGCTGCCTCAACCAAGCAGTGGTCCGTATGGGGCTGCTTCGCAGACGGCCTCTCCCGGCGAAAACCCCTACAAATGATGGCTACGTTTGGGGCGAGCCCTTGAAATGCAAAGGGCGAGCCTGCTGGTTTGGAGGGAGTAGGAGGACCGCTGACAGAGTTCGACTCTGAGGAAAGTCCCCTCTCCATAGTGCAAGCGGCTACCAGAAGGAAGCGAACAGAAATGGTCGGGTTCAGGCTGAAGAAACGAACGATGCAAGGTGTGTACGATGACGTTGAAAGACCGAGGTTGCCTTGTGGTCGATGAGACGAGCCACCCCGCCGGAGCAAGTCCAAACCGTCCCGTTGACTCGGCACGACGAGGGACAGGTAGGATGCACAGTTGAATGCGGTCACCGAAAGGGAACAGAAAGGGGCTTACTCCCTACTCCCTCCACCTTTGGTTCACTGTTCGAGTACGGCATCCATGGTTTTCATGACCTCTGGTTGTGCGAGGGCAATGCCTTCACCGAAGTCTATCCAGGAGGGGTGTTTGTTGATTTTGGCTCTTGCCATGTGTTCCGCAGTAATGACAGCAGGCAAGAGAAATGCACTGGTAACGAAGGCGAAAATAATGAGCAAACACATCAGCATGAAGAAGTTTTCAAGTCCTGGGAAGGCCGCCAAAAACCCTGCAGCAATCCCCGAAACCGTTGTGATGGTTGTCTCAAAGATGGTTTGGCCAGTTTCCTCTATCGCTGAAGCAAGGCCCTGCGGAGATTCACCCTCCTCTCGAATACGATGCATAACGTGAATAGAATCGTCCACACCGATGCCGAACACGATGGTACCGATCATGGCGGTGAAGATGTTCACGTTCACGTCTCCACTTCGCATCAACAATGGTTGCCAGAGAATTACCACGGCGACGGGGATCATCGTATAGATGCCGAGTCTAGGTGAGCGGAACACCACCATGAGCAGGAGTGTGAGTACGATGAGGGTCAGCAAGGTGGTGGTGCTTTGTGTGTCGTGGATGCCGTCGTTAATATCCAATGAAACGGGAAGCCCGCCGGTCAGCAAGGAAGTTCGGGTGTTCAGGAGGGTTGGGCCCTCGGATAGGATGTCATCTATTTGCTCTCGGAGTTCGCCAGCGACATTGAGATTCATGTAGGGCTGGCTCACATAAACGATGGCCTTCGTGCCTTGTTCATTCAACAACATCGATTGAACTTCAGCTGAAAGCGTGTCAAAGGCCACGTTCACCATGTCTTTTCTCAAGGCCTCCCGTTCGCTGAGTGGTATCAGTGTCCAGCCGGCACAATCCGGGTCAAGCAGTGACTGGCTCTCCCAACACGGGTCGTGGAGTAAATCCCAAAGCGAACCCTCTCCAATGGTCACACCTTCGGCGATGGAGATTGTAGCAGGAACGGCTTTGAGGAAGGTGATGATACTCGTAGTTGAGGTCTCATCCACCTGGTCCACCTGGAACTCCACCGCATCGATTGAATCCAGCACAGGAAGGTCTCGGATGTTGTCGGTGTTGTTGACGTTGGAACGGTCCGATGCATCGTAGATGAACAAAGAGGTTTGACCGCTGCTGAATTGACGGGAGTATTCTGCAAGTGAATTGAGCGATTCAATCCCGTCCGGTGCTTCAGAGGAACCCGTGATCGGCTTATTCAATTCGTCCATGTTGGCGACGCCATACGAGGTGATACCAGCCGTCAGCAAGAGGATGACCAAAAATCCCCGAACAGGCGCTTTGCCGATGTTTTTCCACATGGCGGGGTTGCTTCGTTTGTTGAATTTCAACAGCCATGCTAAGGTAGGGACGAGAATGATACTCAAGATGAGCGTGGATGAAATGCCGATAACCAAGGTGATACCGACGGAACGAATGGGGCTGATTGGTACAATCATTGGAGCGATGAGGACTGAAAAACCAACGATGGTCGTCATGGCCGATAAAAGGACGGCCACACCGGTTGAACGCGTCATTTCCATGACACAAGATTTGTAGAAGTCTAAATCCCAAATGTCTGGAATTGGCTGTGCAGGTTGGCCCCGTTTCCGTCTTCGCTCATTCTCATCGTGCGCCTTGTCCAATTCTTTCCTTCGCACTTCCTCTATACGGTTTACCATGTGAAGGGCATAATCCACGCCCAGACCAATTAGAATTGGGAAGGTGGCAACGATCATGGGAGTGAGGGTGATATCCAAGATAACAGAGGAGCCGAATGTGATGGCGAGTGCCATCAAGATGGGTGTGCCAGTAATCACAACGACCTTGGCGGAACGGTGGAGTGCGGTGATGACCAAGATGGTGAACAAGACGGACCACGGAAGAATCATCAACAGGTCTTCGTAAATCGCGTCTGAGACATCCTCGAGTACTTTGGTCAAACCCGTCACGGTCATGTCGGTGCTTCTGTATTCCGAGGGTCGTGCGTCGATGATGTCTTGGAAATGCGAAAGAATTCCTGAGAAATCGTTCCAATCTCCAGTCACCGATGGGTCGTGGTGCAAGCCGATGACGATGGCGGTTGTGTCCCAAATTCCGTCGCCATCCATGTCGTTGGTGTAGTTTCCGTCACCGTCGCTATCAACGGTCGGGTCCATGTCGTTCGTGTCCTTAATTAGGGCATCAAACGCTCCATTTGACTCCTCAATGATTTGGTCAATTCGGTCTTGGCTTGGGATAGCATACTCACCACCTGGTGGCAGTTGGTCGCAATCCAAGGCAACAGGCAGCCGATTGTTCACGCCGTGTGTGCAAAGGGAATGGTTGAACCGCCCGTCCGCAGAGTTGATCTCCTTGATGACTTGGGCGGGGGAAATGATCCACAGCACACCGTCGTTTCGTCCATGGTCGTCTTTGTCGTAATCCATTCCTCGCCCTGTTGAGTCACCATCGATGTTCCTGTCATCGCCTTCAATCCAACTGATTTCATTGAGGATGGCCTCGTTGGTGATGTTCG